>CALUOR010000020.1 GCA_944322285.1 uncultured Bacteroides sp.
CTAAGTTAATAAAAATCAGCGATATGCGCAACTTTTTAAACATAATTCTCAAACCAAATTAATTCCGCCAACGGGTTTATATATATAATATGGTATAGCATTCTATTCATAAAACATCATTTTTTAAATTCTCGCCAAAAGTAATAGTAAATATTAAAAAAGGAAAATTTTTAAAAGAAAAAGTATGTATTTATTAGAGAAGAAACCGAGAAAAAGAGAATACGCATCCAGACAAATTCATTGGATAAGCAAAAATGAAATATTTCCTGTTTTTTTCTGCCCAGTCCGATGCCGTTGGACTCCGGTGGTATAGTTTTGCGGCAAAAGAACTAGTTCTAACAATCAATAAATTATTATTCACTTTAAAATGTATTTTCATTATGAGTACGCAAAAAGAAACGAATGGTCTGAAACAACAAGACAACAAAGGTTTTAACGAAGAAGAGTTACTTAGCCAACAAGAGGCTGAACAAGTAGAGGGCGGCATTGATAATATCAAGATTAACAATCCTGATGATGGTGATCCTGATGATAAAAATTATTTTCAATGTGAATGTAATAATAACAAATGTGGTCAATGATTTGACTGCAATTTTGTTTATGCATCGTTGATTAAGAGGTGTATCAAAATGCAAGATTGCTGTCATGCTGTCATATTGAGCGGAGCAAAACGGAGTCGAAACATCTCACGTAATACTATATGAGACCCCTTGACTGTGTTCGGAGTGACAAAATGATAGTGACTTTACATTGTGATACACCCTCATATAAAAATAGCCGATATGAAAAATAGTTTGTTTAATATATTCTTTGAACAGGGAAATGTAATATTAGGGTACAACACACTGTATAACACCGCCATATCGATTAAAAAAGAAGTTTATGCATTGACTGCGAAGATGTTGCAATATGATTTAATGCATATAGTAAATCAATCTTCTCGTATTTATAAAGTAATGGCCAATGAAAAATTTATAGTCAATGACGATGTGGACGAGCTTTCTATTGTAGCCTCATATTTGGAGCAAGAGAATAATAAAGAATCATTATATGAGATCATTATAAATCCTACTATAAATTGCAATTTTCATTGTTGGTATTGCTATGAAACGCATATTGCTGGTGCTAAAATGTCTCTTGAAACTAGAGAAAACGTTATCAGATACATAAAATCAACAATAGATACGCATAGGCAATTGAAAGTACTAAGGATACATTGGTTTGGAGGGGAACCCCTAATGTATTTTAAAGATATTGTGAAACCGATACTTGCTGAAGCAAATGCTTACGCTACTATGTATGGTATCAAACTCATTTCCGGATTTACAACTAATGGTTATTTTCTAAATGAAAATATCTTGGATTTTTGTGTACACCATTCTGTAAAGCATTTCCAAATAACGCTAGATGGGAATAAAGAACGACATAACTTGATACGATTTACAACACCTGGTTCGAACACATACGATAAGATTATATCTAATATTATTTTATGTGTAAAAAAGGGATTTTCGGTTACGGTCCGAATCAATGTCTCTGCTGAGACCAGGATGAAAGTTACAGAATTATTGAAAGATTTTTTCGACTTAACTTTAGCGGAAAGAAAACTTCTACATTTTTCTATTCAGAAAGTGTGGCAGGAAAATGATTCTGTTATAAATGATATGGATGCTATAGTCAACGATATTAGGGATAACGGTTTTGAATGCGTTACTTTTTATAGCAATCCTAATACTATACGAAATACCTGCTATGCAGACAAAAAGAACAGCGTTACTATTAATTATAATGGAGATGTGTTTAAATGTACAGCTAGGGATTATACAGAAGACAATTGTGAGGGAAAATTACAAGATGATGGCTCTATAAGATGGAAAGATACATATGCTAAACGAAAAAAAATCAGTGTATTCAATTATGCTTCTTGTTTATCTTGCCCCATTATGCCAATTTGTAATGCAGGATGTTCCCAAAAAAAATAGAACATCCAATTTCTTTTTGCCTATATAACAATATGGAGGAGAAGATCGATTTTGCCAAACGTGTTTTGCTTGAAAGAATGTACCAAGCCTCTCATAAGGCAAAGATTTAAATTGAAAGAATCATTAGTTGTTATTTAATCACCTTTCCCTATCTTTGTACATTATAGATTCTTTAGATATAATATGAAAACGAGCTATCTGTTTTTTATTCCGATATTGTCAGTCCTGAATATAGCTGTGGCACAAGCTCAGAATTTGATAGGTAAGATTGTAAATGAGGCCAATGAACCTGTAGAGTTTGCCAACGTGGTCCTGTTTGCCTTGCCGGACTCCGCTTTTCAGACCGGATCGGTAAGCGGGGCAGACGGACGCTTTCAACTTTCGTCAGAATTATCCAACGGTTTACTGAAAGTGTCATGCATCGGGTACACCACTTTATATAAAACCTATGCGGTGGGCGATGAGCTATTATTGCAGTTGACTCCGGATACCCAAATTCTGGACGAAATAGTCGTGAAAGGCAATCTGCCTGTAACCCGAATGAAAAACGATGCCTTAGTGACCCATGTGGAGAACAGTGTACTAAGCAAGGCCGGCTCGGCAAATGACGTGTTGGAAAAACTGCCAGGTATCGTCAAGGAAGAAGACTCCTACGAGGTGATAGGGAAAGGAAAGCCCGTCTTTTACATCAATGGCAGGTTAGTGCGGGATTTATCGGAATTGGAGCAGCTCAGTTCCGAAGAGATAAGGAATGTCGAAGTCATACAAAATCCGGGCGCACGTTATGATGCCACCGTAAAGGCAGTGATACGTATCCAGACCGTCAGACGGCAAGGGGAAGGATGGGGCATTAATTTACGTTCAAGCTATTATCAAAACAAGCATACGGACCTGATAGAGCAGGCGAACATGAATTATCGATATAAAAATATGGATGTGTTCGGGATGCTTCAATATACTCAAATAGAAACCGAACAGGACGCCCGCATCTACCAGATGATGCAGGCGAATGATTTATGGGAACATCACAATCTTTCCACGTTTGAAAGCCAAAGGCGCTACCTGACTGCCGATCTGGGAATAAACTTCCAGCTGAATGAAAAGAACTTTGTCGGTATGAAATACAGCCTGAGCGCCTGGCTAAAATCAGAAGGGACTGACTGTACACAAAACCATACGCTGAAGAACCACACCTATTATGACAACATACAGAACCGCTCCCTGTCAGACATGGAAGCAGATCCGGACCATGGCTTAAACTTATATTACAGTGGACAGATTAACAAACTGAATATTGACTTTAACGCAGATTATTATCAAGACAAGTATGAAACAAACCGATTGACTGATGAGACCAGCACTTCCATGGAGAATCGCAACGTACATGCGACTAGCAATGTGAGAAACCGTCTGGCTGCCGGCAAGTTGGTCGTATCATTCCCATTGGGTGGAGGCTCTTTGGCTCTCGGCGGCGAAGGCACTTATACAAACCGTCATGACGATTATCTGAACGTGGAGAACTATGTGCCCGCTTCATACAGCCAAATAAAGGAAATCAATGTTGCCGGCTTTGCCGAATACAACCGCAGCTTCCCATGGGGTGACTGGTCATTGGGATTGCGGTACGAGCATGTGAAGTTCAATTACTACAAGGACAAAGTTCGGATTGATGAACAAAGTCGGACGTTCGACAATGTGTTTCCCAACTTTTCTTTCAATGCCCGGTTGGGTAACGTACAGACTCGCTTGAGTTATACTGCTAAAACAGTGCGGCCATCATATCGTCAGTTGAGCAATAATGTGACTTATATAGACCGTTATTCTATGCAGACCGGAGATCCCACACTGCGGCCTACGTTCATTCACGATGTCACATTGACTGGTGTCTGGCGTTTTTTGCAGGGAGGCATTTCATTTTCGCAAATGAAAGACTGGATTTTTTATTGGGGTGACTTAATGGATGACAACAATCCGCAACTGATGCTCCGCTATCGCAATTGGGACAAATCGGTGCCTTTGCTCACTGTGTTCCTTTCCGCTTCTCCTACCATCGGGTGCTGGTCACCCATGTGGAATCTGGCAATAGAAAAACAATGGCTGACTATAGAATCGCAAGGCCAGCCTTATAAAATGAACACGCCACTTTTCAGGCTGACATTTAACAATACGTGGGAACTTCCGAAAGGATTCCTAATTAGTCTGGACTCGTGGCTTAGAAGTAAGGGGGCTTCCCAAAATACATATATGGAGAAGATGAAAGGCTGTGTGAACATCTCTGTTAGGAAAAGCTTTCTGCAAGACGCCCTTAGCGTAGAACTGAAAGGCACAGACTTGTTTGATACCAACAGAGAATATAATTACTTACGTAGTGGTTACTATTCTATTTATCAGGAAAATCATCTGGACAGAAGAGAATTCTCCCTGACCGTACGCTACAAGTTTAACACAACCAAGAGCAAGTACAAAGGAACTGGGGCAGGAACCGCCCAGAAGAACCGTATGTAAAAGCCTCTTCCCCGCAAATTTTGGGTAAGTGCCTATTTTCAGTTTGTTTTTGAACATACATTATTGAAAGATAAGTAAGTGAACTGAATTAACTTATACTATGGCACACAGATAACACTGATTTAACAGATGACCACAGATGTTATTAAAAAATAATCTGTGCAAATCAGTCTCATCTGTGTCATCTGTGTGCTATAAGATAATTTTGATTAGTTACTTATGAAAAAAATGTACATTTCATTTTAAAAACTATTCAATATTGACTCGTTAAATTGTTAATTAGTGTATACATCTGGAGGCAAAAATGGTTTCTAAATACCACTATATTTGCTATGTGCTTGAATATTAGCTGTTTATGCTCTTTCAAAACACTGCGCTATTTGCTCTCAATCAGCGCAGTGTTTATACCCCAAATACTGCGCTATTTTGAGAGAAACACTGCGCTGATTGAGAGCAAATACTGCGCTGATTGAGAGGAAAAAATTCGCCCGTATTTCAGAATGAGAAAAGATTGTACAAGATGTGACGAGTTTATACTTCGAACGGGATGAATTTGTGCATTAAATGGGAATTTAGCGGGGCGGAGCCCCGCAGCTACAAGTTACGAGCTACAAGTGAGTATCTGTCATCCTGAGCGGAACGCAGTGGAGTCGAAGGATCTCACATAAAGTATGTTCCTGTAAACGTGAGATTCTTCGACTACGCCCTTCGGGCTTCGCTCAGAATGACAGAATTAACAAACAGCTTTACTCGTACTCGTAGCTCGTAGCTTGTAGCTCGTCACTAATAAATTATCATTTAACTCTTAATACCTCTGCTAACTTATGAATTTCGGCTTCATAAAAACTTCTTTTTTCCTAAGTATATTTTATAACCGAAGGTTTCGGTTGTAAAACCGAAAGTTTAAGTTGTACAACCGAAAGCTTCGGTTATACAACCGTAAGCTTGAACACAACTTTCTACTTAGCCTCATCCGGTTTTCCGGTAAAGCTCATTCGGTTTTAAAGGCAAGTGCACGGAGATATTTACTTGCGTAAGAAACTAATTATATTTAGTTTATACGATAAATGGGAATTTAAACCACTGATGGACACGGATTAAACAACATGACAGAATGAAAGCCATTCCTCATTATGACACATCCTCCTCTTCCACTCGCAATGCCTCATAATCATTGTATAACAGACGCGAACTCTTATTAGGTATGCTCAATATCTGCATGGCACCGTAAGTTCCCGTAATAGTCAGCATACCATAATAAAACAGTAGACTAATGAATATACTCGGATCTGTCAACTGATTAATAGAAAAAGAAGTGCCTAATTTACTCCTCACACTACCATCATTTACAATTTTTAATAGAAATTCCTTATAACTGCTGTCAAATGAATTCAAGCTAATTAAACGATTCAGTGGGGTGTATTGCGCCCGTATATCTCGATTCAACATTTCGTTGGGAGGACATCCGTGTTGGATATAGTGATTCACATAGTAAGTCACCATGTCGCTGTTGAACATCTTCGGGTCGGTGTAGACCACGTCCTCCGAGAAGCAGTAACCGTCATACCAAGGTTTCATTTCGGCTATCAGACTGTCTTCGTCCGCCTGCAACACGCCTACCGACTGGTAGTAGCGAATCATCTCTCGTACTTCCGTCTCGCTGAATCCTAACATTTGGTTGAAGCGTCCGTCCATGGTAATGCTCGTGGCGATGTTGTAACCGCTGGTCACATCGTCCATAGTCACAGGGCTGACGCCCAACATCAGGATGCGGTCGAAGTTGCCTTTAAACTTCTTGAACACGTCCCGGTAGAAGCCGCTGGCGTGGGTCATGGCGTGGTAGATGGCTTCACCTTGCTCGTTGAGCACCGTGTTGGTGAAGTTGTCATACTCGTCCACAATCAAATACAGTTTGCAGCCCTGCCGTTGCGCCGCCGAGTGGACGTAGTTCATAATGGCGCTTGCGGTGTCGTAACGTGCAAGTCCCTCCAAATAGCCGGCCGGGTAATAAGCCGCGTATTTTTCGGCGAAAGCCCTGTACTGTACGATCATGTAATCATCAAAGTTCTTATCCAGCGTTTCGATGTCACCCCCTGTCTGCGAGAAGTCCAGATGGAGCACCTGGAACTTTCCCTGCCACTGGGTAGGATGCTGCCCTATCCAGAGTCCGTCAAAGAGCCGGGCGAAATTGTCTTTCTCCTCGATGTCGTAGTAATAACGCAACATGGAGAGGAACAGACTCTTGCCGAAACGTCGCGGACGGATGAGGAACAGGAAACTGGCCGCGTCCTCCAAGACGGGGATATAGGAACTCTTATCTACAAAATAATAATTCTCCTCCCGGATGCGCCGGAAGTTCGAGATGCCATACGGAAGTGCTTTGTATGCGGTTGCCATGATACGTTCTCATTTGAATGTTTGTACAAAGATAATGAAATTTCGCTTGCTCAGGAGGACTGTTGAACAAAAACGTCTGTTTATGCTCATTTTTTTGTCCAGTCCTGAGCCACTGGACTCTGCAGCTTTATATTTGCGGCAAACGATAACCAAAACTGAATTGTATGATGGAAAAGAAACAAGAATCGCAAGAGGAACTGAGAAAGAATATTTCCGGTTGCCTGCAAGCGGAGGAAGAACCGCTGAACTTGGACGAACTGATGGACGTGGAAGGAGGAAAGGAACCGGAGGATCCGGTAAAGACTTGTGGCTTAGGCTGCTACCTGTCCGGCATGTCCGGCATAAAAGATGTGGAAAATGAACCGGACGCCCAATCTTGATCAAGTGTATGTGCTCAATCCGTACTATCGGTTGAGGCCGGACATACATCGGGTAGTGCTGTATGCCAAAGGTGGGAACGAACAGGACTGTTCCCGCCATTGGTGTACCTTTATCCATCCGCTGCATGCCGTGCTACTGAGTTTCTTCACTTATAAGCGGACGCTGAAAGAGAATTTGGCCTTGCTAAGTGATTTTTTCTCCCGTCCGGAAAGCGAAGTAACCCAATGGGTGAAGCGCTTTATAGAGAATGAAGGACCGATACAAGCCACAAGCGGAGGGACGATTATTCACTTTCCCAAACGTGTACTGATAGAGGTAAAAGACGGAATGGAGGAAAGCGCTTTTACACAGACGGACGCCAACCGCTTTCTGTGGAAACATCTGGACCTGCGGACGCGAAGGCTCTACACCGGTCCGCTTATCGTTACGCTGATGCTGACCAACTGTTGCCGGACTCATTGTCGGTATTGCTATGCGGATACCACTACACGGGTAGCGAATCCGCTTTCTACCGCACGCTGGCTGGAACTGATACGGGAGGCAGCCCGGCTGGAAGTGGCAAGCGTCAATCTGATGGGTGGGGAAGTGTTTCTGCATCCGGATTGGCCCTTATTGCTGCAAGAGACGGTAAAACTGGATATGGAACCGGATTTTCTTTCTACCAAAATTCCACTGAACCGGGCAATGGTCAACAGCTTGAAAGCCTGCGGATACAAAGGCGTGATTCAGGTATCGCTGGACGCGGCGTCAGATGCGATTGTCAATCCACTGACCGATACGAAACCGGGATATGTCCGTGCGGTGCTGGAAGGACTTCGCTTGTTGGATGAAAGCGGACTGAATTATCAGGTGGCTACCGTACTGACCACTTCGAACAGCCATTGGAAAGTACTGGAGGCTTTGTATGAAGAACTGTGCCGTTTGAAGCGTTTGCAGGACTGGCGGCTTGTTCCGGTGAGCAACTCCATCACCAAGCCTTACGCGGACTTAGCACGCCTGAAACCGGACAGACGACAGTTGGAAGAACTGTTTGGAGAGGTGGAAAGGTCCATAAAGGGGAGGTCTCCTTTTCCCATAATTTTGGGGAAGGACGTGTTGGACAGACACTATGGCCAGACAACAGGCGGCAGTTGCCGTTTCGAGGGTAGTGAATGTTCTGCGCTGAACAGCCATCTGTTTGTATTGCCCGATGGGAAGGTGACTATCTGCGAACAGCTTTATTGGAACCCGCGTTTCCTTATCGGCGATGTGACAAGCATGACATTGAAAGAAGTATGGAACTCGAAAAAAGCCCACAGCCTATGCTCTTTGCGGCAAACTGACCTACAGCCGCAAAGTCCTTGCAGCCGTTGCGCCCTCTTTGAGCAATGCTTCGGGTATCGTAACCGTTGCTGGAGTGACATTATCAAGGCATACGGACCGGATTGCTGGGACTATCCGGATCCAAGGTGCGCATGGGCACCAACAATGAAATACAATTTAGGATATGGGAATGGATTATAGATTTGCATTTGATGTCCGCCCTCAGACGGGCGAGCTACGGGTATCGCTACGCCTGGCCGAACGGATGTTTGAGCAGGGAAACACCGTATATTACAATTACTTTGACAGTCCGGTGTTCCGTGGGAGACTGATAGGCCGCGGTATCTTGCTTGTGAAATATCCGAGTGATTTATGGCTCTCAACGCCCGACCTTGTGTTTCTGGACCCGGTATTCCGCAAGCGGGCTGATGTGTACCGCCACTTCGGCAGCATAGTCGCCTACATAACGGTGCAGCGAGAACAGGACGAACTGTGTCTGGATGAAGCAAACGGAGACTTATGGATCCATCTGCCCCCTTTGTCATGCAAACCTTTCTCGCACAGTCCGCGACAGGCGGATTTTATCGGAGAAATAAACAGAATAAAAGAACAGCAACCCGGAACGACAGTCATCGGTGTGGCCGGTGAAGGAATGCAGCAATGCTACCGGGTGTTGGATTATTGCGCACGCCATTGTCCCGACTTCCGTTTCATCCTCTCAACCGGAAAACAGCGGATAGAGGAAACGTGGTTTGCCTGGCCGGAAAACGTCAGCGTCTATCGACAGCAGGAACTACAGCCTTTGCTGCCTCTATGCGACTTGATACTGACGGACGAGAGCAGTGTCGCGTGGATGGACGGCGTGTTTGCCAGTGTACCCACGTGGCAGTTGTCGGCCAACGAACGGAAACACCTTACTCCCTCACGCTTGGAACGCCGGATACGCGACATGCTGGCCGACCATCCTCAACTGGTGGAGCGACAAAAGCAGTTGAGGCTATTCTACAGGGAACAGAACCGGAAACTGGATGCATTGATAGGCCGGCTTGGCGACTATCTGGAACAACATCAACCGAAAGAAGTATGAAACGATTTCCATTTTACAAACAATTGGACGCCATGGATTGCGGACCGACCTGCCTGCGCATGATAGCGGCCTATTATGGCAAGCGCTTCTCCGTGCAGCAGCTACGAGACCACGCTTACATTCAACGTACCGGCGTCAACCTGCTTGGCATCAGCGTTGCGGCGGAAAGCATCGGGATGCGTACGACCGGTGTGCGTACCACCCTGGAAAAACTGAAACAGCAATCCAAACTGCCGTGCATCCTGCATTGGCAACAAGAGCATTTCGTCGTACTGTACCGGGTAGAGCGAAAGAAGGGGAAAACATACTTCTACATAGCCGACCCGGCTTACGGACTGCTGAAATACGAAGAAGAGGAGTTGCGGAAATGTTGGATAAGCACCCGGAAGGACGGCATGGAGAAAGGTGTAGCCATGCTGGTGGAGGTAACGCCCCAATTCTATGAGACAGAACCCATCAAGTATGAAAAACTTTCCCTATGGTACTTGCTGCACTACGTGCGCCCTTACCGCAAAGCCATGCTGCAATTGGTATTGGGACTATTGGCCGGCAGCGTGCTGCAACTGGTATTTCCTTTCCTGACGCAGACCATTGTAGACCAAGGCATTGGACACCGCAACCTGAATTTTATCCAACTGGTGCTGGCGGCACAGCTGATGCTGGTGTTTAGCCGTACCTTGATAGAAGTGATACGGCGTTGCATTCTGCTGCATGTCAGCACACGGGTCAACGTGTCGCTCATATCGGACTTTCTTACTAAGCTGATGAAACTCCCCATGCGGTTCTTTGACAGCAAATTGGCAGGCGACCTGATACGCCGCATTGAGGATCACGGACGCATTGAGAGTTTTCTTACGCAGTCTGTGCTACAGATACTGTTTGCCACGCTTACCATCGTTATTTTTGGCAGCGTGCTGGCCGTGTACAACTGGAAAATATTCCTTGTATTTCTGTTCTTCAGTCTGCTCTATGTCGGATGGGTCATGCTGTTCATGCGCAAACGTGCCGATCTGGACAAAAAGAATTTTGAGCAGATGGCCGTCAATCAAAATAACCTGATCCAATTAATATATGGTATGCAGGATATTAAATTGCTGGGATGCGAGCAACAAAAACGCTGGGAATGGGAGAACATACAGGCTTCGCTGTTTCATATCAACATGAGTTCGCTGAACCTAGGGCAGTGGCAACAGGTGGGAGCGGTACTTATTAACGAGGTGAAGAATATCCTGATAACCGTCCTGTCCGCTACAGCGGTGTTGCAAGGGAACATCACGTTAGGCGTTATGCTTTCCATTCAATACATCATTGGGCAAATGCAGGGACCGGTAAGCCAGTTTGTCTCTTTCATGCAGGCTACGCAGGATGCCAAACTCAGTTTGGAACGTTTGGGCGAAATACACGGTAAACCGGACGAAGAAGCGGACAACGGCTTGACAAATACAGACTTGTCCGGGAAGGAAGGCATATCGTTGCGAAACTTGTCTTTCACGTACGGTTCGGAAAAATCGCGTCTGATTATCAAGAACCTGTCACTGGATATTCCCGCAGGAAAAACAACCGCCATCGTGGGATTGAGCGGAAGCGGAAAAACGACACTGATCAAACTGATGCTTGGGTTTTATCCGCCTACGGGAGGAGACATCCGCATAGGCGGACATTCGTTGCAAAAGATAAGTTTCAAAGAGTGGCGAAAACATTGCGGAGTAGTGATGCAGGAGGGATTCATCTTTGGCGACACCATAGCCAACAACATCGCTCCGGACGGGGAAGCGATAGACCGGGAACGCATGGCCTATGCAGTGGAAATGGCCAATATCCGGGATTTCATTGAGGCTTTACCACTGAAATACAATACCAAGATAGGCAATACCGGACAAGGATTGAGCCAAGGTCAGAAACAGCGTATCCTGATAGCGCGTGCCATCTACCGCAACCCGGACTACTTGTTCTTTGACGAAGCGACCAATGCGCTTGATACGGATAACGAAAAAGTCATCCAACAACACTTGGATCAATTTTTCCGCAATAAGACCGTAGTCATCGTGGCGCACCGTTTGAGTACCGTACGTAACGCAGATCAGATAGTCGTATTGAAGGAAGGTGAAATAACGGAGCAAGGCACGCATGAATCGCTGATAGCACAGCAAGGAGATTATTACAGACTTGTCAAGAACCAATTGGAATTAAGCGCTTAACGAAAAGAGAAGGAATATGGAAGAAATCTACAAACCGAATGATCCGGAACGGATAGAAGTCTATCACACGGAAAACAACGATATGCTGGGTGACATGCCCGGCTGGCTAATCTACACGGGTAGCTACACGGTGTACGGACTGATTATACTCTTGGTAATAGGAAGCGCCTTGTTTCAATACCCGGACGTGGTGAAACAACACATCCGTATTGATGATACGGGTAGTGTGGAATGGATTACATCGAACCATACCGGTATGATAGATCGTTTTCTGGTAGAAGACGGAGCACCGGTACGGGCAGGCGACACACTGGGTATCTTCAAGAACACTGCATCCTTGGAAGATGTCAAGACCTTCTGCCAAGTGCTGACCAAGGTGGAATATTATTATCGGACGCTCAATGCCGATTACCTGCAAAACTATCCTTTCGACTTGATTATGGGCGACATGACTCCGGCTTATGAACAATTTACACAGGCTGTCAGAAATTGTCTGATGTATCACGAATTTGACTTATATCCGCAGAAAAAGAAATTTTTGGATGAGGAACTGAAGATTCTTCATGCAAGCGGAAAAGCGGACGAACTGAGCCTGTTGAACGTCAAGCGGGAACTCTTTGACTTGAAAATCGCCCATCAAATGGAGGTCGCAAAGAATCTCCGGACATTGGAACTGGCGTATGAAAACATGGTGAACCAGCTGAAGACTTGGGACAACACCTACCTGATAAAATGCCGAAACAGTGGTACCGTACTATGGGGAAAAAGCTGGAGCTTGGACGAACGAATTGCGGAAGGTGATACGCTTTGTACCGTTCTGTCAGAAAAACGAGGTACGCCAACCGGACATGTGTTGGTAGATGAAGCGCAAATAGCAAATATAGCGGTAGGCGATAAAGTGAACATTGAACTGAACAAATATCCCTCCCAATCGTATGGCAAACTGACGGGCCAAGTGGCATCTGTCTCCTTTATTCCTCACAATAAGAACTACGCCATTGAGATAGCCTTTCCGAACGAGTTGAGTACTACAAACGGCAAGAAGATAAATTATGAGGTTGGGCTATCCGGACAGGCGGAGATTATTACACTAAGCCAAAGTATATTGAGCCGGATCTTTGCCCCTATAAAAGAGGTTTTTAAATGATAATTTAGCGGGGCGGAGCCCCGCTTGAATGAAGAATTAAGAATGATGAATGAAGAATTAGGCTGCGCTGTTATAGCACATTCTTATACCGCATGGTATTCTTCATTCTTAATTCTTCATTTTTAATTTAAAGCGCGCTTGCGCGCGCTAAATTCCCATTTGACGAACCTATAAAAATAAAAATATGACTGAAGATGAATTGAAGAAAATCAAAGATTCGTTTGTCCGGACAGACGAAACAGGCGGGGCATCAGCAGCTTGTCTGATGACTGCCATTAAGTACTATGGTGGAACAACTACGTGGGAGCAGGTGAAAGAGTGGTGCAAGAGCGAGCCGGGACATGCTGCTCACGCGCTGACAGAAGCAGCCAGGCGAGCCGGATTTACCGTTGTGCCCGACCTGATGGACATAGAACGGTTGAAAAAGCATGATATTCCCACCATTCTTTACATGTATAATGACTTCGATAGGATGAACTACGCAGTATGCTACGGCATGCACGAAAATCGTTTTATCGTATGGGAGCCGGAGTGGGGCCCCATGCAATATTGGGAATCCGAATTGAAAACGCTTTGGAAGTATTGCATCGCCTATAAACTTTATCCGGACCGAAGTATCATAAATCCGACACTGGAATGGTGGCAGATTGATGACTGGGACCGAAGGCTGAAGCATTGTATGGACCGCTGCAAGGAGTTTATCGAATTGGAGATATTGCCTCGGTTCCGATAATTAATTTCGCATTCTTAGTAACTGTTTTGAATTTCTACAAAAAGTTTTTCTTGGCTTGATATATTCGTTTTCGTGTGTGCTTTGGGAGATTTTTTGAGACATTTTTGCTTCTATTCTTCGTCAGATAGCCCCTATCTTCCTCATCACAGAAGCAAAAATGTCTCAAAAACTCATCCCAAATCATCGCACGATAAATTCAAAACAGTTTCTTAAAAGCAAGGCGGTTTTCTTTATTTTCTCCGCCTTGCTTATAGTTTCCCTTCTTCTTGTTTTTATCCCACACTCCCCTCCAGCGACACGCTCAGCAGCTTCTGCGCCTCCACGGCAAACTCCATGGGCAGCTTGTTGAGCACTTCTTTGGCGTAGCCGTTGACGATGAGGCCCACGGCGTCCTCGGTGTTGATGCCGCGCTGGTTGCAGTAGAACAGCTGGTCCTCGCTAATCTTCGAGGTGGTGGCTTCGTGCTCCACGATGGCCGTCTCGTTGTGGATGTCCATGTAGGGGAAGGTGTGCGCGCCGCAGCGGCTGCCCAGCAGGAGGGAGTCGCACTGGCTGTAGTTACGGGCGTTGTCGGCACGCTGGCCCACCTTCACCAGGCCGCGGTAGGAGTTCTCGCTCAGCCCGGCGGAGATGCCCTTGCTGACGATGGTGGAGCGGGTGTTGCGCCCCAGGTGAATCATCTTCGTGCCCGTGTCGGCCTGTTGGTGGTGGTTGGTGACGGCCACGCTGTAGAACTCGCCCACGGAGTTGTCGCCCGCCAGGATGGTGCTGGGGTATTTCCAGGTGATGGCGCTGCCCGTCTCCACCTGCGTCCACGAGAGCTTGGACGATTCGCCCTTGCAGAGGCCGCGCTTGGTGACGAAATTGTAGACACCGCCGCGGCCCTCGGCGTCGCCGGGATACCAGTTCTGCACGGTGCTGTACTTCACCTCGGCACGGTCGTGCACCACGATTTCCACGATGGCGGCGTGCAGCTGGTTCTCGTCGCGCATGGGGGCGGTGCAGCCCTCCAAGTAGGAGACGTAAGAGTCATCGTCCGCCACGATGAGGGTGCGCTCAAACTGCCCCGTGTTCCGTGCGTTGATGCGGAAGTAGGTGCTCAGCTCCATGGGGCAGCGCACGCCCTTGGGGATGTAGACGAACGACCCGTCGGAGAAGACGGCGGAGTTGAGCGCGGCGAAGAAGTTGTCGCGGTAGGGCACCACCGAGCCAAGATATTTCTGCACCAGGTCGGGATGCTCGCGCACGGCCTCGCTGATGGAGCAGAAGATAATGCCCTTCTCCATGAGCGTCTCCTTGAAGGTGGTCTTGACGGACACGGAGTCCATCACGGCGTCCACGGCCATGCCGCTCAGCGCCATCTGTTCCTCCAGGGGGATGCCCAGCTTGTTGAAGGTCTTGATGAGTTCGGGATCCACGTCGTCCATGCTCTTGGGCGCGTTCTTCTTCTGCGCGGTGGGATCGGCGTAGTAGGAGATGCTTTGGTAGTCTATCTCCGGGATGCGGAGGTGTGCCCACGTAGGCATCTCCATCGTCAGCCAGTGGCGGTAGGCCTTGAGGCGGAACTTCAGGAGCCAGTCCGGCTCACCCTTCTTCTCGGAGATGAGGCGCACGGTGTCCTCCGTCAGGCCGCGGTCGATGATGTCGGTATGCACGTCGGTGGTGAAGCCGTACTTGTATTTTTCTTCGGCCAGGCGGCGCACCAGTTCGTTATCGGCCTTGCCGCTCCTATCTTGGTTTTTATCAAATTCGTTCGGTCGCATCGTTTATCTCGTTATAAATTTGTTCGGTAAATTCTTTGGCGGCGGGGAAGAAGAGCCCTGCCAACGGCTCCATGCGGTAGTAAAGTATAGACTCCTGCTTCTGTCCTTTGCTGATGAGGTCGTTTTTTGTATCTACAGCCTCTAATACACATATCAGCAGGCTAACCAACAGAGCATGTACCATACCGCCCAGCACGCCGCCCAGCAGGCGGTTTATCCAGCCCAGGCAAACAACGTCCAATGCTTTGGTCAGCAGGTAGGCCACTCCCCAAAAGAGCAAGGGGACAATTATCCAGATGGTAAGGAATCCCAATAACTGCGCCACGGTCATGTTGTCCGTCACATGGCTGAACACCTGTGTGGCCACGGTGGCATACAAGGCTTTGGCGGCCAGCAAACCCACAATCAATCCCAGCAGGCCGGCTAATTGCTTCAGTGCCCCTTTGACAAGACCCAGCAGGATGCCGATGCTGATAATAAATAGTATAATGATATCGATGGTGGTCATAAGTCTTTTCTTTTTCGTTTGCAAAGATATATTCTTTTGCCTAATAATCCGCCTTTTTCGATTGACTTTCCCGCATAAATATGCTTTCCCGTTTCAATGCTTCGCCAAGGCCTCGTCTTCCTTTCGCGGAAGGGCTTCCTTTGCGATGCAGAGCAAACGGACATTCAACGGACGATTTGCCTACAGTCCCCGGAAGGTTACGAATATGCCGTCCAGCAGGCAGGAAAAAAGGTCGAAGTCGATGTATACATGATCCATATAAAGAACCACACCGCCCGGATACTCCAGCGCAATAGAGTTATGGAGGTTATTGGCCCAATGCCAGTAAAAGTTATAATATTCCTCCCACACTTCGCCATAATAATTGCACACCAGCGACTCATAGCCCCGTCCGTCGGGATAAAAGAATATCTGATGGTCGACTAGCGTCCCGTCATCCCACGAATAATATCCTTGCCACGTGTGGTCGCACAATTGCCACGTGGTGGCTCCTCCTCCCGGATAGCCATACTCATCGTTCACGGTGCAGCCGTTCAGCCCTATTCCGAGGAGGATAAGGCTGAGTATAACGAAGGTCTGTCGCTTGAATGTCTTCATATAATTCTCATAAATGTCACAAAGCTATAAAAAATATTTCTATTTCACTTGTTTTCTTCCCAAATTATCATTTCCTTTGCTTGATGTTACACCTTTAAAAAACAAAATATAATATGGGAAAGAAAAACAGAAAACAAATACGTGAGGAAAAAGAAGAACAACAGGGCAAGAAAGTGATGATAACCATGGGCGTGATAGCCATCATCTTGGTAATACTGATGTTCATCGCTTATTCACAATGGGGATAAAATCTGCCAAGAAGGAATGTCATGGCGCAAGAGATTGAACGCAAATTCCTAGTGGAAGGCGAATATAAGTCGCAGGCATACGCGCATAGTCACATTGTGCAAGGATACATCTGTAGCGCACGGGGAAGGACGGTGAGGGTGCGCATCCGCGATGAACAGGGATTCCTTACCATCAAAGGAGCGGCAGACGCCGCAGGTATGAGCCGCTATGAGTGGGAAAAAGAAATACCTTTGGCCGAGGCCGAAGAATTGATGAAGCTATGCGAGCCGGGCGTGATAGACAAGACGCGCTACTTGGTGCGCAGCGGTAAGCACGTGTTCGAGGTAGACGAGTTTTATGGCGAGAATGAAGGGTTGACCATGGCCGAAGTGGAACTGGCATCGGAAAACGAGCCGTTTGTGAAGCCCGATTTCATCGGCCAAGAGGTGACCGGGGACGTGCGCTATTACAATGCGCAATTAACAAGACATCCCTTTAAGGAGTGGGGAAGATTATAATGGATAAAGCCACATGGATAAATTGTACCAATACGTGCCGGACGAATTGGTCACTTTTTTATTGGTGACCGTGTTCTCCTTGCTCATCGGGCTTTCGCAACGGCGCATCAGCCTGAAGCGTGAGGGGGAAACCACTTTGTTTGGCACCGACCGTACGTTTACCTTTATCGGCATTTTGGGCTATTTGCTTTATATCCTCGAGCCAGACGATTATCGGCTCTTCATGGGTGGCGGAGCGATATTGGGCTTGTTGCTAGCACTGAATTATTACGTCAAGCAGATGAAGTATCACGTGTTTGGCGTGACAACTATTGTTATTGCGCTCATCACTTATTGCTTGGCACCTATTGTGGCCACACAGCCCTCTTGGTTTTATATTATGGTGGTGGTGACGGTGTTGCTCTTCACCGAGTTGAAGCACACCTTTACCGAACTGGCCCAACGGATGAAGAATGACGAGATGATAACGCTGGCTAAATTTTTGGCTATCAGCGGTATCATCCTGCCAATGCTTCCCAGGGAAAATCTGATTCCCGGCATTAACCTGACTCCGCATGCGGTGTGGCTGGCCACGGTGGTGGTGTCTGGCATTTCCTACCTGTCGTACTTGTTGCGCCGCTATGTGTTTCGCCAGTCGGGCATATTGGTATCCGGCATTGTAGGCGGACTTTATAGCAGCACGGCCACCATCACTGTCTTGGCCCGTAAAAGCCGTGCCGCTACGGCGGATGAAGCACCGGAATATGTGGCTGCCATGCTGATGGCTGTGAGCATGATGTTTCTCCGCTTTCTTATTCTGATTGGCATTTTTAGTTTGGAGACGTTGGCCGTCATTTATCCTTACTTGCTCGTAATGGCATTCATAGCCGGTGGCGTAGCTTGGTATATCCATTCGCGCCGTCCGGTGAGCGTGGAAGGGCAAATAGAGGAGGAAGACACCAGCAACCCATTGGAGTTTAAAGTGGCTTTGATATTTGCCGTGCTGTTTGTGGTGTTTACCGTTGTTACACATTATACATTAGTATATGCCGGGACACGTGGCTTGTCGGTGTTGTCATTTGTATCGGGGGTGAGCGATATTACGCCTTTCATCCTGAACTTATTGCAAGGCACAGGAGGGGTGGCGACTCTCGTCATTACAGCATGCAGCCTGCAAGCTATCCTCAGTAATATTCTTGTTAATCTTTGCTATGGCTTGCTCTTTGCCGGACGGAAGAGTGCGTTACGTCCATGGATGATGCGTGGCTTTGGCGTTGTTGTTGGGGTAAACATTGTCTTGCTCGTTCTATTCTATTTGCTTTGACTAAAGCTTATAATCTTTTTTAACTCCGAAGCGTTCGGAGTTGCTTCAGAAAACTTTATTTTTGTCGCTCGAATATAATTTGGGTTATAGACCTATGCCTGGGTTAGGGCATAAAACAAGAATAGACAATTGATAAACTGAAAAACTCATGAGACTGAGAATGATGACGCTGCTGTGGATGCTTTTGCTATCCGGGCTGGCAGCAGCGCAAAATGCCGCATCCGCCTTTCAAGTGAAAGGTGTGTTGCTCGACTCTCTGACGCAAGAAGGAGAGCCTTACGCCACCATCCGTGTAGCACGTAAGAACAATCCGGATAAACCGGTGAAAATGATGATTTCTGACCTTCAAGGACGTTTTAAAGAAAGCGTCAGTGGAAGAGGAAATTTCATATTGGTCATCACATCCGTGGGACGTACGACTATTGTGAAGAATTTTACCGTAAAGTCCGGTGAGAAGCTAGTGGACTTTGGTACGCTTTACATGACCGATGCTGCCAACGAGCTGGGGCAAGTGGAAGTGGTGGCACAAAAGCCGTTGGTGAGAGCGGACATCGATAAAATAGAATATAGCGTGAAGGATGACCCCGATTCGGAGACGAACACCGTGCTGGAGATGCTTCGCAAAGTGCCACTGGTAACCGTGGATGGCGAGGATAACATTAAGGTGAACGGCAGTAGCTCATTTAAAGTGTATGTCAACGGGAAGCCCAACAATATGATGAGTAACAATCCCACGGAAGTGCTGAAGAGTATGCCCGCCAATACCATCAAACACATTGAGGTGATTACCAATCCGGGACCTAAATACGATGCTGAGGGCGTAGGTGGCATTCTGAATATTGTGACCGAAGGAGGAGGATTCGAAGGATATACCGTGACATTGAGCGGCAACGTGAGCAATACTGGAGCCGGCGGAGGCTTGTTCGGAACGGTGCAGAAGGGAAAGTTCACGCTGAGCGCGCGTTACAATTACAATTACAATAATAGTCCGCGAAGCTATTCGGGAGGTACGCAACGGGCTACGGATGCCACTTCGGACGTGGCTAACCTTGACTATGACGGGAGCAGCAAAGGCCATGGAAACTTTCAGTCGGGAAGTCTGGAAGCCAGCTACGAGATTGATACCTTGAATCTGGTGTCCGCCTCTTTCGGTTTGTGGGGAGGTGGCAATAATAGCCGAGGAGGAACCAATTATGTAGGCACTTCGCCATTGGATGGCGGTATGCTGTATCGCTATGCTACAAATAGTTATAGCCATTCATCGTGGTATTCCATCGATGGAAGCGTTGATTATCAACGCATCTCGCCTACGGTGAAGGGACGTATGCTGACCTTCTCCTACAAAGTCAATACCCGTCCTCAAACATCGGATGCTGATACGGAATATGACATAGAGGAAGGTTATAATACTGATTGGGCCGACTATCTGCGCCGATTGGAAGACCAACAAAACAATGGTGAGCAAAACACGACCGAGCATACCTTTCAGGCGGACTATACAACACCTATCGGCAAGGCGCACACAATTGAAGGCGGTGTGAAATACATCCTTCGCAATAACTCTTCCGACAATGACCGCTATTTGAGAACGGCCGCTGATGCTTCAGAGTATACATTCGATGAAGAACATAGCTCGCACTATCGGCATCAGAACGATATTATAGCCGCTTACTTGGGATACGGACTCACGTGGAAAAAACTTTCCGGTCGCTTAGGTGTACGCTACGAGCATACCATTGAGGATGTGAAATACTTGCTGGGGCGGGGGGATGACTTCCGCAAGCACTATGATGATGTGGTGCCTTCTGCCTCCATCGGCTGGAAGCTGACCGACCTGTCCAATTTCCGCTTGGGGTATAACATGCGTATCTACCGTCCCGGAATTTGGTATCTGAATCCTTATTTGGACGATAGCAATCCTTCCAATCTCAGCCAAGGTAATTCGGAATTGGAGAGCGAACACAGCCATGCTTTCTCGTTGAGCTACAGCAACTTCACACCGAAATTCAATCTGAATCTTTCCGCCCGCTATTCGTTCACCAACAATAGTATTCAGTCTGTCACAAGCTTGATGTCTGAAGATGACATAGCCGACCTGTCGGAAGACAAGAAAACAGGCAAGGACGTGCTTTACACCACCTATCAGAATATCGGTAAGAGCCGCGACTTTAGCCTGAATGCTTATGTCAATTGGAATGCCTCTAAGGGCACTCGCATTTATACTAATTTGTATAGTGGTTATACCAAGTTAAAGGGAGCGGGCGGTTTGGAGAATGATGGTTGGAATTTCTTTGGCTATGGAGGTGCGCAGCAGACTTTTAAATACGATTGGAGGCTGAGCCTGAATGTATTTGGGCAAACTCCCTGGATTATGCTGCAGGGCAAAGGCAGCAGTTTCTTTGGCTATAGCATAAACCTTAACAAGTCGTTCATGGAGCGTCGCTTATCCTTATCGGCATTTGCCAGCAATTTCTTCAAGAAGTATAACCGCTTCTCGTCCCACATAGAAGGTACGGGTTTTGTGAGCGACACGTGGAACAAATATCCGCAAATGCGCTTCGGCCTGAGTGTCAGCTATCGTTTTGGAGAATTGAAAGCCAGTGTGAAGAAGGCCGCCCGCACCATCAGCAATGACGATGTGAAGTCCGGTGGAGGAAGTGGTGGCACCGGTGGAGTAGAATAACATATGAATGTAGACGATGCGAGTCATTTCCGAAGAAACCCTACGCTTCATCCGCGGACACCGTACGGACGATGTCCGGGCATTAGCCCTACAAGCCACCAAATACCCGGAGGTGGACATGTCCCTTGCCCTTACCCAAATAAGCGGATGGCAAATCCTGAAGAACAAAGTGCCGACATGGGCCGCCTGCGAAGCGATACTATATCCGCCCCATCTGTCCTTGGAGCAATGTTCCTCGGAACTGACCGCACGCTACAAAGTTTCTATCATAGAAAGCCGAAAGGGGATTAGGGACACTTTGACCGACCTGACCGGTGGATTTGGCATCGATTGCGCTTTCCTTTCTTTCCTCTTCCGGCAAGCGGACTACGTGGAAAGGCAAGAAATGCTGTGCGACATCGCCCGGCACAATTTTCCCGTATTAGGATTGACACATGTTGATGTGCATCACGCCGATAGCGTGGAGTATCTGGAAGGAATGACACCCGTCGACTGGATATTCATCGACCCCGCCCGGCGCGACGGACACGGAGGAAAGGTCATTGCCATAGCCGATTGTGAACCGGATGTATCTGCCTTGGAAGAACTTCTGCTGGCAAAGTCCCGCCAAGTGCTGGTCAAACTTTCGCCGATGCTCGACCTTCGCCAAGCATTGCACGACTTGCGCCATGTGGCCGAGGCACACATCGTGTCCGTGGCGAACGAATGCAAAGAAATGCTCTTAGTGCTCAGCAAGAAAGCCGACCTGCAACCGAACGAAGTTCCCATTCATTGCGTCAACCTCGGCACCGCCCAACCCCCTTTGACGTTTACCCGACAGAGCGAGCAAGAAGCTGTATGCCACTATGCCGACACGCCCTGCGCTTACCTTTACGAGCCAAACGCCTCCATCCTGAAGGCCGGCGCTTTCCGCACGCTTGCTTCTATATATAATATGGTGAAGCTCCATCCCAATAGCCACCTCTATACGTCTGACACCTTGCTGCCCGACTTCCCCGGCCGCGTCTTCCACATCGAAGGCTGGTGTGGCTTCGGCAAGAAAGAAGTGAAAGATTTATTGGACGGAGTGAAGCAAGCCAACCTGACCATCCGCAACTTTCCCGCCTCTGTAGGCGAGCTTCGCAAGCGTCTGAAGCTGACAGAAGGGGGCGATGTCTACCTTTTTGCCACTACGATAGGCGAACGGAAAATCCTGGTACGGTGCCGGAAATACCAAACAGAGGATGGGGGAAAATATCCGCTTCCTATCCTTCATTCCTACTTATAACCTGTTCCCGATAGGCTTTGGGAGACAAACCCAAATGTTTTTTCACATATTTCCCGAAAAATGAAAGATTGGAAAAATCCAATTCACAAGCTATCTCTTTAATACTTTTCTGCGTATGGTTCATCAGGTAAACAATATCTTTCACCACATATTGATCTATGAAATCTGTCGCTTTCTGTCCTCCCACCTGCCTACAGACAGAAGAAAAGTATTTAGGAGTGACATTCAGGCGTTCTGCGTAATATGAAACAGAACGCGGCCTTGGATAAGAAGATTCTATCAAATCTATGAAACGCTTAAACAGGGTTTCGCGTGATGTGAATGGTCGAGGATTATGCTGTACGACACGTTCCAATACAATTTGCATGTCGTAAATTAAAGCAAGCATAATAGTTCCTATCACTCTTTTCTGTTTGACGGAAGAATACTGTGTCTTGGTGCAAAGAAGGTCGTAGTACTGACAAAAGATCTTGGCTTCCTCCGGTTGAAGTGTGCATATCGGATTGGCATCGAAAAGCATTTTAATGTCCCATAAGTTTTCCGCAAGAGGTACGAACTGCTGTATGTAAGAAGAAGATACACAAATACAATGCCCTTGAAAGTCGATACTCATCAGACCGCTGTCAACGATGTTATTGGGCGGACAGATGAACAGGTCGTCTTTTTTAGCTTCGTATGTCGTCCCGTTGATTTGTACGGTTGCCCTTCCGCTTGTAACAAGCACAATGACATAAAATTCAAATTGAACAGGAAAATCAAATATACGTATATTGCGTATATTGTCGAAAAAAGCCAACTCGCCATCGTTGTACACGATACCTTCCCAATCTTTCAAATTCGCCAAATTTCCTTTTTCCATTATGATAAGCTAATGCGTTACATTCGTTGACACAAAATAACGGAAAAATTATCGCAATTCATTATTCCAAAGGGACTATATACTGTTCCAAAAATCATATTTAATCGTGAGTGGAGAAAATAGAACATTTTTAGAGGCATGGAATGGGACTGTTTCTGCACAGAACCTCATTCTTTTGCGGAAAAAATCAGCAATAAAAAATGAATATGATGGAAAAAAGAATTGTAACAGCCGCATTATGGCTAATTCCATTCTTGACTGGATGTCAGGGAAATGAGGAAAAACTAAAAGTCCATGAACCTGTAAAAGTAAAGGCTGTATCAATACAGAACAATACCTATGTGAATCCGAAACAGTATTCCGGTACGGTAGAAGAGGAAAATGGGACATCGCTCAGTTTCGCCACGGCAGGCACGATACAAACCATGCATGTCTGTTTGGGGCAGCAGGTGAATGCCGGGCAACTCATCGCGACACTCGACCCCACGCCCATGCAAAACAGCTATCAGGCCGCGAAAGCCGTACTTGAACAGGCGGAAGATGCTTACCGACGTATGAAGGAACTGCATGACAAAGGCAGCCTGCCCGACATGAAATGGGTGGAAGTGCAAAGCAAATTGGAACAAGCCCATTCTATGGAACAGATTGCGAAGAGGAAATTGGACGACTGCAAACTCCATGCACCTTTTTCCGGAGTCATTGCGGAAAAGAATAGGGAGGCAGGAGAAAATGTCGCACCGGGAATGTCCGTTGCACGATTAGTAACAGCCTCTTCATTGGTAGTAAAAATATCGGTACCGGAAACTGAAATGAGTTTTGTCAGCACCGGTCAAAAGGCGGAAATCGCAATCACGGCCTTGGGAGGAAAGACTTTCATCGCCAAGATTGTAGAAAAAGGAGTCGTGGCAAATCCGCTTTCACGCACGTATGAGGTGAAACTGAAATTGGAAAATCCAGACAAAGAGATTATGTCCGGAATGGTTACGGAAGTGTCCTTACAGCCATCTAAGACAGATTCCCAAGAAATTTGTGTCATACCTGCGCATGTTGTCCAAATAGACGAGCACAACCAATCTTTCGTATGGAGCGTAAAAGACGGAAAAGCCCATAAGAACATCATCGTTTGCGATGAATACATGGCCGATGGCGTAATCGTCTCGTCCGGCCTTTCCGCAAACGACAGTATTATTGTAGAGGGACAGCAGAAGGTCTGTGAAGGAACGGAGGTGACATTATGAAGAAACGCAATTTTGTGGAATGGGCCATGCACTACCGGCAGATCGTCATTTTGTGCGTAACTTGTCTTGTGGCATTCGGCATCTACAGCTTGCCGCAGATGCGTAAAAACGAATTTCCCGATTTTACCATCCGTCAAGGTATTGTAGTCGCGGTGGCACCGGGCAATACGGCACAAGAAATGGTGGAACAGGTGGCAAAGCCTTTGGAAGAATATATTTTCAGCTACAAAGAAGTAAAAAAGGAAAAGACATTTTCCCGCAGCCGGGACGGAATTGTCTATATTCAGGTACAGCTGAACGATGATTTGAACAACAAGGATGAGTTCTGGAGCAAGTTCAAGCATGGTATATCCAACTTCAAAGCCCAATTGCCGTCCAATGTGTTGGCCGTACAAGTCATGGACGATTTCGGTGATACATCGGCATTACTCATCGCAATGGAAAGCGAAGAGAAGACCTATCGCGAACTGGATGCCTACATGGACGCGCTTCAAGAGCGTCTGCGCCGTATCCCGTCGGTCGGACGTATGACGGTAAGCGGAATGCAGTATGAGCAGATTTCAGTTTACATAGACAACGACCGTCTTTCCCATTATGGCATCAATGACCGGACGCTTGCATTGGCTTTGATGCAAAAAGGGTTCGCTACCAGCGGCGGAAGATTGCAGACCGATGAACAGGTAACGCCTGTTTATGTCAGCCGATCGCTCAATACAGTGAACGATGTGCAGCAACAAATCGTTTATACTGATCCGCAAGGCAATGTGGTGCGGTTGAAGGATGTGGCACGTGTCGTCCGCGAATACCCTACCCCCGACAGTTATATCACCTACAACGGAAAGAAGTGCCTGTTGCTGTCTGTCGAAATGAAAAAAGGACAGAACATCGTGGCGATGGGCAATGAGGTAAACAAGACGTTGGACACGTTCAAGCAGGAAGAACTTCCCGAGGAAGTCGGGATATTCCGCATCACCGACCAAAGTCAGGTGGTAGGCGACAGCGTATATAACTTTCTGAAAGAATTGCTCATCGCCATTGTAGCCGTCGTTATAGTGGTCGTACTGTTGCTTCCGCTGCGTGTGGCACTGGTAGCGGCTTCCACCATTCCCATCACCATATTCATTTCTTTGGGGCTGTTTTATGGCTTCGACGTAGAGCTGAACACAGTGTCTTTAGCCGCGCTTATATTGACTTTAGGCATGATTGTGGATAACTCCATCGTCATTATCGACAGCTATCTGGAAAAATTGGGCGAAGGCATGTCGCGCTGGCACGCTTCCATCGAGAGTGCCACCCACTTCTTCAAGTCCATCCTTTCCGCAACTTTGGCCATCAGCATCACGTTCTTTCCGTTCCTGCTGACCACGACAGGCATGTTGCACGACTTTCTCCTGACGTTCCCTTGGGCCATTACGCTGATATTGGGAGTGTCTTTGTTGGTTGCCACGATGCTTGTACCTTTCATGCAGTTCTGGTTTATCCGCGAACCAATGCAGACGGACGGCAAATCATTCTCTTTTCTCGATTGGCTGCAACATTATTACAACCGGTTGATAGATTTCTGTTTCCGCTGGCCGAAATCTACATTGGCGGCAGGAGTGTTGTCTATTGTTATCAGTATGTTGCTTATAGGTACGCTGCCCCAGCAGATGATGCCGACGGCAGACCGCAACCAGTTTGCCGTAGAAATTTATCTGCCGTCGGGGAGCGCATTGGAACGCACCTCGCAAGTGGCAGACAATTTGGAACGGATTCTTCGTCAAGATCCGCGTGTGGTCAGCATAGCCTCTTTCAAAGGCTGTTCATCCCCACGTTTCCAGTACAGTTATGCCCCGCAGATTGGTGGAACAAACTATGCCCAGTTCATTGTCAATACCGCAGGCATAAAAGAAACAGAACAGTTGCTTGATGAATATGCCCCACGTTGTGCGGACGCTTTTCCCGATGCCCGTGTGCGCTTCAAGCAGTTGTCGTATAGCGAAGCGGTCTATCCGGTTGAATTTCGTCTAACGGGTGAGAATCTGGACACATTACGCCGGGATGCCAATAAGCTGCTGACACTGATGTGCGGTATTCCGGAACTGACCTCCGTGCATACAGACTTTAACGAACCTCTTCCGACGAGCCGGATCATCCTGAAAGAAGATGAAGCATCGCGTTTGGGCATTACCAACACGGTCATCGAAAGCACGCTTGCCATGCGATACGGCGCCGGACTGCCGATTTCTTCTGTTTGGGACGGTGATTATAAGCAAAACATTGTCTTGAAGGGAGAACATGCCGACTACGCCTTACCAAGTGATTTGGAAGATGAACTGATTCCCGCTATGGGAGGGATAACAAATGTACCCCTGCGACAAGTGGCGGATGTAGTGCCGATGTGGCAAGAAGGACAAATCGTACGGCGCAACGGCAGTTATTCCGTCACCGTAGGTGCGGATGTGGAGCGTGGGGAGAACGGTACGGAGCAGATGAACCGCATCACAGCCTTGCTAACCACGCTGCATCTCTCACCGGATAGCATCGTCACGCCGGGTGGCGACATCGAAGACTCCAATGAGAAGATTCCGCCTATCCTGGCAGGTCTGGCGTTGGCAGCCATGGTCATACTGTTCGTGCTCATCGCCCATTTCAAGAAAGTCGGGCTGGCCTTGCTCATATTTGCCTCCATGACTCTCTGCTTGTGCGGGACGGCTGCCGGCGTCCTCATTCAAGGCATCGATTTCGGCGTCACGTGCTTCTTAGGCATTGTGGCATTGATGGGTATCATCGTGCGCAACGGCATCATCATGTTCGACTACGCCGAGGAGTTACGGACGACAGAGAGGATGAATACTGCGGACGCCATCTACCATTCCGCCCGCCGGCGTATGCGTCCCATCTTCCTGACCTCCGCAGCGGCATCGATGGGTGTAATCCCCATGATATTAGGAGGAAGCGGCCTGTGGATGCCTATGGGGACGGTCATCTGTTATGGAACGCTGATAACGATGGTGTTTCTGCTGACCGTACTGCCGTGCGCTTACCGGATTTGCTTCCGCGGCTCGACGAAGCGCAGGGCGAAGAGCGAAGCCTTGGAGTTGAAATAATAGTAATAGATATAAACAACCAAAGACGATGGGAAAGGGTGGTCAAGACATACGTATCTCCTCACTCGACACATACGTATCTCTCTGCTTAGGACATACGTATGTCCTCATGCAAGACATACGTATGTCTCCACCATCGACATACGTACATCGACACCATCGACATACGTACGTCCTAATCATATAGACTATATAGTTATGAATCAACATGTTATAAAATCAAGAAAAACGGCCGTATACGGCCTCCTGCTGGTCTTGGCTTTCGGCCTGACAGCGATAAACGTCTCTGCCCAGCAGGTTTACACGCTGGACAAGTGTATTGAAATGGCTTTACAAAACAACGTCCGCACGAAGAACGCGGAGAACGACCTGAATGCGGCCAAACTGCAGAAGAAGTCGGCCTTTACCCATTATTTCCCGTCGGTCAGCGCCACCGGAGGAGGCTTTATCTCAGACAAAGGTCTGCTGGAGATGAATACGGAAGCCGGCAAACTGTCGTTGGTAGATGACGGTCTTGTGGGCGGAGTTACCGCCACATTGCCGCTCTTTACCGGAGGACAGATTGTCAACGCCAACAAGCTGGCGGACGTAAATGTGGACGTCAGCCGCTTGCGACGCCGGCAATCGGAAAACGAAGTGAGGCTCACCGTCGAACAGTATTTCTGGCAGGTGGTGACACTGAAAGAGAAGCTGCACACCATCGGCACCCTGCAAGCGCAACTCGACCGGATTCACCGGGATGTGGAAGCGGCAGTGGCCGCAGGGGTGACCAACCGCAACGACCAACTTCAGGTGGAACTGCGTAGGAACGAGATGCGCAGCAAGCGTATCTCCATAGCGAACACCCTGGATGTTTCCCTGCATCTGCTGGCCCAGTACATCGGTTGTCCGACGGACAGCGCCGGACGTATTGACGTGGATTGGAAGATGGACGGCGGGCTTCCCTTGTGCCCGGACGAGCTTTACCGTTCGCCGGAGTCATCGCTTCCGCTCACCGCGGAATACCATCTGCTGCACAAACAGGTGGACGCCAGCCGTCTGCAACATAAGATAACCGTAGGAAAGAACCTGCCTACGGTGGCCGTGGGCGGCGGTTACGTGTATGAGAACCTGATGGACCGGGACCATTCGTTTTGGATAGGAGGCGTTACCGTCAGCGTCCCTCTGACCAAATGGTGGGGCGGCTCGCACGACATGAAGCGGCAAAAGCTGCAAGTGCGCAACGCGGAGAACCAATTGAAAGACCAAAGCGAACTGCTCGTCATCCGTATGCGGAACGCATGGAACGCCATGAACGATGCCTATCAGCAAGTGAAGATAGCCATTGAAAGCATTGGCCAGGCGGAGGAAAACCTGCGCCTGCAATCGGATTATTACCAGGCGGGCACATGCACCATGAGCGACTTGCTCGAAGCGCAGACGCTCTACCAGCAAAGCCGCGACAAGTATGTGGAAAGCTACTCCCAATATGAGGTGAAGAAGAGGGAATATCTGTTGGCGACAGGCAGATAGACCTATATAATACTCATTTTGGGGACTTCGTTCATTTGGCCTTGTAACCCTTTTGCAACACCTTTGTTTCCCATTCTTAAAAAGTGTGTAAAGAATACGTAACCGCATACCTGTACTTTTGCGGCATCAAATTAACAGATTTAAATAGGTATGAAACGTATTCTGAAAGGATTGTTATTCGCATTCCTGATTGCGACAGCTTCTGCCCCCGCGATGGCAGACGAGAACGATGCCGTGTCGGCCAAAGGAACCATCCGTGGCCGCATCATCGACAACACGAAACAGACGCTCCCCGGAGCCACCATCTACATTGAAAACCTGCACACTGGCGTCACCAGCGACGTGAACGGCTTCTACACCTTCACCAACCTGGAGCCGGGCACATACAGAGTGAAAGTGACTTACGTGGGCTACTCGCCCGTGGAAATGACCATCACCATCCCGCAAGGCAAGACCGTGGAGAAGGACGTGGTGATGAACGAAGGACTCGAATTACAGGAAGTCGTGGTAGGCGGCGCCTTCACCGGACAACGCCGCGCCCTGTCTTCACAGAAGAGCAACTTGGGCATTACGAACGTCGTATCCGCCGACCAGGTGGGCAAGTTCCCCGACTCGAACATCGGCGACGCGCTGAAGCGCATCAGCGGCATCAACGTGCAGTACGACCAGGGCGAGGCACGCTTCGGACAAGTACGAGGCACGAGTGCGGACATGAGCTCCGTCACCATCAATGGCAACCGCGTGCCCTCGGCCGAAGGCGAGACCCGCAACGTGCAACTCGACTTGATTCCTGCCGACATGATTCAGACCATCGAAGTGAATAAGGTAGTGACGCCGGACATGGACGCCGACGCCATCGGCGGCAGCATCAACCTCGTCACCAAGAACTCTCCCTACAAGCGTTTCATCAGCGCCACGGCCGGCACGGGCTATAACTTCGTGGCCGACAAGATGAACCTCAACCTGGGCTTCACTTACGGCGACCGCTTCTTCAACGACAAGCTGGGCCTGATGCTCTCCGCTTCTTACCAGAACAACCCCGCAGGCAGCGACGACGTGGAGATGGCCTACGAACGGAACGACGACGGCGAGGTGGTGCTGGACGAATACGAGGTGCGCCAGTACTACGTCACCCGCCAGCGTCAGAGCTACTCCCTGGCTCTCGACTGGGAAATCAACGCCAACCACAAGCTGGACTTCAAGGGCATCTTCAACAACCGCAACGACTGGGAAAACCGTTACCGCCGCCAGTATAAGTGGGATGACGAGACGCCGAACGAATACGAGATGATATTCGAGAGCAAGGCCGGAGGCCCTGACCAACGCTACGCCCGCCTGGAGCAGCAGCGCACCATGGACTTCACCCTGGGCGGCGAGCACCTCTTCGGCCGCCTGCAATTCGACTGGAAGGCCTCTTACGCCCAGGCCGGCGAGAAGCGCCCCCACGAACGCTACCTCTCCTTCAAGCGCGAGGGCGTGGCCATGGAGACGGACTTCAGCGACATCCGCCGCCCCTTCATGCGTCCCGTTTCGGCTGCGGACTACCTGCTGGACAAGGACAACACCCACGGCTTCGAGCTGGACGAGCTGACCGAACAGTTTGAAGACATCAAGGAGAAGGACCTCAAGTTCAACGCCAACTTCGAATTGCCCCTCGTGCAAGGCCGCTTCGCCAACAAACTGAAGTTCGGTGCCAAGGTGGTGGACAAGGACAAGGAGAAATGGATAGACTTCTACGAATACAAGCCCACGGACGAGGACGCCTTCATGGCAGGCGCATTGGGCCACCTCGTCAACCAGGACCGCGACGGCTACATGGCCGGCGACCGCTACAAGGCAGGCAACTACGTGGACAAGAAATACCTGGGCAACATCAATGTAAAAGACGCTTCACAATTTGAAGAAGAGGTGAAGCTGGACGAGATGGCCGAAAACTTCGAGGCACACGAGACGGTGACTGCCGGTTACCTGCGCTTCGACCAGCAGCTGGGCAAGCGCTGGAACCTCATGGCGGGCCTGCGACTGGAGAACACGCACGTGACCTACAGCGGATATATCTACGACGACGGCGACATGACCGGAGGCGACGAGAGCCTCAACCCCACGGGCGAGCAATCGAAGAGCTACCTCAACGTGCTGCCCAGCGTCTTGCTGAAGTGGGACGCTGGCGACGACCTGAAGCTGCGCGCCGCCTTCACCAACACCCTCTCCCGCCCCAAGTACGCCGACCTCGTGCCCAACGTCATCATCGACAAGGAGGACATCGCCTTCGGCAACCCTGACCTGAACGCCACCCTCTCCTACAACCTCGACCTCAGTGCCGAGTACTACTTCAAGTCCGTCGGCCTCATCAGCGCGGGCGTCTTCTACAAGAAAATCAACGACTTCATCGTGGACTACCGCCAGCAGAACTACCAGTACAACGGCGTGACCTACGACGAGATGAAGACCCCCATCAACGCCGGCGACGCCAACCTGCTGGGCGTGGAAGTGGCCTACCAGCGCGACTTCGGCTTTATCCACCCGGCACTGAAGTGCATCGGCCTGTACGGAAACTACACTTACACGTACAGCAAGGTGAACCACTTCAACTTCGAGGGCCGCGAGAACGACGACCTGCGCCTGCCCGGCTCGCCCGAGCACACGGCCAACCTCTCGCTCTACTTCGAGAAGGCCGGCTTCAACCTGCGCTGGAGCTACAACTTCGCCTCCGACTTCATCGACGAAGTGGGCGAGGAAGCCTTCTACGACCGCTACTATGACAAGGTGAACTACATGGACGTCAACGCCAGCTACACCTTCGGCCGCGCGTTCAAGACCACCTTCTATGCCGAAGCCACCAACCTGCTGAACCAGCCCCTGCGCTACTACCAGGGCACGCCCGACCGCTCCATGCAGGCCGAATACTACGGAGTACGTATCAACGCAGGTGTCAAGATTAGCTTCTGATAGGTCATGACATACGTATTTCCTATTCAAATACATGTACATGTAACATATTCATACATGTACATGTAATGAGTAAACACATGTACATGTATCTATGGTATATATGTACATGTATTGATATTCAATAGTAGGATGTCTGTTCCTAAAACATTCCAGAAACACGGCCTACCTTTGCCGTACAAAAGAATATAAACCATTAAACAATAGAAACAATGAAAAAACTATTCCTTTTACTCACCGTCGCCCTGCTGGGCCAGTGGGCATCGGCCCAAGAACCGAAGATAGACTACAGCGTCTACGACGACAAGTGCAACTTCTACATCGCCAACGACCTGGGCCGCAACGGCTACTACGACCAGAAGCCCATCGCCGAACTGATGGGCGTGATGGCCGAGGAAGTCGGTCCCGAATGCGTTATTGCCGCCGGCGACGTCCACCACTTCGAGGGCGTGCGCTCCACGGAAGACCCCCTGTGGATGACCAACTTCGAGCTTATCTACGCGCACCCCGAACTGATGATTGACTGGCATCCCGTCTGTGGAAACCACGAATATCGCGGCTCGACGCAAGCCGTCGTGGACTACAGCCGCGTGAGCCGCCGCTGGGAGATGCCCGCCCGCTACTACACCAAGTCGTTCAGCGAGGAAGGCACCACCGTGCGCATCGTCTTCATCGACACCACGCCCCTCATCGACAAGTACCGCCAGGAGTTCACCAAGTATCCCGACGCCTGCCAGCAGGACATCGACGAGCAGCTGCGTTGGCTGGACAGCGTGCTTGCCTCGGCCAAGGAAGACTGGGTCGTAGTCGTGGGCCATCACCCCATCTACGCCGAGACGTCGAAGGACGACATCGAGCGCCAGGACATGCAACGCCGCGTGGACAGCATCCTGCGCCGCCACAGCAACGTGGCCATGTACATCAACGGCCACATCCACAACTTCCAGCACATCCGCATGGCGGGCAGCCCGATAGACTACATCACCAACTCCTCCGGCTCCCTCAGCCGCAAGGTGCAGCCCGTGGAGGGCACCGTCTTCTGCAGCCCCGAGCCGGGCTTCTCCATCCTCTCCGCCACGCCCACCACGCTGGAGCTGCGCATGATTGACAAGCACGGGCAGGTGCTGCATACGGTGACGCAGACGAAATAACTCTTTATAAGACAATCGCTTCAAATCCCCTCTCCGGCAGAAGGATGTCGGGAGGGGAAACATTGTAAATCCTCAAGAATGCTCCTGATAATTTTTTACTTTGTTTCAAGCATGAAGAACACTGCCGTAGCGATAAGCAGTAAACCTAATACGCCATAAAACAGACGAGCTTGAAGACGACCTACGTTCTGCACTATAAATTGGGTATTGCGAGCTGTAAAGAACCAATTCCAGTCCAGCAAGGCTGCCAGCAGACTGATAAGTCCCGTCAGCGCGAAAATGCCTTGAATGATATAATGACTCATCTCCTCTTCATTATGCAAAATCTTCCAGCGTAACTTTACGGGAAGTGTCTTCCATTTCCTCAATTATGACCTTTACGGTTTGTCCCGGAAGCAGTTCTTCTACTAGCTCGGGCCATTCGATGAAGCAAAGGGCACCGCTGTAGAAATAGTCTTCGTACCCCATGTCGTATACTTCTTCCAACTTCTTGATACGGTAGAAGTCGAAGTGATAAATCAACTCACCTCCCTTGTCGGAGCGATATTCGTTGACAATGGCAAAGGTTGGCGAGGTGATGACATCGCTCACGCCCAACTCTTCGCAAATGGCTTTGATGAAGGTTGTCTTGCCCGCGCCCATCTTTCCGTAAAAGGCAAATACGGTGTTGTCGCCCATGGCTTGGACAAACTGGCATGCGGCTTCCTGAATCTGATCTAAAGATTGAATTCTGATTTCCATCTTATATAGTTTGTTAGATTATTGTCTGATAGCTTTCTTTTGCAAGCAGAAAGTCTGAACGCTTTTCCATCCCTTGCACAAAGCATAGATGAGGATGGAGAAGAATATAATGGAAGCACCCGAAGGCACATTGCTATAGAAAGATAAGAACAGTCCGCCTAAACAGCTCAGGCATCCGATGGCAATGGCCCCCCAAATGATATGACTAAAACGATAAGAAAAAAGGTTGGCCGTCATCTGTGGTATGGTAAGCAACGAAATGACCAACACAATCCCTACCATGCGGAGGCATGAAACAATGGCCAATGCGATGAACATCATCATGACATACTCAAACAACGTTACTGGCAATCCTTGTGAACGGGCAAACTCGCTATCAAAAGCGATGCTGACAATGGTTCGCAGGAAAAAGAAAAAGAACAGGCCCAATACAGCCGCCAATATGGCCAATAGCATGATGTCACTAACATTGATAGTCAGAATATTTCCAAATAAATAGGCCGACAAATCCGGAGTATAACCGGGGGAAAGGAATGTGAATATGATGCCTAACGCCATACCAAGCGCCCAAAAAACAGCGATGGCCGAATCTTCACGCATGTCTTTCCGTTTGCTGAGCCACTCTACTCCGAAGGCCGAGAGAACGGCAAATACCGCTGCGGACAAGATGGGTGAGATTCCGGTGTACAGCCCCAAACCAATGCCACCAAACGATGCGTGCGTCAGCCCTCCGCTGATGAATACAAGCCTGCGTGTGACAATGTAGGTGCCTATCATGCCACAAACAATGCTTGCCAGCAGGCTTCCTATCAATGCGTGTTGAAAGAATGTATAGTGTAATAGTTCCATACCTCCGGCTGACTTATTTTTTATGCGGGTTGGCTCGTAACTCTCCTACCACCAGAAATACTTCGTCCTTCAAATTGTCGGGCAAGGTAATGCCGCGCAATTGCAGGCTGCGCACCCATCCGGCCACATCTTCTTCCTGCATGGTGTAGAATACATCGCGGAATTCTTCTTCTTGCTCAGTGCTATAGGCATCGCCGGCCATGCCTTTATAGCGGTCCAGCTCCTCATCATCGTAATATTCTATCTGCTTGCTTACAGCCGCCAACAGGCTTTCCTTTTCACAAACTTCGTGCTGGCCACAACATTCCATGTCCACCGGATTCACTTCAGGAATGGCCTCCAGTTCTCCGCTCTCTACTTTCTCTTGGAGGCGGCGGTTGCGCACCACTCCGGCGATAGCGGCCGCTATGCCCAATACAACCAGACTAATAATCAGTATCCACATGAAGCCTTAAACGTTTTTTATTTGCGCAAAGATACATAGATTTAGCCATACGGCAAAATGTTTATTCATTCTGCTCCACAATGCTGAATCCCGCTTGCTGCAAGTCGTTCCAAAAGTTTGGATAAGACTTGGTCACTACTTCGGGGTGACGGATACAAAGTTCTGCAAAGACAAAGCTTGCGGGAGCAAAGGCCATGGCCATGCGGTGATCCTCGTATGTATCGATGCAAGGACGTGCTTCGGGCGTACACCGTTCTCCTTCCCACAGGAGAATGCTATCCTGTTCGGAACGAAGCACAAAACCTAGCTTGCGTAACTCGGTGACGAGGGCATAAAGCCGGTCCGTTTCCTTTATCTTCAGACTTTGCAAGCCGGTGAAACGGAATGGGATGCCCATCAGGCAACAAGTCACGACAAAAGTTTGCGCCAAATCCGGAATATTCACTAAGTCGGCCTCGAGATGAGAGACGGGTGCTTCGCCCCGACTGAGAATAACTCCTTGTGGAGTATATTCACTCCGTACGCCCAACCGGGAAAAAAGTTCGGCCCCGTGACTATCTCCTTGATAACTATTTTTGAAAAGGCCTTGAAGCTCTACCCGCACATCGTCTTGCGTGTGCTTCCGCAGAAGGATCGCAACCATTTCATACCAATAAGAAGCCGCACTCCAGTCACTTTCCACACGAAAAGGCGTATCCCGATAACCACCCGGAGCTACGGCGATGCTATTGGCCGATGTCCATTGTGCTTGCGCGCCGAAGTCGTGCATCAATTGCAAAGTCAGGTCGATGTAAGGCCGCGACACGATGTCGCCCGTCAGGTGCAGCGTCAATCCCTGAGGTAAGGTGGTGCCAATCATCAATAAGGCTGAAATATATTGCGAGCTGACACCGCCTGGCAAGGTGATTTCCTCTCCGGTCAGCCGGGTGCCCGTAATACGTAAGGGCGGATAACCTTCGTTGCCTGCATACGTTATTTGTGCACCCAACGTCCGCAGGGCATCTACCAAGATGCGGATAGGTCGTTGCTGCATACGGGCTGTGCCGGTAATAAGATGCGTGCCGGGCGTCACGCTCAGGTAAGCGGACAAGAAACGCATGGCAGTGCCTGCCGCCATGATGTCTATTACGTCCGGCATGTCGGCCAAGGCACGTATCATGACACGGGTGTCGTCACAATCGCTCAGATTGCTTGGTCTGGTGGTGCCATTTGCCAGGGCATGCAGAATGAGCGCACGGTTGCTGATGCTTTTCGAAGCAGGCAGAGCGATGGAGGCACTCAAGGTAATGGGAGCGATAAAGCTATATTGCATTGTAGTATGTATGTTATGGTATAGTAATTTCGAATGCAAAGATAGATTTTCCCGACATACTTTTCAAGTTTTGTAACAGAAAAGCATTTTATTCCTTTAAAAAGATGATATTACACTAGTGTCTCTTAAAATTTGTTATATATAAATTTTTCTTTCTGATTATGCGGTATTTAGGTTCCTAACACCTTGTCGCACTTTTGAATTGGCTATATTGGGTGCTTCCCTTAAATTAGCCATTTCATGAATACAGGAAGATACATTTTCACCTTGTTGTACACAGGGGGTCAAGTCAAATCCCACAGCCATGACACCGTTTTCGTGCCGTCCCAAGTACTGGCCATTCAAGTAGAATTCCCCGCCTTGGCGGATGCCTTCAAATTCCACAAGAAATTTCCTGCCGTCTACTTCCTTCAAGTTGAAGTGTTTGCGATACCAGACAATGGTATCTGTGTGTTGCTCGATGGAAAGCCGGAACGCTTCGTCCTCGTTGAAAGCGCGAGGTAGTGTAATCCGTTTCCAGATGCTGTCGTCAAAAGTGATGTCTTGCGCACCGATGGCATCACCTACATGCAACAACCATTCACTATTGAAATACGTTCCGTAGCCTGTATGTTCAAGGCGAACAGGATGGTCAATAAACATGTAAAAAGGAAAAATTTGTTTCTCATCATGACTATTATTAATTGGGTTTATAAACTACTTATTTATACGCTTCATTTTGCTGGTACAGTCTTTTCTGCCTGCAAATATAGAAGCCGCTTTGGAAGGAAGCATGTATTTACGTCCGAAAAACCTGCGAATTTATCTTCGGTGTCCATTCTGGAGCATGTGTGGATGTACATACCCGATAAATTGTACATCTTTATAGCTCGGAACGGAAATTATGCGTTAACTTTGCAATGTTAAGTAAACAGAATAATGAAAACAATACAGCCATGAAGAAACTTGCATTGTTCGCGGTCGTACTCTGCTGTGCATTGACCGCATTTGCCAAAGGGAAAAAGGAAGCGTCGGCTACGGTTATTATTACCGCCGGACAGTCGAACACAGACGGGCGAGTGCTCAACACGCAACTGCCCGCTTACATCCAACAACACAAGTACAAGTATTGCCAATGGTGCTACGGCAGTGCGGGTAAGGTGCAGACCGACGGTTTTGAAACTTTTTGGCCCAAGATGGTGCATCCCCAGCGTCCGGGACGTTGGGCTTACGATGCCGTTGCCTACTATTGGTTGGAGCAGGCTTTGCAACGGGAGTTTTATGTCATCAAGTGGTCTTTGGGTGGGACGGCCATCGACACCGGATGCAGCAGCACCAGCGGTAAGTATTGGTCGGCCGATCCGGATTGGCTTGCCGCTAACCATTCTACCCTTACGGGAGGCAAGTCGTTGCTGCTTTCGTTCACCGAACTGATAGACACTTGCATCGACAACTGGCTGAGCAAGCTACCTCAAGGATACGAAATCAAAGCTTTTCTGTGGCACCAAGGTGAAAGCGACCGCCATCAAGGCAAGAATTATTATGAAAACTTGAAAGCGGTGGTGACGTATGTGCGTGAATACCTTGTAAAGAAAACAGGTGAGAAGAAATACCGCAAGCTGCCTTTCATCTGCGGCACCGTCTCACGGAAAAACAAGCAATACAACGCCGATGTGGAGGCTGCCCTTTACCAATTGGCTAAAGAAGACAAGAACTTCTATGTAATAGACATGGCGGATGCCGAACTGCAACGCGACCAACTGCACTTCACCGCAGCGTCAGCCGAGTACTTGGGTAAACAGATGTATAACCGGTTGGTTGATTTAGGAGTAGCCGGCAAGCGGGCGGAAAAGATTGAGTAATCGAAGATTTCATAGGGAGGAGACTTATTTCAATAAGATGTTGACATCGTATCAATTCTTTACATCAGTCGTTGCTTTTATTAGTCCTCCCAGTCCCATACTATGAGGACTGCAGTCCTAGTATGGAAGAACTGTAGTCCTGGTGCGCTAGGACTCGAGTCCTTCCTAAGTGGGACTGGGGAGTATGCTTATTGAAAAAGACATACGAAAGGGATGTACTTAGTGCTTGATCGTATTTTTCTTGTTATGAGATAGTTATGGACTTGCGTACGTTATGAGGAAATTTACGCGCTGAGGAAATGTAAGCGGATAATCAGAACGGGAAAAGGTATTACAAATAGAAGGCGCGGACTACATGGGGGTGATTCCTCCGGCGTAGTCCGTGCATCATAAAGACATGGTATTCTCCAGCTTGTCACCTTCCTTATATCCGTTCAACAGGTTGTTTTTTAATACTTGTGCCTGGCTTCCCAGTGCAAAACATGCCAATGTGGCTGCAATAATTAATTTCTTCATGGTTGTTCTTATTATTTAAAATTCCATTTCTTAATTCCCGTCCGGCTTTTTTGTCTGCGAGAACGGTGAAAGATTCCATTTAAAGTCCTCGAACTTGTCAGGATGAGCCGGGTCGAAACCGGTATAGTCGCTTCTTATGCACTGAGCTAACGGAAGACCGGCTTGCCTGATGCCTTCGATGACACATTTGGCCACTTCGTAAGCTCCGAAAGTATTGAAGTGTGTATTGTCTTCCAGTTCCTTCTCCTGTCCCGGGTAGGTATTGGCGGGATAGTGTGTATAGAGGTGTTTGGAACCTTCCACGCCCATGGATTCGCAGAGCACTTTGGTCATTTCCTGTAAGTCGATAACGGGTATCTTCTCGCGGGCGGCAATCTCGCGGATAGCGGCGGGATAGTCGCCGTGTGTGTCGCGTATCTTTCCTTCCTTGTCAAACTGACGGCGGCGTGTCGGAGTCACCAGTACCGGTATTGCTTCTTTCAGACGGGCTTCGTCGATGAATTGCTTGATGTAATAGGCAAAGGAATAGTAAGCCCCCTTACCCGGTCCGCGCTGTTTTTGGTCGTTGTGCCCAAACTCCACTAGTACATAGTCTCCTTTCTTCATCTGCGTCAAAGCCTTCTCCAGCCGCAAGCCGCCGATAAAGGTATTGGCGGAGAGGCCGCATTCGGCATAGTTGGCGATGCTGACTTGTTCGTTGAAGAAGCGGGGGATCATCTGCCCCCAGCTTGCGTATGGCTCTTCATCGTAATCTACTACAGTAGAGTTGCCGCAGAGGAACACAGTAGGAACGTCCTCTACCCGTTCGATGACAAGTGAACTCACTCGTGGGTGCTCGCCGTTGAACTCCAACGTAAGTTTGTCGTCCCAGTTGAGCTTGTTCTTTTCACTCGCCTTGATTTTCACCTTTTGATTGCCTTTAATGAAGACGTTGCGCTTGTTGATGACAAAACTTTCCGTCTTCAATTCGCCTTTGACGGTAGGCAGGTTCTCTATGAAGAGACGGCGCGATTCGCCTCGCACGGTCGTGCTTCCTGCTGACTTCTTGCTTCCTAGTGTGACGGTCACCTTGTAGTTGCCGTCAGGTACGTTGACCGAGAAGAAGAACGGCGCATCGCTTTTCCCATCCCAAGCGGATTGCAGGTCGTAACCGTAGCCTTGCTCTTCGTTGAACAAGGTTTCGGGCGTGACCGTAACAAACCCGTCTTGAAATTTCAAGTCAGAAGAGAATTTAAATTGGTAGCTTTGCGCTTGCCCAAGCACAAAGCTTGTTACAAGCATAAACGATGTGGTTAGCAGATGTTTCATTAGGTGTTGTATTATTTGAATGTAACTGCGAAATGGAAAAATCCTTTTGTGCCTTCATCATTAGCAGACCATTGCGTCCCATTTTCGTTAAGAAGGGTACTTACTTGATTGATGTTAGCAAGGACGTTCAACGGTGACTCCGCAATGTCCGCTCCTTCGTACATGTCATTGTTACATCCCGTAAGGAATGCCATCATACCTGCAAAGAAATAATTTCTCTTCATGATATTAATGTTTTTAAGTTGTTAATGGATTTAGTTTTTTGCTTGGAGACCTTTCCGGCTTCCGATGGCAAATGTGACGATAATCCCCTGAAGCAACCTTGACGTTTGTCCAAATCGCCTGCATTTCCGTACAAAAACGTCTACGGATTATTTTCCATGCCTGTAAGATCGTACCTTTGCTTAACTTATTAATTCATATACCATGAAGCAATTTAAAATTGGTATCTTTTTACTCTGTCAGTCAATGGTGCTGGCCGCTGCGAACTACTATGTGGCTACGGACGGCAATGACAGTAATTTGGGGACAATAGAAGCAGTTTCTCAAGACTCAGAGACAGCAAACCAGATATCATATTTATCTGATTTTCACGCGGATTTCACCGCCATGGGGATTGAAATCGAAATAAGCTTTGTCTGCTAATAACACAACGGGTATCTTTTTCCGGTCTTGCCGGACGACCATCTTTTTTATTCCACAGCCCTCAATGACTAAAGTCAGTGGCTCAGTGAATAATTTTTTGTCCAAAGGAAGCTGGGGACGGATGCATAGTTCGTTGCCCGATTGGGCGATTTCCAGTTGAACAGCTTCTTTTTCTTTCAAATAAGCTGCTACTTCACGAAAAGTGCCGACCCAGATCTTGTTTTCCAGTTTTTTCACTTTGTCCCAATGTTCCCACAAGATTTCCGGGTGAACGAACGCGTCATATCCATAGGTTATTCCGTGTGTCATTGTCACACCCCAATCACCTTCCTTAAGCAATGTACGTACCCATCTCTCTAAATCCTGCGGAGTGCGTTTGCTGCCCAATGAACGTTGCTCCATTCGGGTACCTACCCGATTCTGGATGATAAACGTCATGGCTTCACCCCCTTTTCGGTTACCGGGATAAGCATAGGTGCGTGGTATGACGCCGACATTCGCATAGATGGCACTGTCGTTTTTCAAGACATCTGCTTTTATTTCCTCCAGCGAATGCTTGGTTACGTTGCGGTGCGCCCAACCGTGGTTGGAAATTTCGTGTCCGTTTGCTGCCATTTCTTTCAGTTGTGCCCATGAAACACGAGGTTTCGTTTTGTCTTTTATTTGTTTCCCGTCGGTTACTTTGGAGCCATTGATGAAAAAAGTTCCACGAAAGCCGCGCTTTTCCAATTCGGGGACGACGAGGGTGTAGTGTTCAATCAATCCGTCATCAAATGTATAAGTGATGGCACATGCCTTGTCGTGCTTATAAGATGCAACATAAACCTTCCAGTTCTCTCCCCATAGCGGTGCGGAAACGAAAGAGAACCAAAGCAAAGTTAAAAAAGAAATACGTGTCATTTTGTTCCTATAAGTAATTAATCATATTTAGTTTATACTATATCAGTAGTTAAGTAGTTAAGAAGTTAAGCCGATAGTAGGCTTATCATGTACCCTAAAAGGTTTTGGCTTAACTCCTAACGGAGCAAAGCGGAGTGATAACTCCTTAACTTCTTAACTCCTACAAATGATATCAATTAATTCTGTACACTTACTTATTTTTATTAATGGGACAAATGTAGTTGTCTGCTCCCGTAATTGGATAGATAAAAGTACGGAATACCTATATAATAATCCGATTCCTATCCGGAAACAGGCTTTCTGTTATTTAGGGACTTGCGTTTTACTCTTTGCCTCTTTCTGATAAGCGGAAGGAGACACGCCAAATTGAGCCTTGAAGCATTTACTGAAATAGAACGGATCGCTGATGCCCACTTTGTAGGTAACGTCGGTGACACTGTTGTCTGTGGTTGCCAGCAACTCTGCAGCTTTCTTCATGCGGAGTACGCGCAAGTATTCCATCGGACTGTATCCGGTGACGCCACGTACTTTCTTAAAGAAGAGGGTACGTCCCATGTTCATGGCAGATGCATAGTCCTCTGCATTAAACTCCGGATTTTCTAACTGCTCTTCGGCTATGCGGGTCAATTTTTCGGCAAACTCTTTGTCTTTGTCGTTGGCACTCAGTGTAGGTTGAACGATGCTGAGGTCATTGGAGAACTTTTGGCGCAATTTGTCCCGTTGTTCTATCAATTTGAAGATGCGTGTCAAAAGTAATTTGACACTGAAAGGCTTGGTGATGTAAGCATCGGCACCGCTCTCAATTCCTTCCAAGTAATGTTGCGGGTCATTGAGTGCCGTAAGCAGGATGATAGGGATGTGACAGGTGCTGAAGTCTGACTTTAGTTTTTGTGTCACTTCCAGTCCGGAATAGCCGGGCATCATCACGTCGCTCACTATTAAGTCTATGTCTGCATTGCGGGCATGTTCAAATCCGGCTTTCCCCTCGGCTTCGGTCTCAACTTCGAAATAAATGGAGAGTTCCTCTGTCAGTAATTCCCGTATGTCCGTATCATCTTCTATGACAAGGATTTTGCGTCTATTGAGCGGAACTGCCGCCGGCGTTTGAACGGTGCCGGTCATTTGCTCTGTGGCTTTCTTCCCGCTTTGTTCCTCCAAATTGTTTTTGATGAGGCGTTGCATGTGTTCCTCTTCTTCACGCAACAAGACATTGCCGGGTACCAGAAAATCTTTCTCTTGGTATATACCGGGGTTGGTCGGTAGCGTGACCGTGAAGATGGATCCTCCTCCCGGATTTTCCTCATAGCGGATGCTTCCTTTGTGTACGACTGCCAGTTCATGAGTCAAATTCAGACCTATTCCCATACTGCTGCTTGAGAAACTGCTTTGCATGAAACGGCTGAACAGTTGGCTGCGTTTGTCTTCGGGTATGCCTACACCGGTATCTGATACTTGGACGATTAAGCTCTCGCTTGTTTTGTCTACCTGAATGTTCACGCAAATCTTGCCGCCGGAAGGTGTATACTTGAATGCGTTTGACAGTATATTATAGACGATCTTGTCTACATGTCCTTTATCTATAAACATGCGGAAGGAAGGGATGGATGGCTGGAAGATGAAATCTATTCGTTTAGATTCGGCCATGTCTGCAAAGCTGAGATAGATTTCGTAAAGGAAAGCAATGACATCCGTTTCTTCCAACGAAAGAGCCAGTTTGTTGTTCTGCATCTTTCGGAACTCCAGCAGTTGGTTGACAAGACGTAACATACGGTTCATACTTTTATTCATCAGTTTGATAGAAGAGTCAATCTCTGTCTTTGTCTTAGCGGCGCGCATTTTCTCCAAAGCTGCTTGAATGAGTGTCAGCGGAGTGCGGAACTCATGGGAAATATTGGTGAAGAACATCAGTTTGTATTCGGTCAATTGTTCTTCCAGTCTGACTTTGTTGCGTAAGACGCTCATGTTGTGGATAATTCGAAACGCAATGTAGAGCGCGGTGATTATCAGCAAGGCATAAAGCATGTAGGCCCATGCCGTTTGCCAGAACGGTGGTATGATGACCAACTGCATGGTAACTGTATCTGACCATTGACCGGAAGCATTGAGCGCCTTTACTTGAAAGAGGTACTTTCCAGACGGAAGATTTTTGTAGGTAGCTTCGTACTCCGTAGACGGAATGCTCCAGGTCTTGTCATATTTCTCCAGCATATAACTGAATTTGCATGGAGTGGAAGCCGCATAATCTAACGTGGAGAACTGGAATGTAAATGAATTCTGGTTATGGCGCAAATGGATTGCCTGTGTATAAGCAATGGCCTGTTGTAAAGGGGAGTCTTTGTCTTCCGGACTTATGGATTCACCATTAAGTTTAAAGTCTGTGAAGATTACAATCGGTTTATTGGATTGGGATTTGATAAGAGCAGGGTTTATGAGAACGGCACCTTGGCTTGAACCTATGAGCAGTCGGCCGTCAGGTAGGCACACAGCACTGCTTTCGCTATAGATATTGCCTGGCATATCTTCCGCAAAGAAATAGTTTTTGAAGTTATCCGTTTCAGGTGTGTAACAGGAGATACCATATTCTGTAGCAACCCATATCCGTCCTTGGCGATCCTCAGTGAGTGTCTGTACCATGCTATTTATCAATCCGTCGCCTATTCCATAGTGTTTGAATTTTAAATGGCTATAGTCCGCTGTATCTGTACAGACACAGAACCCTATTCCTGTCTCGGCTATCCAAATCCGACCGTGTCTGTCTTGCATGATATGACGGATTTCATTACTTCGTAAGCTATGATTTCCTAAATTATAACGGTGGTAATCTTCTGAATCAGCCAAAAACCTGTCCGGATGAAACACAATGAGGCCTTCGCTGGTGCCTACCCATATCCAGCCGTTTCGGTCTTCTACAAGGGTGCGTATACGTCGTTCACCATATGTCTTGTTGAAGAAATGGCGGAACGTATAACCACCTTTTCCGTCAGGCTCTGCTAAATCCAAACCTCCACCGAATGTACCTACCCACATACGTTTCTTGCTGTCTTCCAACAGACAGAAAATATTGTCATGTGCAATGGCATACGGGTTATCTGTTTGTGGCATGTATTGTTTCTCGTTGATGTAAAGCCCGTTTCCCCGGCTTCCTAACCATAGGTTCCCTTTGCTGTCTTGACAGGCTGCATAGATGTTCTTGCTGAAATGTGTCTTCTGTAGAGTGGAGAGGGAAGCATCGTATTGATAAAGGTTTCCATCGCGGGTAGCCATGAAGATGGATTTGTTGATGGCGGTTATCAGACGGATGCGGTTGGCATCGGGGCCTTGATATTTCGTCTGTATAGGAGCCGGGTAAAAGGAAGAGGCTCCTTGGTTGGTGCTGCTTAGATAAGAAATTCCGGTGTATTCACCGCTAATCCAAAGTCCGCCTGAACGGTCTTGAGCGATGTACATCAAACTGTTGGAGTTGATGATGGCGGATCGGCTATTGTCGGCAGTGAAATGACGAAGTTCGTCAGTATGCAGGTTGTAGGCGAACATGCCATTGCCGTAGGTTGATATCCAAAGTACATCGTTCGAATCATGGACGACGTAATAACGCTCCATGTCAACAAAACCGACTTTCTGGCTTGGCATCACTTCTAATACAAGCGGTTTTTCTGTATGAGGGCGGAAGTAGTACAGACGTCCGGTCCGATTGTGGACCCAGTAATTTTGTCGGTTGTCTGTAAAAGTGATACCACCGGGAATATTCCATTGGGAGGGGGCGATAGCAAGGGTGTTTGTGTGGGGATTGAATACATATCCGGCTTCTGGCGTAAGAATGAGCCATTGGCCGTTGATAGGCAGATTGCCAGGCAGATGCTCTGAGGATGATACACCGGGCAGGCGAGAAGCGGTACGGATCACTTGATTTTCTTGGTTTACAAAAGCAATGGTTCCGTCAGCGCAAATCAGATAAGGCTTGTTGTCGAAGAATTGGATACGATAGTAAGCATCATGAGTCTCAACGACTTGGAGCACATTGTCTTGCCAGCGGTATAATCCTTTGTCGGTGCCTATCCAGATTTGTCCGTTGGGAGCGCGTTGTACAAAGAATATGCGGTTGGTCGGTAAGGTGCCTTTTCCTGTATCGAAAGCTTGCGAAATAAAACGACCGTCTTGCCATGTGATGCGTCGACATCCAAGATTGTGTCCCCATAACCAAACTTCGCCAGGCATGATTTCCACGTAGCTGTAGTGTTGCTTCCATTCACCGCAGCCGGTGAAATCCACAAAACGTCCACGGGTCAAATCATAACAACTGATGAGATCGGCAGAAGTGGTAATCCATAATAGTTTGTTCTTGTCTTCTGATAACTCACGTACACGACGGTCTGCTAAGCTGATACAGGTGGTGTCGTTGCTGGGTTGGAAAGTAACAAATGAGTTTCCATCGTAACGGTCCAGACCATTGAGCGAACACATCCAGACAAATCCTTTGCTGTCTTGGTAGATGTATCGAACGGAATTGTTAGAAAGACCATCGTTAGTTGTTAAATGACGGACACTCATGCCGATTTGTGCATACAACAAAATCGGACTCAATAAAAGCATGGCAAACAAGATGCCTTTCCGAAATATAGTCATTGTCATGTCTTCATGGCTTTTATAATGGAAGGGTTTTGTGTAAAGGGCACTACGATGATATGTGCAATGCCCCCTTTCCTTATACAGGCTACGGTTTATACAAAACTGATTGTTCCGTCATCCGCTTTCTCCTGAACCTCTTGTACGGCTTGCTTTCCTTCCTGTTCGGATTTGTTTCGGATGGAGTTTAACGCCATTTTATCGCGTTGGTAGGTTGGCGAATTTTCTACCATGGCTATAATTTCGGCATTGTCTAGGTCTTCGGGAGTGAAGACATAGATGTGGCGTCGGCGAGTGCGATGTGCACGACCACTGGCATCGGGTCCGTAATAGCGTTCGCGGCGCAAGCGTCGGCGTTCTTCCTCTTCGGCCAGCTGTTCCATTTCTTCTTCCGTGCGGTTGGCCAAACGCTCATCCATTTCCTTCATGTGGATGTCCTGGATGCCGAAGCCGGTGGCAAGCAACGTGACTTTCACTTTATTACCTAAGGATTCGTCTTTTTCCACACCGTGCTTGGTGGTGATGTCCCGGTTGAAACGGTTCATAAATTCGGTCACTTCGTCCAGTTCGCTCATAATAAGCTCGCTTTGTGAACTGTATGAAATGCAGATAACCACCTTTTTGGCATTAAATACATTGTTTTCGTTCAGCAAGGGAGAATTCTGCGCATCTTCAAAAGCTTTGCTCAAACGGCTTTCTCCTTCACCGTAACCGGTGCCAATGATGGCTACGCCACCATTTTCCAAAACCATACGGACATCATTGAAATCGAGGTTGATTTTTCCGTGCATGGTGATGATGTCCGAAATGCTCTTGGCGGCTACAAGTGCCACATCATCCGCCCGGGCATAGCCTTCCTCAAATTTTAAATCTCCGTATATCTTCAGGATGTTGTCATTCTTGACCACAATAAGCGCGTCTACATATTCGCTGATAGCTTCCACGCCATCCAAGGCTTGGTCTATCTTGCGGTCCGCTTCCCAACTATAAGGAATGGTGACGATGCCAACGGTCAGGATGCCCATTTCGCGCGCCACTTTTGCCACGACGGGAGCCGCACCGGTTCCTGTGCCTCCTCCCATACCGGCCGTAATAAAGACCATGCGGGTTCCATCGTTGAGGCTTTCCCGTATGCGGTCAGCACAGGATTCCGCTTTCTTGCGTCCTTCTTCCGGATTATTGCCTGCTCCCAAGCCTTCACCTAACAGAAGCTTGTCGGGTACAGGAGAGTCGTTGACAGATTTCATATCAGTGTTGCAAACCATAAAGGAAACTCCTTCGATGCCTTCGCGATACATGTGGCTGACGGCATTGCAACCACCACCTCCTACACCAATAACTTTGATAATCTTAGGTATATCTGTTGTAAATCTAAAATCTTTGATAATGTCGTCCATCTTTTTATTTGCTATTTTTTACTTACTATTTACCAAGTCTCAACTACACATAAGGTTGTATAATGTAAATTGTAAATGGTACTTGCTTTTACATTTTCTCGTCATCAAATATCGTCTCAGGAAGATTTGCTATACGTCGGAACCAGTTGGGTTTGTTCTCATTCTTCTTCTTTTTCCTTTCCTCCTCTTTTCGACGTTTCTCTTCCTCCCTGCGACGCTTCTCCTCTTCCTCCTTCTTACGCCGGTTTTCTTTTTCCTGCGCTTTCAAGTCTTCATCATCCTGGAATATATCCACCGGTTTTCCCGGCTCAATGTGGGGAATTTTGGGTTCTTCCGGCTGACAGCAGTTTTCTTTACCCGCCAATAACAGGGCCAGCAATGTATTCTGCGTACCATCTTTTCTGATTTCCTCATGATAGCCCCGAATAGTGTCCTGCACAAAAGTTGCCGTCCGGATTTTCTTCATCTTACTCAGTTTGAGCATGGCATTTTCTATGTGACGCAGGTTAGACGCTCCACCTGTAAACACAATACCGGCCAACAACTTATCTTCGTAACCCGATAACTTGATTTGATTCCATACGTTTGCCAGAATCTCTTCAGCGCGTGCCCCGATGATGTCGTTCAATTCACTCAGCTGGATAGAGCGGCCATCTTCCGTAGTCACCATGGCGGGAGTCTCGCCTTCGGCTATTTCTTCTTGATAAAGCGCATCGCCGTATTGCAATTTCAGTTGTTCGGCCTCCTCTTCTTCCAGTTGCAGGCAGGTAATGTCGCGCGTGATGTTACTTCCTCCTAAAGGCAGAACGCAAAGGTAGCGCAGGAGATTATTCTTATATACCATAACGGTAGTGGTATCCGCTCCCAAGTCAACAAGCGCACAGCCGGAGCGCAATTCGTTTTCCGTCAGCACAGCATGACCTAAGCATAAAGGAGCGGTCAATAATTCAGCGATTTCCGTTTTGGCTTGACCGAAGCTCATCTCAAGATTCTTTTTCAGCGACGGAGAAGCCACAATATTCAGAAACTTGCCCGTGATGGTTGTCCCCGTGACACCTACCGGTTCGGCATACAAATGATTGTCTATTTCATATTCCTGTGGAACAACATCCAGAATATCCATGTTGACAATCGGATAAGTCAGATTTTCATCATTCAGGCTGTCTATCAATTCCTGCCGGATAACTTCCGTATCCGCCATCCGGCTTATTTTGTTTACAACCGTGCGCAAGGACTGTCCGCCAATGCCTACATACACTTTAGCGATTGTACACTTCAACTGCTCTTCCAGTTTGTTGATGATGGAAGTCAATCCCTGTGCCGCTTTCCCGATGTTATAGACAGCACCTTTGCGGGCGAAAGAAGCCGCAGGTTCAGTGGCGTAAGCCAATATCTGCATGCTGCCATCACTGTTGCGGTGTCCGGCAATGCCGGATATTTTTGACGAGCTCAGCTCGATAGCGGCTATAAATTCTGTTGTTGCCATATCTTTATATTTACAAGTTACTATTTACAATTTAATAATGCGCTTATCAGTCTCTTCTTGTACAGATGATTTGGTTGCTAAACTCTACGTTGATACGTTCGTATTTGTTCCATCCTACCTTGTTTAGTGCCTTACGGTAGAACTCCTTAACGCGGCTCAACTTCCGTTCATAATCTTCTGCTTTTCCCAAATAGATAATATGGTCACCCACACGAGGAACCAGCTCGATGGAACGGTCGGGCAGGACATGTATTTGTTCTATCTGGGCTTCCCAAAACGGGTCATTCTGTAGATACATGCCGAACGGGTATAAACCGGAAACGGCAAACGTCTTGTCAATGGAACCTGTGGCCAATGGTACCAAGGCCGTACATTTGGCATCGGAGGGCATGACGGTCCCCTTATTGTCCAAATAGTAATTCTCGCCCCGGCTGTTGATGACGTGCAGGATGGGGATGCGCTGAGTGACTTCTACACATATCTTGTGGCTGGGCGTCTTGTAGCACTCCACACGGTCAATAAGTGGCTGAGTGGCTAATGCTTCTTCTAATTCAGCGGTGCGTATCTCGTCCATATTCTTTCCAACCGGATTGAGTTTCTTCTTCGTAAGGATGGCAGCTATCTCCTTGGTCGTAACAAAACCGGCGTAGGCCGTGTCTTTGATTACCAACTCAATATCGGCGCAAGTAGCTCCGGCCGGCTTCCGGTTGAAGGCGGTGATTGCTACCAGCAGATAAGCGGTAATGAGCAGCAGGACGATGGTCAGTAGAATTTTCTTCAGCATGATGACAGCACGTTAAGTGGTTACACAAGAAGCGTCATTCTCCAAGCGCTTTTGTAGCAGTTGGGTGATTGCGGGTGCATAGTTGTCCAGGTCGCCCGCTCCTAACACGATCAGCACTTCCACCGACTTGCGGGCGAGGAGATTCAGCACGTCTTCTTTCCGGCAGAGTGTTTTCTCAATGCCCGGGCGCAAGTGGTCATATATCAGTTGGCTGGTTACACCGGGGATGGGCTGTTCGCGCGCCGGATATATCTCCGTCAAGATGACTTCGTCCAGCAGGGAAAGACTGTCGGCAAACTCCTGATAGAAGTCACGGGTACGGGTGTACAAGTGAGGTTGGAAAATGCCGGTCAGTTTCCTGTCGTTATACAACTCGCGCATGGAGCGGACGCATTGGGCTATCTCGGCCGGATGATGGGCGTAGTCGCTAAGAAAGACGATACGGTCGGTCTTCAATTTGAAATCGAATCTGCGCTCAACACCACGGAAGCTATCCATGCCACGGCGGATTTCTTCATCGGTCACTCCATTCAGATGGGCCAATGCCATAGCCGCCACTCCATTCTCGATGTTAATACTGACGGGCACACCCAAACGGATGTCGTTAATACGTGTATCGGGAGCTACGAAGTCGATGTAGATTTCACCGCCGCCGATACGTATGTTCTCTGCATGAAAGTCGCCTTCATCCCGGCTATACGTGTAGACACGGACACCGGTTTGTACATCGGGTTGCAGACTTAATCCTGTATGCAGAATCAAAGCTCCCTTCGGTTGAATCAGGGAAGTGTAGTGACGAAAACTTTCCAGATAAGCCTCGTAGGTGCCGTAGATGTCGAGGTGGTCAGGGTCTGTAGCCGTAATAACACTCATATAAGGCGACAACTGGTGGAAGGAACGGTCGAACTCATCGGCCTCAATCACCGTGTAGGGGCTGTTTTGCGAAAGCAACAGGTTGGTGCCGTAGTTCTTGGAGATGCCTCCTAAGAAAGCAGTGCATCCTATGGCCGACTGATGCAGTAGGTGAGCCGTCAGAGTGCTGGTTGTAGTCTTGCCATGGGTACCGGCCACACAAAGCGCTTTGCTGCTGCGGGTGATGAGCCCCAATACTTGAGCACGTTTGTGCACTTCAAAGCCGTGCTCGCGGAAGTAGACAAGCTCGACATGCGTAGCGGGTACGGCGGGTGTATAGACAACTAATGTGGTGGCCGGATTCTTGCATTCGTCAGGAATCAGGGCGACATCCTCCTCGTAATGTATTTGCGCTCCTTCGGCCATGAGGCGTGCGGTCAGCTCGCTGGGCGTGCGGTCATAGCCGGCCACCCGCTTCCCTTTTGAAAGGAAGTAGCGCACTAACGCACTCATGCCGATGCCACCGGCACCTACGAAATATACGGATTGTATAGTATGTATCTCCATTGTTACATTATATTATATAGTCGACTTCAGATTTGTACTTGCCCGGTTGTGTTTTTGCATCCGCCCGGTTGTGTTTTTGTATCTGCCCGGTTGCGTTTTTGTATCCGCCCGGTTGCATCTTTGTATCTGCCCGGCTGCAAAAATAAAATTGCTCAAGTGCGCGTCTTCATCTCGTTATCTGTTATCTATCAGTTTCAATACTTCTTCGGCAATGTCGCGGGCGGCGTTCGGACGAGCCAGCCGACTGATGTTGTTTCTTAGCTCAGCCAGCTTCTCATTATTAGCTAATGCTTCCAGTGCGACATTCAACAGACAATCCTTGGCTTCGGCATCCTTTACGCAAAGGGCGGCATGCTTCTCCACTAAGGCTAAGGCGTTCTTCGTCTGATGGTCTTCGGCCACATTGGGTGAAGGCACCAAGATGCAAGGCTTTCCCAATAGGCAAAGTTCGGAAATGGAGCCGGCGCCGGCGCGCGAGATGACCAAATCGGCCAAGGCATAGGCGCAGTCCATGTGTTTGATAAAATCGGTCACATACAGGTTGGGCAAACTGTTGACGCGAGTACTCCGCACCGGTTCTCCCGTAAAAGTGGTAATGGCTTCCTTCACCTGGTCGATGTAAATCTTGCCCGTCTGCCAAATGAACTGCACATCCGGATGAGCCTTGATGAGCGGCAAGCCCGCCATCAACGTCTGGTTGATGGTGCGCGCCCCCAAGCTACCCCCTATGACGAGGACGGTCTTTTTATTTGCATCAAAGCCGAAGAATTTGGCAGCTTCTTCACGATTGGTTGAATCGGTAAGCAATGCTTGACGCACAGGATTGCCGGTCTGCACAATGCGGTCGGCAGGAAAGAAACGTTCCATTCCGTCGTAAGCCACGCAAATGCGCGAAGCTTTCTTTGCCAGCAGTTTATTGGTGACCCCGGCGTAAGAGTTTTGTTCTTGTATCAAAGTGGGAATGCCCATCATGGATGCAGTCTTCAACGTGGGACCACTGGCATAGCCGCCCACGCCCACCGCCACCTGCGGACGGAAGTCGCGGATGATTTTGCGGGCTTTCCATTGGCTGCGCAATAATTTCAGGATTACCGCAAAGTTCTTCCACAAGTGTTGGCGGTCGAATCCGGCTACGGGCAATCCGATGATGCGATAGCCTGCATCGGGCACACGTTGCATTTCCATGCGCCCCTCCGCGCCGACAAAAAGAATCTCGGCTTGCGGACGAAGCTCGCGGATAGCATTGGCAATGGAGATGGCCGGAAAGATGTGTCCTCCGGTTCCTCCGCCACTGATGATGACGCGCGGCTTCGTGTTTTTATTGCTCACGTTCTCTTTCATGCTATTGTTCTTTATATCGTTTATTTAAATTCACTATCACTATTCAGCAGGGGCGATGTCGGCTCGGCTGCCACTTCACTCTCGGGAGGAGGAGGAACGTCAGGCATGTTCATCGGCTCGGCTTGGGCCGCCAACAATGCGGCTTCCTGTTTCTGCTGTTCTTCCAGTTTGGCGGTATAGCGGCTCACACTCAGTATCATGCCGATGTAGGCGCAATTGATAAATGTCGATGTTCCGCCTTTGCTGATAAGTGGCAAAGGCTGACCCGTAACGGGCGCCAATCCCACTGCCACCATCATGTTGAACAACGCTTGCGTGACCAACAGCAAAGCGATGCCTATCACCAGAAAGGCCGGGAACGTCCGGTCGCACTTGCGGGCTATCCGTCCTGCTTGAATCAGCAGCCAAATATAAAGAAAAACTACGATAATACCACCAATAAGTCCCAATTCTTCAATGATTATGGCATAAATAAAGTCCGAATAGGCTTGGCTGAGGAAATCGCGTTGCACGGAGTTGCCCGGTCCTTTGCCTAAGACATGGCTCGTAGCCACCGCTATACGGGCATGAGCCACCTGGGCATCCCCGTCGATGTCGAACTTAGCAGGCGGCACTTCCTTGGCATAGGCAAAGTCGGTAATGCGCGCCTTTACGGTGGTGAAGCGGTGTCCCATGGGGATTTTCTCCAGCGTTTCATTGGGCGTAGCCAAGAGGAATGCCACAAACAAAGCGGCCGCTCCCGCCAGTCCTCCACCCAACAACACCAACTTCCGCGTCTGCACCCGCCCGATAATCATCATCAGGAAAACGGTGCCAAATAACAAAACACCGGTGGAATAATTCTCCGGAAGGATTAGTCCGCAGACAATACAGGTCATAATCATAATGCGCTTGAAAGCCTTAGGCGAAGCTCCGTGTTCATCTTGTCCCCGCGAAAGAATGACCGCCGTACCCATAATTACTCCCATCTTGGCCAACTCTGACGGTTGAAATTGGATACCCATGAACGTCATCCAACGTGCCGCCCCATTGATGCGGTCGCCCGTGACGAAACCTGTAATCATGACAAAAGCCAACAACACGACCGACACCAACAACAACGGATAAGGAAACATCTGAAACCATTTGTAGGGTATGTTGTGTACCAGCACCACAATCAGTGCTCCGATGGAGAGCAGAATGGTGTGTTGGGTAATGGGACCCCAATGGTCGCCGCTCTTGTAGGTCAGCGTGGAAGCTGCCGAGAACACCTCTATAATAGAGATGAGACAGAGCGCCAGGAAGATAATCCATATCACCTTGTTGCCTTTAAATATGCTGCGTAGTAAATCCACTTTTCTAAGGATTAATGGTTAATGATTAATGGGGTTATAAAGCTCTCACGCATTCCTTGAACTGGTCGCCCCGGTCTTCGTAACTCTTGAAAAGGTCAAACGAGGCACAACAAGGACTTAGTAACACGGTCTCGCCTTTCTTAGCCAAACGGTAGGCAGCGTCCACCGCATCCTTCATGCCCGTCTGCACATCGGCCACGGGCAAGCCCAAGCGGTCGAAGAAATCGTGCAGCTTTTCGTTGTGCAGACCTAAGTAAACCAAAGCGGAGCACTTTTGGCGCACCAAATCTTCTATCTCGCTATAGTCATTCCCTTTGTCCTTTCCCCCTAAGATAAGCACTACCTTGGTGGTCATGCTCTGTAAGGCATACCAACAGGAATTGACGTTGGTGGCTTTCGAGTCGTTGATGAAATGCACGCCTCGCACATCGCATACCCGCTCCAGCCGATGGGGAACGCCCTGAAAGTCGCTCAACGCCTTACGGATATCTTCGTTTTTGACGCCTGCCAAGTTGGCCGATATGCCCGCCGCCAACGAGTTATAAAGGTTATGCGTGCCACGCAAGGCCAATTTTTCCTGCTCCATGTTGAAAGCGATGGGCGTATTGATTTCCACTTCTCCGTCCTCCACGTAAGCGATGGCTCCGTCTTCTTTGACAGCGGAGAAAGGATAAAGATGCGCCTTTAGTCCGTGTTTGGCCAATTCGCGACGAATGATGGGATCATCGTTCCAAAAGATGAAAGCATCGTCCGGAGTCTGATTTTGCGTGATGCGGAACTTGGCATCCACATAGTTCTGCATGCAATGGTCGTAACGGTCTAAATGGTCAGGCGTGATGTTCATCAGCACGGCTATGTTGGCGCGGAAGTCATACATGTTGTCCAATTGAAAGGAACTAAGTTCGATAACGTAATAATTGTGCTGCTCGGTGGCCACTTGCAGCGCGAGACTGTTGCCAATGTTACCGGCTAGCCCCACGTTCTTCCCGGCACTCTTCAATATGTGGTAGATGAGCGAAGTGGTGGTCGTCTTGCCGTTGGAACCGGTGATACATATCATCATGGCACTCGTATAGCGTCCGGCGAACTCTATTTCGGAGATAATAGGCGTACCTTGCGCCTTGAGTTTCAGGATTAACGGAGCGTCATTGGGAATACCGGGGCTTTTGATGACTTCATCGGCATTCAGAATCTTCGCTTCCGTATGTCCATTCTCTTCCCAAGGAATGTCATAATGTTCCAGCAGTTCTTTGTACTTGCTTTTAATGGCTCCCATGTCAGAAACAAAGGTGTCAAAGCCTTTCACTTTAGCCAGCACAGCGGCTCCTGCACCGCTCTCTCCTGCACCTAAAACAACAATTCTCTTCATCCTATATGCTATTTAATAAGTTCTTTTATCTAATCTTCAATGTTATAATGGTTATCGCTGCCAGTATGATAGTGATAATCCAGAAACGGACGGTTATCTTAGACTCGTGGAACAGTTGGTCGGGCTTGGTGAACACTACCCTGCATCCCGGTTCCACCAAGTTCATACTCGTGCGGAAGTGGTCGTGTATGGGCGTACGCTTGAAGAGACGTTGTTTCACTCCGCGCCGTTTGCCCGCCTTGTAGTAGACCCGTTGCAGAATGACCGACAAATTCTCCACCAGAAACACGCCGCACAGGATGGGTATGAGCAACTCTTTGTGGATGATGATGGCCAGCACGGCGATGATGCCGCCGATGGTCAGACTGCCCGTATCACCCATGAACACTTGTGCCGGATAAGCGTTGTACCACAGGAAGCCGATGAGCGCACCGATGAACGCACAGACAAAGACCACCAGTTCCTGCGAGCCGGGGATGTACATGATGTTCAAGTAACCGGCATACTCAATGTGGCTGGAAACGTAAGCCAGTATACCAAGCGTAACGCCCATGATGGCAGAGTTTCCTGCCGCCATACCGTCCATGCCGTCGTTCAGGTTGGCACCGTTGCTCACGGCCGTCACTACGAAGATGGTCACTAACACGAAGAGTATCCAGCCGGCCGTCTGCGCATGTTCTCCCAGAAAGCCCATGATGTCAGCATAGTCCAAGTTGTTGCTCTTGAAGAAAGGAATGGTGGTTTGTGTCGCTTTGATTTCCTTGGCGGCATGCACTACCTCGATTTGTCCATTGGGGCGTTCTACCTCAATGTTCTCGCGAATGACCACTTGCGGACTAAGGTATAACGTAAGACCCACAATCAGTCCCAAACCCACCTGTCCTATAATCTTAAACTTGCCGTGCAGTCCCTCCTTGTCCCGCTTGAATATCTTGATATAGTCGTCGGCAAATCCCAATGAGCCGAGCCACACGATGGTGATGAGCATCAATATCATATAGATGTTACCCAACCGTCCTAACAGCAGACAGGGAATCAGCGTAGCGAATATGATGATGACTCCCCCCATGCTGGGCACACCCACTTTCTTCACGCCAAAGGGGTCGATGGAAGCGTCGCGCTGGGTCTCGGTGATTTGTTTTCTCTTCAACAGATTGATGAAACGGTCGCCCCATATCGTCGAGATAAGCAGCGCCAGAATGACTGCCATCAACGCCCTGAACGAAGTGTAGGCAAACATGCCTGCACCTGGGAAATCGTATTGATCAAGCCAACGGAATAAATAGTATAACATCTTTCTAATTTACGGTTTACTAAATTACTAATTTACGATTTATCAGCTTACGGAACTGGCCATCTGGTTCTTGGCAAATGCAATAGCTTCTTCTTTGTCATCGAAGTGATGTTTCACTCCTTTTATTTCCTGATAGTTCTCATGTCCCTTGCCGGCTATGAGCACCACATCTCCTTTCTGGGCCATCATGCAAGCGGCGCGGATGGCTTCGCGACGGTCGGCGATACTCAATGTTTTCTGCATATCGTTAGAATCGAGTCCAGCCAGCATATCGTTGATGATGTCCTGCGGCTCTTCAAAACGAGGATTGTCGCTGGTGATGATGAGGCGGTCACTTTGGCGCGCGGCTTCCTTGGCCATAAGGGGACGTTTGCCTTTATCGCGGTTGCCTCCGGCTCCCACTACGGTAATGACTTTACCTTTGCCTTCCAGCACGTCGTGAATAGCGTTCAGCACATTAGTCAGCGCATCGGGCGTGTGGGCATAATCTATGATAATTGTAAAGCCTTTTGGTGAGCGAACAGTGTCCAAGCGTCCTGCCACCGGGCGCAAAGTGCTGAGTGCTACCAACACATCTTCCTCTTTCTTGCCTAACAGCACTGCGGCCCCAAATACGGCCAAGAGGTTGGAAGCGTTGAAACGTCCGATGAACTGCACAGCCACTTCATGATTATTGAAGTCGAGCAACATGCCTTCAAAATGGGATTCCAACACTTTCCCTTTGAAGTCGGCTAAGCTGCGCAAGGAATAGGTGCAGACCTTTGCACGGGTATTTTGCGCCATCACCATTCCGTTCTTATCATCCAAGTTAGTCAGACAGAAGGCACTTTTAGGCAAGTCATCGAAGAATCTTTTCTTGGCGCGCAAGTAATTCTCCACGGTTTTATGATAGTCTAAATGGTCGCGCGTCAGATTGGTAAAGATACCTCCGGCAAAGCGTAGCCCGCTGATGCGCTTTTGGGCAACGGCGTGCGAGCTTACCTCCATGAAGGCATACTTGCAGCCCTCATCGGCCATCTGCCCTAATAAACGATTCAATGTGATGGGGTCAGGCGTAGTATGTTCGGTAGGGACGGGCTTATCATCAATATAGTTACACACTGTGGATATCAATCCTACCTTATAGCCGAAATAACGGAATATATTATATAATAAGGTGGCGATAGTGGTTTTCCCGTTAGTGCCCGTCACGCCTACCAATTCCATCTTCGAAGTAGGGTCACCGTAAAATGCGGTGGCTACTTTCCCGGCGGCGTCTTCACTATCCTTTACCTGTATATAGGTCACATGGTCTTGCAATGACTCCGGGAAATCTTCGCAAAGGATAGCAATAGCACCTTTGCCAAGAGCTGCGGGGATATAAACATGTCCATCAGCCTGTGTACCCCGCATGGCTATGAACAGATTGCCAGTCTCCACTTGACGAGAGTCGATGTTGATACCGGTTATTTCAATATCCGTACTTCCAACAACCTGTATCGGATGTACGGCTTTTAATAATTCGTTCAGTTTCATATTGTCATTTACCATTTTACTGATTTATAATCGAATTTTACTACTAACGCAGTTGTAGTCCGATAGTCTGTCCTTTTACCAATCGGCTTCCGGGCGTAATGGATTGTCTGCGTACTTTGCCCACTCCACTGAGCCGCACCTTTAATCCCTTGCTTTCCAGCAAGTAAACAGCATCTTTGGCTCCCATGCCTATTACGCTGGGAACAAGGTTGGCTGTAAATTCTTGCTTTTGTAGGACTATGGCATCGGGTGTGTGGTCGGCCTGCCCCCAAACATCTTTGCCCTTTGGATTGTTAAAATCCTGTCGGGTAGGTATGTTCAATTCATCTAACACGAAGAGTGTTTCGTTCAAATTACCAGTCTTAACAGAGGGAATGACGTTGGATGTGCTATCTATCGCATTGGCCAAATCCAACCGCAGGTCTTTCGCATAAACTCGCTCAGCGATTTTACCGAATACACTACCGGCCATGCCGCCTCCTGAAGGAATGCCACGATCTATCTGTATGGACACGATGCAGCTGTACTTGGGGGCTTCCGAAGGGAAATAGCCACAGAAGCTGACTAAGTGATTGCGTTTCCCTGTTTTGTAACCTCCCACTTGCGCCACTTGTGCTGTTCCAGTTTTACCGGAAACGTTGAACTGCTTGCTGCCTGCGGGCTTAGCTAAGCCATGACTTACCACCCGTTGAAGAATAGTTCGCATCTCTTCCAAAGTTTTCTCCGAACAAATCTTGGGGTTGATGATTTCTACGGGGAACTCTTCTACTGTTTTGTCATCTTTAACCGCTTTGGTCACAAAACGCGGCTTCACCATTGTACCGTTGTTGGCGATGGCATTGTAGAATGTCAGTACATTAATGGGGGGCAGTTGCACCTCGTACCCGATGCTCATCCAAGGCAGGCTGGTCTTCCAAAAAGTGGGGTCATCGGCATTCTTTATGTAAGGCTTTCCTTCGCCCGGTATTTGTAGATGCAACGGCTGGTCGAGGCTCATGCGTTTTAGCCCGTCTATAAATTTTTGTGGGTCATCCTTATAGTTTTGGTCAATGAGGTAGGATACACCGATATTGGACGAGACTTCCACGATACGGGTGACATCTATCACTCCATAACCGCCACGGTGCCAATTGTGGTCGCGCATCAGGCTGCCATGCATTTTCATTATGCCATTACCTGTATCTACAGTCGTGTGAGGCGTAATCTTTCCGTCTTCTAAGGCGACCATGATGGAGGCGGTCTTGAACGTTGAGCCAGGTTCCATCAAAGCATTGATGGCAAGGTTTTGCCGTTCGCGATAGTTGCCGTCCGCGCAACGTGACAGATTGACTATCGCTTTTACGTCTCCCGTCTGCACATCCATCAATACCGCCACGCCCCATACAGCCTCTATTTCTTTCAGTTTATCCATTAAGGCTTTCTCACAGATATCCTGCATGTCTACGTCAATGGTTGTAATGATATCGCATCCGTCTACCGCCGGCTTGTCTACAATGTTCAGATACTTGTTCATTACTTTTTGGCGATGCGTGATGCCTTCTTTCCCTTTCAACAAGGTATCAAAAGCCAATTCGATACCATTCTTTGCTCCTTGGGCAGCGTCCGCATATACATCCCCCAGCGTACGTTCTGCTAACGAGCCAAAGGGCTTCTTACGCTGGTTATAAGCCAATTCGTGAAAGCCTCCTTTAAACTTGTTCAATTTAAACACCGGCAATTGTTTGACTTCCTTATACTGAATATAAGAAATGCGCTTAGGGTATATCAGATAGTTCCTGCTGCCACGTTTATATCCTTTCTCTAAATGAGCCTTAAACCATGTCACGCTGCGATCGGGGAATATTTGATGCAACCCTTTACTGACTTTAGTCAAATTCTCCATCAACAGTTTTCCCCCAACTTTGAAGTCCATGTAGATGCGATATTCAGGCAGCGAGCTTGCCATTAGTTTGCCATCTGCAGAGAGGACATTTCCTCGGTTCGGCTTTACAGGTACACCCTCACGTACAAAGCGGTCGGCTACATCTTTCCAATATTGCTGCTCGGCAAACATGATGACACCTGCTTTCACCACGATAGCAATGCCTACCAATGACAACAATAACACTACAAAGAAGTAGCGGGTCATTATATTTTTCTTATTTACTGCCATCTATATATTTACCATTTATCTATTATTTTATATATCGCACATCAGCATATTGTCATATCCTTATTTTATCACATACGGAGGTTGAGTGGCTGTTTGTAATTCGCTTTCGCGATTGGATATATACTCTTCGATACGCGACTGGCGGCTGCGTTCCATCAATTCGGAATTTCGTGTCAGCGCGTCATACTTGATATCCGTCAACTCTTTCTTCAACCGGTCTATTTCAATCATCTGCTGTTGGCATGCATAGCGGTTGTGGATATAGAAAATGACGAGCGTCATAATGAGCACCACCAACTTGGTCTGACGTCGGAAAAAGTCCGTAGCTAAGATGTCGCCTCCTACAATGCTTTTCCACGAAGCATGTTTTCTTGGTTTATTCGAATTCTCCTCTTGCTTACCTTCCATTATCCGTTCCTCCTGTCTTTTCTGCAATTCTTAGCTTGGCGCTCCGTGAGCGAGGGTTGCGTTCCACTTCTTCTTCAGTAGGCACTATCACCTTGTTGTTTACCACTTTGAGCGGGGTTTGGATACGTCCGTAAAAGTCTTGCTCCATCTTTCCGCTTATATTGCCGGTCTTCATTAGATTCTTCGTCATGCGATCCTCCAGCGAGTGATAAGTAATAACAACCAGCCTTCCACCCGGGCGCAAAGCCTGTATGGCGGCTCGCAACATCTCTTTCAAAGCCTCCATTTCTTGATTGACTTCAATACGCAAGGCCTGAAATACTTTGGCTAATTCCTTCCTTTCGCGTTCGCGTCCAAAAAGAGGCTTGATGACGTCCAAAAAGTGCCCTATTGTTTCTATCTTCTGCATTCCTCGGGCATTGACAAGCGCAGCCGCCAGCTTACGGCTGTTTTTCAGTTCGCCATACAGATAGAACAAGTCGGCCAACCTTTCCTCGTCATAAGTGTTGACCACATCGGATGCTGTCATGCCCGCTCGTTTGTTCATACGCATATCTAATTTTCCTTCGAAACGGAATGAGAATCCTCGTTCACTGTCATCAAAATGATGTGACGAGACACCCAAGTCCGCCAGAATTCCATCTACTTGCTCTACATCATAATAACGGAGAAAGTTATGCAGATAACGAAAGTTGCTACGGACAAATGTGAAACGTGGGTCAGCCACGATATTGCGTTCAGCGTCTTCATCCTGGTCAAAGCTCAGCAGACGCCCGTTTTCCCCTAACCGGGAAAGAATCTCACGAGAGTGTCCTCCCCCCCCGAAAGTAACGTCTACATAGACGCCGTCCGGGCGGATGTTCAAGCCGTCTACGCTTGGTTTTAGTAAAACCGGGATGTGGTATGTTGTTGCTTCTGCGCTCATGTACGTCTCTTTTATAAATCGAGCGTAAAAGTACGCATTTCTTCCCGATAAGTTGCAAGGATTTCGAGAAAAAACGCAAACAAGTTTTCAACATCCTTAATGCGCTTGTTAACAATGCTTTCTGAACACTTGTGAAAACAGTACTTTAAGTGGTATTTGGGGGTTATATCTGTTAGCCTTTTGGGTGCTGTCTCAATACTTCTTCCCGATAAGCTTTAGGCGATGCGCCCAAATGCTGACGGACATATTTGCCGAAAAAAGAAAGGGTAGGGAAGTCTAGCTCAATGGCTATTTCCTTTATGCTTTTTGAGGTATGTGTCAGTAAGTATTCTATGTCCTTAACCATGTAGAGGTCGATAAGTTGAGATGGTGTCTTTTTCCCGATATTTTTGCACACTGCAGCCAGATATTTGGGCGTTACGTGCAAGCGGTCAGCGTAATAACTTACCCGTCGATTCTTTGGATACATGGAGACAAGCAAGTCTATAAAGCATTTAAAAAGATGCTCCCCCGAAGTGAAGGGGCGCGAAGAACTTTGTATGAGCTTGTCCATAATTGTGCGCATATCGTAAAAGAAAGCCGTAATGAGCCCATCGATAATTTCCCGGTGATATCGGGACGGTTGCACGGCTTTGCGACACAACATATTATAATAGTGGCAAAACTCTTCAACTTCACTTGGAGCGAGCGACATAAAGGGGTGGCTTTCGAAAAAGAGGCGGACATTCCAATTATTATTGGTCATCATCACAATTCGTTGAATGTAGTCTGCTGTAACGCCTATACAATGACACCTGAAATCGGCACTTATGAGCGCATCATTCAAAATAACGTCCGGCATGCAGACGAACAGGTCACCCGGCCCGGCCACATAAAGATTTCCGTTAATATGCACAGACGCTTTCCCTTGTATGCACAATACAATCGCGAAAAAATTCGTTTGTATTGTTTTATTCAATCTAATGTCGCCCCAATCATCCCAAAGTGCCAGATTGCCATCATTGTAAGTGGCCACATTTACTATCTTTGGGTCGTTCAGATTCTTTTTTTCGCCAATCATGCTCTTTTCGTTTTAGGTTATGATTGCAAAATAAACCGTTTTTTCTCAAATCAACATGTTCTATAGGGCACAAATAGTGGTTGCCTACTCTTTCTTGCATCCACCGCACGTCCGGCATTTGCCTAATTCTCCCCGAAAACGCTTCTCCACCAAAAGGTGCAGACGGTCTTTCAAAGCATCGAGCCGAATGGTGTCTACTACTTCATTCACAAAGGCAAACATCAGCAGCAGACGGGCTTCACGCAAGGAAATTCCACGTTGACGCATGTAAAACAGGGCGGCATCGTCCAATTGGCCCACCGTAGCACCATGGCTGCATTTGACATCATCGGCATAAATTTCCAGCTGAGGCTGGGTAAACATGCGGGCTTCGCGGGTGGCACAAAGGTTGCGGTTCGTCTGGCGAGCATCGGTATGCTGGGCGCCGGGGCGAACAAGAATTAGTCCGGCGAAAGCGCCTGTAGCCTGCTCATCAAGCACATATTTATACAATTCATTAGAGCGACATGAAGGCGCGGCGTGCTCAATGACGGTGCGGTTATCCACATGTTGGTTTTTATCGGCAATGGCCATGCCGCATAGGTTTAATTCGGCTCGCTCGCCGGTCAAGAGAACGCGGGTGGTATTACGCGTAGTGCCGCAAGTCAGGGTCATGCCGTTCAGCAAAACGCTGCTTCCTGCCTCCTGACGAACATACAGATTACTAAGGCGGGTGTTGCCTGTATGCGTCTCTTCCAATTCATAAAAGTCGAATACGGCATTTCGGCCCACAAAGGCTTCAACGACTTGTGTTGCCAGAAAATTTACTTCATCCATGGCGTGGTCACAAGCCAACAGACGGGCTTGGGCGCCTTCTTCCAGTACGATGAGTACGCGACGATTTACTAGGAGGGGGACATCGCTGCGCAGAATATTTATCAGCTGAATAGGCTTCTCCACCACTACGTTTTTAGGAATGTAAATCAGTAAGCCGTCTTGCGCAAAGGCGGTGTTGAAAGCCGTGATGCCATCTTGGGAGGTATCGGCCAATGTGCCAACATATTGACTCACAAGCTCGGCATGATCACGAAAACTGCCCACAATCACTCCATCGGGCAATTTCTTCTCTGCGGCATGAAAGGCGTCGTTCACCATAAAATAAAGAGCCGTGCTCATGTTGGGCACATCGCATTTGAACACTTCGTATGGATTGACGGGAAAGGTCAGTCGTTTGAAATTCATGCCATAATCTGGTTCAAAACACTTGGCGATATCGGTATATTTATAGGCTTCTTGTTTGCGTGTAGGAAAGCCCAAATGCTCAAAGTCTGCAAAAGCACGGGCACGCAATCGGTTCAACGGTTCAGCGCTATAGTTGCGTAGCAAAGCTTCCGCTTGGGTATATAAGTCAATGTATTGTTGTTCGGGTCTCATAATCTTAACGAAGAATTGTGAATGAAGAATAAAGAATCAGCAAGGAACCTCGTCAACTCTTCATAAAAGACGAAATTCCTCATTCTTCGTTCTTCATTCTTCATTTACCTGCTCTTTTTTTATCCAGTCAAATCCTCTCGTTTCTATCTCTTGCGCCAGTTCAGGCCCACCAGTTTTAACGATTCGGCCTCCTAACAACACGTGCACGGTGTCTGGCTTCAGATAATCTAACAGACGCTGATAGTGGGTAATGACAAGGGCGGAAGTCTGCGGAGTGCGAAGCTTGTTGAAGCCTTCTGCTACGATACGCAAAGCATCTACGTCAAGTCCAGAGTCCGTCTCATCCAAAATGGCGAATGACGGCTCCAGCATGGCCATTTGAAAAATTTCATTGCGTTTTTTCTCACCGCCGCTGAATCCTTCGTTCACCGAGCGATTCGCCAGCTTGCTGTCCAGCTCAACGATGGCGCGTTTCTCACGCATCAGCTTGAGAAACTCCGAAGCCGAAAGAGCGGGTAAATGGCGGTATTTGCGTTGTTCGTTAACGGCGGTACGCATGAAGTTTACCATCGACACGCCCGGAATTTCTACCGGAGTCTGGAAGGAGAGAAACAAACCCTCGTGCGCCCGGTCTTCAGGTGACATGGCCAGCAAATCCTTGCCATTGAAGATAATGCTCCCATGTGTCACTTCATAAGCGGGATGTCCCACCAGAACGTTACTCAGCGTGCTCTTCCCCGCTCCATTCTGTCCCATAAGGGCGTGTACCTCGCCATCGCGCACAATAAGGTCGATGCCTCGCAATATTTCTTTGCCATTGATACTGGCATGTAGATCTTTAATTTCTAACATATAAATTCTGTCATTATCGTTTATAAGCGCAAAGATACAAATTAATGTGCGGATTTTTAAGATAAACGCCAAACTTTATGCCATTGGGATGAATGAAGAGGTGGATTTATGCAAAGACGTTTTATTCGTGAGCCATACGTCTCCGGACGGAAAATCAGATTGCAAAAGTATCCAATAATACATTGCCAAGTATTATTGGATAAATGGCAAAGTATTCAATGATACTTTGGTAAGTGACCAATAATCTGTCTTTTCCTGATTTCACTAGACACTTTTTTATTTTATAAACTAAGTTAGTAGACACTACTCTAAATAATATAC
>CALUOR010000021.1 GCA_944322285.1 uncultured Bacteroides sp.
CTTTAGCTCAGTTGGCCAGAGCACGTGATTTGTAATCTCGGGGTCGTTGGTTCGAATCCGACAAGAGGCTCGAAAGGGAAATAGAAATGGGCAAATACCAGAGTGGCCAAATGGGGCAGACTGTAAATCTGCTGGCTTATGCCTTCGGTGGTTCGAATCCATCTTTGCCCACAATTTTAAAGATTCCTGCTGTTATAGCTCAGCGGTAGAGCACTTCCTTGGTAAGGAAGAGGTCCCGGGTTCAAGTCCCGGTAACAGCTCTTGATACGAAAGCTGATTATTAATCAAATAAATAACAAGTAAAGCTATGGCTAAAGAGAAATTCGAACGTACCAAACCGCATGTAAACATTGGTACAATTGGTCACGTAGACCACGGTAAGACAACATTGACCGCTGCTATTACTACTGTATTGGCAAAGAAAGGTCTTTCTGAAGTGAAGTCTTTCGATCAGATTGATAACGCTCCGGAAGAAAAGGAACGTGGTATCACTATTAATACTTCTCACGTAGAGTATGAAACTGCTACTCGTCACTATGCACACGTTGACTGCCCGGGACACGCTGACTACGTAAAGAACATGGTAACTGGTGCCGCTCAGATGGATGGTGCTATTATCGTAGTAGCTGCAACTGATGGTCCGATGCCTCAGACTCGCGAGCACATCCTGTTGGCTCGTCAGGTAAACGTTCCGAGATTGGTTGTATTCATGAACAAGTGCGATATGGTAGACGACCCCGAAATGTTGGAGCTCGTTGAAATGGAAATGCGTGAGTTGCTGTCTGCTTATGACTTTGATGGTGACAATACTCCGTTTATCCAGGGTTCTGCTCTTGGCGCATTGAATGGTGTTGAGAAGTGGGAAGAGAAAATCATGGAATTGATGGATGCTTGCGATACTTGGATTCCTCTGCCTCCGCGTGATATTGATAAGCCGTTCTTGATGCCTGTTGAAGATGTATTCTCTATTACAGGTCGTGGTACGGTTGCTACAGGTCGTATTGAGGCTGGTGTCGTTAAGGTAGGTGATGAAGTTGAAATCCTCGGTTTGGGTGAAGATAAGAAGTCTGTTGTAACAGGCGTTGAAATGTTCCGCAAGTTGTTGGATGAAGGTGAAGCTGGCGATAATGTAGGTCTGTTGCTGCGCGGTATCGACAAGAACGAAATTAAGCGTGGTATGGTACTCTGCAAACCGGGTCAGATTAAGCCTCACTCTAAATTCAAAGCTTCTATCTATGTTTTGAAGAAAGAAGAAGGTGGCCGTCACACTCCGTTCCACAATAAGTATCGTCCTCAGTTCTATCTGCGTACTATGGACTGTACAGGTGAAATTACTTTGCCGGAAGGCGTAGAGATGGTTATGCCGGGTGATAACGTGGAAATCACGGTTACTCTGATTTATCCGGTTGCCTTGAACGTAGGTTTGCGTTTCGCTATCCGTGAAGGTGGTCGTACGGTAGGTTCTGGTCAGATTACTGAAATTCTTGACTAATAAATAATAAATCAGTTCCTGGCATGAAAATGTCGGGAACTGATTATGTTCAAACGGGAGTAGCTCAGTTGGTAGAGCACCGGTCTCCAAAACCGGGTGTCGGGAGTTCGAGCCTCTCCTCCCGTGCTAATATTATTGCAATGAAAAAGATTGTGAACTATATCAAAGAAACGTACGACGAGCTTGTTCATAAGGTGTCGTGGCCTACGTATGCAGAACTGACCAACAGTGCGGTAGTTGTTTTATATGCTTCCCTGCTTATTGCATTGGTGGTGTTTGTAATGGACTTCTGTTTCCAACATGTAATGGAGTTTGTGTATCCACATTAAAAGTACGGAGAAATGTCTGAGATTGAAAAGAAATGGTACGTTTTACGTGCTATAAGCGGAAAAGAATCTAAGGTTAAGGAGTATCTTGAGGCTGATATTAGAAACAGCGACCTTGGAGATTACGTGTCTCAGGTGTTGATTCCTACCGAAAAGGTGTATCAGGTTCGCAATGGCAAGAAGATTGTGAAAGAGAGAAGTTATCTTCCCGGATACGTCTTGGTAGAAGCGGCTCTTGTTGGTGAGGTGGCTCATCATTTGCGGAATACTCCTAATGTGATTGGTTTCTTGGGGGGAATGGATAAACCTGTTCCTTTGAGACAATCGGAAGTCAATCGAATTCTTGGCACGGTAGATGAACTGCAGGATGCTGTAGAGGATTTGAATATACCCTATGTCGTTGGTGAGACGGTGAAGGTGAATTATGGTCCTTTCAGTGGTTTTAGCGGTATCATTGAAGAAGTGAATGCTGAGAAGAAAAAGTTGAAGGTCATGGTAAAGATATTCGGGCGGAAAACGCCGCTTGAATTGGGCTTTATGCAAGTTGAAAAGGAATGACACAGGTGTTACGCTGTGTTATTCAACGTCATTAATGTAATATATAAATCAATTTTAACAATGGCTAAAGAAGTTGCTGGACTAATCAAATTACAGATTAAAGGAGGCGCTGCAAATCCATCTCCTCCCGTAGGCCCTGCATTGGGTTCTAAGGGTATTAACATTATGGAGTTTTGCAAGCAATTCAATGCCAGAACCCAGGACAAGGCAGGAAAGATTCTTCCTGTTATCATCACTTATTATGCTGATAAGTCTTTCGATTTCGTAATTAAGACTCCTCCTGTGGCTATTCAGTTACTGGAGCTGACGAAGGTTAAGAGCGGATCGGCAGAACCGAATCGTAAGAAAGTTGCTGAGATTACTTGGGAACAAGTTCGTACGATTGCTCAGGATAAGTTGGTCGACTTGAACTGTTTTACCGTTGAGGCTGCTATGAAAATGGTTGCCGGTACGGCTAGAAGTATGGGTATCACAGTTAAGGGGGAATTCCCGGTTAATAACTAATAAACTTCAATTAGAATGGGTAAACTGACAAAAAATCAAAAGTTAGCTGCAGAGAAAATTGAAGCAGGGAAAGCATACTCTCTTAAAGAAGCTTCCGCTTTGGTAAAAGAGATTACTTTTACAAAGTTTGATGCTTCTTTGGATATCGATGTCCGCTTGGGTGTTGACCCCCGTAAGGCTAACCAGATGGTGAGAGGTGTCGTTTCACTTCCTCATGGTACTGGTAAGGTTACGCGTGTCTTGGTGTTGTGTACACCGGATGCTGAAGCTGCTGCGAAAGAGGCTGGAGCAGATTATGTTGGTCTTGACGAGTATATCGAAAAGATTAAAGGTGGATGGACTGATGTGGATGTAATTATCACTATGCCATCTATCATGGGTAAAATTGGTGCGCTCGGTCGTATTCTTGGTCCTCGTGGACTGATGCCGAATCCGAAGAGTGGCACTGTAACTATGGATGTCGCTAAAGCTGTTAGAGAAGTTAAACAAGGTAAGATTGACTTTAAGGTTGATAAGAGCGGTATTGTTCATACTTCTATCGGTAAAGTTTCATTTAGTGCTGATCAAATTCGTGACAATGCGAAAGAATTCATCTCTACTTTGATTAAATTGAAACCGACTGCAGCCAAGGGTACATATATTAAGAGTATTTATCTTTCTAGTACAATGAGTGCGGGTATCAAGATAGACCCGAAATCAGTAGAGGAAATCTAATAAAATGGACTAATCATGAGAAAGGAAGATAAAAGTACGATTATTGAGCAGATTGCTGCTACCGTAAAAGAATATAGCCATTTCTATTTGGTTGACACCACTGCAATGAATGCGGCTTCTACCAGTGCATTGCGTGCTGCTTGTTTTAAGGCGGGCATCAAGTTGATGGTAGTTAAGAATTCGTTGCTTCACAAGGCTTTGGAAAGCTTGGAGGAGGATTATTCTCCGCTTTATGGTTGCCTGAAAGGAACGACCGCTGTGATGTTCTGTGATGTGGCAAATGTTCCGGCTAAGTTAATAAAAGACAAGGCTAAGGATGGCATTCCGGGATTGAAGGCAGCTTATGCTGAAGAAAGCTTCTATGTTGGTGCTGACCAGTTGGATGCTCTCGTAGCTATTAAGAGTAAAAATGAGGTTATTGCTGAAATTGTGGCTTTGCTGCAATCGCCGGCCAAGAACGTTATTTCTGCTCTGCAGTCAGGTGGTAACACCCTTCACGGAGTCCTCAAAACTCTTGGTGAACGCGAAGCGTAAGGCTTCGTAAAAACAAACAGGTCAGTTTAAATGGCCGTAAACAAATTAATCAATTTATTTAGTATTAAACAATTAAATTCATACAAAAATGGCAGATTTGAAAGCTTTTGCAGAACAATTAGTTAACTTGACAGTAAAAGAAGTTAATGAACTTGCAACAATCTTGAAGGAAGAATATGGTATTGAACCTGCTGCTGCAGCTGTTGCTGTTGCTGCCGGCCCTGCTGCTGGTGGTGCTGCTGCCGCAGAAGAAAAGACTTCTTTCGATGTAGTATTGAAGAGTGCTGGCTCAGCTAAACTTCAGGTAGTTAAAGCCGTTAAGGAAGCTTGCGGTCTTGGCTTGAAGGAAGCTAAGGATTTGGTAGACGGTGCTCCTAGCACAGTTAAAGAAGGTTTGGCTAAGGACGAAGCAGAATCACTGAAGAAAACATTGGAAGAAGCTGGAGCTGAAGTTGAACTTAAATAACATTAGCCTGTAAATCAGGTAATTCGGTTAGGAACCCTTGTGGAGAAGGGTTCTTAACCTTTTTGTGTATATATTTAAAATTCACTCCTACAAATCCATTATCAGATGTCTTCAAATACTGTAAATCAAAGAGTTAATTTCGCTACGACTAAAAATCCGTTGGAATATCCGGATTTTTTGGAAGTACAATTGAAGTCATTCAAAGACTTTTTACAACTGGACACTCCTCCCGAAAAACGTAAGAAAGAGGGATTGTATAAAGTATTTGCTGAGAACTTCCCCATTGCCGATACAAGAAACAATTTTGTGCTTGAGTTTTTGGATTACTATATTGATCCGCCGCGTTATACAATAGATGAATGTATAGAGCGGGGGCTTACTTATAGTGTTCCTTTAAAAGCAAAATTGAAATTGTATTGTACAGATCCTGATCATGAAGATTTTGATACGGTTATTCAGGATGTGTTTCTTGGCCCGATTCCTTATATGACGGATAAGGCAACGTTTGTAATTAATGGTGCTGAGCGTGTAGTTGTTTCTCAATTGCACCGCTCTCCTGGTGTGTTCTTTGGTCAAAGTGTGCATGCGAATGGTACGAAGTTGTATTCTGCCCGTATTATACCGTTCAAAGGCTCTTGGATAGAGTTTGCTACAGACATTAATAATGTTATGTATGCTTACATTGATCGTAAGAAGAAGTTGCCTGTTACAACATTGTTGCGTGCTATTGGTTTTGAGAATGATAAGGATATTCTTGAGATATTCAATTTGGCGGAAGATGTAAAGGTGAATAAAGCCAATCTGAAAAAAATCATCGGACGTAAGTTGGCAGCACGTGTGTTGAAAACATGGATTGAGGACTTTGTAGATGAGGATACCGGTGAAGTGGTTTCTATTGAGCGTAATGAAGTCGTTATTGACCGTGAAACAGTAATTGAACCGGAACATATCGATATTATATTGGAGTCGGGTGTTCAAAACATTCTTGTGCATAAGGATGAACCTAATCAGTCCGACTATTCTATTATATATAACACATTGCAGAAGGACCCCAGCAACTCTGAAAAAGAGGCCGTATTGTATATATACCGTCAATTGCGTAATGCGGATCCTGCTGATGATGCAAGTGCGCGTGAAGTTATTAATAATTTGTTCTTTTCTGAGAAGAGATACGATCTAGGTGAGGTCGGTCGTTACCGTATTAACAAGAAGCTGAACTTGACGACTGACATGAATGTTCGTGTCTTAACTAAGGAAGATATTATTGAGATTATCAAATATTTAATAGAGCTGATTAACTCGAAAGCTGTTGTTGACGATATTGACCATTTGAGTAATCGTCGTGTTCGTACGGTAGGCGAACAGCTTTCTAATCAGTTTGCTATTGGTTTGGCCCGTATGTCACGTACGATTCGTGAACGTATGAATGTGCGTGATAATGAGGTGTTTACTCCGATAGATTTGATTAATGCGAAGACTATATCTTCGGTGATTAATTCATTTTTTGGTACGAATGCTTTGTCTCAGTTTATGGATCAGACTAATCCATTGGCTGAAATTACGCATAAGCGTCGTATGTCTGCCTTAGGTCCTGGTGGTTTGTCTCGTGAACGTGCAGGTTTTGAGGTACGTGACGTGCATTATACGCATTATGGACGTTTGTGTCCTATTGAAACACCCGAAGGTCCGAACATTGGTCTGATTTCATCTTTGTGTGTCTTTGCTAAGATTAACGATCTTGGCTTTATAGAAACTCCTTATCGCAAGGTTGAAAACGGAAGGGTTGATTTGTCGGAGAATGGCTTGATTTATTTGAGTGCAGAGGAAGAAGAAGCTAAAATTATAGCACAGGGTAATGCTCCTTTGAATGATGATGGCACATTTATTCGCGATAGAGTAAAGGCACGTCAAGATGCGGATTACCCGGTTGTTGCTCCAGATCAAGTGGAGTTGATGGATGTTTCGCCTCAACAGATCGCGTCAATTGCGGCTTCGTTGATTCCTTTCTTGGAGCATGATGATGCTAACCGTGCATTGATGGGATCGAACATGATGCGTCAAGCTGTACCTTTGTTAAGAAGTGAGGCTCCTATTGTAGGCACTGGCATCGAGCGACAATTGGTTCGTGATTCTCGCACTCAGATTGCTGCTGAAGGTGAGGGCGTCGTGGATTTTGTTGATGCGACTACTATCCGTATTTTGTATGATCGTACAGAAGATGAAGATTTTGTAAGCTTCGAGCCTGCTTTGAAGGAATATCATATTCCAAAATGGAGACGTACGAATCAAAGTATGACTATAGACTTGCGTCCGATCTGTGAGAAGGGGCAACGGGTAACTAAAGGACAGATCTTGACCGAAGGTTATTCAACAGAAAATGGTGAATTGGCTTTAGGCAAGAATTTGTTGGTTGCTTATATGCCATGGAAAGGATATAATTATGAGGATGCAATCGTGTTGAATGAGCGTGTCGTTCGTGAAGACCTTTTGACATCCGTACACGTTGAGGAATTCTCTTTGGAAGTACGTGAGACCAAGCGCGGTATGGAGGAGTTGACATCTGACATACCTAATGTAAGTGAAGATGCAACAAAAGACTTGGATGAGAATGGTATTGTGCGTGTGGGTGCACGTATTGAGCCGGGCGATATCCTGATTGGTAAAATTACTCCAAAGGGCGAGTCCGATCCTTCTCCGGAGGAAAAATTGTTGCGTGCTATTTTTGGAGATAAGGCTGGTGATGTGAAAGATGCGTCTTTGAAAGCTTCTCCTTCATTAAAGGGCGTTGTTATTGGTAAGCGATTATTTTCACGTGTAATCAAGAGTCGTAGTTCAAAAATGGCGGATAAAGTCGTTTTGCAGAAACTTGATGACGATTTTGAGGAAAAAGTCGCAGATTTGCGTAGAATTCTGATTAATAAATTGCTGAAGCTTACTGAAAATTATACATCGGAAGGTGTGAAGGATTATATGGGTGCGGATGTGATAGCAAAGGGTGCTAATTTCCATGCTTCAGATTTTAGTGACTTGGATTTTACGTCAATTCAGCTCATTGGTTGGACTAAGGACGAACATACAAATGGATTGATTCGTGCTTTAGTGATGAACTTCATCAAGAAATACAAGGAACTTGATGCCGAGTTGAAACGCAAGAAATTCGCCATAACAATTGGAGATGAGCTTCCTGCCGGTATAATTCAACTGGCTAAAGTTTATATAGCCAAGAAGCGTAAAATCGGTGTAGGTGATAAGATGGCCGGTCGTCATGGTAATAAGGGTATTGTCTCTCGTGTGGTTCGTCAGGAGGACATGCCGTTCTTGGCCGATGGAACTCCGGTGGATATTGTGTTGAATCCGTTGGGTGTGCCGTCTCGTATGAATATTGGTCAGATATTTGAGGCCGTATTGGGTAGTGCCGGGAAGAAGCTGGGTGTAAAATTTGCTACTCCTATTTTCGATGGTGCTACATTGGACGATTTGAATGAGTGGACAGACAAGGCTGGTTTGCCGCGTTATGGTAAAACAACTTTGTACGATGGAGGTACAGGTGAGGCATTTGAACAACAGGCAACGGTAGGTGTAACCTATATGTTGAAGTTGGGGCACATGGTTGAAGATAAAATGCACGCACGTTCTATAGGTCCGTACTCACTGATTACTCAACAACCTTTGGGTGGTAAAGCGCAGTTTGGTGGCCAGCGTTTCGGAGAAATGGAGGTTTGGGCACTTGAAGCCTTTGGCGCCGCACACATTCTGCAAGAGATTCTGACAATTAAGTCGGATGATGTAGTAGGACGTTCGAAAGCTTATGAGGCTATTGTGAAAGGTGAACCAATGCCTGCACCGGGTATTCCTGAGTCGTTGAACGTATTGTTGCATGAGTTGAGAGGTTTGGGTCTGAGTATCCACTTAGAATAAATGAATAATTGATAATTGGGGATGAACTATGAGTCTTGTCATCCTCAATTGTCAACTTTCAATTTTTCAATTGTCAATTATCAATTAATATATAAAGTATGGCTTTTAGAAAAGATAATAAGATAAAGAGTAATTTCTCGAAAATCTCTATCGGTTTGGCTTCTCCGGAAGAAATCCTTGAGAATTCGAGTGGTGAAGTATTAAAGCCTGAAACCATTAATTACCGTACTTACAAGCCTGAACGCGATGGCCTGTTTTGTGAGCGCATCTTTGGCCCGGTTAAAGATTATGAGTGCCATTGCGGTAAGTATAAACGTATTCGTTACAAGGGTATTGTTTGTGACCGATGCGGTGTGGAGGTCACGGAAAAGAAGGTGCGTCGTGAGCGTACCGGTCATATCCAGTTGGTTGTGCCTGTGGCTCATATTTGGTATTTCCGTTCTCTCCCTAATAAAATCGGCTATTTGTTAGGCTTGCCTACAAAAAAGTTGGATGCCATTATTTATTATGAACGTTACGTTGTTATCCAGCCGGGTGTGCTGGCCGATGAGGTCGCTCAATATGATTTGTTGGAAGAAACCGAATATTTGGATTTGTTGGAGAAACTTCCGAAAGAGAATCAATATTTGGAGGATTCCGACCCCAATAAGTTTATTGCCAAGATGGGTGCCGAAGCCATCTATGACTTGCTGGCTCATCTGGATTTGGATGCTTTGTCTTACGAATTGCGTCATCGAGCCAACAACGATGCATCCCAGCAGCGTAAGAATGAGGCGTTGAAGCGTTTGCAGGTTGTAGAATCTTTCCGCGCATCGCGGGGACGAAACAAACCTGAATGGATGATTATGCGTATTATTCCTGTCATTCCTCCTGAGTTACGTCCATTGGTGCCGTTGGACGGTGGTCGTTTTGCCACTTCCGACTTGAATGACTTGTATCGTCGCGTGATTATCCGTAACAATCGTTTGAAGCGTTTGATTGAGATCAAGGCTCCTGAAGTGATTCTTCGCAATGAGAAACGTATGTTGCAGGAGGCTGTTGATTCATTGTTTGACAATTCTCGCAAGTCCAGTGCGGTTAAGACCGATTCCAATCGTCCGCTCAAGTCTTTGTCTGACAGCTTGAAAGGTAAGCAAGGACGTTTCCGTCAGAACTTGTTGGGTAAGCGTGTAGACTATTCTGCACGTTCGGTTATTGTTGTCGGTCCTGAACTGCGTATGGGCGAATGTGGTATACCGAAACTGATGGCTGCAGAACTTTATAAGCCGTTCATTATCCGTAAATTGATAGAACGCGGTATTGTAAAGACGGTGAAGAGCGCAAAGAAAATTGTAGACCGCAAGGAACCTGTGATTTGGGATATCTTGGAGCATGTAATGAAAGGGCATCCTGTGTTATTGAACCGTGCCCCGACACTGCACCGCTTGGGTATTCAGGCTTTCCAACCGAAGATGATAGAAGGAAAGGCTATCCAGTTGCATCCGCTGGCATGTACGGCTTTCAACGCCGACTTCGATGGTGACCAGATGGCCGTTCACTTACCTTTGAGTAATGAGGCGGTATTGGAAGCTCAGTTGCTTATGCTCCAATCGCATAACATCTTGAATCCGGCTAATGGCGCTCCTATTACAGTGCCCGCACAGGATATGGTGCTTGGCTTGTATTATATTACAAAATTGCGTAAAGGCGCCAAAGGTGAGGGATTGACATTCTATGGTCCAGAAGAAGCTTTGATTGCTTATAATGAAGGGAAGTGTGATATTCATGCTCCGGTAAGTGTCATCGTGAATGATGTGGATGAAAATGGGAATGTGGTGAAGAAGATGATGCATGATACTTCTGTCGGTCGTGTGATTGTGAATGAATTGGTGCCTGATGAAGCTGGATATATCAATACCATTATTTCAAAAAAGTCTCTTCGTGATATTATTAGCCACGTAATTAAAGTGTGTGGTGTATCTAAGGCGGCAGATTTCTTGGATGGCATCAAGAATCTGGGATATTATATGGCATTCAAGGGAGGTCTGTCCTTCAACTTGGGTGATATTATTATTCCAGAAGAAAAAGAGGCGTTGGTGCAGAAGGGATATGATGAGGTGGAGCAGGTTATCAATAACTATAACATGGGTATCATCACCAATAATGAACGTTATAATCAAGTGATTGATATTTGGACACATGTCAACTCCGAGTTGTCTAACATCTTGATGAAGACAATCTCAGCCGATGACCAAGGTTTCAACTCTGTATACATGATGCTTGATTCCGGTGCCCGTGGTTCTAAAGAACAGATTCGTCAGTTGTCCGGTATGCGTGGTTTGATGGCAAAACCGCAAAAGGCCGGTGCGGAAGGTGGTCAGATCATTGAGAATCCTATCTTGTCGAACTTTAAGGAAGGTTTGTCTGTGTTGGAGTACTTTATCTCTACGCACGGTGCTCGTAAAGGTTTGGCCGATACGGCCTTGAAGACGGCTGACGCCGGATATTTGACACGTCGTTTGGTTGATGTCTCACATGATGTGATTATCAATGAAGAAGATTGTGGCACCTTGCGTGGTCTTGTATGTACGGCTTTGAAGAATAATGATGAGACTATCGCTACGTTGTATGAACGTATTTTGGGTCGTGTCTCAGTACATGACATCGTACATCCTACCACAGGTGAACTGATTGTTGCTGGTGGTGAGGAAATCACTGAGGCTATTGCGCAAAAAATAGAGGAATCACCTATCGAAAGCGTGGAAATCCGTTCGGTGTTGACATGCGAGTCCAAGAAAGGCGTTTGTGCTAAATGTTATGGGCGTAACTTGGCTACTAGTCGCATGGTGCAGAAGGGCGAGGCCGTGGGTGTTATTGCTGCTCAGTCTATTGGTGAGCCGGGTACTCAGTTGACGCTTCGAACATTCCACGCCGGTGGTACGGCTGCAAACATTGCTGCCAATGCAAGTATTGTGGCTAAGAATAATGCTCGTTTGGAATTTGAGGAACTTCGTACGGTGGATGTCGTTGATGAAGCGGGTGAACCGGCTAAAGTTGTTGTTGGACGTTTGGCTGAATTGCGTTTCGTGGATGTCAATACGGATATTGTATTGTCTACCCATAATGTACCTTATGGTTCAACACTTTACGCATCTGATGGTGAGGTTGTAGAAAAAGGCAAATTAGTCGCTCGTTGGGATCCGTTTAATGCTGTAATTATCACGGAGGCAGCTGGTAAGATAGAATTTGAAGATGTTATTGAGAATGTGACTTATAAAGTAGAGTCAGACGAATCTACCGGTTTACGTGAAATCATCGTGATTGAGTCTAAAGACAAGACAAAGGTTCCTACGGCTCATATCATGACCGAGGATGGCGAACTGATACGTACTTATAACTTGCCGGTAGGTGGCCATGTCGTTGTAGAAGACGGGCAGATGGTGAAAGCTGGTGAAGTTATTGTGAAGATTCCGCGTGCCGTTGGTAAGGCTGGTGATATCACGGGTGGTCTTCCTCGTGTAACCGAGTTGTTCGAGGCTCGTAATCCTTCTAACCCTGCCGTGGTTTCCGAAATTGATGGTGAAATTACGATGGGTAAGGTCAAACGTGGTAATCGTGAAATCATTGTTACGTCCAAGGGTGGTGAAGTGAAGAAGTATTTAGTGCCGTTGTCCAAGCAAATCTTGGTACAAGAAAACGATTATGTACGTGCCGGTACTCCGTTGTCCGATGGTGCCATCACGCCTGCTGACATCTTAGCTATCAAAGGTCCTACGGCCGTGCAAGAATATATTGTAAACGAAGTACAGGACGTATATCGTTTACAAGGCGTGAAGATTAACGATAAACACTTTGAGATTATCGTTCGCCAGATGATGCGTAAGGTTGAAATCAATGAGCCGGGTGATACCCGTTTCTTGGAGCAGCAGGTGGTGGACAAGATAGAATTTATGGAGGAGAATGATCGTATTTGGGGAAAGAAAGTGGTTGTTGATGCCGGTGACTCCCAAACATTGCAACCTGGTCAGATTGTGACCGCACGCAAGCTCCGTGATGAAAACTCAATGTTGAAACGCCGTGACATGAAATTGGTCCAAGTACGTGATGCGGTGCCGGCGACTTCTACTCAAATTCTTCAAGGTATTACACGTGCCGCTCTGCAAACGTCCAGCTTTATGTCGGCCGCATCTTTCCAAGAAACAACGAAGGTGCTGAACGAAGCCGCAATTAATGGTAAGGTGGACAAGCTGGAAGGCATGAAGGAAAATGTGATATGTGGTCATTTGATTCCTGCCGGTACTGGTCAACGTGAATTCGAAAAGATTATTGTAGGTTCGAAAGAAGAGTACGATCGCATGTTGGCCAATAAAAAGACCGTATTGGATTATAATACCGTAGATGATAAGGTAGATGAGTAATTTGGGTAATACAGTTGATTGTGGTGATTAGATAGAGGGCAGTCCGGGGCTTTCCCGGACTGCCCTTTATTTCATTTCGTAGTATTGGCGGATGTCAGTGTAGGCTTTGTTGCGTGAAGACGATGTTTTGTCGAAACAAAGTTTACGCTTTTGCGAAAGAAAAACAATGCTTTGATTTTTATATGCGAATTTGTGAATGTTCGATAAAATAGATGTATAGGAGATGGAAAATCAAAATCTGAATAACGGCTCATTGCAAATAGAGCTGAACGAGGAGATGGCCCAGGGAATTTATGCCAATTTGGCTATTATAACACATTCAAGTTCAGAATTTATACTCGATTTTATTCGAGTGTTGCCTGGCATGTCCAAGGCTGGGGTGAAGTCTCGTGTCGTATTGGCACCGGAACATGCCAAACGTTTGTTGCGTGCACTTCAGGAGAATATTGAGAAATATGAGCGTGCTTTTGGTTCGATTCGTATCCCTGAGGAGAATTCATTTTCGCCGATGTCTGGTATAAAAGGCGAGGCATAGACATTAATCGATAGGATTGATAGGCGCGCTCTAAAGCTATAATTGGCTGAAAATCAAAAAAAATATTGTATTGCATTGATATTTCAAAACTTATTTGTAACTTTGCAGCCCGAAAAAGTGTATAGTTTAGAAATTAATACAATAATATAATAACTAAAAACATTTAAAATGCCTACAATTCAGCAATTAGTAAGAAAAGGGCGCCAGGTTTTGGTAGACAAGAGCAAGTCTCCGGCCTTGGATTCATGCCCTCAAAGACGTGGCGTTTGCGTGAGAGTGTATACAACCACTCCCAAAAAGCCTAATTCAGCAATGCGTAAGGTTGCTCGTGTTCGTTTGACTAACGGTAAGGAGGTGAACTCTTACATTCCGGGTGAAGGTCACAATTTGCAGGAGCACTCTATCGTTTTGGTAAGAGGTGGTCGTGTTAAGGACCTTCCTGGCGTGCGTTATCACATTGTTCGTGGAACATTGGATACGGCTGGTGTCGCAGGTCGTACGCAAAGACGTTCTAAGTATGGTGCTAAGCGCCCCAAACCAGGACAGGCTGCTCCTGCAAAGAAAAAATAATGCAGCTTATAAAGTAAGGAAGTAATAACTACGTTTTAGTTTGCTTGGAAGATGCTAAGGGTTGAGTAAACTTTCCGGTGGGGAAGTTGAAGACGACAGAGGTAAACAGCCAAGAACGAAAACATTATTAAAAGAAAAATGAGAAAAGCAAAACCCAAGAAACGCGTTATCCTGCCGGATCCCGTGTTTAATGATGTAAAGGTGTCCAAGTTTGTAAACCATCTGATGTATGATGGCAAGAAGAATACTTCGTATGAAATCTTTTATGCGGCTTTGGAGACGGTAAAGAACAAAATGCAGAATGAAGAAAAGTCTGCTCTTGAAATTTGGAAGAAGGCTTTGGATAATGTAACTCCTCAGGTGGAAGTGAAGTCTCGCCGTGTTGGTGGTGCTACATTCCAAGTTCCTACGGAAATTCGTCCTGATCGTAAGGAGTCTATCTCGATGAAGAATCTGATTATCTTTGCTCGTAAGCGTGGTGGTAAGTCTATGGCTGACAAGCTGGCTGCTGAAATCATGGATGCTTATAATGAACAAGGAGGTGCATTTAAACGTAAAGAAGATATGCACAGAATGGCAGAAGCTAATCGTGCATTTGCTCATTTCCGTTTCTAATTTTTACTTAATTAAAATCAGACTATAGAAAATGGCAAAACGTGATTTACATTTGACCCGCAACATCGGTATCATGGCGCATATTGATGCCGGTAAGACTACGACATCTGAGCGTATCTTGTTTTATACCGGTTTGACACACAAAATCGGTGAGGTACATGATGGCGCCGCTACCATGGACTGGATGGAGCAGGAGCAAGAACGTGGTATCACTATTACATCTGCTGCTACAACGACTTATTGGAACTATGCTGGCAATAAGTACAAGATTAACTTGATTGACACTCCGGGGCACGTAGACTTTACTGCTGAAGTAGAACGCTCTTTGCGTGTGTTGGATGGTGCTGTGGCTACATATTGTGCCGTAGGTGGTGTTGAACCTCAATCGGAAACTGTATGGCGTCAGGCTGATAAGTATAATGTGCCTCGTATCGGTTATGTGAACAAAATGGACCGCTCGGGTGCTGATTTCTTCGAAGTGGTACGTCAGATGCGTGAAATATTGGGCGCAAATCCTTGTCCGGTCGTAATTCCTATTGGTGCGGAGGAGAACTTCAAGGGTGTGGTTGATCTGATTAAGATGAAAGCTATCTTGTGGCATGATGAGACGATGGGTGCTGATTATGATGTGGAGGAAATTCCTGCCAATTTGCAAGCTGAAGCTGAAGAATGGCGAGGTAAAATGCTGGAGACGGTCGCAGAATTTGACGATGCCTTGATGGAGAAGTATTTCGATGATCCTTCTACGATTACGGAAGAAGAAATCTTGCGCGCGCTTCGTGCAGGTACGCTGAAGATGGAAATCGTTCCTATGTTGTGCGGCTCTTCTTTCAAGAACAAAGGCGTACAGACATTGCTTGACTATGTATGTGCATTCTTGCCTTCTCCGCTGGATACACCGAATATCGTAGGTACGAATCCTAATACTGGTGCAGAGGAAGATCGCAAGCCAGATGATGAGGAAAAGACTTCTGCATTGGCGTTTAAGATTGCTACCGACCCGTATGTAGGTCGTTTGACATTCTTCCGTGTATATTCAGGTAAGGTTGAGGCTGGTTCATATATTTATAATAGCCGCTCGGGCAAGAAGGAACGTGTTTCTCGTTTGTTCCAGATGCACTCTAACAAACAAAACCCGGTAGAGGTGATTTCTGCGGGTGATATAGGTGCAGGCGTAGGCTTTAAAGATATTCGCACGGGCGATACGCTTTGTGATGAAGATGCGCCGATTGTATTGGAGTCTATGGACTTCCCTGAGCCGGTAATCGGTATCGCTGTTGAGCCTAAGACGCAGAAAGATATGGATAAACTTTCTAACGGTTTGGCTAAATTGGCAGAGGAAGATCCGACATTTACGGTTCGTACAGATGAGCAGACAGGGCAGACGGTTATCTCTGGTATGGGTGAGCTTCATTTGGATATCATTATTGACCGTTTGAAGCGTGAATTCAAGGTTGAATGTAACCAAGGTAAGCCGCAGGTTAATTATAAAGAGGCCATTACAAAGACTGTTAACCTCCGTGAGGTTTACAAGAAACAATCCGGTGGCCGTGGTAAATTTGCCGATATCATCGTAAACGTAGGCCCAGTTGATGAGGATTTCAAGGAAGGTGGTTTGCAGTTTATCAATGAAGTTACGGGCGGTAACATTCCTAAGGAATTTATACCTTCTGTGCAGAAGGGCTTCCAAACGGCTATGAAGAACGGCGTTTTGGCTGGCTTCCCGATGGATTCATTGAAGGTGACCTTGCTTGATGGCTCTTTCCACCCGGTAGATTCTGACCAGTTGTCATTCGAAATCTGTGCTATTCAGGCCTATAAGAATGCATGTGCTAAGGCCGGTCCGGTGCTGATGGAACCTATCATGAAGCTGGAAGTTGTAACTCCGGAGGAGAATATGGGTGACGTAATCGGTGACTTGAACAAACGTCGTGGACAAGTGGAAGGCATGGAGTCAAGCCGCTCAGGAGCCCGCATTGTGAAGGCTATGGTTCCGCTGGCAGAAATGTTCGGTTACGTGACTGCCTTGCGTACCATTACTTCAGGTCGTGCTACCTCTTCAATGACTTACGATCACCATGCACAGGTTTCGACCTCTATTGCTAAGGCTGTATTGGAAGAAGTGAAAGGCCGTACAGATTTGCTTTAAAGAATTGTATAGGAACTCAGAGTTAGCAAATGACTCTTAACTTCTGGGTTCCTATTTAATGAATAAGAATAATAAGTTTAATAGTAAAAACGAATGAGTCAGAAAATTAGAATTAAATTGAAGTCTTACGACCACAACTTGGTTGATAAGTCTGCTGAGAAGATTGTAAGAACAGTGAAGACTACTGGTGCTATTGTAAGTGGTCCGATTCCTCTTCCTACACATAAGCGTATCTTTACTGTGAACCGTTCGACTTTCGTAAATAAAAAGTCACGTGAACAATTCGAGCTTTCTTCTTATAAGAGATTGATTGATATCTATAGCTCAACGGCAAAGACGGTTGACGCTTTGATGAAATTGGAATTACCGAGTGGTGTCGAAGTAGAAATTAAAGTGTAAGTTTTATTAAAAGTTTAGTGAAATGCCAGGATTATTAGGAAAAAAAATCGGAATGACATCCGTTTTCAGTGCCGAGGGTAAGAATGTACCATGCACTGTTATCGAAGCAGGTCCTTGTGTTGTTACTCAAGTTAAAACAGTGGAGAAGGATGGCTATGCTGCAGTTCAGCTCGGCTTTCAGGAAAAGAAAGAAAAGCGTACTACTAAGCCGTTGCTTGGCCATTTTAAAAAGGCCGGAGTAACTCCCAAGAAACACTTGGCTGAGTTCAAGGGATTTGAGAATGAGTTGAATCTAGGTGATAGTGTTACTGTAGATTTGTTCAATGATGCCGCTTTTGTGGACGTAATAGGTACTTCTAAGGGTAAAGGCTTCCAAGGTGTTGTAAAAAGACATGGGTTTGGTGGCGTGGGTGAGTCTACTCATGGTCAGCATAATCGTGCTCGTAAACCGGGTTCAATAGGTGCTTGTTCATATCCTGCAAAAGTATTTAAGGGAATGAGAATGGGTGGACAAATGGGCGGTAATAGAGTTACTGTTCAAAACCTGCAAGTATTAAAAGTAATCGCGGAGCATAATCTTCTCTTGATTAAGGGGTCTGTTCCGGGTTGCAAAGGTTCAATCGTATTAATTGAAAAATAATGGAAGTTAGTGTATATAACATTAAAGGTGAAGACACCGGAAGAAAAGTTACGTTAAACGATTCTATCTTCGGAATTGAGCCCAACGACCATGCTATTTATTTGGACGTAAAGCAATTCATGGCAAATCAACGTCAAGGCACGCATAAGTCTAAAGAAAGAAGTGAAATAAGCGGTTCTACCCGTAAAATCGGTCGTCAGAAAGGTGGAGGTGGTGCACGTCGTGGTGATATGAACTCTCCGGTACTTGTTGGTGGTGGTCGTGTATTTGGTCCGAAACCGCGCGATTATTCTTTCAAGTTAAATAAGAAAGTAAAGGCTTTGGCTCGTAGATCGGCTTTGTCTTATAAAGCTCAAAATAATGCAATAGTTATTGTAGAGGATTTCAGTTTTGGAGCTCCTAAGACGAAGAACTTTATAGAAATAACAAAAAATCTTAAAGTTTCTACTGGTAAGGTGCTTATGATTTTACCGGAAGCAAATAAAAACGTATATTTGTCAGCTCGTAACGTGAAAGGTGCAAATGTGCAGACAGTCTCAGGGTTAAATACTTACAGGGTATTGGACGCTGGAGTTGTCGTGTTTACAGAAAAAGCTCTTTCTGCGATTGATAATATCTTAGATGCTAAAAAGGAGGCTTAAATAATGGGAATTATTATTAAACCGTTGGTGACAGAAAAGATGACCGCAATAACAGAGAAACAAAACAATCGTTTTGGGTTTATTGTGCGTCCTAATGCTAATAAGCTAGAGATTAAGAACGAGGTTGAAGCCCTTTATAATGTTACAGTTTTGGATGTGAATACGATTAGATATGCCGGTAAAAATAAGAGCCGCTATACGAAAGCTGGTCTGATAAACGGCCGGACTAATGCGTATAAAAAAGCTATCGTTACGTTGAAAGAGGGAGATACGATTGATTTTTATAGTAATATTTAATACAGATGGCAGTACGTAAATTTAAGCCCACAACACCGGGGCAAAGACATAAAATTATTGGTACTTTCGAGGAAATTACTGCACGGGTACCAGAAAAGTCTCTTGTTTTTGGAAAAAAATCTTCGGGTGGCCGCAATAATGAAGGTAAGATGACCATGCGTTATATCGGTGGCGGTCATAAGAAGGTTATTCGTATTGTTGATTTCAAGAGAAATAAGGACGGTGTGCCTGCAGTAGTGAAGACAATAGAATACGATCCGAACCGTTCGGCTCGTATTGCTTTGTTGTTTTATGCTGATGGCGAAAAGAGATATATTATTGCTCCCAATGGATTGCAAGTAGGTGCAACGTTGATGTCTGGTGAGAATGCAACTCCTGAGATTGGAAATGCGTTGCCTCTTCAGAATATACCTGTTGGTACTGTAATTCATAATATAGAATTACGCCCAGGACAAGGTGCAGCATTGGTTCGTTCGGCTGGAAATTTTGCTCAATTAACTTCTCGTGAAGGAAAGTATTGTGTTATTAAATTGCCTTCTGGTGAAGTTCGTCAGATATTAAGTACTTGTAAGGCTACCATCGGTAGTGTCGGAAATTCGGACCATGCCTTGGAAAGCTCGGGTAAGGCTGGTCGCTCTCGTTGGTTGGGCCGTCGTCCTCGTAACCGTGGCGTTGTTATGAATCCTGTTGATCACCCGATGGGTGGTGGTGAAGGACGTGCTTCTGGAGGTCATCCTAGATCTCGTAAGGGCTTGTATGCTAAGGGCCTTAAGACGAGAGCTCCGAAGAAGCAGTCATCTAAGTATATTATTGAGAGAAGAAAGAAGTAATCTGATAAATAGAGTAAATTATGAGTCGTTCATTAAAAAAAGGTCCGTATATTAACGTAAAACTAGAAAAGAAAGTTCTTGCCATGAATGAAAGTGGCAAGAAAGTTGTTGTTAAGACTTGGGCCAGAGCTTCAATGATTTCACCTGATTTTGTAGGTCATACCATTGCAGTTCATAATGGAAATAAATTTATTCCTGTTTATGTTACGGAGAATATGGTCGGTCATAAGTTGGGCGAATTTGCTCCGACTCGTACATTCAGAGGCCATGCAGGTAACAAGAAGAAATGATAACAGGTTTTTGAGAAATAAAAAAGTCATTATATAATGGGAGCAAGAAAGAAAATATCGGCTGAAAAAAGAAAAGAAGCCCTTAAAACCATGTATTTTGCAAAATTGCAGAATGTCCCGACTTCTCCTCGTAAGATGCGTCTCGTGGTTGATATGATTCGTGGAATGGAGGTTAACAGAGCGCTTGGCGTTTTGAAGTTCTCCTCAAAGAGGGAGGCTGCATTGAGGGTTGAAAAATTGTTGCGCTCTGCTATTGCTAATTGGGAGCAGAAAAACGAACGGAAAGCTGAAAATGGTGAGCTGTTTGTAACTAAAGTTTTTGTTGATGGTGGTGCTACGTTGAAGAGAATGCGTCCGGCTCCTCAAGGACGTGGTTATAGAATTCGTAAGCGTTCTAATCACATAACATTGTTCGTTGATTCTAAAAGTAATAAAGAAGATCAAAATTAAGGTGTAATGGGACAAAAAGTTAATCCAATAAGTAACCGTTTGGGAATTATACGTGGCTGGGATTCCAATTGGTATGGGGGAAAGAATTATGGCGATTCTTTGCTGGAGGATAGTAAAATCCGTAAGTATTTGAACGCCAGACTTGCTAAGGCGAGTGTTTCACGAATTGTGATTGAACGTACGCTGAAACTTGTGACTATAACCGTTTGTACAGCACGCCCGGGTATTATTATAGGTAAAGGTGGGCAAGAAGTTGATAAGTTGAAAGAAGAACTGAAGAAGATAACTGATAAAGATATTCAGATTAACATCTTTGAAGTTAAGAGGCCTGAACTTGATGCAGTGATTGTGGCCAATAATATTGCCCGTCAGGTGGAAGGTAAAATCGCTTATCGCCGTGCTATTAAGATGGCTATTGCAAATACAATGCGTATGGGTGCGGAGGGTATTAAAATTCAGATCTCAGGACGATTGAATGGTGCGGAAATGGCTCGTTCGGAGATGTATAAAGAGGGAAGAACTCCGTTGCACACCTTTAGAGCAGATATTGATTATTGCCATGCTGAAGCTCTGACGAAGGTCGGTATTCTCGGTATTAAGGTTTGGATTTGTAGAGGTGAAGTCTATGGAAAGCGTGAGTTGGCTCCAAACTTTGCACAAGGTCGAGATAATAACCGCAGTGGTAATGGTGGAAATAATGGAGGTAAAAACTTCAAAAGGAAGAAAAATAATCGCTAAACGAATTTGATTTTTTAGGAATTATGTTACAACCGAAAAAGACAAAATTCAGAAGACAACAGAAAGGTCGTCAGAAAGGCAACGCCCAAAGAGGTAATCAGTTAGCTTTCGGCTCTTTTGGCATTAAAGCATTGGAGACGAAATGGATTACTGGTCGGCAGATAGAGGCCGCACGTGTTGCAGTGACAAGATATATGCAACGACAAGGACAGATATGGATTCGTATATTCCCTGATAAGCCTATTACAAGAAAACCTGCTGATGTTCGTATGGGTAAGGGAAAAGGTAATCCCGAAGGTTTTGTAGCTCCTGTTACGCCGGGGAGAATTCTTATTGAAGCAGAGGGTGTTTCATATGAGATCGCAAAGGAAGCTTTGCGCTTAGCTGCACAGAAGCTGCCTATTACTACAAAGTTTGTGGTAAGACGTGATTATGATGTTCAAAATCAAAATGCGTAAATGATATGAAAATTGCAGAAATTAGAGAAATGTCTACGAATGATTTGGTAGAAAGAATTGAGGCGGAAGTTGCTAATTATAAGCAGATGGTTTTGAATCATTCTATTTCACCGTTGGATAATCCTGCTCAGATCAGACAATTACGCAGGACAATTGCGCGTATGAAAACTGAATTGCGCGATAGGGAACTTAATAATAAATAAGAGCTTGATGGAAGCAAGAAATTTGAGAAAAGAAAGAACGGGGGTTGTGTTAAGTAATAAAATGGATAAGACCATTACTGTTGCTGCAAAATTTAAGGAAAAACACCCCATTTATGGTAAATTTGTAAGCAAGACAAAGAAATACCATGCTCATGATGAAAAGAACGAGTGTAATATTGGTGATACTGTGCGTATTATGGAGACTCGTCCTTTGAGTAAAACGAAAAGATGGAGATTGGTAGAAATAGTTGAAAAGGCGAAATAATTATGATACAAACAGAATCCAGACTTACAGTGTGTGACAACAGTGGAGCTAAAGAGGCTTTGTGCATCAGAGTATTAGGGGGCACAGGTCGTCGTTACGCTTCAGTGGGGGATGTTATTGTCGTTTCTGTTAAGAGCGTAATCCCTTCAAGTGATATTAAAAAAGGTGCAGTGTCTAAAGCTTTGATCGTTCGTACTAAGAAAGAAATCCGTCGTTCAGATGGTTCTTATATACGTTTTGATGATAATGCTTGTGTGTTGTTGAATAATGCAGGTGAAATAAGAGGTAGCCGTATCTTTGGTCCTGTAGCTCGTGAACTTCGTGCTACGAACATGAAAGTCGTTTCACTCGCTCCTGAAGTACTTTAACTTTTGTAATAATTGAGGTAATGAGTAAATTACATATTAAAAAAGGCGATACCGTTTTCGTAAATTCGGGCGAAGATAAGGGGAAAACTGGTCGTGTATTAAAGGTTCTTGTGAAGAAGAATCGTGCTATTGTTGAAGGAATCAATATGGTTTCTAAAAGCACGAAGCCGAGTGCAAAGAATCCTCAGGGAGGTATTGTAAAGCAAGAAGCATCTATTCATATTTCGAATTTGAATCCGGTTGATCCAAAGACTGGCAAGCCGACCCGTATAGGTAGAAAAATGAGTGCGGAAGGCACTTTAGTGCGTTATTCTAAAAAATCAGGAGAGGAGATTAAATAATGAGTAATACTGCTAGTCTTAAGAAGGAATATGCAGAGCGTATTGCGCCTGCTTTGAAAGCTCAATTCCAATATACTTCAACAATGCAAATTCCTGTGCTTAAAAAGATTGTTATCAATCAAGGTTTGGGAATGGCTGTTGCAGATAAGAAGATAATAGATGTTGCTATAAATGAAATTACTGCAATAACGGGCCAGAAAGCTGTGGCAACGGTTTCCCGTAAGGATATTGCTAATTTTAAATTGCGTAAAAAAATGCCTATTGGTGTGATGGTTACTCTCCGTCGTGAAAGAATGTATGAGTTTCTCGAGAAGCTAGTTCGTGTGGCTCTTCCTCGTATCCGTGACTTTAAAGGCATTGAAAGTAAGTTTGATGGTAGAGGTAATTATACTTTAGGTATTCAAGAGCAAATTATCTTTCCTGAAATCAACATTGATAGCATTACTCGTATATTAGGTATGAATATTACTTTTGTAACTTCTGCCAGCACGGATGAAGAAGGCTACGCTTTGTTGAAAGAATTTGGTTTACCGTTTAAGAACGCTAAAAAAGATTGATGTTATGGCAAAGGAATCAATGAAAGCACGTGAAGTTAGACGTGCTAAATTAGTAGCCAAATATGCCGAAAAAAGAGCTGCATTGAAATTGATTGTGAGAACGGGTAATCCTGTTGAAGCTTATGAAGCTGCTCAGAAATTGCAGAGCATTCCTAAAAATGCTAATCCAATTCGTCTTCACAATCGTTGTAAATTGACCGGACGTCCTAAGGGATATATCCGTCAATTTGGAATTTCAAGAATTCAGTTCCGTGAGATGGCTTCTAATGGCTTAATACCCGGAGTGAAGAAAGCTAGCTGGTAATTTATTCTTTAAATATTGTCAGGGTAGTCCTGATTAATTTAATTTATTTTATATGACAGATCCTATAGCAGATTATTTAACTAGGTTGCGTAACGCTATTCAGGCGAAGCACAGAGTTGTGGAAGTTCCGGCTTCTAATTTGAAGAAAGAGATTACGAAGATTCTCTTTGAAAAAGGCTACATTCTTAATTATAAGTTTGTAGATGATGGTCCTCAAGGCACTATTAAAGTGGCTTTGAAGTATGATCCGGTTAATAAGGTTAACGCAATTAAGAAATTGGAGAGAATTTCCTCTCCGGGTATGCGTAAGTATACGGGTTATAAAGATATGCCGCGTGTTATTAACGGCTTGGGTATTGCTATAATATCTACTTCCAAGGGTGTAATGACAAATAAGGAGGCTGCTGATTTGAAAATAGGTGGTGAAGTTTTGTGTTACGTATATTAATTAGGAGGAAAAGCAATGTCAAGAATAGGTAAATTGCCCATTAGTATTCCTGCAGGTGTGGTTGTTACATATAAGGATAATGTGGTTACTGTAAAAGGACCGAAAGGAGAGTTGAACCAGTATGTAAATCCTGCAATAAATGTCACTCTTGAAGAGGGACATGTTGTATTGTCTGAGAATGAAAATGCGATGACTGATAATCCGAAACAAAAACATGCATTTCATGGTTTATATCGCGCTTTGGTGCATAATATGGTTGTTGGCGTTTCAGAAGGATATAAGAAAGAGTTGGAACTAGTTGGTGTCGGTTATCGTGCTTCTAATCAAGGCAACATTATTGAATTGGCTTTAGGTTATACACACAATATATTTATTCAGTTGCCACCTGAGGTTAAAGTGGAGACTAAATCTGAGAGAAATAAGAATCCTCTTATTATTTTAGAGTCTTGTGATAAGCAGTTACTTGGTCAGGTTTGTTCTAAGATACGTTCTTTCCGTAAGTCAGAACCTTATAAAGGTAAAGGTATTAAATTTGTAGGTGAGGAAATTCGTAGAAAATCTGGTAAGTCGGCGGGTGCTAAGTAATTCTTAAATTGATAATATTATGACATCAAAAATAGAAAGACGTATTAAGATTAAATATAGAGTACGTAATAAAATATCAGGTACTCCTGAACGTCCGCGTATGAGTGTGTTTAGAAGTAACAAACAGATTTATGTTCAAGTAATTGACGATTTGTCAGGGCGTACGTTGGTGGCTGCCTCTTCTTTGGGTATGACTGAGAAAATGCCGAAGAAAGAACAGGCTGCTAAGGTTGGTGAATTGATAGCCAAGAAAGCTCAAGAAGCAGGTATTACGACAGTTGTTTTTGACCGTAATGGTTACTTGTATCATGGGAGAGTAAAAGAAGTGGCTGATGCTGCTCGTAACGGTGGACTTAATTTTTAATCATTATGGCAGGAATTTATAATAGAGTTAAAGTATCGAACGATATTGAACTGAAGGATAGATTGGTTGCTATTAATCGTGTGACGAAAGTAACTAAGGGTGGTAGAACTTTTAGCTTTTCTGCTATTGTTGTAGTCGGAAATGAGGAAGGTATTATCGGTTGGGGCTTGGGCAAGGCTGGTGAAGTAACTGCGGCTATTGCTAAGGGCGTTGAATCTGCTAAGAAGAATTTGACGAGAGTCCCTGTCTTGAAGGGTACTGTGCCTCATGAACAATCTGCAAAGTTTGGCGGTGCTGAGGTCTTTATCAAGCCAGCTTCGCACGGTACGGGTGTTGTTGCCGGTGGCGCAATGCGTGCTGTGTTGGAGAGCGTAGGTGTGACGGATGTCTTGGCTAAGTCTAAGGGCTCTTCAAATCCTCATAATTTGGTGAAAGCTACAATTTTAGCATTAAGCGAGATGCGTGATGCACGGACTGTGGCTCAGAATAGGGGAATTAGTTTGGAAAAAGTTTTTAGAGGATAAGGAGAATTTGAAATGTCGACTATAAAAATTAAGCAAGTTAAGAGTAGGATAGGTGCTCCTGCAGATCAAAAAAGAACCCTTGATGCACTCGGACTCCATAAATTGAATCATGTAGTAGAACATGAAGCTACTCCTTCAATTCTTGGAATGGTTAATAAGGTAAAGCATTTGGTTTGCGTTGTTAAATAATTATTTGTGTAGAATATTAAATCAATTTGATATGGATTTAAGTAATTTAAAACCTGCAGAAGGCTCTATTAAGACTAGAAAAAGAATCGGACGCGGTCCTGGTTCTGGTTTGGGTGGAACTTCTACGAGAGGTCATAAAGGAGCTAAGCAAAGATCTGGATATTCTAAGAAGATCGGTTTTGAAGGTGGACAGATGCCTCTTCAACGTCGTGTTCCTAAATTTGGATTTAAGAATATTAATCGAGTTGAATATAAGGCTATCAATTTAGATACGATTCAGAAATTAGCTGAAGTAAAGAATTTGCAGAAAGTTGGTGTTGATGATTTTATTGCAGCTGGTTTTGTCTCTGCAAATCAGTTGGTAAAAGTATTAGGAAATGGAACTTTGACTGCTAAGTTGGATGTACAGGCACATGCTTTTTCTAAAACAGCTGTTGCTGCCATCGAGGCTGTTGGTGGACAAGTGGTAAAACTCTAATTCAATGAGAAGAGCTATTGAAACATTAAAGAATATATGGAAGATTGAGGATCTGAGACAACGGATCCTCATTACCATATTGTTTGTGGCAATATACCGTTTCGGTTCTTATGTCGTTTTGCCTGGTATTAATCCGGCGATGTTGACACAGTTGCATCAGCAAACAAGCGAAGGCCTATTAGCCTTGTTGAACATGTTTTCAGGAGGTGCTTTCTCTAATGCATCTATTTTTGCATTGGGAATTATGCCATATATTTCTGCATCTATTGTAATTCAGCTTTTAGGAATTGCAGTTCCATATTTTCAAAAGATGCAGCGCGAGGGTGAAAGTGGCAGACGTAAAATGAATCAACTGACTCGTTATTTAACAATTTTGATTCTTTTGGTTCAGGCACCTTCCTATTTACTTAACCTTAAAATGCAGGCAGGCCTTTCCTTAAATGCTTCATTAGACTGGACTCTGTTTATGTTTACCTCTACCATTATTTTGGCAGCGGGGAGTATGTTTATTTTGTGGCTGGGTGAAAGAATAACCGACAAAGGCATTGGTAATGGTATTTCATTGATAATTATGATTGGTATCATTGCTCGTCTACCTCAATCATTTGTTCAAGAGTTGACCTCACGCGTAACTGAAAAAGCTGGTGGTCTTGTGATGTTTTTGATTGAGATAGTAGTTTTGTTAGTTGTTATTGCTTTTGCAATTCTCCTTGTTCAGGGTACACGTAAGATACCTGTTCAATATGCTAAAAAGATTGTCGGCAATAAACAATATGGCGGGGCTCGCCAATATATTCCTTTGAAGGTGAATGCGGCGAATGTAATGCCTATTATTTTTGCTCAAGCTATCATGTTTATCCCTATTACTTTTGTGGGCTTGACTAGTGGAGCCGGCGAAATGAGTGGATTTATGCAAGCTTTTACGGATCATACCAGTTTTTGGTATAATTTGGTATTTGCTATTCTGATAATTGTATTTACTTATTTCTATACTGCAATTACGATAAATCCGACTCAAATGGCTGAAGATATGAAGCGGAATAATGGTTTTATTCCAGGCATTAAGCCAGGTAAGAATACAGCTGAATATATTGATGTGATAATGTCGCGTATTACTCTTCCTGGTTCTATCTTTTTAGCTTTGGTTGCTATTATGCCGGCTTTTGCTGGTATATTTGGTGTACAAGCAGAATTCGCTCAGTTCTTTGGCGGCACTTCGTTGTTGATTTTGGTGGGTGTGGTATTGGATACGCTTCAGCAAGTTGAAAGCCATTTGTTGATGAGACATTATGACGGATTGTTGAAGTCGGGACGTATCAAAGGACGTAATGGAAATATTGCTGCGTATTAATTTCATTTTTAGATGATATTTCTTAAGACGGATGATGAAATAGAGTTGCTTCGTGCTAGCAATTTGTTGGTTGGAAAGACCTTGGCAGAATTGGCAAAGATTATTAGGCCTGGGATTACAACGGGAGAGCTTGATAGGGTAGCTGAAGAGTTTATTCGAGATAATGGAGCTGTTCCAACTTTTAAGGGATTTCCTAATCCTTATGGTGATCCTTTTCCTGCTTCTATTTGTACTTCAGTGAATGAGCAGGTTGTCCATGGCATTCCATCTGACAATGTAGTTCTGAAGGATGGTGATATTGTTTCAGTTGATTGTGGAACATACTTGAATGGTTTTTGTGGAGATTCTGCATATACATTTTGTGTGGGTGAGATTTCTGATGAGGTGCGTAATCTTTTACAGGTGACTAAAGATGCATTGTATATCGGAATTGAAAATGCTGTTCAAGGTAAGCGCTTAGGTGATATTGGTTATGCGATTCAGCAACATTGCGAAGCAAACTCTTATGGTGTTGTGCGTGAATTTGTTGGTCATGGAATTGGAAAAGATATGCATGAAGATCCACAAGTGCCCAATTATGGTAAACGTGGTACAGGTTCGATGTTGAAAAAGGGCTTATGTATAGCTATTGAGCCAATGATTACCTTAGGTGATAGACATGTTGTAATGGGAAGAGATGGATGGACAGTTAGTACGAAGGATCGGAAGTGTGCAGCTCACTTTGAGCATACAATTGCTGTTACTTCAAGTAAGGCTGATGTCCTTTCCTCTTTTGAATTCGTAGAGGAGGTATTAAGAAATCATCAAGCAAATTAAAATTTAATATGGCTAAGCAATCTGCGATTGAACAAGATGGAGTTATAGTTGAAGCATTGTCTAATGCAATGTTTCGTGTTGAATTAGAAAATGGACATGAGATAACCGCCCATATATCCGGTAAGATGCGGATGCATTATATTAAAATCCTGCCGGGTGATAAGGTTAGGGTCGAAATGTCTCCTTACGATTTATCGAAAGGAAGAATAGTTTTTAGATATAAATAATTATTTAGATATGAAAGTAAGAGCATCCTTAAAGAAACGCACGCCTGAATGTAAGATTGTTAGACGTCATGGCCGTTTGTATGTTATTAACAAGAAAAATCCGAAGTATAAACAACGTCAAGGATAATATTATTATTTTTGCAAAAAAAATAATTTAGTATATGGCTATAAGAATAGTTGGTGTCGATTTGCCTCAGAATAAAAGAGGAGAAATTGCGTTGACCTATATTTATGGAATAGGTCGCAGTAGTTCTGCAAAGATTTTGGATAAAGCAGGTGTTGACAGAGATTTGAAAGTGAAAGATTGGACGGACGACCAAGCTGCTAAGATTCGTGAAATCATTGGAGCTGAGTATAAAGTTGAAGGTGATCTTCGTTCTGAAGTCCAATTGAACATTAAGCGTTTGATGGATATTGGCTGTTATCGTGGTGTCCGTCATCGTATAGGCTTGCCTGTTAGAGGTCAGAGTACTAAAAATAATGCCCGTACTCGTAAGGGTAAAAAGAAAACCGTTGCTAATAAGAAAAAAGCTACTAAATAATAATTGTTGATATGGCAAAAAAAACAGTTGCAGCAAAAAAGAGGAATGTGAAGGTTGATGCTAATGGACAATTACATGTTCATTCATCATTCAACAACATTATTGTTTCTCTGGCTAATAGTGAAGGTCAGATTATTTCTTGGTCTTCTGCCGGAAAAATGGGATTTAGAGGTTCTAAGAAGAATACTCCGTATGCAGCGCAAATGGCTGCTCAGGATTGTGCTAAAGTCGCATATGACCTTGGCTTGAGAAAGGTAAAAGCTTATGTGAAAGGTCCTGGTAATGGACGTGAGTCAGCTATCAGAACTGTGCATGGCGCAGGTATTGAAGTAACTGAAATTATAGATGTTACTCCTCTGCCGCATAACGGATGTCGTCCTCCTAAAAGACGTAGAGTTTAAGATTTGCCTTTATTACAACGAATGAAACTTGATTTTGTTATTGGATTGTACTATTTCTTCTCTGCAATCGCGGCTGCAACAAATTAAGTTCATGATTAAACAATTTAATATTTAAAAGAAAATGGCTAGATATACTGGACCAAAATCAAGAATTGCCCGTAAATTCGGTGAAGGTATCTTTGGAGCAGATAAAGTTTTGTCTAAGAAGAATTATCCTCCTGGACAGCATGGAAATTCGAGAAAGAGAAAGACCTCAGAATATGGTGTGCAACTTCGTGAGAAGCAGAAAGTAAAATATACTTATGGTGTATTAGAAAAGCAATTCCGCAACTTGTTTGAGAAGGCTGCTGCGATGAAGGGTATTACAGGTGAAATCCTGCTTCAGTTGTTGGAACGTCGTCTTGATAATGTTGTTTTCCGTTTGGGAATTGCGCCGACACGTGCTGCTGCTCGTCAGTTGGTAAGTCATAAGCATATTACTGTAGATGGTGAAGTGGTTAATATCCCTTCTTATTCTGTAAAACCGGGTCAGATTGTCGGTGTCCGCGAACGTTCTAAGTCGTTGGAAGTGATTGCTAATTCTTTGGCAGGTTTTAATCACAGCAAATATCCTTGGTTGGAATGGGATGACAATTCTAAGGTAGGTAAGCTGTTGCATATACCAGAAAGAACTGACATTCCTGAGAATATTAAGGAACATTTGATTGTAGAATTGTACTCTAAATAAATAATTGATTTCATGGCGATATTAGCATTTCAAAAACCTGATAAAGTTTTGATGTTGGAAGCGGACTCGAAATTTGGAAAGTTCGAGTTTCGTCCGTTGGAGCCGGGCTTTGGTATTACTGTAGGTAATGCGTTACGCCGTATCCTTCTTTCCTCATTGGAAGGTTTTGCCATCACTACAATTAAGATAGAAGGTGTTGAGCATGAATTTTCCAGCGTCCCTGGTGTAAAAGAAGATGTTACTAACATTATCTTGAATTTAAAGCAAGTGCGCTTCAAGCAGGTTGTAGAAGAATTCGAGAGTGAGAAAGTAAGTATTACAATTGAGAATTCAACTGAATTTAAGGCAGGTGACATAAGTAAGTATCTGACTGGATTTGAAGTGTTAAATCCTGAATTAGTTATTTGTCATTTAGATCCAAAAGCTACGATGCAGATCGACATTACGATTAATAAAGGTCGCGGTTATGTTCCTGCGGATGAAAACAGGGACTATTGCACTGATGTTAACGTAATTCCTATCGATTCTATTTATACTCCGATACGTAATGTGAAGTATCAGGTTGAAAATTATCGTGTAGAGCAAAAGACTGACTATGAGAAACTGGTACTTGAGATTACTACGGATGGTTCCATTCACCCGAAAGAGGCACTTAAAGAGGCTGCAAAGATTTTGATTTATCATTTCATGTTATTCTCTGATGAGAAGATTACGCTTGAGAACAATGATGTTGATGGTAATGAAGAATTTGATGAGGAAGTATTGCATATGCGTCAATTGTTGAAGACGAAATTAGTTGATATGGATCTCTCGGTTCGTGCCCTCAATTGCTTGAAGGCTGCGGATGTTGAGACTTTGGGAGATTTGGTTCAATTCAACAAGACCGATTTGCTTAAGTTCCGTAATTTTGGTAAGAAATCGCTGACCGAGCTTGATGATTTGCTGGACAGTCTGAATCTGTCGTTTGGAACTGATATTTCTAAATATAAATTAGATAAAGAATAAACAATGAGACATAATAAGAAATTCAATCATTTGGGTCGTACTGCTTCTCATAGAGGAGCTATGTTAGCTAACATGGCAATCTCTTTGATTAAGCACAAAAGAATCACTACGACCGTTGCTAAGGCTAAGGCTTTGAAGAAGTATGTAGAGCCGTTGATCACTAAGTCCAAAAATGATACAACCAATTCTCGTCGTGTTGTATTTAGCTATTTGCAGGACAAGTATGCCGTAACAGAGTTGTTTAAAGAGATTTCGTTGAAGATTGCTGACCGTCCGGGTGGTTATACTCGTATTATCAAGACAGGTAAGCGCTTGGGTGACAATGCTGATATGTGCTTTATTGAGCTCGTTGATTACAATGAGAATATGGCTAAGGATAAAGTTGCGAAGAAAGCTTCACGTACTCGTCGTTCTTCTAAGAAGAGCACTGCGGCAGCTCCTGCATCTGAAACTCCTGCAGCAGAAGCATCTGTTACTGAAGCATCTGCAGAGGAAACTAAAGCAGAATAATACTCATTCATCTTTTTTTAATAGATATGAAAAGCCGTCCGATTTTTTGGGGCGGCTTTTTTAATGTCCATTTAAATGAGTATCTTTGAAGCCGGAATAGTAATGAACGCTTATGAAAAAGCTATTTTTATTGATATGTACCGTATTTGTTGCTTTGGGATTGGCTGCGCAGAACTGGGATATAAATGGGGTGCATAAGGTCAATAGTTGGGATGGTCGGTTTGTGCGCAATTATAATAAAGTCATTTCCAAGTCAGAACCTTATGTAGCTGTTGGTGTACCTGTGGCCATGGCGTTGGCTTCATGGATTAAGCATGACAAAGCTTTGCTTAAAGATGCTATTTATGTGGGAACTAGTGTGGGGGGTGCGTTTGTCGTTTCATACGGAATGAAGTATTTGGTCGACCGTCAGCGCCCTTACGACCGTTGGCCCGATCGGGTTCATCCTTATAGTTATGAGCATACTCCTTCCTTCCCTTCCGGTCATACGGCGACCGCTTTCGCTTTGGCCACTTCGCTTTGTATCAAGTATCCCAAGTGGTATGTCATCGCTCCTTCAGCCATCTGGGCTTGTTCGGTGGGCGTATCACGCATGAACGAAGGCGTGCATTATCCCTCGGACGTATTGGCGGGAGCAGCCATCGGTGCCGGTTGTGCTGTGCTCAATGTCTATGTGAATCGTTGGCTCAACCAATGGCTGTTTGGGGAATAATTGGCTGAGTGCTAAATTTAGGTCCACATTTCCATTTCTTTAATTATATCTTTAGAGAGCACTATCCTTACTACAAATTTATGCTTATTCAATTCATAGTGTGTGGTGAATTCTCCTTTCTTGGTGACAACGCCTAAATAGTTAATTTCACTAGGAGGCAATGGGCCTCCATAAGCTGTGTGGCTATGTATATTGATATTCGAAATACTTTCATAGTTCTCTGGCAGATACAGAGACATGGGTGTCTCAGGTGAGGAAATGTTCCAACGGTTTCCTATTCTTACCTTGTATAAACCGAAGCCTATGGGCTGGATTTCATCGAATGCTCTTTGTGTACAGGAAACATCGAAAAAATTCTCTCCATAAACGGGAGTCTGTCTATCACATACTAGTTGGAAATCAAAAAAATTAAATGGATGATAGTGGCCCGTTTCAATATCTTTCGTATAGCGATAGCCTGTTATAGGCTGATATTGAAGTCCTTCTTGCAAAGAGTAGCATAGAGTTCCGGCTTTTTCTTTTTCAGTTTTTGTCCTGAGTGTATGTACGAATCTTAATTCTTTTCTTTCCGCCAATCTGAAAGGCAATCCCGTCCATTCTTCCAGCTGTCGCACTAAGTTGAGAATAAGACTGATATTCCTTGGAGGAAAATAGCCGTCCGTGTTTCCGCTCTGAGTTAACGGATACACATAATCCCACGTCAGGTCTCCCAACGACATGATCGGATAGCGCACGAGCCTTTTGGTTCCATATTTAGAGTACTCAAACCGGTCTTTGTATCCTATTTTGTCCATGTGGCGGATTAATTCGCGGATTTTCCCCTTTTTGTATTCCGATAACTCATTGGTCCAACGTATCTGCATGCCATTGCACTCTTCATAGATTGGCTCATCGGGAATTGTTCGAGGCAAAGGTTGTGTGGGCTCAGACTCAGCTGTCGTTCCTGTTTGTCGGTGGGCTTCTCCGGATGCCATGGGCAATAACCGTCTTACTTCCGCAAGAAATTCCTCTACGCTCTGCGGGCGTTTGGCTTTCATCGGTTCCATGGCCCATGAAGTGAGCAGGATGATGTCATTACTTACACCGCAGTTCCTCATTTCTTCTTCCGGGAAACCTTCGTTGAATACTTCCGAAGCTTCGGGCGGAGTTATGCCGGTTAGTGTCTTGAAGAGAGTGGCGCCAAGGGCATAAATGTCCAATGTGGCCGGGAAGTTTTTCCCCCGTTTATAGTTGGCCTGCTCTATTGGCGCGTAGCCTCTTGTCCCGTAGCCGATGCGGGTGCTCGATTCCGGTTCCCGTTTTCGTCAAATTGTTTGGAAAGTCCGAAGTCTATCAACACCAAATCTCCGTTTTCGCGTCGCATGACGTTCAGCGGTTTCAGGTCGAGGTGCAACATCTTGTTGCGATGCATTACCGATAAGGCATCACCGATTTGCGCAATGATGTCCAATGCTTCGCGGTCGGACAAGCTACCATTCTTTTGAATGTACTCATGCAGGCTTCCTCCTTCGATAAACTCCATAGCGAAGTAAGCGGTGTCATTCTCTTCGAAAGCTTCCAGCACTTTGACGATGTGCGGGTGGTTGAAGCGGCTCAGGTTTTGGGCTTCACGCACAAACTGATGTTTGTAGTTATAGTAGATGCCGTCCTTGCTTCCGCAGGTTACCGTGTTTCCTGCCCGTCCGTTAAGGTCGTGCATGAAGAACTCTTTGATGGCCACTTGCAGGGTCGTTTCCAGTTCGCCCAAGATTCCGGACACTTTTACCCGAGTCGTGGCCAAGTAGGTGATGCCGAAAGTGCCTTCTCCCAACTTCTTTTCGATGGTGTAGGTATAGGATTTGCCATGCAGAATGGTATTCGGTTTCAGTGCGTTGTCGGTTGAGTCATTCATATTGTTCTCAGTTAAAAGGTTTCCGGAGACAAAAATAACGAAATTCGGCCGTTTGTCAAAAGAATGGCCGGACAGTTTAAAGTTCGTTCGAAAACCGGATTACAAAGTATCCAATATGAAATGCCCAAGTATCCTTGGATAAAAGGTGAAGTATTCAAGGATACTTGGGCTAGTAACCAAGGTTCTCTTTTTGCTGAGTTAGGCGTTATTCATTTTCCAGCCTTTCCAGAGCACTTTTTGCTCTTCCAAGTCCAGCTTCAGCAGCGTCCCTATACCATTTTTCAGCCGCTATTCTATTAGGGGGCACTCCTTCTCCGTATTCGTATATCCAGCCTAATTGATATTGGGCTTCGGCATCGCCTTGTTCAGCCGCTTTGCGGAACCATTTGATGGCTTCCGGATAGTTTGTCACATTATAATAGTAGTACCATGCTAATTTCAGTTGAGCTTTTAAATTACCCTTATCTCCGGCTTTCTTGTACCATTTGAGGGCTTCTGACATGTTTTTAGGAACACCGAAACCAATGGCATACATTTGTCCTATGGCAAATTGAGCGTCAGTATTGCCTTGTTCGGCTGCTCGTTGATACCATGCCATGGCCATGTCATTGTCTTGCGAAACCCCGTTATTCCCATAATAATACATATCTCCCAGTTCAAATTGGGCTTTTGCCTCTCCCGCTTCTGCGGCTTTGACGGTTTCCGTAAGCGTCCTTTCTTTTTTGTTGTCTGTGGAGTCAGGTCGGGACGTCAGATTAACAAGGATGATTCCTCCTAGAACCAACACGGCAAGAAGAACAAGTGAAAGAATCGTTTTATACTTCTTCCGGGGAGTCGGAGGCTGCACTTCATCCGTATTAGTAGGTTTTTCAACAACGGTTGCAATAACTTCAGTCTCTTCTTCCGGCCATACATCTCCTTCCTCTCTGTTGTCTAAGCTCTTCAAAAACGCTTCCACACTTTGCGGCCTGTCCTTTTTCAGGGCCGCCATGGCACGTGCCACGCAAGCTATCAGTGCGTTGCTTACCTGATGTTTCTGCAACTCGTAGGCCGGAAATCCGTCGTTCAGAATGTCCGCTGCTTCCGGCGCGCGTTCTCCTGTCAGCATCTTGAACATCGTGGCTCCCAACGCATACACATCCATGGTAACCGGGAAGCCCTTGCCTTCATGGTAATTGGCTTGCTCTATCGGGGCATAGCCGGGCGTGCCTCCTCCTACGGTGGTGCTTGTTTCCGGATTTCCGCTTTCATCGTATTGCTTGGAAAGCCCAAAGTCTATGAGTACGGCATCGCCGTTCTTGCGCAACATGACGTTGCTAGGCTTCAAGTCCAGGTGCAGCATCTTGTGTGCGTGCATGTAGGAGAGGGCGGCCCCAATTTGTTTGGCGTACTTCACGCATTCCGCTTCCGGCATTCCGCCCTTTTGCTCAATGTATTTATCCAGACTTCCTCCCTCCATATATTCCATAGCGTAGTAGACGGTGTTGTTCGCCTCGAAGTATTCCAGCACTTTGACGATGTTCGGGTGATGCAGCTTGCTCAGGTTCTCCGCTTCGCGGGCGAACTTCTGTTTATACTTGTCGTAAACGCCTCCTTTGCTTCCGCTGGTTACGGAATTTTCTTCCCGTCCGTTCATCTCCTTCATGAAGAATTCCTTGATGGCGACTTGCATCGTTGTTTCCAGTTCGCCCAAGGCACCCGTGACTTTTACCTGGGTCGTGGCCAGGTAGGTGATGCCAAACGTGCCTTGTCCCAACACCTTCTGGATGGTGTAGGTATAGGATTTCCCTCGCAGGGTGGTATTCGGTTTCAGGGTATTTTCGTTCATGGCTATTTTGTTTTTAAGTAACTAAGATTCTTACGTATTATTTTAAATTTAATATCTGTGGTTATCTGTAAAATCAGTGTTCTGTGCGCCCTGATATAAGCTTGCTTAGTTCCCAATAACCGCTCTTATTGCTTCCGTGCCGATGGATGATATTGGCATTACGTAATAAGGCGATATGTTTTCTGACCATCCTGTCTGAAATCTCCAAGCGGTTCCCGATTCCAACGGCAGTAACCTGCGGATTGTCTATGATATGTGCAAGGACATCCCAGGTCGTGTCCGAAAACTCCGGATGAAGTAACTTCAGTTTATCAGGAACTTTATTAGGAATTTTATCAGGAACATCTGCCATCAGCGGTTCTCTTTGATACTTTCTCAGCGCATTCAGGATTTCGTTTAACATAAAATCAATGAATGGGCCGCTGTCTGCTTGTTGTGTGCTTGATTCTATTGCCTCGTAATATAATTGCTGATTGGCATATACCAGATTTTCAATTGGGAGATGCTCAAATACCGGGTTGAGACGTCCCAATATGAGAGACTGCCATAATCGCCCCATACGCCCGTTCCCGTCACTGAATGGATGGATGAACTCAAACTCATAATGGAAAACGCAACTACGGATAAGAAGATGGTCGGGGGCATGTTTCAGCCAACGGAACAAATCCCCCATAAGTTCGGGTACGCGCATGGGCGGAGGAGCAAGGTGGACACATTTGTCACCTTCAAATACACCGACTCCACTGGTGCGAAAACATCTCGGATTATCCACTAAGGCTTCCATCATCACCCCATGCGCTTTCAGGAGGTCCTTCATGTCAAGCGGATTTAACGATGGATACAACTCGTAAGTCCGTATGGCATTCTTGACTTCCTGTATTTCCTTTAGCGGTGCCACCACATGTTTCCCCTCCAATATGTCATGCACTTGGTCTTCCGACAATCTATTACCCTCTATGGCGAGCGAACTGTGGATAGTCCTGATTTTATTGGCTTTCCGCAGGCGTAGTCCATCTGCCTGCTCCATGCGTATGGCGTACCGTTCTATTTGTGCCGATATCTCGGCAACAAGGCTGATTGCTCGGGAACTCACGGTAAACGGCGGAATGTACCCGGAATACTTTTCCTTGCTCATGCCTCATCCTCCTCTAATTCTGCAATTATTTTATCTATTCCGCGTTGGCAAAAAGCTGGCAGCCTATTTATATCTTCCATATCAGTCGTTAATTTGAATTTGATGCGAAGATAATGAAATTAAATTATTTATCATAAGATAGTAACCTGTGATTTGGTCATTTTTTAGGTGCTACCGGGCGTACAGAGTAACCATTGCTTCTTGGATTTGTTGCGAGTCCTCTACGTCCACTATGAAAATATAGATGAGGTATACTATGGGTTTCTTCATAGGAGGATCCTGTCATGTAGTAACCTTCGCGTGATTTTTCATATTCGATCCCCTTTTCTAATATCTCTCCTCCTAACCAACCGGAGCGATATCCTCCGGCAGGTAAAAAGATACTATTTCCATTAGCTCCTGTTACTTTATATCCCTTCGTGTTGTTATAAGTTCCCCATTCCCATTTACATTTGTTTATCAACTCCTCCATTTCTGCTTTAGTAGGTAAACGCCAACCATGCCCCCATTGGACATTGGCTATATCATAATTAGTACCGCAAATATTTAGGGGAGGATTGGCACTCGGGTATTCATCATTATTTCCACTGATTTTCTTTCCGCTAGGATCTGCCCATCCATAAAGGCCGCCATATTCATCTGGAGCTGATGCGCCAACATTCCAACCTGCCCAATTCACGCTTAGTCCTAAATCAACACCTAATTCAGTAAATGTGGGTGTGGTATTTGTCGCAGAGGACGAACTGTCAACTTCTTGTTCCGTTTTCTGTGTTGTGCTTGAATAAGTCTGTTCTGTTGGTGAACTATTTTCTGTAACTTTAGAATCTGATTTAAGAATTGTGTAAACAACGGTACCTGCAATAATCAGTATAGCCGTTAGTCCAAGCGTAATGAATTTCTTATATTTTGAAGCGTTTTGAGTGGGTGTAGGATCTACTGTCGGTTGTATTGGAACTGCTACATCTTCTTCTGACTCTGTTAAGTCAGTCTCTTCTTCCGGCCATACATCTCCTTCCTCTCTGTTGTCTAAGCTCTTCAAAAACGCTTCCACACTTTGCGGCCTGTCCTTCTTCAGGGCCGACATGGCATGTGCCACGCAAGCTATCAGTGCGTTGCTTACCTGATGTTTCTGCAACTCGTAGGCCGGAAAGCCTTCGTTCAGTATATCCGCGGCTTCCGGTGCGCGTTCTCCTGTCAGCATCTTGAACATCGTGGCACCGAGCGCATACACATCCATGGTGACGGGGAAACCTTTGCCTTCATGATAGTTGGCTTGTTCTATCGGGGCATAGCCGGGCGTGCCTCCTCCTACAGTCGTACTTGTTTCCGGATTTCCGCTTTCATCGTATTGCTTGGAAAGTCCGAAGTCGATGAGTACGGCATCGCCGTTCTTGCGCAGCATGACGTTGCCCGGCTTCAAGTCCAGATGCAGCATCTTGTGGGCGTGCATGTAGGAGAGAGCCGCTCCTATCTGCTTGGCGTACTTCACGCATTTCGCTTCCGGCAGTCCGCCCTTTTGCTCAATGTATTTATCCAGACTTCCTCCCTCCATGTATTCCATGGCGTAATAGACGGTGTTATTTGCCTCGAAGTATTCCAACACTCTGACGATGTTCGGATGATGCAGCTTGCTCAGGTTCTCCGCTTCGCGGGCGAATTTCTGCTTGTACTTGTCGTACACGCCTCCTTTGTTTCCGCTAGTCACGGAATTTTCTTCCCGTCCGTTCATCTCCTTCATGAAGAACTCTTTGATGGCGACTTGCATGGTGGTTTCCAGTTCACCCAAAGCTCCGGTGACTTTCACCTGGGTCGTGGCCAGGTAGGTGATGCCAAACGTGCCTTGTCCCAACACCTTTTGGATGGTGTAGGTGTAGGCCTTGCCTCGCAGGGTGGTATTCGGTTTTAATGCATTTTCATTCATGTCAGTTCTTTGTTTATGTGTGATACCTCCTTAGTGGCAAATGCTCTATATAATATGGTATAATGCCGCCAATGATAGCCGTTTCTTGCCTTATTTGTCGCATATTTTCGCTTTTGAAAAGGTCGCTTAACTATTGCCTGAGAAACACTGCGCTGTTTGCGCTGAAATACTTAACTCTTTCTCTCAAATCAGCGCACTATTTAGGGGGTAAACACTGCGCTGACTGAGAGGAAATAGCGCAGTGTTTCTCAGGGTTATAAATCGCTGATAATTAAGCAAGTAGCGTGATTCGCCTCCTTCGGATAGTTTATTCTACTCTAAATTTATACATCCTTTAACATTTTGATGCCGAAAATCTAAATAAATCATAATTCTATTTGTCCGTACTTATTACCAATGAGTTGCTGACTTCTGGTGGATGTCTATACCAGATATGTATCATTACATACATCAAAATTTCCGGTATCAATATTGTCCGGAAGGTCATCGCTCACGTCAGATAGAAGAATATCATCAGTAATATTTGGTGTTTCTATATCAAGAAGTGGCTCAGGGTCATACATGGCCGGTCCGCCATACATATCTACTACAATGTCTATCGGTTCTATATCTTCCGGTTCTACCATTCCCGGTCCTCCATACACGGGTGCTATCGGTTCATCTTCCGGTTCTATGAGTATGTCATCCGTAGTAATGTCCTCGGTGGATATGACTGTTACTTCTTCTTCCGGCTGCTGTACATCTTCTTCTGGTTGTTGTACTTCCTCTTCCGTTTGTTGTACTTCTGCTTGTGAGGCTTCTTCCGCATGATGCTCATTCCATGTGTCTGCTGCGGCATGTCCCGCCGCTGTTCCCAGTGCGCTGCCTGCCAGTGCTCCCGCTCCTGTAGCCAGCATTTCTTTCTTCGATTGTTTATTCATCTTATTTTCCTCCTATGTTTTGTGTTCCAAAAAGTTTCTGATAATGGCACAGCATTAGGTTGCCTTCATCGTCCCGCAGGTGGAAGCCGTTCCCTTCGCAATGTCGGAACAGCGTGCAGTCGGCGCAAAGTCCCGTACGCATCCATTCGCGGTTGCGGTATTTCTGGAAACGGTTTTGCCATACGTCCCAGAAGCTGTCCCGGTAGATATTGCCCTGCTGATAGGAACTGCGGATGCTCAGACAGCCGGAGATGCCGCCATCGCTCAGCACCGAAGCTACCGTCAGTCCCGCAATGCAGGTATAGATGTGTCCGCGTACCCGTTCCTCGTAGTCTCCCAGGAAACCTTCGCAGGCATAGGACAAACGGATTTTATTCTCCCGTCGGGTCTCTACGATGAAGTCCATCAGTTGCCGGAACTCCTCGTCGCTCAGCAATAAATCCTCCTGACCTTTGGCTCGGCCCATGGGAACGATGGTGAAGCATCGCCATTGGGTCACTCCCGCCTCTATCAACAGTCGCTTCAACTCCGGCAGGTGGGGCAGGTTACGATGGTTGACGCAGGTGATTACGTCCCACACCAGGTGGGGCGTTCTCCGGATATGTCCGATGGCGTTGAACACCCGGTCGTAACTATGCTCGTTGCAGCGCAACCAGTTATGGTCCTCCTTCGTGCCGTCCACGTCAATGGCCAGCGAGCGAAGTCCCGCCCGTTTCAGTTCCCGCATCATCGGTCCGTCAATCAGCATCCCGTTGCTCACCATGCTCCAGTAGAAGCCTTTCTCCGTAATCCGTCTTCCACATTCCAATAAGTCTTGGCGTACCAGCGGTTCCCCGCCTACCGTATGCACCATGGTTTTCACGTGGGGTTGATGCGCTTTCACCTCGTCCAGCACCCGGGCAAAATCCTCAAAAGGCATTTCGGGCGAGTCGGACACCGCCTTGCAGTCGCTTCCGCAATGCCGGCAAGCCAGGTTACAGCGCAAGGTACATTCCCAGAACAATTGCCGCAAGGGATGCGTCAGCTTCAGCCGCTCCCGTTTCCAGTAAGCTATCTCAAGGTCTATTTTTTGAAGTTGGTTCATGATGTTCTTTATTTATTTGCTTTCAAGTTTTTGTAAGTTTTTCTTGGCGGTCTCGTCCCCTAGTTCCGCTGCTTTTCGATACCATTTAATGGCTTCGGCTTTGTCTTCGGGGATGCCAGATTCTCCATATTGATACATGAGACCTAAATAAAACATTGAGTTCTTATCGCCTTGTTCAGCTGCTTTTCGAAACCATTTTTCAGCTTCTACATAATTTTTCTGTTTATAATAATTGATATATCCTAATTGATATTGGGCCTCTTTGTTTCCTTGTTCTGCCGCTTTCTTATACCATACAATCGCTTCTTTTTCGTCTTTTTCAACTCCGACAGCATACATATACATCGCACCTAATCTTAAAGAAGCTTCTCCGTTTCCTTGCCCGGACGCTTTTTTATACCATTTGATTGCCTCAACACGGTTTTGCGATAACCCGCCTTGTCCCCAGTCATATAGGTATCCTATGTTATATTGTGCATTGGCGATTCCTTGTTCAGCTGCTTTTTGATACCATTTTGCAGCCTCAAAGATGTTTTGTTTAACAAGTACCCCTTTGCTATATAAATTCCCCAACTCGTTTTGTGCCAAAGCATTGCCTTGTTCAGCCGCTTTCTGATACCATTCTAAAGCTTTGGTGGCATTTCGTGGCATACCTTTACCTAAGAAATACATTCTTCCCAATTCATATTGAGCTTCCGCATCTCCTTGTTCAGCCAGTTGGGTAATTTTCTTAGCGTCAGGCTTTGCTTCGTTTTTTCTAGCCGTGTTCGTAGGTGGATTCGGTGTAGTGGCTTCCGGTTTTGATACATTTTCTCTCACGGGATTCTCCTCTTTAGGAGGTTGGGAGCTTGTCGTTTCTGTTTGTTGAGCGACATGAGTTGTGATTGAGGCTGTATCATTCATGACAGATGTCTGCAATGAATCATTGGTGGGAAGCCATTCTGTTAATGATATATCTTCTACTGTATCAGATTGCCTTTTAGAAACCATGTAAGTGATGATGCCTGCAATAATTAATACAGCGGCAACTCCTGATGCAATGTATATTTTGTTCTTAGAAGAGTTTTGGGCTGGTGTAGGATTTGCAATAGGCTTGGCAGGACGTACTATATCCTTATCCGGTTTTATCGTATCTTCATTCCCATTTAAATTGAGACTGGTTTCTTCACCTCCTAAACTCGTCAAGAACGCCTCCACACTCTGCGGCCTGTCCTTTTTCAAAGCCGACATGGCCTTGGCGATATGGGCAATCATTTCATCGCTTACTTGATGCTTTTGCAGTTCGTAAGCGGGGAAACCATCATTCAGAATGGCCGAGGCTTCCGGAGCACGCACTCCCGTTAGCATCTTATACATCGTGGCTCCCAACGCATACACATCCATCGTGACAGGGAAACTTTTGCCCTCGTGGTAATCGGATTGCTCAATGGGCGCATAGCCGGGCGTGCCTCCTCCGATGGTCGTACTTGTTTCCGGATTTCCGTTGTCATCGTATTGTTTGGAAAGTCCGAAGTCAATCAATACGGCATCTTTGTTGGGACGGAGCATGACATTGCCCGGCTTCAAGTCCAGATGCAGCATTTTATGGGCATGCATGTAGGAGAGAGCGGAACCTATCTGCTGAGCATACTTCACGCATTCCGCTTCCGGAAGTCCGTTGTGTTGGGCGATGTAGGCATCCAAGTTTCCTCCTTCTACGTACTCCATAGCGTAGTAGACGGTGTTGTTTGTCTCGAAATATTCCAATACTTTGACGATATTTGGATGATGCAGTTTGCTCAGGTTCTCTGCCTCACGGGCGAATTTCTTTTTATATTTGTCGTAAATGCCTCCTTTACTCCCGCTAGTCACGGTATTGTCTTCCCGGCCATTGATTTCCTTCATGAAGAATTCCTTAATGGCGACTTGCATTGTGGTTTCCAGTTCGCCCAAGGCTCCGGCCACTTTCACCTTGGTTGTGGCCAGGTAGGTGATGCCGAACGTGCCTTGTCCCAATATCTTTTGGATGGTGTAGGTGTAGGCCTTGCCTTGCAGGATGGTGCCTAGTTCTAGGGCATTATTATTAGTATTGTTCATATATCTTTGTAAATAAGCTTTTAACAATATGATATGTTTTATTCCAATCTAAATACAATCGGTAGTGTATAAGCTACACGCACTGCTTTCCCGTTTAGTTTGCCCGGCCTCCATTGGGTCATTGAAGAAACGACACGCACCGCTTCCTTGTCCAAATCCGGATCAACGCTTCGGATCACTTTGACGTTTGTGACGCTTCCATCGGTGTTTATCACAAATTTTACCAAGACTCGTCCTTGAATGCCGTTTTCTTGCGCATTGGCAGGATAACGTACATTTTCTCCGAGGTATTGCATTATTCCAGCCATTCCATTGGGATATCCTGGCATTTGGTCTACTGTCTCATAGATTCTTTCGTCCCTCACAATCTCATTGTCGATGGTTGGTCTTGGTGTCGGCGATGTGCTTGTGGAGGAAGGCTTCCTTTCTGCGTTTGCTTCTTGCTTTTCATCTCCTTTATCGGGCTTGTCTGGCTTAACGGAGGTCGGTTGTGGAGTGCTTTCATGGGTGCCGGCATTCGGTGACTCCGATACAGTATTTACTTGCGTGGGTGTTTGGGTTGGAGTTGGGCTGTCTCCCCGATTCAGAAAGACAATCAACGCTATCGCCACTATGCACGCGATACCGCTTCCTATCAAAGGCAATTTGTATTTATTCCAGATGCTGTCTTGCGTCCATAGGTTTTGGAAATCCGGAATGGATTCTTTAATCTTGTCCAATAAAGGATAGACATCCCCGGAAAGAGTGCCGAAATGTTCCGATTTCGTCCCATAATGATATACGTCCCATTCTCCGGCTTGCAGGCTGATGGTTTCTCCACCACTGAAACCTTTACTCTCTACTTCAGAAACCTTGTAAAGCTTTAGTGCATTAATTGTAGAGAGTAACGTTTCGAACAGTGCTTTATCAAAAGGAAATTCTCGGTTTTTAATCAATTCGTATCCGATGTAAGCCTGTACGGAAATGGAGGTCGGCGAAAATCTAACTTTGAAATGTTGATATTTGGGGTGTGTTGCTTCGCTAAAGGAAAAAGAAAATTCGTGGATGGAGTGGGGAATGGCTATACGTTCCTTAACAAAGACTTTCTCGTAGCTGGTTTCTTCATCATCTCCATTTGATGTAGTTTCTTCTTTTTGTAATTTCTTTAGGAATTCTTCTACACTCTGTGGCCTGTCTTTTTTCAAAACTGACATGGACTTGGCGATGTGGGCAATGATTTCATCGCTTACCTGATGTTTTTGCAATTCGTATGCGGGGAATCCGTCATTCAGTATGGCTGAAGCTTCCGGAGCACGAACTCCCGTCAGCATCTTGTACATCGTGGCTCCCAGTGCATACACATCCATCGTGACGGGAAAGCCTTTCCCTTCGTGATAGTCCGATTGCTCCAAAGGCGCATAGCCGGGCGTGCCTCCTCCTACGGTGGTGCTTGTTTCCGGATTCCCGCTTTCATCGTATTGTTTGGAAAGCCCGAAGTCGATGAGCACGGCATCCCCGTTCTTGCGCAGCATGACGTTGCCCGGCTTCAAGTCCAAATGCAACATCTTGTGGGCATGCATGTAGGAGAGGGCGGAGCCAATCTGCTTGGCATACTTCACACATTCCGCTTCCGGAAGTCCGTCCTTTTGCTCAATGTATTTGTCCAGATTTCCTCCTTCCACATACTCCATGGTGTAGTAGACCGTATTGTTCGCTTCGAAATACTCCAACACTTTGACGATATTTGGATGATGCAGTTTGCTCAGATTCTCCGCCTCACGGGCAAACTTCTGTTTGTATTTGTCGTAAACGCCTCCTTTGCTTCCGCTGGTTACGGTATTGTCTTCCCGGCCATTGATTTCCTTCATGAAGAATTCTTTGATGGCGACTTGGATGGTTGTGTTGATTTCGCCTAAGGCTCCGCTGATTTCTACTTGTGTATTTGCCAAATAGGTAATGCCGAACGCGCCTTGTCCCAACACCTTTTGGATGGTGTAGGTGTAGGATTTACCTTGCAAGGTGGCGCCGGATTTTAGTGTGTTCGATTCCATACTATTGAGTTTTTTATTTGTCAAAGTTTGTATTTCTACTCAACTACTTTTGATATAAATCCGATGGGTTGAATTATAAAAAGTTCCTTTATTGTTTTTTTCTCAGACTTTCAAGTTCGTTTAATCTTATTTTTGCACTCTTGCTCCCATTGTCTGCAGCTTTTATCCACCATTCTTCAGCTTTATTATAATTTCTAGTAAATCCCCAACCATAATAATAACAGTCGCCTATATAGCGTTGTGCTTCAGAACTTCCTTGTTCTGCGGCTTTTGTATACCATTCTATAGCTTTTTTGTAATTTGTCTCAACTCCTCTTCCGGTAAGATAGCAGTATGCTAGATCATTTTGTGCATTTACATAATTTTCTTTAGCAGCTTTTGTGTACCATTTTACAGCTTTAGTTTCATCTTTTGTGATTCCTAATCCGTTATAATAGCAAACACCTAATTTATATTGAGCTTTTACATTCCCGTTTTCTGCAGCTTTCATAAACCATTCTACAGCTTTTGTGTAATTTTTCTCTTCATAATAATACATGCCAAGATCGAACTGCGCTTCTACATTTCCTTGTTTTGCTTTTATTATTATTTCGTTGATTCCTTCATCAGAAACTATCGCATTTGATTGGATGGAGTCATTTCCAAGTGCGTTTGTATCAGGTGTTTCAGATTGAACAGATTCTACTCCTGACAGATTCTCATTTTCATCTGTTGGGTAAGGAAGCAGAACAATACTCGTGTCTGTTTGTTGTATTTCGACCGGAGTCGGACTTCCGCTTTGGGTGTTATTGCTAATCATTACATATCCTAGTGCAACTATACCGCCGACAAGTCCTCCTATAATAACTTTTTGGTATTTTTGCCAGAAGCTTCCTGTAGGCTTGAAATCGGATACGTGAGGAGGCTCTTGTCTTTTGACCCACAAGTCGGAGAAGTCGGGAATCTCTTTTTGGATAAGCTCTAAGAGCGGATAGACGTCCCCGGTGAGGGTTCCTTCCTGACTTCCCCTGGAGCCATAATGATATACGTCCAGCTTGTTCTCCACTTCCAGCCGGATGGTTTCTCCGCCCATGGATTGCTTTTTGAGGTCGGCTGAGACCTTGTATAGCTTTAATGTATTGATGGCGGAAATCAACGTTTCAAATTGTGCCGGGCTGTAGGCGATGGTTTTCTTCGTGATGAGTTCGTTTTCGATGAAAGTCTGAACCGTCAGGGATGTCCGGGTGAATTTGGCGATAAAGCTACGGTATCTGGGAACGGGCGAATCCGTGAATGAAACCAAGATGTCATCAATGGAATTATGTAAACGGATGCGCTTTTTGCCGCTTGAGTCTTTTCCTCCTAATAATTCCAGAAACGCGTCTATATTTTGCGGTCTGTCTTTCCGTAAAGCCGACATGGCTTTGGCTACACAGGCTATCAGTGCATCGCTTACCTGATGTTTCTGTAACTCGTATGCGGGGAAGCCTTCGTTCAGTATTTCCACGGCTTCCGGCGGACGCACGCCCGTCAACATCTTAAACATCGTGGCACCGAGCGCATACACATCCATGGTAACGGGAAAGTCCTTGCCTTCGTGGTAGTTGGCTTGCTCCAAAGGCGCATAGCCGGGCGTACCGCCTCCCACGGTGGTGCTCGTTTCCGGATTTCCGCTTTCATCGTATTGTTTGGAAAGCCCGAAGTCAATGAGCACGACATCCCCGTTCTTGCGCAGCATAACGTTGCCCGGCTTCAGGTCCAGGTGCAGCATCTTGTGTGCGTGCATGTAGGAAAGGGCGGCACCTATCTGCTTGGCGTACTTCACGCATTCCGCTTCCGGAAGTCCGTCCTTTTGAGTAATGTAAGCGTCCAGACTTCCCCCTTCCACATACTCCATGGCGTAGTAGATGGTGTTGTTCGCCTCGAAATATTCCAATACCTTGACGATATTCGGATGGTCGAGCTTGCTCAGATTTTCCGCTTCCCGGGCAAACTTCTTTTTATAATTGGCATAGAGTCCTCCTTGGCTTCCCGTAGTCACGGTATTCTCATTGCGCCCGTTGATGTCACGCATGAAGAATTCCTTGATGGCGACTTGCATGGTGGTTTCCAGCGCGCCCAAGGCTCCGGCTATTTTTACCTTCGTTGTGGCCAGGTAGGTGATGCCGAAAGAGCCTTGCCCCAACACCTTTTGAATGGTGTAGGTGTAGGACTTGCCTTGTAAAGTGGTGCCGAAGGTAAGGGTATTATTGTTTTCCATAATTATATTTATTTCCCTTGTGCTTTTAATTCGTTGTATTTATTCTGCCAATAAGCAGCTTTTTCTTCGTCTTTGTAGAAATAATCGTTCCATGTATAATCTGTTTCTTTAAAATCTAAATAATCCATGTAAACATTATATGCGTCTATGGAATTTTTATTGGCATGTTTAATATGTAACGCAGCTTCGAGACACTCATGGATATCTCTTATCTCTAGTTTGTTGACATAGTAATAAGGTACAATAAAAGATGTCATTATAATAATAGTTATAGAAGCAATTACCGTTTTTTTAATTTTGTTCGTTTGTCGTAGAAGAGAAATCGATTTGATATTTTTTTGTTTACACATAAACGCAATCGATAATAGTATAGAAGTCGGGAATAAAATTGATAGTGTAACAATTGCACTAGTTGCATCTGCGTGAGGATTAGAAGGGTTAAACATGAAACTATAAAGAATAGATAAACTTAGTGCAAATAAAATTCCCCATAAACCGGATTTCTCTCCTCGATATAATAAGATACAAGATATTGAACTAATCCATAATGGTAAAGTTTCGATTATAAGGAATTGTTGGAACGTCACTGTAATAATAGAAAGCATAAGGAAAAGGAGTCCACAAATATTAGCAATAGCAGCTAGAATGATGGCTATTTTTACCAAGTTGGGATATTTACTCCAAACATTCCCTTTTTTCTCTTTCGTTTGCGACTTAACCGGAATTGGCTCTACATGAACTATCGTAATATCCTCATCCTTAATCGATTCTGGCTGTTCCGGTTTCTTATTCAATAACTTTTCAAAAGCGTCTAATGTCGCCCTATCCGCTCTTCGTAGTTGCATGGCCGCTTGCACCGCCTGCGCCATGTTTGGCGAAAGCGGAAACACGTCCAAACTTTCTTCGTTCAAAAGTACCGATTCGGGAGGGGTTTTCCCTGTCAAAAGGAAATAGAGGGTCGCTCCCAGGGCATAAATATCCGTTTCGGGAGAGAAAGATTTGACGCCTCCCGTCCGGTATTGCTCGGGCGGGGCATAGCCTTTGCTCTTGCCCACGGGCGTGGTAGAAGTCTCTCCCCCGTCTTCATCATATTGCTTGGCCAAGCCGAAATCCGCCAATACGGCATCTCCGTTGGCCTTGGTCAGGATATTGGCGGGTTTGATGTCCAGGTGGCAGATGTGTTGCCCGTGAAGATAGCGCAACGCATCGGCCACCTGATGAATGTAACTCACCGCCTTAGCTTCGGACAAAGGACCTCTTTCATCGACCTGTTGCTTCAGCGAGGCACCTTCGGCATACTCCATGACGTAGTAGGAGGTGTTGTTCTCCTGAAATACGTCGATGACGCGCACGATGTGGGGATGCTCTAACTTGGCCAGTGTGCGTGCTTCTTTCTCAAACTTCTCCCGGTAGCGCGTTACCATCTCCCGGCTGCTTTGGGTGCCCATGGTGACGCGGGTGGAGTCTTCCGCCCGCTCGCAATAGTCCTTCATGAAAAATTCCTTGATGGCTACGGTGCGCCCCAAGGAAGTCTGGACAGCCCGGTAGGTGATGCCGAAGCCGCCCTGTCCCAAGATACTTTCTATCTGGTATCGTCCGTTTTGCAAGGTGGTGAGTTTCATGGCTATTTTTGAATGGTTTGTTGACTATTTTCTTGTCTAATTATTGTTTCTTGCATTAGAGTCTCATCACTCTTTGTAACATTTCCTCCTTCTTCATTATCCTTATCATCGGATACGGATGGCTCATCTGGTGTTGGATCTGAAACCGGAGCTTGTTCAGTAGTTTCTTCTGTCTCCGGTTGAGGCTTCACCGGCACAATCGTTTCCGGTTCTTTTACAGAGTTTGTTTTCATCGGTGCGCTTTGTGATCCTGTTCCCTCAATATGATTGTCCGCTCTTTCTTCGGTTTGTACCGACTCTTGCGCATCCGTTTCCCCTTTTTCATCACCTTTGTTTAGGACAAGAAAATACACGACAGAAAAGGCTATGGCGAAGGCTGCAATCAGTGCAATGATGAAGTATAGGAAAGCACGACTGTTCCGTTTGGGTTTTGCGGGCGGCAATGGAGCGGAGGAAGGAGTAGGTATCGGCTTCTTTTCTTCCGCGATGGTTCCCTTTTCCAGAACAGGCTCCTGAATATCCTCTTCGTCCTCATCGTGCACTTCGGCCATGATGGGGGTAGGGGCTGAAGGAGCTTTTGCGGGTGTGGGCTTTTTCCCCTCTATAGGATCTATGACCTCCATGATGTGTACGATGATGGCGGTATGGTTGTCTCGATTCTCGGAAGTGGCCTGGGTCAGTCTGTGTACCTTTTCCTCGTCCGTACCGGCGTTTTCGGAGAAATTGTAGCAGATTTGCGGATTCTCCATATTCTCCAGCATACCATCGGAGCAGAGGTAGAAATAATCGCCCGGCTGGATGTCCGCGCTATGATAGACATCGGCTTTGGGGCGATGCTCCATGTGAGGCTGCATGGCACGGGTAATGACATTTTTTTGGCGCGAGTTCTTGGCTTCTTCTTCGGTCAGCTCGCCGATGGCGATCAGGTCATTAACCAGCGAGTGGTCTTTGGTTTGGAAGAGAATGCGGGTGTCGGAAGCGTTCTTTCCCGGGCGGATGTGATACACGCGGCTGTCTCCCATGTGGGCGATGGTGCATCCGTGGCTATGGAGTTTTAGGAACGTCATGGTGGTGCCCATCTTCTTGGCGGCTCCCGTGTCTTTGCTGTCCAAAGCCTCGAAGGCATTGGTAAGTGCTTGTTGGAACATAGAGTCGGTAAAGTCACCTTCCGCATCAGGTTGTGCCTTCAGGACCGAGTGTCCCATGGCTTCGCATACCGTGGCGCTGGCTACTTCGCCGGCATCGTGTCCGCCCATACCATCGCAAAGGATGAAGAGGCGGTCCGTATCTTTGACATTTCCCGGAAGTGGAAACGTACAGTCTTCTTGGTGAGGATTACCTTCGGCGTCTACTCGTTGCCCGTACTCCCAAATCGTATATACTTTCAGTTTGTATTTCATAATGATGTATATTTTGTTAAATGATAATTTATCTTTCAGGAGTTAAGGAGTTAAGAAGTTAAGTAGTTAAGCCGATAGTTGGCTTATCATATACGCTAAAAGGTATTGGCTTAACTCCTAACGGAGCGAAGCGGAGTGATAACTCCTTTAACTCCTTAACTCCTATAAGTATAAGCGCGCTTGCGCGCGCTAAATTCCCATTTAAATATCAGTCGCTTCGTTATCAGGTATCTCGAAACGTGCTTCCACATCGGGCAGGCGGATGAGGTCGCGATGATGTAGAATGACGCAATCGCCATACTCTAATTTGTTTTGCCCGATAAACGTGGGGTTTACTTTCTCTTTGTAGAGCGAGGCACAATGTACGAATCCTTTCCCCGGTATTTTTTTGATTTCAATTACCAAGTGCTCCCGACTCATACGTTTCGTCTCGCAGGGAATCTGACAGGTGGCAGATGAGGCCGAAGCCTTACGTCCGATGATGTTCTTGCCGGGTTTCAGCTGGAAGGACAGACCTAAAGCCGGGATTGCCAGCTTGCCCAAGGTGTAGTTAGGGCCTTTATCTATGTCTGTTTCAGTTTCTTCTTTGGCATATCCGCTTTTGCTGTTCGGATATTGGGTCGTTTCTTCCTTGCTCGCGTTGCCAGTGTTGCTGGCGATTCTCCGGAAAGCGGAAAAAGGCGATTTGTTCTTGCAGACGGGGCAAGTCACGGATTTCGATTCAATACCCGGTTGGTTCTGCACTGAAAGAACGCTGCCGCAAACGGGACAGCCTATTTTTAAGATATTGTTCATCATATTTTTTTAGAATTAAAATTGTTTACCAAACCATGACAGGCATATTATCCGAAAATTTCCCCCACATGACAGGGTGTTGTTTGTTGTCGGATAATTTCACTACGCCTGCGTGTACGTAATTAAAAAGTTCTTTGGCCGTAATGATGCGGTCTCTGTTAGCGTCCGCGCCTCCCCGGAGTCCTCTCTGGAGGTAGGTGGTGAAGTAACCGTTCTGCATGTCGCGTCGTTCGATGGATGTTTCGTTGCTTCGGGAGGAAAGAAACAACATGACATTGGCCTTTCGGGCGGCAGCGATGGCACTGCTGGAACTTCTTCCGGGAGTTCGGATTTTACCGGAAAAGCAGGCATCCGCAAAAATCATCTTGTTTTTGCACTTGTTCTTTGCCATGGCTTTGCGCACTTGGGCATAACTTAATGTCCCATCGTAGGAGGCAAATCCACCGGGATAGCCATGTCCGCTGAAGAAGAATACCACGATGTCATTGGCGGTGGCTCTCTTGAAAGTCTCCTGCAAGGCTTTCAGAATGTTGGCGGTGGTGGCCTGCTGGTTCAGCAATTGTTTGTATGTGACGTTGGTGTTCTTGCTGTACAGCCAGGTGATGGTTTTCGCATCGTTGGCGGGAAGCGTCAGGTCACTATCCGTTCCTGGATAGTCCGATATGCCTACCGATACCAAATATACCTTGGCCGAGGCTATAGAGCAAAAGCCTAGTAGGAACAGGGTGAGCGTGAGAATAAGTTTAGCCTTCATAGATATCATTATTTGTATAATCTAAATAATCGGGTTCATCAGTCGCGGCATACAGGTTGGCGTTGGGATCGGCACCATTGAAGCCACCCATATCGTCAACGGTAATTCCTTGGTCTGAGATATCCAAGATTTCGTTCTCGCTGATATAGTTGTCTCCGTCCATGTCTGTGGCCATTGCATCAAACACCTGGTCGTTGTCCACATCAATGAGGTACACATCCTGGTCGTCTACTGACATTAAGCCGATGTTGGCTCCGCTTTCGGCATCGTGTTCCACTCCTAGCACTTCTACTTCAAGGTCGTCCGTACTGCCTAAAGTCTCATCCGACGGGTAAGCCTGTATTTCCTCTCCCGCCGGGTCGTAGCCTACCGGTTGAATGGCTTCATCCTCTACAATGGCAATGTCTTCGGGTGCAACGTCGGGAGTGCCGTCTATGGAAGCGGATTCTTCGGCCGCCCAAGCGAAATGCTCGTTGTAATCCTCACGCGCTTCGGCGGTCATGTTATCCCATTCTTCAGCGGTGTAGGTGTTGTACAGGTTGCCGTGCCATTCGAACACGCCACCCGGACCTACTTCCGCCCGTGCGGCGGCAAAAGCTTGGGAGAATGACATGTCATCGTCCACGCAGCTGGCCATTGAGATGCTTTCGTCCACGATGGGAGTAGGTGCTTCCGGTTCATGAACGGGAGATGGACCCGGAACGGTCGGGTCATTGGGATCGGGAGGAGTTGCGCTGGTAAAGAGGGAGTAGGCTGCTCCGAACAGGATGCCTGTACCGCCGCTTATCGCCACTTTCTTCCACGTGCCACTTTTCTTTGAAGCCGTTTCAGCAGTCACTTCAGTTTTTTTTGCGGCTGTTTCATTCTTCTTTTCGTCCATTTGGGTCGATTCGTCAAACGTTGTTGTCTCGTTGGAATCGTAAACCGTATCTTCTGTATTCATAATGTTCTTTTTAGCGATTAAACAAGTTTGTCATTTCTTTCCCGGCCGGTTTCCTTGCGATTGGCGCAGGCGGTTGAATTGCTGTAGAAACTGTGCCGGAAGGGGATTGTTGGGAGTGAGTTCGGCCATTTCCAATTCCACTTCCACCAATTGGGAACGTAATTCCAGGCAGATGGAATCTTGGCTCATGTTCATCCTTTCCATGGTTTCGGCTGATACGCCCTCAATGGATTGGTTCCGTTTGCGGTCTTCCGTCTCAATCTGTTTCTGAATGTCTGCTTTGCGGGCTTTTAATTCGTTGAGGCGAAGAGCTACCAAGGTGGAGTCTGCCCGGTTTTGCGCGGAGATGGCTTGTGGCAGGGCAAAACTGAATGCGGCCATGGCCAAAAGAAGTATAAGGCAATTTTTATTCATAATCATCGAAATTTTTAAGTCCTTTAATGTTTTTAGTTTGCGGGAGCGATTCTTCTCCTACCATGTAGGGGATGCTGCCGGTTTGGTTAGATTCGGTATATTCACCAGAGGTGACTGTTAGTTGCTTGCTGTATTCCTTCTTCGCATCTTTGGGAACATTGATGCGGACGGCAGGATTCGCTATTTGCAGCAGGAAGCAGGCCTGGCCGTTTTGATAGGCGGTGGTCAGCGGTTTTTCTCCTCTGAATACCATTTCCTCCAAAGCGGACATGCGGGAAGTCTCTCTGAAGGACATTGTCTGCACCGAGGCAGGTATGTCTATCAGTGTTACTCCAAGGCAATCTATTAAAGCGCCTGAGGTGACGGTTGTGGTACCTTCCTTTATTTTCAATGTGCCTTTGTAGGAACGGGGTACACCATATAATATGGTATAGTCTTTGTTGTAGAGTCCCCCTTTGTAGGCGGAAAACTTGGCATTGTTTGCGTCCACATTCACTTCACAGAGGCTGGCGATGGACTTGAGATTCATGACTTTCTCTACTTTGGCTGGAATGTTGACCGTACGTAAGGAATCGCTCCAGCGGTAAGGAGCCAGATTCAAGGTTTTCCAGTCGCTTCCGAACGAAAGGTCTTTCAAGGCCGAGCATTTAAAGAAAGTGCCTTGCCCCATCTTTATGTCTCCGCTGGGGAATAATACCTGACTTAGAGCGGTGCATCCTTCGAATGCGAAATCGCCAATCTCTTTGATGGATGAGGGCAATACGATGCCCGTCAGTCCTGTTTCTCCACTGAAAGCTTTCGCTCCGATTTTAGTGATGCTATAGACCACTTTCCCGTGTTTCACCTTAGCTGGTATCTCCAATACGCCTTTGGCTTCCGGGGTGCGCATGTCGGCTATGCTTCCTTTATAGGTGACTTCTGCCGTCCGGTGTGCCTTGCTGGTAATGTTGAAATAAATCTTTTGTCCGTCAATGGTAGCCGTGAAGTCGTGTGCCGTTGCGGCCAGAGTGGCGGCTCCCAGGCACACCATACTTATTAATAATCTTAGTCTCTTCATACTTCTTATTCTTTTTAAGCTAAATATCCATCTACATTCGCGTCATTCACATAGTCAGGGCCTTCACCCCCCATGGCCAAATAATTGTTCTGGTCCATCTCGTTTGTCTGTTGGAATTGCTCCATTGCGATATTATTTGGGGAAATATCGGTAATTTCTCCTTCATCTATCTGGTTGTTCCCATTGGCGTCTACAACGAATAAATCGGCTGTCCCATTCATGTCTCCGTCAATAATGAATCCGGTTTGTCCGTCTATGTTCACCGCAGCTACGTCCATCTGGGTGCCATCGTCATAGGTTACGGTTTCATAACCGAGAACAGCGACTTGGGGCTCATCCATAGGAGGATTGACAATCGGCACTTCGTCATTGGGAGTCACCATGGCCATATTCTCACTGGAAACATCGATCATTTCCTCATAATCCACTTGCCCGTCTCCATTTATATCTGCTCCCATTATATCTATGATGCCGTCTCTGTTGAAATCGAAGAGGTAGGCTTCCTGACCTTGAATGTTTACAAGTGCCACATCCACCAGAGTGCCATCTTCGGTAGTAAGGGTTTCATATTGAATGACTTCTATACCGGAATCGTTGTGTGATTGATAGCCTGAGTTATAGTTGTTTGAAGAATGGTGAGAATCCTGCATGGGGATAGGCGTGGAGGACAGTTCGGCACTGAATTCCGCCCGTTCTCCGGCTGACATGTGACCCCACTCTTCTGCTGTAAAAGTATTGTACAGATTGCCGTGCCAATGGAAGACTCCTCCCGAACCGACTTCAGCGCGTGCGGCGGCAAATGCTTGCGAGAAAGACATATCATCGTCTACGCAGGTAGCTATCGCAATGTCTTTGCCGGCCGTATCCACATCCGCCTGGATAGAATCATCGGAAGTGGAAGCTGCTGACGCATCCCAATCAAAGTGAGAATCAAATTCGGCTCGTTCTTCTGCGGAGAGCTGATTCCATTCTTCGGCCGTGTAAGTATTGTACAGATGGCCGCGCCACTCAAAAACTCCTCCTGCTCCTACTTCGGCGCGTGCGGCGGCAAAGGCTTGTGAAAAGGACATTTCATCGTCCACGCAGGTTGCCACGGGGATGTGTTCATCTACTTGTGGCGGACGTTGCGGCTCAACGTTTCCACCTCTGGCTGCGCTGGTGAAGAATGTAGTGGCTGCTCCAAATAGAATGCCCGTTCCTCCACCGATGGCCACTTCTTTCCAAGTGCTGTTTCTTTTTGAGGCACTTTGTGGCTGACTTTCCTTCGCGTTGTCCTGTGCTTCGCCAAATGTTGTAGCTTCGTTGGCATTGTAAATCGTATCTTCAGTTTTCATTGTCGTTTAGTTTTTCAGGTAAAACATTCAATTCTTATTTTTATCTTTAAGCCATGTAGTAATCGTCTATATTGGCATTGTTTATATAATCATCTCCATCGTTTGAGGCCAAGTATAGGTCATCTCCGCCCATTTCGGCTTCTTGTTGGAAAGGCTCCATGGCGATGTTTTCGTTCGAAATGTCAATGATTTCATTGTTATCAATGACTCCATTTTGGTTGAGGTCGGAAGCCATGACGTCCGCCATTCCGTCTCCGTCCAAATCTCCTATGGCTACGGGCTGTCCGTCTACGGCCACTACCGCTACATCGGCTTGCGTACCGTCTTCGTTGATGACAGGTCCGTAGCCAAGCACTTCCACTTGCGGATCTGGCGAAATGGGGTCTGGTTCCGGTTGGATAACGGGTTCATCCTGATGGACAGGCTCCGTCACCACGTCTTCATTTACGGGCTGTGCCACAATCTCTTCTTGCTCTGTCACCTCTGCCGCATTAACCTCTTGTGCGATAACGTTAGCGCCTACTACACCTACAGCAGCACCTGCGATAGAGCTGGCTCCTGTTGCTACACTTTCCTTGACTTTACGATCTTTCTTTTCCATAATCTATTGTATTTTAGTTTGTTATTCTGATGCAAAAGTAACTGTCCTTTCTCTCATCTCAAAATATTTTAATCCATCCTGTATGTAATGGGGGGATTTGTACATGAAATGAGTGATTTAGAAAATAATCTCTTATTTCGAAACAGCTCGAATACTCATCCCATAAAAGCGATAACCGCTTATAATTTTATAATAATCTTGATCTTTTATTCCGTATGGATCGATATTTAAGTTTAAGTCTGTATTTAATTTATAGAAATCGTGGAGCATCTTACCTTTGGGTAAATAGAAATAGAGCTGGTAAGTATGTCTAAAGCTATCTGGATTAGGTGTGGATGTCCAATAATTGCCAGCTTCTCCAACAGAATTTTGTGATACTCGTTCGTGGCGGCAACCTGCTGCGGGGAGAAATATGGAATTTCCATTAGGGCCTGTTACTTGAAATCCTTTACAGAATTCTTCTTCTTTAGAAATGAAATGCCACTTACAATTCTCTATTAATTCTTGCATTTCTTCAACTGTTGGTATTCTCCAAGTTCCTCCCCAATGAAGAGTGGCTGTATCGTATGGAGTTCCTGCTATGTTTCCAATTTCTTCATTGAATGTTTTACAGTTTTCTTTTTCATAGATAATTTTAGTCTCTGTCTCACCCCATGCAAAGTAATCACCGTAATCATAGGGACGTTTAGATCCTATATTGCAAGTAGCCCATTTAACGCTTAAACCTAAATCAACATATTCGTGTCCATTAATTGTATGGGCATTATTTTCTGATTCTAGGTTGGGATCTGCACTAAGAGTGGTAATTTCTGAGTCAGAGTTAGAGTCTTGAAGAGGCAACTCATCAAACATGGATATGAATTCCGGAATAGTTTGCGGTCGTTTCTTCTTATTAATCTGCATGGCGGAAGTTACAGCTTTGCGCATAGATTTACTAATGCCTGTGGGAAGTGGTTCCAATTCTTCTCCGCTTGCCAGCAGATTGGCACTTAATGGCGTAACTCCGGAGAGTAATTTGTATAGTGTGGCACCGAGCGCGTAAATATCAGTGGCAGGCATAAACTTTACCACATCATTGCCAATCTGTTCCAAAGGGGCATAGCCGGGAGTCTTGCCCAACAGCGTAGAAGTGTTTTCTCCGTCCTCCTCGTCATATTGCTTGGAAGCACCGAAATCAATTAGTATGGCGTTGTCTTGTCCGTTTATCATGATATTGCCAGGCTTGATGTCCAGGTGCAATCGGTTGTGTTCATGCACATATTGCAGTGCATCGGCTACTTGGCGGATGTATTTCAATGCTCTTGCTTCTGGCAAGGGACCTTCTTGCTTTACAATTTCACTAAGTGAATGCCCCTCAATGTAATCCATGACGAAATAGGCTGTTCCGTTTTCCTCGAACACGTCCGTGACGCGTACAATGCCTGGATGCTGCAAACGGAATAACGCTTTGGCTTCCTCAATAAACTTTCGGCGTAATTTGTCTACCAATCCCTTTTTGCTTTGGGTGCCGACCGTTACGTGGGCGGTTTTCTCATCCCGGTTGCAGAAATCCTTGATGAAAAACTCCTTGATGGCGACCCGCATTTCGAGCATGACGTGTTCGGCTTCGTAGGTACACCCGAAGCCCCCGCTATTGATGAAGCGGATAATCTTATATTTCCCTCCTTGCAGAAATGTATTGTTTGGTAAATACATAGGTTTATTCCTCCGTTAATTGGCATTTGCAATACGAACAGATTTTGTTTTGCCTTAATATTTTGTACGGTTGATTGCCTAAAAAGTGGTGACATTTGGGATTGGGGCAAACATATCTGTCTTGGAATTTTTCGTTTAGTTTCTCAGTTTCCTCAATGGATTTGTCTGTAAAACGCAAGTACAAACCTATGAGCATTACGATAAGGGCTATTCCGGTAAATACTATCGCAAAAGGACGTATTTCGGGAGCAACACCTATAATGATTGTGCCGAGCATGGTGAATGCAATGGGAATACTAGACAAAAGGCCGATATGTTTTTGACGAATTTTGATTTTTTTCAAACTGGCACTATAGTCATCCCATACATCTTTTAAGTGTTTAATGGAATATGGCCCCCCCGGTTGGATGCCTGCACCTCCAGCACCACCGACACTTCCTGGCCCATTGTTACCGCTTCTACTACCTCCTATGGCAATTAGGATTTGTTGGGCTGCGTTTAATATTTCCATAACATTAACGCCGAATCTGTCTTTCCCTAGCATTATTGTGCTGGTGGAATCTATCCGTTTGGACATAATTTCAAATCCATTCACATAGGTCACATTTTGTGCCTTCATGTTGGTCAGTGTCATGTTTCCCGTTTGGTCAATTTCAATTTGACAATGTGCGACACCTTCCGCCGGTTTGCAGCGGCTTACACTATTAGGCACAGAGCCTATTTGGCCTAATGTAGTGACTTTGGGTGCTCCTTTTATCGCTATCAATAACCGGCCTTGTCCAGGCTCTTTTCCGATAAGGATTGTTTTTCCTTTTAATGCGTCTATCATATTATTTTGCTTTTATTGTTTCCTTTAGTTTATGATATAGTTTCCTTTTTTGCTACGGATTTGATATACAGGTCCTTCAGCTTCTTCAACGCTTCCTTGGAGACGGGCAGTTGGTAGGCAAATACTTCGCCATCGCTCAACGTCAGCTTTTGGCGCAGCACCTCAATGTGATACACGAAGTTGAGGTTGATGATGAAACGCTTGCCAATGCGGGCAAAGATGGAGGCCTCTTCCTTTAGGCTTTCGGTGAGCACGGTTTGCATCTGCGAAAGGTTCATCAGGACAACACCCTTCAGCTTATTGCAGAGGACAAAGTTGGTGTAGTTGCCATCTGCTTCAAAATAGACTATTTTCGAGATGTCTACTTTATAGAACTCATCTCTAGAGTTGAGATACAAATATTTTTTCATACGACATTGTTATCTTGCAAAATGAGAATTTCCACATTCATTTCTTAATGTAATAAGATATGTAATGAATGCTCCTAGCAAAGATAAAAAAATTTTTTTTGAAACCTTGCTCAATGTATATCAAAAAAATCGAGTTTTCAGGAGACGCATCTCTTTACGTAATCTATTTTTTAATGCGGATGTGTGACTAAAATGCCTTTATTGCGTCTATTCGTCCGTATTGATGCACTAAATGGCGGTGACGGTTTTTCGGTGTATACTTATTTCTTGCTGAAAATTTAGGCGGAAAATACTTGGGATCAACATTTGACGATTACGTTTGCTTCTTGTTTTAAACGCACAGGCCGGAGAAAATTTTCTCTCCGGCCTGCCAAGTGATACTTCGTGCTTTTATTATTGTGCAATTACTTTTTCATAAGTTCCTTCATTTAGCACGCGTAAGGCTTGTTGCACGCTTTCGTTGGTGATATTCATTACCTGATAATATTCGCTCATGTCCCATAGATCACGGGCTATGAGTGCTTTCAGTTGTGTCTTAATTAAGGGCAGCGAGCGGTTGTATTGCATTTTATCAAACTTGACGCCTTCTTTGTCTGCCAGCGTGCGCATATCGGCCATGAAGGCATCGTCAATTTCAAACTTTTGGTTGAAACTATTGAAATCTTTATATTTTCGTTGAAGCTCTTTGCGATGATGCTCTATATATCCGGTTGTGCTGCGAATGATGACGCCTTGTGCTACCAGATTGCGGTGATAGTCTGTATAACGGGTGGTGTCGATAGGCACGAAGAAGTCGGGCATGATGCCGCCCCCGCCATAAACGGTGCGTTGCAAACGTTTGGTGCGATATTTCAGCGAGTCGGGGAAATGGATGCTGTCGGCATGCATCAGCTCTCCGTGGTTGAAACGGTTCAAAAGGTCTTTGGCGTATTGTTCATGCATGTCATTCCCTTCGCCATTATAGGGCTTTTGGATACAACGACCGGCCGGAGTGTAATAGCGGGCTATGGTGAGACGTATCATGGAGCCATCGGGCAGATTGATGGGGCGTTGTACTAGGCCCTTGCCAAAAGTGCGGCGTCCTACTACCACACCGCGATCCCAGTCTTGGACGGCTCCTGTGACAATCTCGCTGGCTGAAGCCGAATATTCGTCTACCAGCACAACCAAGCGTCCTTTGCGGAAATGCCCGTTGCCTTGGGCGGAAAAGTTACTTCGCTTGGCCGCGCGTCCTTCCGTATATACGATTAATTCTTTTTGTTCCAAAAATTCATTGGCGATGTCGATGGCGGCATTCAGATAGCCACCTCCGTTTCCTTGTAGGTCGAGAATGAGATCCTTCATACCGGCTGTTTGTAACTTGGCCAATGCTTCGGCAAATTCTTCGTATGTAGTAGCACTAAACCGATTGATGCGGATGTAGCCGATGTGTGGAGCAATCATGTATGAAGCGTCAAGGCTATAGATGGGTATTTTGTCACGTTTTACAGTGAAAATCAGTAATTTATTCACCCCTCTCCGTACGATGCCTAACCGGACTTTCGAGTCCTTGGGACCTCTCAGGCGCTTCATGATGTCTTCGGTGCTCATTTTTACTCCGGCTATGGCGGTGTCGTTTACTTGCGTAATGCGGTCACCAGCCAATATGCCGACTTTTTCTGAAGGACCTCCGCTGACGGGTTGGATGACGAGCAGCGTGTCTTCTATCATCTGAAACTGAATTCCTATGCCTTCAAAGCCGCCTTGTAAAGGCTCGTTCATGGCTTTTACTTCCTCTGCATTATTGTAAGTGGAGTGAGGGTCCAGCTGCTCCAACATACCGATGATGGCGTTTTCCACCAGCCGGTCTTCATTCACTGTATCTACATAGAGGCGGCTGATGGCAAACTCGGCCAATTGCAACTTGTGTATGGGGGTATTGTTGCGTTGCGCCTGTGCGGTAAGTGCCGTCAGGCAGACTATCCATAGTATTAATCTTTTCATGCTTATTCTCTTTTTATTTATCTTCGTTATAATTTACAATCATTCCCTCGGGGAGAAATTGTTTGACGTCTTTCCCGTATGACAGCAGTTCGCGTACAATGGTGGAGCTGACACATGTTAGCTCTGGTTCTGTAAAGAGTAGTATGGTCTCTATTCCGGTCAGTTTGCGGTTAATATCTGCGATTGTTTCTTCGTATTCAAAGTCCTTTACTGTTCGAATGCCTCGTATGATTAAGTTTGCGTTTACTTGTTTGGCAAAGTCTATGGTCAGCCTGTCATATGACCGGACGCTGACACGTGGTTCATTACGGTAATAATGACGAATCATTTCCTCTCGTTTGGCAATAGGAAAATGTGTGTTTTTATTTTCGTTAATACCAATGCCAATGACAATTTCATCGATAAATGTTAGTGCACGTTTCACCACCGATGCGTGTCCAGCGGTAAAAGGATCAAACGTTCCAGGAAATATGGCTCGTGTCATAGTTATTTTCAGTGTTATTTTTAATGGTGGCAAAGATAACCGTTTTTTGTGAAAGCCCGATGCAAAATGTAAAATCTTTCCTTCTTTTCTTCTTGTTCGTGTACATTATATTTTACATTTCGATTTATGTATAATTAAGAGTTTGCTGGCAAATTTGTTAACGAATCTATAATAAATCTCCTCTAAATCACCTTTGCTGTGTAAGCATTTATGTATACTATTGATTTTCAGGTATTTAGTTGTTTCTAAAACACTGCGCTATTTCCGTTCAGTCAGCGCAGTGTTTGCCTTAAATCAGCGCACTGTTTGTGGTATAAACACTTAAGTGTTTGAGCGGAAATAGTGCGCTGATTCAGCGTTGATTCTCCGCCCGTTTTCCGAACAGAGAAAAATCCTGAATCCGTCACTTTCTTCTTCCGTCTTTTTTTCCCATCCCTAATTTCTTCGTTTTCTTCCTATCCATTTCGATGCGATTTCCTTTGGATTTGCAAATTCTTTGTGCGGCTTCTCCGTCCCTTTCGTGTCTATAATATATAATATGGTGTTCTTTTTCCATCCCCTTTCCCCTTTCCTCAAGAATGCGTCTGCGTTTACAGTCTGTGAATCAGCCATTTATGAAAATCTTTATGAAAATCATTAAAAAAAGTGTGGTAAAAGTTTGCCATT
>CALUOR010000022.1 GCA_944322285.1 uncultured Bacteroides sp.
GGTGCCGCCAATGCGGGCTACAAGGGTGCTGCCAATGCGGGCGACTGCGGTGCTGCCAATGCGGGCGACTGCGGTGCTGCCAATGCGGGCTACAAGGGTGCCGCCAATGCGGGCTACAAGGGTGCTGCCAATGCGGGCGACTGCGGTGCTGCCAATGCGGGCTACAAGGGTGCTGCCAATGCGGGCTACAAGGGTGCTGCCAATGCGGGCGACTGCGGTGCTGCCAATGCGGGCTACAAGGGTGCCGCCAATGCGGGCAACTTCGGTGCCGCAATAGTTTCCAACAGAGGAAAAGTAAAGGGAGGCAAAGGTTGTGTGTTAGTCGCCCGCAACATTGAATGGAGCAATGACACTAACCAATACGAAGTGACCGACTGGGCTTGCGGCATCGTTGACGGCGTAAACATCAAAGAGAACACCTGGTACAGACTCGAAAACGGTAAACTCGTGGAAGCCGATGCCGAAGAAACCAATCAATAAACCTTCCCGTGACATCTCCGTCCCCGTCCGCTGCCGGCAGTGCGGGCACGCCTCGCAGTTCATCGGGAACTCCTGCCACTGCAAGGCGATGGGGAGGAGGGTCTGCGCCTGCGACCGCTACGGACGCATTTGTGAATGTTATGAAAGACTTTAAAGTGAAGAAAGACATTATGACCACAGCCCAAGACCTTCCCCTCACCTTGGAAGGCGTCCTCGCCAACGCCCGCCCAAGCCTCCAAAAGAAAATCCTCTACTCCATAGACCTCATCCGCAAGGCAGAGAAGATGGCCCTGCGTCTTGACCCCGTGGATGGCTTCTACAACACCTTCTCCGGCGGCAAGGACAGCCAATGCCTGTACCATCTCGTGAAACTCGCAGGTGTAAAAGCCAAGACGCACATGAGCTTGACAAGCGTCGATCCGCCCGAAGTCATCCGCTTTGTCAAACGAGAATATCCGGAAGTGGAACTCATCAAGCCACGAATGAGCATTTACGAAATGGCGAAGAAGAAACACATCTTTCCTACCCGAATATTCCGTTGGTGTTGTACCGAATTTAAGGAAACGTCCGGTGCTGGAAAGGTGACGCTCATCGGAATCCGAAAAGAAGAAAGCGCACGCCGTGCCAAGCGCCAGGAAATATCCACAGACATCAATGGCAAGCGAACAGAAGAATCCTTCGACCAATGGAGCGAGCACGAGGAAAAGATGGTGACCTGCGTGGGTGGAAAGGACAAGATACTCGTTTCTCCCATCATCCATTGGACGGAGCGCGATGTGTGGGAGTTCCTGAACAACAATCACATCCCGTACTGCGAGCTTTACGACCAAGGATATACCCGAATAGGCTGCATCTGTTGCCCGATGTCACGACCTCGGCAAAAGCGGAAAGAAATTGAACGCTGGCCTCACGTCAAGCGAAATTGGTTGAAAACAATACGATGGCTAATAGACAACGGATATATCAACCACAACTTCACTGATGCCGAAACAGGCTTCCGCTGGTGGATAAGCGACAAGTCCTTCGCCCAATTCTATGCCGACGAGTTCTTGCAGCAAAAGATAAACTTCCATACATAAATGCGAAAACATCTGACAATATGAGGAAACGCCCCAAAAGCCGCGCACAAGTCCTCGACAAGGTACGACCTTGACGTGCAAAAGGTAGCCACTTGGAAACGCCAAGGTCCGGCCTTGTCAAGCGCATTTCAGCCACCGCTGATTATCAACGAGTTACGAAAGCATCTATTTATTAAGAAAACTATAAACAAAAAGGAAGGATTATGATACAGAAAGTAGAAATGTACCAAGCCGTGTGCGACCGATGCGGACGGCCATGCGCCGAAATATCAGGCATCGTGGCTTGGAAGACCCCCGAATTCGCACGTATCGCGGCTTTGGAATCCGGATGGATTTCCATCAACAGCGGACTCTATTGCCCCGATTGCGTGGAATACGATGAAGAAACTGATAGTTACAAACCTAAAGACAAAATACGAAATGAGCAGATTGGACATACTGAAAGCCTCGCTGGAAAAGAAAGAGGCAAGGTTCAAGAATAAGCTGGAAGAGCATTTCTCAGACGTCAGGAGCGCAAACGGCCAGCCGCTGAACGACAAGAGGCGCGGACGCTCCACCATGAACCGCTGGGAAAGGCAGAATGACACCCTGCGAAATCTCGACAAGGAGATAGAGCGTACAAAGGAAGCAATCCGGGATGAGGAATGCAAACAGAGATACATGGCCGATGTTAAGGACGGGATGCCAAAGGCTATAACAGACCTAATTAATGACGGAACATTAAGGCAATGGGGGAAATACCCTAACATCCTGTTCGTGGACGGCGTGGACAAAGCCCGTATCATTTGGGACGGAAAGAAAAGGAAAGTGCTCCACAAGTTTACAAACTCGATTACCGACCCTGAACAGCGGAAGAAGTTTGCCGGCGTGTACAACCGATTGTACAATGAAATAAATGTAAAGGAGGAATGACCTATGAGACACTACACCATCACCCTCAACGAAGAGCAGCTTCTGCTCGTCAGCCATTGCCTGGAGGACATACAACGATTTCTTGCGGGAGACACCGAACTCTGCCACGCCACCGCCTCATTGGACAATTGGCGGGAACTGCATCACAAGCTCAACGAATTGCACCCGCTTGTCACTCCGGAACTTGAGTGGAACGCAAACTACGGATGGGACGGCGGCCATTGCTCCAACAAGTTCCAGCGGGAAATGATAGCGCAGACCTACTACCTGTACCGCGAGATGCTACACCGGTACAATCAGGCCAATGGCATAGACAATGTCTATTCATCACCGACCCTTCGTTGCGAAAACAGCGGAGAGCCTATTAAAATTACTTGGGAGGATAGGGAATGATTACCGAGCAATACGTCAGCTTCGACACAGCAAAGATGCTGAAAAAGGCAGGATTTACTGATGTCGTATATTGCCCCACGCAGGCACTCGCCGCAAGGTGGCTGAGGGAGGTGCATAATATACACGTGTCAGGTGTACTTATAGATGACCTTGGCAAGAATAAAGAACCTGATTGGTTCTATACCATTGACCAGGTAAGCCCGTATGAGCAATATGTCCCTGTTAGTGAATGTAATAGTTTCCAATCCTACGAAGCCGCCATCGAAGCAGGTTTGCAGGATGTTTTGAGAAAAATCATTAAAAACAAAGAGAAATGAAAAAGATAATGTTCAATGACCGTTTCGGGCTTACGAAAGCCGTGCTCGAAGGACGCAAGACACAGACAAGGCGGATAATGAAGACACAGCCGCCTTATGAGAACTTCGATATTGCATTCCCTGTATTTGAAGAAGAAAATTGGCGTATCAATCCGTTGTATAACGCATTCTGTTGGGTAAATAAGGATAACACAGCAGTATATACAGATTGGATAAGGCCGCAGTTTAAGGAAAGGGAAACGGTTGCCGTGGCGCAAAGCTACCACGACTGCGGAGTACCGAGATGGGACATAATATCTCAAGCCGTGGGCGCGACCGCCGCCGGATGGAATAACAAGATGTTCGTCCGCGCCGACCTGATGCCCCACCAAATCCGCATAACCAATGTGCGCATTGAACGCTTACAGGACATTTCAGATGAGGATTGCTTACGAGAGGGGATTACAGATATGGGCGAAGGAGGAAGTTTGAGATATTCATTTGCAGAAAACATCAAACAAACCACCGGAGACATCATAGCCTTTTCAAACAACTTTGCTACTGCAAAAGAATCCTTTGCCTGCCTCATTGACAAGGTGAGTGGCAAAGGCACATGGGAAAGCAATCCCTACGTTTGGGTATATGATTTTGAACTGATTAAATGAAAAAGATATGAACAGAGAAACGATTGAAAAGGCGGCAAAAGAATATGCCGACAGTATCAACATGATATATGGAAGCAAAGACAATATCAAGGAAGATTTCATTGCCGGTGCCCACTGGCGCATCAACTCCGTGTGGCATACGGATGTGAAAGCTGGGAATACCAGACGGGCGATTTTCGTCAGGTTCAATAACGGACTGTTTAATGTATTTGAAGATATACGGGATTTGAAAGGCATAGAGGATTTGGTCTGGAAGTTCGCCTACCTCGACGACCTGCTGCCCGACGGAAAGGAGGAAGCCCTATGAAAGTCTACATCTCCATCCCCATCACAGGACACGACATCGAGCAAGTGGAGGCAAGCCTTATCTTCGCCTCCGCCGTGCTGGAGAAGAAAGGCCACACGCCCGTGTCACCCCTCGACGTATCGCCCGACCCGGATGCGGACTATGCCGAACACATGGGAAACGACATCACCGCACTCTTGGAATGCGACGCCGTCCTCTTCATGGACGGTTACGAAACATCAAAAGGTTGCCGCTTGGAACACGCAGCCGCAGAAACCTACGACAAACAGGTGTTCTATTCGCTGGACCGCATCCCCAACGCCGACATAAAGCCGCCGGAAAGCTGTCCTTACCACGTCAAGGACTTCAAGGAGTGCAAATATCAATGCGAAACAATTATAGGAGAAGGTAAACGCAAGATAAACTGCACCTGTGACTATTACACCAAGAATATGCTCATTGAAATAGAAAATTTAAAAATAAAATAACTAAAAAGATTAAGCCATGTACATACAAATCAAGAACGACCCCGAAGCTCCGGTGTTGATGAGCCGGAAACTGTGCAAATCCTTGGGTTTCGACAAAGGATACGGCCCGTGGTTCATTCAATTGTCTCGCATACGCGGAAGCAACACTTTTGTCATTGTTCCACGCACGGGGCAGGACACTTTCCGGACACAATGCAGCATGGTCACGAAAATGAAGCGTTGCAACCGACGCACGCCGTTGGCTTTCTTGTGGACCATACCATCGTTACACTATTTCCTGGCCGTAACAGGGCTGCGGATAGTTACCGGAAAGATACTGAGAGTGAAAGAACTAAGCGTAAACGGAAACAAATATTACGAGATATGCAACGACTGAACCGACCCCGACCGGACATTCTGATTTGCCGAAGCGGGCGAATCGACATACACAAGCGGGCTGCCGGTCGTATGGGGCTGGATGCCGACAGCCGCATTTCTTTCTTTATGGATGAGGAACAGAATTTGTACATCCGCCAAGACAAAGACGGGCTTCACTCCATGTCGGTACGAGGGAAAATCTTGTTTCGCTATCAATCTGCCGAGACGGCACGTGCCATACTCTCACTTCCGGATGTTCCTCCGGACACGGACAAGGTACGTTTTCGCATCGGTGAGCCGGACGACGGACAGACGTTCCCCGTCATCACTCGCATAATGCTATGAAGCGCAATGAAGCCCCGCTGACAAGACAAACTCCGTCGGCGGGGCTACACTTCAATTCTTACTTTCGCTTTCCGTATCGCCTTGCTGAAGGGCGGTACTTTCAGCCGAAGCCGCTTCCAACGCTTCCACACGCTTTTCCAACTCTTCAATCTTCGCGAAGGCGTGGATTTCGTCTCTGATTTTCTCTGCCATATTCAAAAACCTCCTTTCTTTATGGTTAATACTACATATCCATTCACTTGCTTGGCACAAAATAACAATCTTTGCCCGCAATTACAGAGATATTTTGTGTCAAGAACAGTTTGGTTTCAAAATAAACCTTACGTTTATCGGGGTTTGTTCCTCCATTTCTTCGTATAATAAACCGATGTCATGGAAAGCGATTCACCCGCATCCATTTCCCTCACGCACAATATCCGGAAGTAACGGTACGGCGAACCTTGCAAGCGTGTCAACCGGTAGCCTACCGCACTTCCTATGGGAATGTACTTCACGCCGTCATGGCTGGCGAACAACACCGTGGCACCCTCAGTTTTCTTTATGAAGCCCCGATTTATGACATTGTTTACGGTCTTCAGCGCATCATCACCTAACTTCAACGGACGGCTCAGCAGCAGCGTTTTCACCTTTTTATTAGAGTCAAAATCTTGTTTCTCACACAGATTGACCACGCGCCTGTCTGCCATTTGCAGATAGCTGTTCGGATAGTCCGTCACGCAGTTGGAAATTCCGGAAGTCATAGTCCCCCACGTCCGTGCGTTTATCGAATAGACGTAAGCGTACGGAATGTCTTCCTGGTAGAACACCAGCCGGGCGTTAGGATAGTCATAGGCTATGTGGCACGAGGCAAAGAAATCCTTCACCGGTCCGATTTCTCCCAGTTCATCCGCCATTCCTTCACGTGCCAGGATATCCTGTAGCCTCTCTACGGAAAGCGGGTCGAACGTAGGCCCGTCCAGTTCGGCCGAAATCAGACTTACATTGCTGCCGTCCACCAACATGATCCCTTTGTCCGACACGAACACCACTGCCCCGTCTATCTGAGTGACGCTATCCGCATTGCTACATACGTCTCGGCTGATAGGTTGGCGCGTGCTGTATAGTCCTGTGTCCGACACTTCCATTGCCCAAATGCCGTCAGTAGCAAACACCAACAAGGGGAACTGGCCGAACTGTCCTTGCGACAACGCCCGTGTGGTACTGCTGATGCCCACAATCTCGCCAACGCCTACCGTGTTGATTCCACCTATAGGGAAGAAGAAAGGGTTGCCAACTTCAGAGGTATAAATCTTGTTCGGTTCGTTGATGGCATTCTCCGTTTCAGCAGGTAACGTAGGCTGCGCATCTGAGAACTGTATATAACTGTCCGTGTAGTAATATGACCCGTTCAGTCCCGTATGTTCCTTCAGTGTGAGGTCTGCCCACGCTTTCACTCCGTCTTTGTCCCGCTCTATCACCATCCGGAAGGCGTTCGGATTGGGGTAGTATACCCATCGCAGTAAATCGCCCAACGTGCTCACTTCGCTTTCCGCTTTCACGATGCCATTGTCGCTCCGAATAAATACGATAGCCCTGTAGTCGTAAGTGTCGATGTCCGAATCTTGGTTCGGCGCATTCAGATAACTCACCATTGATTTTACCGTAGGCACATACGGCGTTCGTCTGACATTGCTGATGTTCAGCCGTTGGTTGTACACGAATGAATAACCGCACGCCAGACGGTCGTGCGACAGGTAGTCGTCCTCCAGCCGTTCTTGCACGCCGAGGTTCTGCAAGACGCTGCCATCTATCTGCACGGCGGACGCCTCTTTCAGTTCGTCTACCGGAATGGACTTCACTTTCCAGAACAGCGAGGTGTTCTTCACCTTATCGCTGAACTCCTCTTCACTGGTCATGGGCGGATACAACTCATCTTCTGTCTGGTCGTGTAACATGCCCGTGGAAGCGAATTTGCTCCAGTCAAGGGAAAGGTAACCGGATCCGGCACCGTCAAAGTACTGTACTTCCGAAGCCAAACGGATACTCCATCCGGTAGGCATATCCCTAAATCGTGTGATTGGCTCGGAAACAAATATGTCCACCGACTGGATGATGTCTTTCCAGTCTGCCAGAGACGCGATAACATCGGCGTCAGCCCAATAGTTCAGCTGAGCGGAGTAGAACGACACTTTTGCTTCGTGGACCATAATATAGTCGCTGTCATTGAAATCTGGTAAGACCACTGCCACGCAAGGTATGCACGGAAAGCGTCCCGTGTTTGGAAGCATCAGTACCGGTGACGAATGCATCGTATATCCGTTGATGGTATTATAGGCGTATCTGACAAGGAAGGCGTGTATAAATCGCCCGATGTCTTTCTCGTCACTGACCATCTTGTTGATGGTGCCCGTCAATGCATTGTATAAGGCGGTAGATTGTTCATCGTCTATGTAATTGGGAATTAGCTCTGAGGGAAATTTTTGTATTGCGCTTATATCATCAAGTCCAATGGTTTCCGACTCTACCTTTTTCCCAACAAGCCCGAAATTCATCTCTAATTCCGGCATCTTGTCGCCCAAGTATTTGTAGTTGTTTCCTTTGTACAATACATATCGGATGCTTGTGTTTGTCATCAGCATCAGCGTGTTCCCTAAAGACTGTATTTGCCTTATCGCTTCTCCCACGCCAAGCGTGTATGCGAAATCGTAGTCACTCCTTACGCCTTCTTCTATCTTGAAAGCTTTCAGCGTACCATCCGACAGGTACAGGTAGTTTTTGTATCCAGAGGTGCTGTGTATATACACCAGCTTTTCCCCTTCGCCCATCGTAAACTCCTCATCGGGCAACACGACAGGACGAATTGCTCCGTTCTGGCTGATAAGGTTATGGGACAGGCTCAAATCTCCGTCCGGGCAGTCCAAGTCGGATGTCGCTCTCGTAACGCCGGTATATACGATGTTGCTTTCTTCCATTATAGAATCAATAATATTTGTCCGCAGGTCTCCGCACGGGTGCTGTCCGCAGTTCCAGTACGGTCTTGATTCGCTTCAATTCATTTGTGGCACGTGCCAGGTATTGCGCCGCTTCATCCGGATTAGTCTTTTCGAAGATACTGTACACACAGTAGTCCGTCACATGTCCGTGCATCAGGCTGGTCAGTTGCGTGGTGGCACCGTAGTTCCAGCGTGTGGGCATGTGCAGCGTCAGCACATAGTCGCCCGTCACATCCTCCAGCCGGTCATCGTCCATCATCCTTCCGGCTGTCAAATAGCGGGCGCAACGCTCGCGAACGTTGGCCAACGCGGCGGACATGGCGCGTGCGACGATGTACTTGTCCGCGCCCTCTTCCGGTGTCTGTATGTCCGAGGCCTTTTCCTCCTGTCCGGGAACGGAAAGCCTACGGCCGGTGACGTGGGCAATGCTCATCACATCGTTCATTATCTCGTCCCGGTTCAAAATGATGGTCACATCTCTCATATTGTATCAATTTTAAATGATCCGTTCCTTTTTGTATCAGGCCCTCGTCTTCAGAAGCCACGTTTATATCCACATCATCCGTTATTTCCTTTCCGGCGATGGTCGCTTTCGGATCACACCGGTAGAGTAGCTTCGCGCGTAAGTCCGTGGCATACTCTTTGGACTCTTCCTCGTACTTGCCCGCAACGTCCGGTGCTTTTACGGCCAGCCAGTTTGCAGCAATATGCGTGGCAATCATCATCTTCACTGCCGTCGTGACGCTTCCCGTTAGAAGTTCGTTGTAGCGTGACGGCATGACGGTTTCTATCCGCAGTGTCTCGTCCTTGTCGTATGCGGCCAACGAATGTACCAGCGTGTCGTTGCGTATATATCGTTTGAATAGTTGTACGACGGCTGTGCAGGCCTCCACCCAATAGCTGTCCAAAAAGTCGCCCTCATATTCGCTGGCCCACACCGCTTCGAACGAGTCTGGCAGTCCCGCCGCTTCGAGCGATGTCCGTTTCTCCACTTCGCGAAACACCTCCTGTTTGTGTATCTCTATTTCCATACGTTTCTTTTCTTGCAAAGTAGGTGGAATTATGGGAAATGGCGGGGATATTTTGTGACGAATGAAAAACTTGCATCTTCTTCCACCTCGTCAGCTTCTTCTCAACCGAGTGAGGCACACGGACAATGCCCGTCTTGTGGGTCACCACTGCCAAATATCATATGAGATTCCGACACCCACATACCACCCGCCTGGATAGCCAACACCCGCCTGTGGCCCGATGCCCCACCGCTTCGCTTTCTCCATGACGGTAATGGTCTGCGTTTTGCGGAACACCTCCATCACATCCAGCGAGGGACGGTAGCCGCTCACCACGGCACGGTAATCATCCGTACGGTACTCCTTGCGCTCGATGGGGATGGGGACGGGTAACAGCACGCTGTCCGACAGGCGGAGGGTGTCCGTTATATATAATGGCATATATAGCGTGTCCCAGTGGTCGAAGCGGACGATGAAGGGACGGGGTATCGAGTCGCGAACCGTGTCGCGGACGGTTATCGTGTCCCGAACTGTCCGAAACGGCTCCGGCTCCTTGGGAAGTACACGACCAAGCACATAAGCCACGACCAAGAGGAAAATGATAGTCCAAGGTATCCACTGGCTACGCATAAAACACCTCCTTCTCCTCCTCACGTCCCAGCACCAACGCTACGTGAATCCAAGCACCATTTCCTTCCCAGCCAAGCTCCGTAAACGGCAGATGCTCCTTGATATACTCAAACAGCTTCCCGTTCTCAGACTTGGACAAACGCGTATCCAAGTCCGCCGCGCAGCCAAGCAAGTGATAGGAATTGCCAACGCCGCCAACGGCACGGTTCAGTTCCGGACACCGGTACCCACTGTTCACGTAGATGGGTTTGCCATACCACTCCCTCAGAGGGTCCAGCACCTTATCAATCAAGTTCTCTACGTGCGGCACGAACTCATGCGGGATGCGGTTGTTGATCCCCTTGCGGTCCGCCGTGTCGCTCTTGACGAACTCTGCTATACTGAAATACTTTCCCATAATTATTTCGTTTTTAAAATGTTATCACTATCTTTGTTTCGAGAACATTTTAAACTTTGTCATTGTCTCCCGCTCCGTCCGTGAGGATAGTGCGGGATTTTTTATTGCCATATAAGCATATGGGCACATTTAATATCCCGTAGGCGGCTGACGCTTGTCGCATCCCTTCACCTCGCACTTCATAAACTCCGCCTTTTGCAGGTCGAGCGTAAGCTTCAGGTTCTTCTCCGTCAGTTCGCGGATGCGCTGGCGGTCCGCTTCCTTCTCCTGATACAGAAGGTCAATCTTTTCGTCCCGCTTCTTGCGCTCGTCGCTTTCCTCCTCGTAGAGCTTCCGCCACTCCTCGGCGCGGGTGGTGATGTTTTCCTCCTCCACCTTGCGTGCCTCGGCTTCCGCCTGCTTGGCCTTGGCCGCCTCCGTGCGCTTCTTGAAGTCGCGGTACATCAGGACGCCGATGAGGGGAACGGCGATGCCCGTCACCGCGCTACCCAACATGCTGATTATGTCGCTCAAATGCTCCAACATAAACTATATCTCCTCCAATGATTTGAATGTCTCCACATCTTCAATCTCTTCTATTTCGCCACGGAATGCAAGACGCGAACCAATTTGATTAAACTTAACAGTCTCAGGGTCGGTGTTCGCTAATACGTAAGTGATTCCATTGTCATCAGAATTGCCATCACCACTTCGACGAAGGGCACAACCGTTCAAGTTGGTTTGTTGATAGTAATCATAATAACCTTCATTTTTATTGTTCGTGACGGATGTGGGAAGTGCATCAAGCCATTCGCCAATATGGATTTTTTTAATTGTACCTGTTTCTAAACATCCTTGTATCTCCCGGAAAGTCCCATCATCATTCGTTATTTTCCATACGCGGTTATTCACGGTTACTCCATCAACTAATTCTTGTTTGTTTCCCCACCAGTTCTCAAGTCCCCAAAAGTTAACGCATCCTATCTCAGTTGCCGTTTCCGCTATGGTATCTGTCATGCACAGTTCGTCACTCTTTCCTGATATACTACCAGATCCTGACGGTCCCTTTCCACAAACATTCTGACAGTCAGGCGTTCCATAAAGAGCGTAAAACAGGAAGGCCATCATTGAGTGATGCTTCCATTTCACAAGACTATAACCTGCACCACGGTTTTTTGCGAGCTGGCTGAATTCATTATATGTATGCGAGCCAGTAGGACCTATGCCACTAACGCTTCGGTATTTGCTTCCAACCAATGCGCCTTCGTACACGCCTATAAGGTCTTTACCGTCATACTCTTTCCACGTTTCATCTTCCTTGTATCTTGAGAATCCGATTTCCCACACATCTTCATCAGACATATTTGACTTGTAATAGAATATCGGAAGTTTCATAAATACATCAAATTGTCGGATATCGTCAGAAGAATCTTCTCCATTATGATATTGTCCGCGGCTGTTATCTTTCAATTTGCATACAGACACTTTGCCTTCTGCGGTATTCTTGGCGACAAAACAATGGGAATTCTCACGTATCCACTGAATGGCGGAACCGTTTATATCCCCAGATATGACAGGATTGACACCGTCAGTGTAATTTTGGTCAATTGTGATATAGGAAGGAAGTAAACGCCCATCCTGTCTTATGGTCAACTCTGTAGAGTCGTTCAGACCATTGCCTGTCGTAGTCAACTGTAGGACTTGGTCCCTTGCTATTCCGGTGTTCTCATCGGAACTTATGGCCAATATCCCGCTTGCCTGACCGTCATAGTCCAAATGGATGTTTCCTTCTCCTTCATTCCAAGGTATCGTACTTTCCCCATCACCCACTCTCCATGCATCACTCGATGTGACATTCACCTCCACTTCGGAACCATCTATCGGGATTAATACTTCTGACGGATTTACCGATATACTCTTGTCTTTCAATGCAATGTCTTTATATCTCCCCATAAACGGCCCGCAATGGCACAGCGTCTTATACCAATTCTTATAGCCTCGCATGTCAAATGGATCCATACCTGCTTTACCAAATGTAACCAATGGAGAGTTATATGCTATCTGATAATCCGAATTGGCAGAATCTGCCACTTTCAACTGGGCATCAATCGAATCGTATTCAAACCATGCTTTGACAAACTTATTGCCCTCACCTGTAAATAATGACGGAATACCCGTATTACCTACTTCTGTGATAATTACGTTATCACACATCTTGAATTTGGGTGTAAGGCCGTAATCGCAATTAAAAGTACCGATTGAATGTCCTTTTATGACATTGTTAAATATCTCATAACTCAAGTCCACTTCACCGTCCCCGTCCGGATCTGCGAACTCGTTGTCCGATGAAGTCCAAAGGCTATATTGGAAAGCACCTTTAAACCTGGCAGCTTCGATAACATTATTGAATATCTTGATACCGTCCATGAACGGACCTATCAGCATCGCTGTTCCATTACAGCCTGTAATGTTGCAATTATATACTTTGCCGTCAAATGTGCAGGAAAATCCATATTCTTGTTGCGATGAGCCATATGCGGCAGATTCTTGGATGTCGCAATAGCATACTTCCACTCCGACACCATTGTTGATTTGAATCGAGTCTAATCCTGTACGGTAAAACTCACATCTATATAAGCGGACATTGCGCATCAGATGTGCTTGATAAGTTACAGTCGAACCTTCATTATTATTCCCGCTCAATTTGTCTGAGCTGTAATAACCAAGATATACGCCTTCTCCTTCCGTATTCTGAATCTTACAGTGATGTATGTGGAGGTTCTTAAATTCATAACCATTTCCACGCCAGTACCATGGATTATTGGGATTCGGATCTGTCTTTGCAATTATGCCGGCAAATCCTGCGCCATCGATATCACAGCCAAATGTCTCGAAATCACTCATCCCGTTTGTAAGGAAAAAGCATGAGTTTATAAAGACTTTGTCGTTGAACGGGACAAAACGGATGCTTGTGTCATGATAGCCATACCCATCTAATACGACGTTATGCATATTCCCTCCGACATTGACCGCTCCGTAACCTTTCCATGGCCAATCGAATACGTCCTCACAATCATGTGTGATGACCAGTGGCTTCGCGTAGGTGAAGTTTTTCGTTCCATTTTCATTGGTACTATTGGGGTCAGTGTTCCCGCTGGGGAAGAACCGGAACGGATAGGCTTCCGGTTCATTCGGGTCTTTCCTTAAACAGAGCGTGGTGCCCGCAGGGAGCATAGATAGGTCCACCGAGTCCCATTTGCTGTTTTCTTCATCGCCGCGTGGAAGTATCATTTCCGCGTAGTTCAGCCCGCTTCCATTCACGTTACGCCATAGCTTTACATTAAAATCCAATGGCTGTCCTTCTGAATAGGAAGTCTGCGCTTTATAAGTGGAAGCCACCTCGTAACCGGTGGAAGTGTCGGCTGGTTTCGGGCAAAGTTTGGGAACAACGGTTATCAGCTTGTTGACGCGTTTACTCAGTGTCACGCCGCTAGCTGTGTCTGTCACGTCCACTTCCACGTCATAGATGCCGCGCTCGGACGCCTCGCTGAACGAAACTGTGGTTTCCAGCACGCTGGTGCCTGTACCGGGTGAAAGCGTCAGTGTCTTTGTGGGATTTTCAGTTTCATTCTCTTTATAGATACGGCAAACGCCCGTACATTCCATCGCATAACCGTTCTCCGGTACGGTCTTTAGGATAAACGTATCCCCCACACGTGCCACTTCCGTTGTTTCAATGTCGAAATAGGGAAGAGTCTGTGGTTGCATGGCATAAAGGGTCTTGACCACTTCCGCTTCTGTCAGGTAATTCCCCACGGTGAACTTCTGTTGAAGCTCGCCATCGCTGGCAACGGTTACTTGGTGGGAGTCTTTCTGCTTTGTCAGGTTCCCGTCCTCGGTCGTGGTGCCGTTGCCGGTGTTCAACTGCCATTCAGAAGTCTGTCCCCATTTCGTCTCCGCATTCATGGTCACAGTATCGCCTATGAGCGGAAAATAATTGTCGGCCTTCACTTTCGCGCTTGCCTGTCCTATCTGCATCTTCAGTTTGTCAACGTACGTCTCTTTTGCCATATATTTATTCTATATTAACGGTGTACAACTCATCCTCCACATACTCGCCGTCCTCGTCCAATACGGGAAGCGGGGCGATGACGCCTTGCTTGCCCAACAGCAGGTAATTGTGCATACTGCCCGCAAAAGTCCATTTTGCTATGCGCTTGCGGTTTCTGCTCTTCAGTTCTACAAGCAACTGCGTTTCAGCCATGCCGGAATGTTGGGCTAATTCCGAGAAATCAACGGCGGATAGAGTATCGTATCCCGTGTATCCGGGTTCTTCCGTGGCCTCGTCAATTGCAATGCCGTGCAGGTTGAAGCACCCCACGCTGTTGGACGATGAAGAAGGTTCTTTATAATTTAAATCCGCTTCCGCCAAATGTGCGTTATTCGCAGGATGTGCGGCATCCATGTCACTTGTAATCGCAAAGTAGGAATCAAGCAGATTGTTTTGGCGGTCAATGACAGCCGAATCAGTCTCAAATCCAAGTGCCTGTAATTTGTCTATAAAACGACTGTCAGGATAAGAAATGGCCACCGGAGAGTCCTCATCTGTTGTCCAAAAAAATGCTCCCGATGTATTCCCGCTACTTTCCACATCTAATTGGTATATATTGTTTCCACTTGACAGATTATCAACACTTTTGAATTGGAAAGCATGTATCGTTTGGTCTACTGCTTTGACAAATATATTATTGAACAACGAAAGGTTTTCAATAATACCGTATCTGCATACATATTGTTCGTAAAAGCTCCCGGACATGCGGAACGTGTTGTTCAGGATGCGAAGGTCTTTTATCTTGCAGAAAATTATCAACTCTTTCAACCATGCTCCGACTGGAGACTCCAACAAGCCGCTAAAAAGGTTTGAGTCCAAATCCATTTTATCCATCTGAATAGTGTGGTCTACACTGAGTGCATAGCCGTTTGAATCGGTGAAACGGTTTCTTTTTATGCTTGCGCGGTCCACATTTGAAATGGTTACTAACGTTTCATTGTTCCCGTTGCCAATGATGCTGTTGTCTTCAAACACAAGTAGTAAACCATCAGTAATAGTCACGCCATATACATGGCTGGATTTTCCATAAACATATTCCAATTCAAGCGAGTTATTCACGAAATTGACCGATGTGCAGCCTTTGAATTGTGCGGCTGCCCACCCGAAGTTCTTATTGATGGTGCATCCGCACACCGTTATGTTCGTCACGTTATTGCATACTATCGCCTGAAACGCCATATCAGAACTGTCACTCTCGCCGACATATGCCCCATTGAACGAACAATCCTGCACACAAATGTTGTTCATCTTCCTGTCACCGGAAGCCTTGCACATAAAGGCGAATGTGTCTCCCGGACTATAAGCGTCGACAAGGTTGCAATAGTTCGTAAATGTCACGTTGCGAATCAAAAAGTTATCCACGTCATAGAGTGCCAGCACTCCCAACGACTTTCCGTCGTAAGTCAAAAGTCCTGCACCGTCCAGTGTCAGCGTGTACATCGTGCCTTGGTTCCAATCTTCCAATGTTCCTACCCATCCCGCCGTGCGTGGTTCGGTCATTTTCTTGATGCAAGTAACGGTCACATCTTGACTCAACCCGTCCGGATAGTCCGCCTTCAAGGCGTCAAAAACGGATTGTGTGGAAGCGTATTCAACATTCGGCTTATCACTACGAACTAAAAAACCTTCTGTGACAGGCTCTTCCACAACTTCCATCCACAGGTACATGGTATGCGCGGTGGTCACATTGCTGAACGTGTATTCCAATATGGCTCCTTGCGAAACTTTGTCCACGTTAAGCTTGTTCACCGTGTAGCCTTCGGCGGGTGTTATCTTCACCGTCACGTTCCCACCGTCCGACACTGTGAAGGCGTAATGTCCACCGTCTTCCGATACCGTACTTTCCTGCACATCGCCCGTGGCTTCCAATTTCTCCACTTTAACAATGTCTGCAGGATTGATGTCCAGCGTGATGAGGTGGGACGTTTCTTCACCGCCTCCTCCACTACCTCCACAATCGCAGTAGATAACCTGACGTTCATCATCGAACTTGATGGTGTCGTTGTCAATGCACTGTTTCAACAGATTAATGAAGTTTTTCTTGGACAGGATTCCTTCTTCAAACTTGTTCTTAAGATTATCATATTTTTCATTCAGTTTATCCAGTTCCACCGTGATGGCCCGCTGGGTCATGCCTATTTTGTCACTATAGCCTGTCTCTTTGGCAAGGTAAATACCGCCTTCATTTCCAAGCGATTCCAGCCATTCCCCTTCCGTCCCGTTGAAGTCACCCCGCATCACGGCTATCTCGTAAGCCGACAGACCGTCATATCCGTAGGTTGCCACCGCACTCTTCAGTCGGAGCGTGATTTCATCTTCATACGCTTCCGTCACCTCGCTCTCATAGTCCGTCAAGGCAAACACATACTCCTTACGTGCCCGCATCAGGCAACGGTCGTTAAACCGGTGGTCATGAGGATGCATCATGGGCGGGTCGTTAGGACGATGGCCCGGATAGCGGGCGCAGCCCGGCGTCCCTTCCGGTGTAAGAGTTTGTCGTCTCGGCATCAGATTGCCATAGTTTTTCACCCAAATGGCTTCCAACGAATAAGCTCCTTCCGGCAATCCTTGCGGGATGTCAGCCGTCAGCGTGCCGCGAATGGCCGAAGCCTCCAAAAGGTACTTTTCATAGTTTCCGATAAGGAACACTTTCACCAAAGCGCGTGAAAAATCCTCCGGCACGTTGCTCGTTCCCCGGAAGATGCTCCATTGTATATGTATCTTTCTGTCTATACCGATGTATTGCATGACACTATGTAGGATTAAAGTTTGATGTCGCTATTTTAAGGAACAGGTTCCCTTGTTCCGCGTCGCCTCGGCTAAAGCAAGTCAGTCCGGCACAGTAGTTCACGATGGCAGCACGCAGTAGATGGGGAATGGATATTTTTTCGTTTCCGTCTTCCGTCACAATGGAAGGATTTGGGACATAAAGCGCCCGCTCTATGGTGTCATTTCCTCCGGATGCGGTAAAGTATTCCAAGACACGCTTCCCGTCCGCTTTATGACTTAGGACGCAAATAGGTTTTATAGGAGTTCCACGTGTAAAAGTGTTGCGCTGCATCAAGTCGGTAGGGCTTCCTTGCTCGGTCACGGACGTTACGGCACGCTTCCATGAAGCCAATTTGAAACTGACCAGCCGCAGGAAATCATTGGGCAACACGACATAACCGCTTCCGTCCTCGTTCTTCACACGGCTGGCATCCGCCAGCGTAAGCGCATCGGCGTTCAGCAGGCTCACGGGGCACATTTCAACAATGGCACGCACGGCATCGGGAAGCTTCGAGCGGATAATCTCGTCCAGTTCCATGTTGTCCGTCCCGCTTTGCATATATCCGCTTTCAACTTGGTTCTCGTCCAGTGTCACCCGCACCTCCTTGACCAGTTCATCTACAAGCACCTTCTCCATCTCAAACCCTAATGAATGTCTGGAAAACGGATGCCCCGGCGTGCGGCTTCGGCCAATATCACTTCGGGCGTGGTCAGCTCCTCACATTTGCTTCCGCATTTGTTCGCTAAGTATTCCACGGCTTCCTGCCACGTGTTGATTCCTTTCACGTCCTGCACTTTTGCAGGGGCTTTGGCGGTACGTCCTTCACGCGTTTTGGGCACATCAACGTCCGTCCCCTCCGTTTGTCCTTCCATACGGCGGTAGATGCGTCCATACATGTCGCTTGCTTCCAATGCCTTTATCTCTGCCTTGCTCTTGGCAATGTACATGCTTCCGCCTCGTGCGCACGGAGTGAAACTAAAACGTTTGTCCACTCCATTTACAAGGAGCGAAAAGGATATGTTCAAATCGGAAATGTATCTCATGTGAATAAAGTAATTAGGAATGAATGATGAATGAAGAACCAAGAACGAACCCCTTAGATGCCATACTCTAATTCTTCATTCTTAATCCTTCATTCTTAAATTTCCTTAGAGGCTTGCCAGCTTGACACGGGCATGTGCCTTCGGATAGACAAGATAACAGCAGCTCGCTTCTTTCATCACTACGGCACGGGTGTCACGCTTGGCAAGTTTGGCCATGTCATATTCCTTGCGGTTCCAGGCCAGGAACGTTTTCTTGCGCAAGTATTCGGGGTCAATGACAAACATTTCATCGCTCTTCTCGTTCATGTCCATCAGTTCGTGGTGCATCACGAGCAACTTGCCGAAATTGCTGTCGAAGGAAGTGAACTTCAATCCCCAGCGTTCAAACTCTTTCACCACCTTGAAACGTTCGCTCTTCATCTTGGCCAAGGTTGCCAGCATCGTGCTGCCGGCAAAACCCACCTTGGTGCCGTTACCGGAGTCATTGCCGGTGAACAGGTCTTTCAAGAAGTCCACCATTTGGTCGTCCGTAATGGTCACCGAACCTGATGCTGCCGTTCCGAGTGACATATCCTTTCCTGCCATCCAGTAGATACCTCCCGTAAAGTAAACATCGGCACCGCTTTTCTTCGGGTCTTTGCTTCGTCCTTTGATGCCGAACAGATAGCTGTTCTCCATACCGAGACGCATGTCGTAGATGCCGTCTTCCTCCATGTCGGAGAAATTCCAATCCACCTTCTTGTCCCACATCTTGTCGAAAGTAGACTGTTCCACCTGCATCATGAACTTTTGGCAATATTGCTCCTCCGGATTGGGCAGATTGTAGAAGTTGCCGGTCTCCACATCAATTTCCGAGGCGGCGCGTCCCATGCGGATGAGCACCGTATCCACATTAATTTGAGGAACCAGGCTATTGGTACCGTCATTGTTCTTTTTGCCATTCACTGCGATAACAACCGGATAATTGGTCTCGTCATTCTTACCAACCACGTAAAGCATCAAATCCTTGGTGTCTTCCGTTGCACCGTCTTCCTTATATCCTTTCACGCCCACCACACGGATGGTGTCCGTCAGGCTGAATATGCTACCGTCGTCCACTTGTATCGTTGTAGACCCTTGTCCTTGCGACATGGCCGTAACTTGGGTTTTCACGGTAGTCTTGATAGGACGGGTAGCCACGCTGTAATACTGCACAATCATGGACCCGCTTCGCGAAATGGTTGATGCGCTACGCGTAATCTGGTCGATAGGCGTACGCATCGGACGCATTTTCGTGATGCGCTTGTCCACTTCCTTGGCGTAATAATCCGGGTCTTCTTCACCCGTTACTCCCATGCCGGTGGTTGCCGTAGAACCTCCCCCCGAATCTACTATGGTCGTACCTCCGTCTCCCGTTTCAGAAGTTTCGCCTCCCATGGCTGTAGCCGCAGCCATGCATACGCCCGTCACCGAGCTTACCACAAGGGCAACAAGTATCAACAGAGTGCTGCCCAATAACTTAAATAATCTTTCTACCTTCATCTTCTTTTCTTTTTTGGTTATTGTTCTTTTATCGTTATCAATCTTCCCACACGCTCCGGCTTCTGCCCACTATTTTGTCCAAACGTTCAAGTAATGGGTCTCCGTTTCTTCTTCCGGATTCAACTCCGCCACTCTGCGACAAATCGCTCGGTAAGTCGGCCGTACGTGTACGTTTATGTTTCTGAGTGTTGATATTGGCGTTTCGCCCGGCAACTTCTCCTTCTTGTCGGGCTTCAGCCACCCGTGCGTTGGCATCCGTCTGCATGGCATCATAATTGGCAGCTTTCATAAGCATCATCCAGTCATCTTTCGTGATGTCGTTGGTAATGAGGCGGTCCAGCAATCCGCCTTCTCCATATAGGTAGGTATAAGCCTTGTCCGCATCCTCATCGGTGAACTTGCCTTCTTCCTTGGCCACGTCCAAATCCGCCAGCATCTTCTCCATGTTCTGTTCCGCTTGGGCTTGCAGTTCTTTGTTTTTGGCTTGTTTTTCCGCATATTTAGAGAACGCTGAGGCAAATTCCTTGGCTTTTTCTTCATCATTGAGCGCTTCACGGAAATCATCACCATATTGCTCGATGAGATATTCCATCGGGTTGCCTCCCTTGCGCATCACCATCAGGAAACCGGCACTGCGTGGGTCATTTGCCAACAATTCACCAAGTTCCTTTTGAGCCGTGTCACTTCTGTCTATTCTGTCAAATTCATCACTCAAACGACCGTAAAAGGCATCTTCATCATCTACGGATACATCCGGATATCGCTGCCCGAAACGCTCCATAAACGCATCCCGTTTACTCTTTTCCTTTTGAGTTTCAGCAGCTTGCATTTCGTCTTTTTTTGCCATACAATAATTCTTTTTCACAAACATACTGACATATCTTCACAGCCCGACGATAAAAAATGCCACTTCAAAATTTCTTTTGTAAATTTGTTAGGTGCTTAAACGAGTATAAATGAGGAAGAAAGGAAATGTGTTCATTTTGTCGGACCGACGTGACAGAGACTTGTTGAGAGCCTACAATGAGCAAGTGGGACGGCAACTGAGGCTCTATGGAAGAGTCGTGCAGACGGGACTGATGGAACGAGTCGTGGCATCGCCCGCTTCGCGCTATTGGGTGTCGTCCGAAAGGGCGTGCGTGGTCATCGGGAAGATGGAACGCGGAGAATCCATTGCATATATGAATCCGGCGAAAAGGCGCTTCTACAACGCCCTATACAACGCATTCCTCACTTACCGTAAAGAACATCCGGAGGTGCAGGCGCGCAAACATGTCGTGGAAATGGTGGTGATGCAACCCGCCCCCTGCTTCTCCGTCACGCCACGGGTGGCACGGAACATCATTCAACGCGTTAGACGAAAATGCCAAAGGGAAAAGATAGAACGCTTGCGGTCAAAATAGGGCTGTCAGTATTGCTGGTGGCTTGCTTCTGCCTAAGTACTGTATTGATTATGACAAATGGCTGCCTTGACATGGTCAATTGGCTGCCTTGCCAAACGCACCTGTTTGGACAATTGTTGCACGCCAATCTGTTCCACCTGCTGGCTAACCTGTCCGTGCTATGGACGATGAGGATTTCACCACGTGAGCTTTCAGTGGCCTACCTGCTTTCCGTTCCCGCCACGTTTGCCACCCCAACCCCGGCCATAGGGTTCAGTTCCGTGCTGTACGCCCTAATGGGAATGAAAATATGCCGTGTCCGCATGAAGCCCGTAGAGTGGTCGATGTTCGTACTGGGCAACGCGGCCACCGTGTTCATTCCCGCTATAGCTTTCGGGGTTCACCTGGCGGCGTTCATGATGGGATTGGTTTATGATTATTTAAAAAGACTTACGGATGAGTATAGAAAAGCTTGTAAGCGAGGATGAGCGAAGAGTAGCGGAAATGCGTGCGTCTTTCGACCCCATCACGGGCGAAGGTTCGGTAGGGAAGAGAAAGAAAGTACACATAGACGACCTCTATCCTTACGACATGCTTTTACCGCTGCCAATGCTCCAAAACAAGTTGGTGAAACTTCTGATAAAAGCGGGAAGCATCCAATCGTTCTGCTTGGACCGATACGGAGAATGTACCACGGAGACAAGGGAGAAAGTCATCCGGGAATTCATCCGTGTGCGTTGCCGACATGATTTTCCCTTTTACGCCTATGCCTATAACGAAATCAAAAACAAAGAGGGTGGAAAGATGATTCACTTTCGGCTGTCCTACCCGCAACGCTATTTGCTTTCTATATTGGAAGATATACGCTTGGCGGGCATTCCCATTCGTATCATTCTGCTCAAAGCCCGCCAATGGGGAGGCTCCACTTTAGTGCAACTTTACATTGCATGGATACAGCTTCTGCACAAAGAGAGTTGGTATTCCGTCATTGTGGCACAGGACGGCTCTACTTCCCGTAAGATAAAGGCGATGTACAGCAAGATGCTGGAAAAATTGCCGCCTTGGCTCATAGGACTTCCGAGTGATGTACAATTGGCCTTCACTCCCTACGAGGGTTCGCAACTGGACAGTATCATCACCTACGGAAAGGGTACAAACATTACAACGGCACGAGACACCGTGATAACCGTGGGTACCTACAACAATCCTACAAGTGGGCGAGGCGGAGACATGTCCTGTGTCCACTATTCGGAAGTGGGCTTATGGGAAGATACTGACGGGAAGAAACCGGAAGACATCATCCGCTCCATATCGTCCTCTCTACTGATGGCACCGCTTACAGTGGAAGTCATCGAGTCCACGGCAAACGGAATGAGCAACTTTTTCTACCGTGCTTACCAAGCTGCCAAACAAGGGAAGAGCAACCGCCGGGCGGTATTTATTCCGTGGTTCAAGATAGAGAAATACACACGCCCCATAGCGGACAAACAGGCTTTTGCCAAATGGCTGTTAGTCAACAAAGACAATGACAATCCGCCAGAAGGATGTTTGGATGCCGGTAAGTACTACTGGCACTTGTGGACGTTGGGAGCTACAATGGAAGCCATCAACTGGTATATATTTAAGCGAAAGGACTACATCGACCATCAAGACATGATGGCCGAGTTTCCAAGCGATGACGTGGAAGCGTTCCGAAATAGTGGTAAGAACGTGTTTAGTGCTTACCATTTGGACAAACTGAAAGAGACGTGTCGTGAGCCGCTCTACGTAGGCGAAGTGCAGGGAGACAGTGTGCAGGGAAAACAGGCATTGCAGAACATTCACTTTGTCAACGACCACAACGCTTGTCTAAAGGTATGGATGTTGCCACAGGATTTAAAGCAGAAAGTAGCTAATCGCTACCTCGTTTCCGTAGATATAGGAGGACGAGGGAAGAAAGCCGATTGGTCGGACATAGTGGTCATAGACCGATATTGGATGATGTATGGAGGAAAACCGGAGGTGGTGGCAGAATGGCATGGACACATAGATCACGACCTGCTTGCCTGGAAGGCGGCACAGATAGCGAAGTTTTACGAAAATGCCAAGTTGGTCATTGAAAGCAACACCATAGAAACCAAGGATAACGATACGGACGGAGACCAGTCGGAATTAATCTTTAACCGAATAGCCGATCACTACGGGAACCTGTATATCCGCAAAGCTTCCGAAGCAAAGATAGCACAAGGCATCACTACCGAGTACGGCTTCCACACTAACCGGAAGACTAAGCCGATGATTATTTCCAACCTCGTGGCCTGCGTTCGTGACACTTCTTACATTGAACGAGAAATGGAAGCCATAGCCGAATATGCCGTTTACGAGAAGAAAGAAGGAGGCTCGTTCGGAGCGGCGGAAGGATACCATGACGATCGGGTTATGGCTCGTGCCATCGCGCTGCACATTTGTTTCTCCGAGATGGACTTGCCTGCCATCGTAAAGCCCAAGCCCAAACAGGCAAAAAAAGCAACTATTACAGAAGCAACCATATAAATAATATATAGATTATGAACATCATCAAGAAAATCAAGGCTTTCTTCATCCTGTTGAAAGCTGACAGGGAACTGAAAAGAGCCGCCGCAAAGGCGGACCGTTTGCACAAGAAAAACCACTGCCGTTACTACGTCCTGCCAAATGCCCGGCACGAACTGCGGGTATGGTGTTGGGCTGACATTAAGCGCATGCGCCGGGCGGGCCTGTTTTCCGCACGTGCCACTCAGGCAGCTTTCCTTTTCGAGTCATTCTACCATACGCCCGACCGCTTCGGGGCGGGAGCCTTGACTGACAAACAGCGGAAAGGGAAGCGACGCGCATGGCTGAACTATGTGGCGCAGGTAAGGCACCTGCTGCACTTGCGGCAATTTTCCTGATATGGCTCAACACCAAGGCCGGAAAGAAATGGAAAGAAAGTTTGTAAAGAACAGGCGACCCGCACACCGGGCCGCCTTTCTTGTCTCCCTATGCCTGTTGCGGCACCTCCGCCCCTTGTTGCTGCGCCGCCAGCATCTGCTGTTGTTGCCGCTCCAATTCCTGCTTCTGCGTCTGAATGAGTTGCAAAAGCTGGTCGCCAAAGGGGAAGGCGCCCACTTGCAGCATTTGCTCGATGGTGATTTGTTTCGCGTTGAGCAGTTGCAGCAACAGTTCGTTATTCAGGGCACGGTAAACCGGCGTGTCGTAGCTCTCTGTGATGGCCAGGTCGAAATCCACGCCGCCCATTGTCTGCGGGTCGTAGCGCACCACCGCCGAGCGTCCGGCCACCTTCACCGTCATCGGCTCGTCGTAGAACTGCTGGATGTTCTTCAACTTCTTCTTTGCGTCCGCTGTCAGGAAGGACGAATAGGTCTCCAACAGGTCGATGATGGACGTGGAAGCGTTGTTGGCCTGTTGCTGGTAGAGCACGCCGCTCGTCCCGCTGGAAGCCTGCTTGCCCTGCAAAGCACCGTGAACGCCGCTTACATCGTCCATCAGTTGCATCTGCAAGGTAATCATGTCCTGCAATCCCTGCACCTTGCTGTTGTTCACCATCTGTTGTGGTGGCTTGGCACCCTCTTTCAGTTTCAGCTTGATGACACCGTTGAAGCGTGTCCACTCCTCGGCGATGTCCTCCAGGTTCATGTCCTCCGGAATACTGCTCTCGTCCACCACCAGCACGCCCTTGGCCGACGCCTTCACGATGAAGTCGTTCAGGATGATATAGTGGTTGATGTACCGCTGTTGGTCGATGATGTCCGCCACGAAGGGATGTATCTCGCCGTCGATGTATGGATATGCCTTCACCGTGTAGGGATGCTCGCCGTGGGCGTAGGGCGATTCCCCTTCTTCCAACACATCGCCGAAGGGGGACAGGAATCGGTAATACCAATAATTCTCGATGATGTACTCGTACTCTATGAGCGGCACTTGTTCTTCGGGCATGTAGAGGCGGATTTGGCCGTTCCCGTCCAGCAGGTAGTTGCCTGCCTCGTCCTTCATGCGGTTCTCCTCCATGCGAACAGCGTTCTCCTGCCGGATGGCCTTCAGGTTGTCGTAGGAGTCAATGTAGGCGTCTCCCTCCAGCCAGTCGTGGCACCACAGGGCTTTCCTCTGCTCCTGCGTCCACACCTCTATGATGCGGCACAGGCTCAGGTCATAGGGTTGAAGGAAAGATACATAATCATTGGCATTACGGTGAAAGGTATCAATATAGTTGGCCAGTACGTCGCGGTTCCTCGCCAACTTGTAGATGTCCTCCAGGCGTTGCAGGTCAGCGTCGCTTTTGGCAAAGGCCGAAGCCAGTTGGCCGAAGGTCAGGTCGTGCAGTTCGCCGATGATGCTCACGTCGTCCATGCGGATGTCGTTCATCTGCCCGTCCATGAAGAAGAAGTTCGGGTTCACGTTGTCCGACCAGCAGTCCTGCCGCCCGCCGCGCATTGAATAGACTTCTTTCTGCACGGCCAGCCCGCTGATGAGAAACTCCTCGAACATCCGCGCGTCCAGTTCCTTCTTCTCGTTCAGCTTGTTGTTATACTCCAGGATGGTGCTCATCGTCTCGCCCAGTTTCTGCTCCTCCCGGTCGCGGGCAATGCAGACCGGTGATTTGGTCTGGTTGCGGTACACGCCTATGACAATGCGCGCCAGCCTGCGAATGAGGTTGTTCTTCATCGGGATGTTGCCCTGCATCCGGATGTATTCCTCCTCGGTGATGGTTCGCCCGCAATACTCCACCGGGTCGCCCCACTGGTCGCCATACATGTATCTCTTGTTGCGTTCCCGGTTGTCGCGGAAGTGCTCTAAGCAGTCCCAGGCACGGGCGGCACGGAAAAGGATGTTCATGTCCCGGTGCGAGTCTCTTTCATTGCGGCGGTCGTACTCCACGGTGTCACTCTGCGGAAGCGGTGTCTTCGGGATAAGTTTTCTTCTTCTCATATCTTCTGCTTTTTACTGCAAAAGAACGGGTTTCGGGGGAATGGGCGGATATATAAAGTGACAATGCAAGAATCCCCGCCACCTTTCGCAGGCAGCGGGGAACGTGAATTATTAAGCAACATCTTGTCATTTAAATTCTTTCCAATTCTTGAAACATTGGAAAGAATTGACATCACTCTACCAACTCATCCACCCGCTCCAGCAGCATCCGTTTAATCTTGCTCGTCTCCTCCTGCAATTCCTTGCTCCGTTGCTCCGAGCCTTCCTCCGGCAAACGCTTCTCAATGTCGCGGATGCGGTCGATGGCCCGCTTGCTGCTCCGGAAGAGTTGGAAGACCTTGAAGTCGCGGGACTGTTGCAGACGCACCAGCTTGTCCAGATAGTCCATATTGCCGCGCGCCACTTCGTTGGCATAGCCCCGGTTCAGCTTCTGCACCTCTTCATATAGGTCATAGAGCTTGTAGTAACGCTGGTTCAGTTTGCTATAGGCCGAACGGTCGTCGCCGGCGTCGTTGACGAAGCGGTTGAGGACGGGGGTGCTGTACCATTGCAGGTTGTCGCTCTTCTCGCCGTCCTGCACGCTCTCCACACCAGCTGCCAAGGTCTTGGCCGTCTGGTTGATGGTCTTGGCCATACCGCCGAAGTAGGATTCAAATAAGTGCTCCACCTTGGCGGGATTCCAGTTCATCAGGGGTTCCAGCACGCCGGCCTGCTTGTAGTCATCGCCCCCAGCCAGTGCGTTGGTCCACCTTGACAAGTCCACCAGCCAGTCTGATGTGCTGTTGTAAGCTTTCGTCCATTCGGGCATAGTCTTGTTGAAGGCGTTCTCCCGGTAAATCGGCTTCCCGGTGAAGTCCTTGTTCTCGTAGATTTGCCAGAACGGGCTGAGGACATCGGGCATCATCGTGGTGACAAGATCGCCATTGTTGCCCAGCGGATTGATGGGCAGCAGTTCGGTGATTTGGTTGACGGCCTGATAGGCGATTTGGTCCTTGTCATAATCTTGGCGGACGGTTGCCTGATAGGCCATTTCGCCCAAGCCATAGAAGGCACGCAATTCTATCGGTAGGGGAATAGTGATAAATTTGCCATTACCTGCATAGAGGCAAAGGTTATTCCTACGCACCCAGTCGGGAAGGTTGCCGTAATAATCATCATCGTCACCACCCAACATGGATATGGCCAACGTATTCAGCCAAGGCACCAGGAACCCGGCGGCAGTGAAGCCTCCCAACGCCGTGAGGAATCCCTTGCGATTCTTCTTGGCCAAGCGGGCAAAGTTGGTGAGCGACTGCACCGCCGCGTTGAAGAAGAGGTAGAGGTTGCGGAACAGCCCGCTGGTCCAGCCAAATACGCCTTCGGTCTTGGTGGCCGCGCCCCTGCGGTTGAAGTTCACCGTCACCTCCTTGGCATCGTTCACAGCCTCCGTGATGGTACGTCCCTCTTCCTTGGAAGTCATATAGGTGGTGAAGCGCGAGACATCCTCGGCCCAGCGGTTCATCATGCTGAAGAACCCGGCGGCGGAACGGACGGCGGCAAAGTAATCCCGCTTGCCCGCATATTTGTCCACGGAGCGTTTCACCAGTTTCTTGTATTCGTCCACGCTGTGCAGCGAGGTGTAGCCCGTCTCGCCGCCATTAGCCAAGAACTCTTCAAACAGTCGGTCGTCGGCATTCGCCCTGCTGCCCTTGCCGCGCAGGTTGCGGAAGATGACCCGCATGGCACGGGGAATATTCTTCGCAAACCGAGCGGCATATCTTGGGTTCTCCTTGATGGCCACGGCGGACACAGAGAAGATGAGGTCGCGCGACAGGTTGCTCAACACAAAGGCCGGGTTGCGGTTGGTGAAGTTGGCGACCAGTTCGCGGTTGAAGCGGGCGATTCCTGCCAGCAGCTTGTTGCTCTCCACTGTGGGGTTTGTCAGCCCGTTCACTGCCTGCGCCGCCCGTGGGTTACCATTGACGTAGACAAGGTAGTCCTTCCCGTTGCGCTTTACAGTAACGATATGCTCCTGCGCCTGATGGGTGCCGATGCGGTAATTGATGTTAAGTCCTTCCTTCACCTGCGTGGCCAGTCCATCCGTCTTCAGTTCCCGCATCCGCTGCTCGTGCTCCTCCACCTTGGCGGAAACGGTGTCCGCATCGTCCCCTTCTTGGATGTCCGGGAAGGACAGCGTCCATTCGCCCGTCGAAGGATCTTGCACATACCACGCTTCTTTCAGCGTCAACACATCCGTAGGATGGTTGATGGCCATATTCAGGAAGGCTTGCTTCATCAGGTTTCGGTTGCCTTGCAGGATGGTGCTCTCCGCCATGTTGCCGATGGTGGCCAGCGGGTCGTCGGCCATGGAACGGCGTCCCTTGGCAGCTTTCAGCACGGAGTTGACGGGCGAAGTCTCGGAGTTGATGTACTCGTACACGTCCTCCGCCGTCTGCTCGTCCCAGCCGCGCAGGGGTATGTAATGCTTGAACTGCTCCTTTACCTTCAGGTAGGTGTCGCGGCTCATCATCCCGCTTTCGTAACTCTTGCGCAGGGTTTCCTTGGTGGCGGCATTCACCTTGGCCCAGAGGTCGCGGGTGTCGTGCTTCTGCTCAAAGTCACGTACCAACTCCTGTGCGTGCTTCTTGAAACCTTCCTCCATCGCGTCATACTTCTCTGCCAAGGCGGTGAGCCCGGAATAATCCTCGCCGAGGTGTTGATCCAAACGCTTTCGGTAATACTTCTCCTTTTCGGCATCAATCTTTCCCTTGCGTTCGTTGTATTCTTCTTCAGTAATACCTCTCAGCTTGTAGAGCTGTTCTATTTCCTTGTACAGCTTTTCAAAACGGTGGTCGGCCTCCTGCCGGGTATCCCGTTCGGCAAACACCTCGTTTCGCTCCAGGCCGTGCTTGGCTATCATATAGTCGATGATTTCACCATACGACGCACCTTGTTCGATGAGACTGCCCACGGCCTCCAGCATCGGCTTGAAATACTTCTCGCCATACACTTCCGCCTCTCGGGTGCTCTTGCTGGACATTTGGTTTTCGGCCAGGTAGGCGTTCTCGTATCCTTTCAGCTTGCCGGTCTTTTGCTCGATGACTTCTTGCAGGCGTTTCAGGGCCAACATGCTGTCTTGGTAGGCTTCCTGCGCCTTGAAGCGATTGCCGCTGACGGCGCGGTTGTAGGCTTCGCGGGTGCCGTCGTCAGTGGTATTTCCGTCAGGAGTTTTGCGGAAGAGGAGATTTTCATCGGCATTGTCTTGCAGGATTGAAAGCAAACGCTTATCTTTGATGCCGAATAAAGGCGAGTTACCTTCCATTCCAGCTTTTTGTATTGTTGGGACAATGGAAAGTAATTTGCCTTTTTCTATATGGGTTAACTTGTGGTCGTAGTAACGTTCTCCATTACTTTGGTTGGCAATAACAGCTTTTACAGTATAATCCTCCTTGCCTATTTTAAGACCGCATACATAATAAGAGAATGAGCTTACTCCCGGATACTTATCAAAGTCTTCATTGGGAAGTTCGTCAATGAAGATGCTATTCTCTATAATTTGAGGTATAGCTGCAATAGACTGCAAGTGTTCCACATCTTTGTAGTCGTGCTGTAATATCTCGCGTATTCCACCACGACTGTTCCCACCGGTCAAAGATATGGTTTCCCCAGTATCTTTATTCGTGTATTCGCCGCGTAGCTTCTTCCCATACTCCAGCGCATTCTTCTTGTACTGTTTCAGGTCATCGCTCGGCTCTATCTCATTCCCCGTAATCTCCACCGGCTTGCTCTCCCGCAGCTTGCGGATGCGCTCGGCCTTGGCAGCATCTTTGCTTTCCGCTACTTGCCCGATATTCGAAATGGTAGGGGCATAATTGCCCACCTTCAACTCATACTGCTTGGCAATGTCCTCCGCCTGCCCCAGGATGCTGCGGTAGCGTCCAGGCTCCCGCAGGCTCTCGTAGCTCCGCCACAGGATGTAGCGCAGTTCGTTGTCCGACAAGGTTACGCCATCAAATCCCTCAAAGCCTATCTTGTGCAGCATCCGCAGGAACAGGTCCTTGATTTTCCGCCACCAACTGGCATTGAGGTCATCAAAGTTGGTGTCCTCGGCCAGCGAGGCCAAGTATTCTTCCGTGGCAAGCCGGGTATCCCAGCCATTCTTTTGCGCCAATGCCACAATCTTACGGCGTACTTCCACATCGGCATTATTAAACACATTGTCAAGGAACGTGTCGAAGTGTTCCTCAAAGAGTCGGCGCAGTCCGTAGTGTGCCACTGCCTCGTGCAGCAACGTCTGCTCCGCATCGAAAGTATTGACGTTATTAGGAATGACGATGGTTATCTTATCAGTGGTCCGGTTATAGAATCCTTTGGGATAATGTGTCTTTCCTTTCTTGTCCGTAACCACCATTGGCTCATTCACAATCTCCACGTTGTCCAAGTGCAGTTTTTCGGCCAGTTCCTGCACCCGGTTGGCCATGTTTCGGCGTTCACGCTCGGTAAAGGCACGGCGTTGGCGGGCGGTGCGAGGAGACTTGCCCAAGAACTTGGACATGGGATCGTTCGCAACACTCAGGGCATCGTCGGACAAAAATCCTTCGCCACTGCGAAGTATTTCTTCCTCAATGATTGGATTCTCGAAGTTTTCCACTATCTTTGTGGCATCGGAAAGGTCTTGCTTATCTATTTCCTGCTGATAATTGGATGACGCTGAGGAGAGATAAGTAAGACCTTTCTCTTTATCTACATACGCCAAAGTATTATTGTGTATTATCGGCAAGATAAGGTTTGCAGCATCGCGCCCGTGTATTGACCTTATATCGTTTACTTCCAAGAAATCGCCACCATCTTGTATCCTTTTACCAAGCTCTATTGCCACGCATACATTCAACCCATCACGGTCTTTTATTTCTGTAAGGACTCCAAGGGCATTATCCCCGCGTTTGAATACAAATATTGGTGAGGAAATCATTTGTGGTAAATTCGTCAACGATAATGCCTCTACGTTGTGTTTTGTGTTGCTTGCCTTGTTCATAATCCTTAGGCGCATCACAATAGGCAAGTCTGGCAAGAACATTCGCATTGTTCCATACGGATTTCCCAAATGGAACATATCATTCTTGCTCATTTGTCCGTCTTGGTAACGCTGAAGCTCCTTGTTAAAACGCTCGTTCACCATACTCATATCTTCTGCAGCAGGTGCATAAGAAGCCTGTTCACTCAACGCGCTGTTGATGAATAGTTGGTCTCTTCGGGCTACATCCTCTGTCTCCGATGCTAACATATTACGACGTTGTTCAGGTGTCATCCGTAAACGCCTTGCGACGTTGCGGGCTTCTGTCTCACCAGCATTACGCATATAAGCTGACTCTGCCTCACTTTGTGTAGGTATCCTTGCAAAAAAACTTTTTCCATTTTTATATGCTTTTTCATAAGCATCTTTAAGATCTTTTGCGGTATGATAAACAGCCAACGTCTCAATCGGGCCATATTCAGAATACATATCATTTCTCCCACGCAAAGGTCTCATTGCCGACCTAATAGCCCAACGCATATATTTATACTTGCCTTTTTTAATCAATCTTTCTGCTCTCTTTCGAATTAAAGCAGCAATGTCAAGAGTGTGAATATCAGCGGTATCTATTTCATATTGGGCATTCAAATATCTATCTATCACGGCATCCGGATGGTCTCCTTTTTCAAAACCTTCTTCCGCTTGGATGGCGTGCTGTATCTCATGGGCAATAGTCGATTCATAATGCCAAGAACTGTTATGTGCCGTATTGATTACAATCTCATTTCCCCGTTTGTCAAACCAACCACCTCCGAATTCATCCGGTAGATTTGCCAATCGGAATTTCAATCCTCTCAGCTTGGGATAAGCCGTAAACAACTCATCGTCTTTGATGATGTCACTCAGATTGTAATTCTTGCCTTCCTCAAAATCCTCTGGTGGAGTATATTCAAAATCCGGTGTCTCATACCGCCATTTGCGGTCTGCTCCACGTTCCCAACCAGTGGCCCATTTGATAGCCCACTCATTTTTCCCTTCTTCTTCCATTTTGCGAGCAATGGCCAGATTATCCATCCTCGTTGTAGCCTCTTCTGCGGCATCAAGGCGTGAAGCACCTTGCTCGCCGATGAATCTATATAGTATGGTATTCCCCGTTTCCTCATCCACCTTCTCCTCTATGGCTCCAAAGAGGCCATCGAAAGCAGTATCCAGGCTCTCAAAGTCGCTTTCCAACGGATAAGGGTAATACTTCTGCGTCAGTTCCGGTGATTCCCAGCCTATGGTGTTGTTGTTGGCAAGGAAGTTGTTCACGATGCCTTTTTCAGACAGCTTCCTTTCCACCCATACGGCAAAAGCCCTCGCACCAAGTTCAGTCGGTTCTTTCCAGTAGGAGGATTTCAAGCTGGCGTAGGCGTTACTCCTTTCCCCGTATGAACTGCCATTGATGGCTTTCATCAAGGCAGCAAAGGCATCGGTTATCTCTTTCCGTTCTGCCTCGTGTTCGCGCTCTACCTTTCCTCCTCTGACGGGCAGATTGTATCCTTTCCTCTCGGTATTATATCCAAGAGCCTGCCCGCGTCGGCGGGAGAAATAGTTGTCAATGGCGTGCCACCACTCATGAGCCAACGTACCTGCACCTTGCGTCTTGGTGAGGTTAATGACTACCTTGCCCGGCTCGTAATGCGCCGCCGCGCCGCCTCCGCCCCTTGCACCGAAAGCCATGCCCAGCTCGCCGCCCAGCGAAAGACCCTGTGGAGATATGCCCGTGGCTTCGGACAAGTCCATGAAAGCATCGTATGCCTGGTTTAAGGCAAGCTGTCTTTCCTGCTGGTTGGCCCAGTTGCCGAACTCCACGCCACGGAAACCGAACGTGTTGCGGAAATCCTCCGCCGTGACATCCTTGCCGCCGCGCCAGTCTTTTCCCCGGCGTTCGCCATTGGGAGCAAAGCCTATGGAAGTGGCATCTTTCATGTTCCGATACTTGGCCTGAAGCTCGTCCATGTGTTCGTTCAGGTAGTCTAATGCCTCTTTTCTGCTTTTGAAACCGCTTTCCACTACGATACCCGGTTTCCCCTTGGGCGTGATGAACGCTTCTCCGCTATGCTTGTAACTATAGATGGAGAATTTCACTTCTGTGCCTTTTTCTTTTCTCTTACTGTTTTCGCCGGCAAATTGGGTCAGGGCTTCTTTGGCTTTCTCATAGTCAGGATAGATGCCTCCATAACGTCCGGCGTGGGTCACATACCATTGGCCTTTGATGGACACCCAATTATCGTCCTTATCATAATGCCCGGCACTGTCACCCAATTCCTCCAGCGTGGCCTGCCCAGTATCAAGCCCCGAATCAAAACCGCCAAGAGCCATCTGGGCGCGGTACATGCCGCCGATATTCCTTATAAAGGTCGCCTTTCTCAAAATCTGGTCAAGCGTGCCCTGTTCCGCCGTGGCCAACGTGAGGCAGAAACGATACAGCCCGAACACATCCGACACCCAACGTTTGAGTTTCCAGTCCGTCCGGGGCTTGGAAGGTATCACGCGGCGAATGACATCTATCAGCGTGGCCGCTTCGTTGCTCAGCCCGTCCTTGCGAAGTGCCTCCAAGTTGAAGTTGAAGATTTTGCTAACAGGCAGCTTGCGCAGTTCCTCTATAAAGCTGTCCGGCTGTTCCTGCAGTTGCTTCTCCTTCTCGGCAAACTCCTTGAAGCGGTCTTTCTTGGCACCTCCTATCTTCTCGCCCACATCTTCTATCTTCTCCACCGGGCCGGATTGTTGCTGTATCTTTTCGGCTTCTTCCTGTACGCGGTTCTCCCTGCGCTCAATTTCTTCAATCATAGTAGCCAATGAAAGCCTGTCCTCACCGTTCTTGCGGGCATCAGTTTCCAACTTATCCATGTATTCAGAACCTGCAAGATTTTCCAGTCTATCCCAAACTTCCATGTACAAATCGGCTTCTTCATTGTAGTCTACAAGTTCTTCGGCTTCTTTCCGAATTTCCTCATCCGTCTTGGATAAATTAGCAGTAGCATACTCATCCTTCAAGTCCTCAACAGTTGACTGAACGACTGATTCACGGTCTGCTTTGAAATCATCCAAGGTACGGGCAATAAATCCGCTACTTGTTTGGCTGTTATCGGAAGAATCGCTACCTTTGTCCTCGGAAGATATTGTTTGGGAAGAATTCCCGCTGGTGACGGTTTCGCCCTTGGATTGGCCGTGATGAACTTCAGTAGCATCGGCGTTTGTGCTACTACCTAATGCGGGTACGGTCCAAACAATATCTTTTTTCTTTGAATATCCTTTCTTGAATACCCCTGCACTATTCACATTCCAATAACTACCGTCTTTGGACAACTCCACGAACAGGGTGTTGTTATGGGCATCTTGCACTTCCAACAAGTAGGTTTCGCTTTCACCTCTTGCATTTCCACGTTTGATGACTGTAAAATTCTTGGCCACATCTTCTACGAATTTTTCTACGGAAGGGAAGCCTGCATTCCTTATTTGCTCTCCGTGGCGGTACTCTATATGAGCAAGGCCATATCCTTTCCCATCTTCCGATTGGAATCCCTCGCTCAGTTTGATGGGTGCTGCAGCTAGTCCGGTCTCCTCTGTGATGTTGCCGAAAGTGCTGGTTCCGTCAGAGGCAAGGATGAAAGGATGCCCGTTCTCGTCCATTTCTTGCGAAACAGCGGAGCGGGATTCACTCTTCTCGGCTTCTTCCTGTTCGCGGTTCATTTTCCCCGAGCCGGGAAAATGGTCATTGCCGTTTTTTATATTTGATTCCTTCAACCTTGTAGGCCCCAATTTCCCTATGTCCTCTGCCAACCTCTGCTTGATTTTTTCCCGGAATGCGCCGTCACTGTCGTAAGACGCATCCTGCCCGTATGCCAACAGTGAATAAGCGCCTAACTCGATTTTCTTCTCAGTAGCATTGACATAAAGCACATCAAAATTCTCTATGTCATAATTGAAAGCCGCGTTCAATGCGTCACGGGGCGAAGAAGCAATATAGAAAGGTTCGGAATTGGGATTGTTGGAATCAAATACAGCATAAACCGGATTCTTGAACGTATCCGCATATTTCTTCTTCAATTTTCCGTCCTTGGTTGATACGAAAGACTGCAAGAGGCGGTAACGCTTTTGCTTTTGGTTTTGCAAAGCATTGCTTTCTTCACTCTGCGTCCCTTCCACCTTCACGCTCTTATATTCCGCAAACGGCTTTGTCTTTCTGTGGCTGCTGTTTATCCACTTCTCGAAGTCAGGTAGGTTGACCGAGGACATAACGAATTTATGCTTATATTCCCAGCCCTTTTCATAGTTGGAAAGATAAGCGTCCTGTGCTTCGGCCTCGTCGTTGAAGCCGAGCATTACCTTGTGCTCGTCAAACGTGCCGTCCTCGTTGTACTGGTCAACGATATAAACACGTCTGCCGTTCCAGCCGTCTATGTCGTTCGTCAGGAACACGTCGATATGGTCGCCGTCCACGCCTTCCGTGCCACGGATGTAGCCGTAGGTGTTCCGCATCGTCTGTTCCCACGCTTTACCGCTGGCATCCACTCCACGGCGCACACTTCCTTTCGGATTCTCTACGGTGATGTCAAACTGACCGATGCGCACATGGCCTTTCTTGTAATTGCCCGCCTCTTTCTGCGCTTCGGTAGGCGCCGTGTCGGTTTCCGCTTCCGCTTGGGCAATTTTCGAGGCAAGCGTATGGCCGTTGTCTATGTAATCGACGATTTCGGCAATGTCGCCAAACCGCTTGTTGTCAAACTCGAAATAGGAACCGGTATAATGTCCGTACTTGTCTGGCTGGTCCACTTGCGTGGCGGTATGTTTGCCGTCAATGAGAATGCTCCGTTTGTAGGTCGGCTTGTCATAGTCTCCCTCTTGCCAGTCATCATCGTTTACTTTCACCCGTGAAGCCAGTTCCGCTTCACGGCGTTCTATTTCTTCCTCTGTGCTACCGCTTCCAGTTCCTCTTGAACGGTCGGCAGTGCCGTCTCCGTCCTCAACTCGTTCTCCTGCCGGAGCACCTCCATCGCTTCCTTGTTGCCTTTGTTGGCCTGCTGTACTATTGCCAGCCAATACATTGCTTCGCTGTTGTCCATTGTATGTAAAGTTTCCGTTTAACAATAATTCTTCTCTCAGATTGCCCAGCGTCTCGTTGATAGCTTCCACCAACGTGCGCGGCGTGTTGTCCGGCTCATCGAACAAGGTTGTTTCCTGCGTACCTTGCACAAGGTCAAAGATGTGGGTGAACGTGTTTTGAATGAACGTCTGCGTCTGTCCCTTGTACATCGTGGCCAGCAACAACGCAAAGTTACTGTATCTTTCCGAAGGAAGATAACTTTCGCCCGTCACATCGTCAAAGGCAAGCTGCCTTTTCCACGATTCCGCCGCTATACGTGCTTCTTTGTAGTTCCTGGCATTGGCAAATGCCGGGTCTTGCGACAAAGCGTAGTAGGCACTGATGGAGTTCTGTATCTCGGCATTCATACGCTCAGCGTTAGGACTGTCATAATCACGGTATGCCGTGGCGAGTATGGCTTTCTGTGCCTTTGAAGGCAAAGCGTTGAACATTTCCTCCAAGTGGGTGTTTCCATTTTGGAAAATGCTTTGGTACATCACGCCTTTCAGGTCGTTCTTGGCTTCAGCCGTAAGGTTGTCCTTGCTGTCAAACGCGCTCTTGTATTGCGTCGGCGTGATGTAGCCTTTCTGCTGCATCCATTTCAACACACCGAGGCCGTTTCGGTCTATCAGTTCCGCAAACGACATTTCTTCATCAGGGGATGCAAGCAGTCGGCCCGCAAAGCTCCTCATGTCGCCGCCCATCTTCTGCACGATATTCTTAGGCTTGATGCGTTCTGTGCCACCGCTTTCCGTGTCCTGTGCTACGAATTGGCCAAGCGTGATGGCGTCATCGTCCGTCACGTCAAGCATGTTCACCAGCACGGGCTGTTGCATGGCTTCCACATCTTCGGGTGCCAGCCCGAAGTCTGCGGCGTGTTCCGTCAGGTATTGCTTGTACTTCGTCGCTTGTTCGGGATGCTCCGCCCACATTTCACGCAAAGCCGCACTGCGGTTGTTTCCTTGTATCACCTCGCCGCGCGTGTTCACCGTGGGTGCGCCAGTGTAAGCCGTGACGGATGATGTGATTTCCTCCGGGCGTATGTTGGCCGCAATCTTACGTGCCGACATGACGCTTGCCTCGTCATTGCGCTCTTTAGGCTGTGCTTCGTCAATGAAGTGCAGGGGGTTGCGCTGTCCGTTGATGTGGCTCGGCTGCAACTGTGATGCGTCAATTAAGCTGACATGCCCGGTTGGTATGTTGTTGTCATCAAACTTCACCTGAACCTCGTTGCCCTGCCTTGTCGGTATGGCCTGTTGTCGGTCAACCTTGTTGCCGTTTACTCTACGATAACCCCTCGCACGTGCATCCTGCGGCGTATCTTCCACAAAGTCGGGCACGCCGTTCAATGCTTCCCTGCGTATGCGTTCCGCCTCCTCACGCTCGGCACGAAGCTTTTCTTCTTCTGCCCTGCGAAGCCGTGCGGCTTCCTCGGCTGCTTTCGATTGTTCAGCGAGTGCAGCCTGTTTCCTGCGGGCCGGAGTATTTGCAATATCTTTCCAAATAGCAAGTTGCTTTTTGGCTTCCTCTACATTGGCTTGCGCTTGGCTCAACTGCTCTTTGGCAGCTTTCTTTGCGGCAATACGTTCGTCCATCGTCAGGGGAGCATCTCCTTTCTTCTGTTGTGGTTTCCCTTCTTGGACTTTTTTCAGTTCCTTTTCGGCATCTTTCAGCGCTTTATCTTGCTCTTCGACCAAATCAGCGATCACTTCGCCTGTTATTCCTTCGTCGCCACCTGTCTGCTCAACGATGGCATCCCACGCCGTTTCAGGGTCTGCTTGTTCATATATGGGTTTCCCCTGTTCGTCTTTGGGAATTCGCTCAAGAGCCGACTGCCCAGTGGTACCGGCTTGCAAGGTTTCAGTTGATGCTGGAATATTTTGCGGCTCAATATTACCGTTTTGAGGAATATTTTCAGTACCATTGTTGCCTTCATTCACAGATTGCATACTCGCTTCCTGCGCGTCAATCTGCACTTGGACCATATTATAATAGTCTGCATCCGTTACTGGGACAACTTCCTTCACTTCTTTTCCTTTGTCATCCACCGTTGTTTTGGTAGCCAGCCATCCGCCGTCCGGATTGGTTTGGACTATTTGGTATTGTGCCGTCCCGTCCGTGAATGTGGTACCGATGGCAGGCGGCATAATCTCCGTGCTGTACGTGCTCTCCCTCCGTGCCTGCTCCTCCGCGTCCTCACGGATGGCCTGCGCCGTCTCGTCGATGACTTCCTGCACAGGCATGGACTTGATGCTTGCAGGGTCGTACTCGCCGTCTTTCAAGGGAATGGCTTCCACCGTCTCGTCCGCCCCTTCCGGCTTCCACAACGGGCGTCCGCCCATATGACCGACGATGTAGCCGGGCACTTCCACCCGCTCGCCCACGTCATTGGTCACGTAGCGGACGCATTCGGTATAAGTACCCGCCTCTTGGTCGGAGTTGGCAAGGATGTCCCGCGCCTCCCGTTCTATCCGGTCTTCGGTCTCCGCTTCCTGCACCTCATTGATGGCATTGTCAGTGGCCAAGGCAAAGGCGTATTCTATCTCCTCCCGCTTCTGTTCCTGCGTCAGCGAAGGGTCGGTGGCGGTCTCGCGGATAAAGACCTTTATATCCTCATTCCCGTTCTGGCGGGACAGGCGTTGCAGTTCCTCGAACTTCTTGCGTTGTTCAGGACTCATCTTGCCGAAGATGCGCTCCATACGTCGGCGGTTCCGGTATCGTTCAGCCGCCATGCCTCCGGTGCCAATCATACTGAAAGCAACCATAGTGGGGGCAAGTCCCAAAGCTATGTCGATGTTGTTCTGCAAATCCACCACGTCCTCCATTGTCATATCTCCAAGCGGCACGCTGGCAAGGTTGTTGTACACTTCCTCCAAATACTCTTGCGGAAATCCTTGGAACTGCGTGCGCTGCGCAAGCTCACGTATCGTGGGATTGTTCTTTATCTCCCTGTACAACTGTCCCGGACGGGAGTTCTTGACCGACTTCATAAACGCGTCCACGCTGCCGGGCATTAATTCGTTCATCCTGCGCAAGTAAGGACGGAACACCCGGAAAGCGTTCAGCACCATTTCCGACTGGTTGGTGAGAGCAGTGGAAACAATGGATTTGCCAAGGGCTTCGCCGTTATTGACATTGCCGGTCTTTCCAAACTGCAAGTCTCCGTTCCCGTCCAGATAGTATTCGTAGTTCTCGTTCAGGCGTTCCATAGTGTTTGAGGCTACCTGCGGCAACCCCGTTGTGGCGGTCATTCCCAAAGCCGCCCCCGTGCTTCCCGCGACACGGCTTGCAAAGCTGCCCGCGCGTCCGAAGCGGTTCATACCGAACTTAAGCAATCCCTTTGCGATGGCGTTCCCGCTGCGTGCCACGGGATTGACGGCAAACTCCAGCATGAAGGGAAGGCTGGCGGCTGTCACCTGCCCTGCCTTGTAGCCCGCACCAAGGTCAGACCCGAAATAATTCTGCACGGCAAGGTTGACGGCGGAAGCCTCCAGCAGCTTCTCCTCGGCTTCGGTCAGTTGCTCGCCACGGTCGTATTTTTGTAACGCTTTGTTCAGATTGCCTTCGTTCACCGCATCGGCTATGCCAAACGTGATGTCATCTATGGAAAGATTGTCACGCATTCCTCTGAACAAGCCGGAAATAAAGTTGGTATGTTCCTTCTTCCCCGTTTCCTCAACGATGCTCTTTGCATCTTCCAGCAAGCTGCGGGCAGAACGTAGAAGGTTATTTTCTCTGGCCTCTTCCGGCGTGGCGTATGCGTAGCCGTTATGTGCGCCCCGTCTGCTTTCGGCTTTCTCCCTAAGCCCTTGTTCCATCGTATCGACATCGGAAAGAATGCTGTCCAGTTGGTTGGAGGTATTCTTCTTGGCAATATAGGTGCCGTTTCTCCCGTACACATAGTCAGCCCGTTGGCTGATGTCCGCATTGAGTCGGTTGAACAGTTCCTGCCAGTTCTCCTGTCCGGAAGGAGGTTGGGCAACGCCGACACGTATACCCGCCCCCTTGTCAAGCAACGAGCGGGTATCCCGTTTGAACATATCGGGCTTGTTGGCTATGATTTGCCGTTTGGTCTCCTCGCTTATCTGCCGGCTTGTGTTGTCAGGTGTACGGTTTTCATTCTCCCTCGCCACACTGGCGTCATACTCATTTATTACCTGACGGGCTACAGAGCCTTCACCACTGTCAATGTTTGAAGAAACCATGCCCTTAGTAAAATCCTCATAACTGTCCAGGTATCCTGTTTGCTCTTTTAATACATCGTACACCTTCTTCCGGTTGTCCTCACTGGCGTCAAACGCCTTGTTGAAGTCCTCATAGCTGTCTAAATAGCCTGTTTGGGACTTCAACACGTCATATACTCGTTTTCTGTTGTCTTCGTTCATAGTCCGTGATTGTTAGTTGTTAAGGGACCATCCGTTGTTGGTGCTGGTGTTGCCGTTCAGTGACCAGCCTATCGCCCTGTTCCTTGCCTTTGATTGCCGTTCGTCCGCGTTGACACGTCCGTACTTCCGCGCTTGTTCATACAGGTGTCTCAGTGCCACGTTGTCATTGTTCAGATGTTGGGACACATAGATTTCGGCCTTATTGTAACTGTCCACATCGCCGTTCAACAATCCGGCCATGATTTGGTCTATTTGCCTTCGTTCTTCATCCGGTGCGCCGTTCCGCATGACTTCAAGCGTGGAAAGCGTGGCTGCGCGCTTATTATCCGGATTATCAAATATCACGTCGCCGAATTTTGTAATATAAGCCACTTCATCAGACCTGCTTTGATTTGACATTCCTTTACTCTTGTTGCTGCCGTTTCTATTTTCCATGGCGCGGTTGTGACGTTCCTGCTCAGCTATTCTTCGTTCATCGAGTGCCCGTTTTCCTTTCTCCCGTTCACGTTCCGCCTCTAATTTCAATCCTAACTTCAGCATGTCCTGTCGTCTTGCCTTTTCCTTCTCCGCAGCCTCGGCCTCCGCCTTCTCACGTGCCACGCGCAGGTTGTATGCGTTACGGATGTCTCCCGCACGTGCTTCGGCCAGCAGGGCGTCCTGCCTGGCTTTCAGGGCTTCCCGTTTCTCGCGGATACGGCGTATGCGTTCGTTTTCCTCCTTGGCTGATGTGTTGAGGTCTACGGGAACGGCACCTTGTGCGGTGTAGTAAAGGTTGACAGCATTGCCTATCAAGTTCCCAAGATTGGAAAACACTTGCCCCAACTGTTCCCTGCGTTCGCGCTTCTGCTTCTCCGCAGGCGTTTCTCCGCTGGCGAAATAGTTCTGCAGGTTGGCGTACGTGTTTGTAGGGTTCAGTTTCGCCTGCACGCTCCAATATTCCTTGTCGGAGGCGTTTATGGTCTCTTTGTTCCGGTTGAACTCGTCCTCCGTCATGGTTCGCAAAGCCCCTTGACGGTAGGCCCCTCCGCTTGTGACGGTGGGTACGATTCCGGAGTTCTCGTAGGTTATCGGCTGTGGATTGTCTTGGACGGTGCCTGCCTGTTGCGAAGGCGTACCTCCCTGTGGCTGCGCGGACAAGGGTAGGGGAGCCTGTCGCTTCCGCATTTCCCTTCGCCTGTTTATTTCGTCTATGCGTGTCATATCAAAATACTATCTCCTATTTGTTTTCCGGCTTTTGCAAATTCTCCCGCAGTAGCGGCCACGTTCTGCGCACGCTGGTTGTTCACGCCCATGCGGGCATTGTCTATGGCATTCAGCTGGTTCTCATAGTTGGCACGCACCTGTTCCTTGTAAGCGTCCGCACGTTCGGCAATGCTGCTTGTCACGTCAGCCAGCACTTGGTTGTTAGCCGCTTTCTGATGTGCCACGCTCTCATCCGTAGCGCCGGTCACAGCCGCTGCTCCCGCCGTCTTCCGATAACGGTCGTCAAGAATGGTCCGTGCCGCATTTAATGCTGCTTGGGCGTCGCTGCGCTGCGTGTAGTCACTGTAATACTCCTGGTCATACCATTGCTTCGCCCGGTCCTCTGCGGCATTCAGGATACGCTCGTTTCGCTTTGCAGCTTTGCGACCTGCTATGCCACTTGCAATTCCTCCCGCAATGGAGGTGACCCCGCTTATAATTCCTCCTATCACTCCCATGTTATTTACAGTTTATATCGTTAGAACACAAATGTAAAGCGATACCTTTGCATCCTAACGATATAAATTGTAAGTTGACATGCCGGGAGGGAGGAAAAAAGGGACAGCCAAAACTGGAGGACGGAAGAAGGGAACGCCGAACGTTGTGACACGTGAACTGCGCGAACGCATCGAACAGTTCCTGAAAGAGAATTGGGAAGCGGCCAACGACGCATGGGTTTCCATACAAGAGCCGAAAGATAAATTGCGCCTATACATCGACTTGGCCAAGTTCGCCATACCAAGCTTGCAGGCGGTCTCGCTGGATGCCACCCTTAAGAAAGAGGACAGCGTGGAGGATGATTTAAAGGAACTGGCGGGAAGAGACTGAGTTTCTATTTCAATCTACTTTAGAAATAGTATCACTATTTTAGACCGACTTCTTTTTCATTTGTGCTTCATAATCAGTGGCGGTGCCCAAACGTTCCGGGCACCGCCTTTTTCATGGGTAAAAACCGCTATACCTTACCAGTTTATAGCTATTTATTCGTAAGAAAAAGGTATTTCTTCCGAAGTTATGCCAATTTCTTCCGAAACATTCGGAAGAAAAGAGCTTCTCTTCTGAAGAAATACATATATCTTCCGAAGAAATACACATTATTTCCGAAGGAAATGGTATTTTTTCCGAATTTATCGTTATTCCTTCCGAAGAAATGAGCTTTCTTTCCGAAACATTCCGAAGTTATGCCAATTTCTTCGGAAGAAAAAGGCATTTCTTCCGAAGAAATTGCTATTAATTCGGAAGAAATAGGCTTTTCTTCGGAATAAAAGGCGATTTATTCTGAAACATTCCGAAGAAATTCTTTATATAATAAGGTAATATATATAATATCCATCTACTTCTTCTCCATCGCGCGCGTAGCGCGTGTGCGTAAAAGCTCAAAAAAGGCAAAAGAAAACCCAAAAAGAAAGTCGTGCTTTCCTGTGGGCGTAAATAAACCACAATGTATAGGATTAAAATCCTTTCCCCTTCATCCGCTGGTACACCACCGTCTGATCCTTGTCCATGTTCTCAATTTTGAACACCACCATAGACCGTGCCGGAATATCGTCTGGCAGTTGTCCTGCCAGCTTCGCTATAACCTCATCCACGTTATTGAATCCTGTATCGGTAAGCTCCGCCAACTTTTTGCCTTGGAAGAACGCCGTCCCGTGTACTTGAAAACGGTAAGACAATCGAAAGTTCGGTTCTTCCTCCTTGCGTCCCTCGACTGATGGCTTGTCCGAGAAGAAAATAAAGTCCACCACCTTTTCATTCAGTTCCCATGCCGGGGTAAAGTCTAACTTGATGTAGCCGCGCGTCACCTTATGCCCGCTGCTGTGGTTCATGGCAAAAGCCACGTCACTTATTGATGCTTCACAATCATTCTGCGCTACTGTCCCCCAGGTATGCCGGAAAGTATAAACTGAATACTCCTCGTCTTTCGGCATACCCATTGCCCGGCACACTTGCTTGATTCCCCCATTCACATTTGCATTAAAGCTGTCATTCGTAGTGTGTCGCTGGCTGAACACAAACAAATGTTCGTCCTTCTCATCCTTGTTAGCATATTTCTCGAATAAAGGCAGTATGATGGCTGGAATACGCATTTCCATATATGCGCCGTCCGCCCTGAACTTTTTAGTCTTTGCCCGTTGGTAATGTATGATTCCGCCATGGTAGTCCTCCTTGCGCAGGTTGAACAGGTCAACCGTGTTGATACCGCCAAGGCACAGCACCATCATCGCCACGTCACGGCCAAGCTCCACGAGCGGAAGCTTCATCTTACTCTCTGGCAAAGGGAACGAAAAGAACTCCCGGCAAGCCTCCGGCGTTATCGCCAGTTTCTCCGCCCTGTCTGCTTTCGGTATCTGCACCTTCACCCACGGATTCGTCTTGATGCGGATGATGCCGTTGTCGTAGTCGTTTATCTCAAGCTGCGCCGCCTTGAACACCTGCCTCATGCAGATGGGGTACATCTCCTTTGCCCTGTGTGTCTGTTCCAACGACTGTATCCACCGGGCCACAAAGTTGGAAGTAAGGTGCGAGAACATAATCCTCGTCGTACCTGCAAACCGTTCCATGTGCTGCAACGCCAGCTCGTAGTTCCTCGCATTGCGCTGTTGCCCCCGATCAACCATGCGGTCTATGTGCTTGCGGGCATAGTCCGAGAAACAGATGTCCTCACTTTCCTTTGTCAGAAACTCCGCCACCTCCTTCGCCGTCCAATTCCCAATGTCCGCCTTGTTCAGCTTCTCGTTGTACTCCAAGATGCGCTGCGTACAGAATTGCAGCACGAACGGGTCTTTAATCTCGCCCGATTTCGTCAGTTCCTTACGTGTCACCATTTTGTCCGTCTTGATGTACTGCGTGGTACGCCTGTGCGTCACCCTTATATACACCGGGAAAAATCCGTCTTTGCGTTCCTTTTGAACGCACGATTTGAATGTTGCCATACTTTTCTATGTTCCTATTGTTTTCAACTAAAAATCCTCAACTTCCTACCAAAACTGCCATAGCACATTATCATTCATTGAGTTACACACTCTAAACACGCTCTAAACAATATGCTCTAAACAACGCAACATTCTCTAAACATTTACGTTCATTCTGCCTAAAAAGCGCATCAAACTGCACGTACCCCCATTAACGATGATAGGCGGCAAGGTGCTTATTTTCAGCCACCTGCCGCCTATCTTACTGATAGTTAGCTATTTTGCGTCAATCTTCAATGGCAGCCTGCGCCGCAGCCAGACGTGCGATGGGCACACGGAACGGAGAACAGCTGACGTAGTTCAAACCTACCTTGTGGCAGAACTTCACGGATGAAGGTTCGCCGCCATGCTCACCGCAAATACCGCACTTCAGCTCGGGACGTACGGAACGGCCTTTCTCTACAGCCATCTGGATGAGTTGGCCTACACCGTTTTGGTCGAGCACCTGGAACGGGTCTACCTTCAGAATCTTCTTCTCCAGATATACCGGCAGGAAGGAAGCGATGTCATCACGTGAGTAACCGAAGGTCATCTGCGTCAGGTCGTTCGTACCGAAGGAGAAGTATTCGGCGTGTGTCGCAATGCGGTTGGCGGTCAGGGCGGCACGCGGAATTTCTATCATCGTACCTACCTTGAACGGCACTTCGATGCCCTCTGCCTCGAATACCTTCTGAGCCGTGGCACGGATAATCTTCTCCTGAGCTTCGAACTCATACAGGATACCGATAAGCGGCACCATGATTTCGGGATGCGGGTCATGGCCTTCCTTCTTCAGTTCGCAGGCGGCACCCAGAATGGCTTCGGTCTGCATTTCCGTGATTTCTGGATACGTATTGCCCAAACGGCAACCACGGTGACCCAACATCGGATTGTGCTCGCAAAGGCTGTCTACACGCTGGCGAATGTAATCTACCGTTACACCCATCGCCTCGGCCATTTCTTCCTGACCTTTCTGATCGTGGGGCACGAACTCATGCAAAGGCGGGTCGAGCAGACGGATGTTTACGGGATAACCGTCCATAGCCAGGAAAATGCCCTTGAAGTCATTCTTCTGGTAAGGCAACAGCTTGGCCAAGGCCTTGCGGCGACCGTCTGCATCCGGAGCCAAAATCATCTCGCGCATGGCGATAATCTTCTGGTTCTCGAAGAACATGTGTTCCGTACGGCAAAGTCCGATACCTACGGCGCCAAACTTACGAGCCACTTCGGCATCGTGAGGCGTATCGGCATTGGTGCGGACTTGCAGGCGGGTGTACTTGTTGCACAGGTCCATCAACTTGGCAAAGTTACCGGAAACTTCGGCAGCCTTGGTCGGAACATTACCTTGATATACTTCACCGGTGCTACCGTTCAGCGAAATATAGTCGCCTTCTTTCAGTACCACGCCTTCTATCTCTACCGTACGTGCCTTGTAGTCTACGTTGATAGCGCCGGCACCTGATACGCAGCACTTACCCATACCACGGGCTACCACGGCTGCATGTGAAGTCATACCTCCACGTGCGGTCAAGATACCTTCGGCAACGGTCATGCCGGCCAAGTCTTCGGGCGAAGTCTCAATACGTACCATGACTACGCGATGTCCGTCGGCACGCCATTTGGCGGCATCATCGGCAAAGAACACAATCTGACCGCAAGCGGCACCCGGAGAAGCCGGAAGACCACGAGTCAAAACCTTGGCCTTGCGAAGTTCCTCTTTGTCGAATACGGGGTGGAGCAATTCGTCCAGCTTGTTCGGCTCGCAACGCTTGATGGCGGTCTTTTCGTCTATCAAGCCCTGCTCCAACATTTCCATGGCGATGCGCACCATGGCGGCACCGGTACGTTTACCGTTACGGGTCTGCAAGAACCAAAGTTTACCTTCCTGTACGGTGAACTCCATATCCTGCATGTCGTGATAATGATTCTCCAGCTTTGTCTGCAATTCATCCAGTTGCTTGTAGATTTCCGGCATAGCCTCTTCCATGGAAGGATATTTGCTGGCACGTTCTTCCTCGCTGATACCTTGCAATTGTGCCCAACGTTGAGAACCAATCTTCGTGATTTGTTGCGGTGTACGGATACCTGCCACCACGTCTTCACCCTGTGCGTTAATCAAATACTCACCGTTGAAGAGGTCTTCGCCCGTAGCGGCGTCACGGCTAAAGCATACGCCCGTAGCCGACGTGTCGCCCATGTTGCCGAACACCATGGCCTGCACGTTGACGGCTGTTCCCCATTCATCGGGTATGCCTTCCATTTTACGATAGAGGATGGCGCGCTCGTTCATCCAAGAATTGAACACGGCGCAGATAGCGCCCCACAACTGCTCGTAAGCATTCGTCGGGAAATCTTGTCCGGTACGTTCCTTCACGGCAACCTTGAAGCGTTTTACCAGTTCCTTCAGGTCGTTCACGTCCAATTCGTTATCCAACTTCACGCCCTTTGCATGCTTTACATCTTCAATAATGGCCTCGAACGGGTCAATGTCGTCCTTGTTCGTCGGTTTCATGCCCAATACCACATCACCGTACATCTGTACAAAGCGGCGGTAGGAGTCCCATGCAAAGCGTTCGTTGTTCGTCTTGCGTGCCAGTCCGGCTACTACTTCATCGTTCAGACCCAAGTTCAAAATGGTGTCCATCATACCCGGCATGGACGCGCGCGCACCCGAACGTACCGATACCAACAACGGGTTCTCCACGTCGCCGAACTTGGAGTTCATCAGGCCCTCAATGTGGGCGATAGACTTCTCCACATCGTCCTTCAACAAAGCGACAACGCTTTCACGGCCTTTCTCGTTATATTCCGTGCAAACTTCCGTAGTGATGGTAAATCCGGGAGGAACCGGAACTCCGATAAGATTCATTTCGGCAAGGTTAGCGCCCTTGCCACCCAACAGGTTTCTCATGTCGGCCTTGCCTTCTGCGTGGCCATTTCCAAAGGTGTAAACTCTTTTTTGATCCATAATATTGAAAAGGTTTTTATGAGTTTTTCATTTCTTGTGCGCAAAGCTAAACATATTTCACATATAATGAAACTATTTGGGAAGAAATTTTATGAAAAATACAATTGACAGCCTTCATCTGTGTCATTTATCGGTAGTCTCTCACACCTTGCAAGCCTTCCCGGCCGCGATGTAAACCACATACGTCTTCGTCCTGTATTTGGGAAATTGGGCAAGGATGTCCCGCGCATAACCGTTCACCTGCTCAATGTCTTCCTGAACAGGAGTCTCCAGGCTTTCCACAATAGCCGTGTCCTTCGCCTTGTAATACTTGAATTCCACCACCCGGCAGTCGTTATGGAAGTCCGTGCCCGGTATGCCGGTCAATACCAGGTCCGCACGTCCGGAAGGCAGATTCATTTCCAAGGCGAACGTGAAGCACTGGCTCAGGTAACGACTCATCAGTTCATAGAACGAGCAGCGGATGAAGTTCTCGTTAATCTTGTCAAACGCCTGGGCGGGAAACAGCTTTAGGTATTCCTTGAAATAATTCTCCACTAACGGCTCGAAGCGACGGTCCTGCGTGAAACGCTGATAAGCACGGGCATAGCGTCGGGCATCATCCGTAATCTGATGCAGGCTGTTGTAGTAGTCCATGTAGATGCTGCGCATGGTCAGGTTGGGCAGTCGCATGGTATAGGCATCCACCAGAGTCGTCATGCCCAGATAGTACAGGCTGACGGGATAGAAGCGTTTCTCGAAGAACTTGCGCTTGTTGAACTTGCTTCGTAGGTCCGATTGCGAGTAAATCAGCTCATTGTCTATAATCAGCGCATCCAGCATCTCTTTGGCGTTCTCCTGTGTCTGGGTCAGGCGGCGAAGCCAGCCGATGTCCGTGCGCAGGTTCTCGTCTACCATCTCGTTGGGAATCTCGCCTTTATTGACAGCGAACTTCTTGAAGAAATAAGTCAGTATGGTCGAGTTGAACAAAGGTTCCGCCTTGGGCAGAAAGCGGTATCCGTCATAGTTATTGAGCAGCAGGCTCCAGATTTCCTCGAAGGTGCTGCCTTGCCTGTCATACTTCTGTAGGACATAATGCAGATATGCTGTCGTCTCTTCATGGGTAAAGCCCAACATGCTGACAAACTCCGGTTCCAGCGTCAGTATCTCGGCTATGTTGTAGCCGCTGGTCAGGTCGTCCATGGTGACGGGTAATACGCCCGTGCAGAAGCAGGAACGGATGCTTCCCTCGCCGATGCCGCTCTTGATGACCTTGAAGAAGGTGCGCAGGAAGCTTTCGCCTGTGGTCACCTCCTCATACATCGGGTCGTTGAAGGCGGTCAGCAGTTGGTTGGTGAAGTTGTCGTACTCGTCAATCAAGATATAAAGTGGAGGAAGACTTTGACTGCTTATCGCGTTTATAATCTCATTCAGCATTTTGGTGACGTTATGAGGGTCTGTAAAAGTCATACCGTTAAAATAGCGCGCATAACGATACGTACTTTCCACAAACGCTTTTACCGTGGGGCACAGCATGTCATTGAAGTTTTTCTCCAAATCCTTCAGGTTGTCTGCCAGCACCATTCTGGAGAAGTCCAGCCGCAACACCATATACTTGTTCTGCTCTCCGGTAGGATGGCTGCCGATGTAAGTGCCTCCGAATAGCGAGTCGAAACGTCCCGCCTCGTTGAGGTCATAGTAATAAGCCAGGGTAGAGATGAACAAACTTTTGCCAAATCGGCGCGGACGTAGGAATACAGGAGCGCTGTATCGTTCCAATAAAGGAATATACCGTGTCTTGTCCACATAGTAATAACCGCGTTCGCGCAGAATGGCAAAATCTGCGATGGCATACGGTATGGTAATGGCTGCTTGTTGCATGGCGTATTATAATTTAGCTTTTTGTAAACGCAAATATAGCGAAAAGTCGGGAACAAAAAGCTAAGTTTGCTTGAGATTTTTCCGAATGGCATCTTTTTCATTTCATTCAAGCAATCCTTGGTCAAGGCCTTTGGCAAAGTATCATTGCTTCTCCGGCAAAGTATCATTGCTTCTTTACTCATAAATCATTGCTTCTATGAATACAGAACATTGCTTCCTTTTATGCAGAACATTGCTTCCTTTTATGCAGAACTTTGAAGCGGCTTCTTTGTAGCATTCCTGTCCTTATACCATAGTATATATTATATGGAATGAATGACTGTGCTATTGGCTTGATCTACTATCGTAGTGTCCAATGAGGCCAAGTAAATGCGCGTGGTGCTTTCCGAATCGTGTCCCATGGCTTCGCTAATGACGGATATAGGTATGTTTTGACTTTTGGCTATACTGGCCCATCCATGGCGCGCAACGTATGTAGTTAGCGCAATAGGAGAATTTACGAGTTTCCCTATTCTTTTCAGACGCATGTTGATTAAATGAATGGCAGTCAGATATTGCTTGCGCTTGTTTTTGTATTTGTTATGGATGATGGGAAGCAGGAAGGGCGAATCAGGATTCCGGTATTTGTCCACAATATCCTGCATGGGCTTCTCCCATTTGATGTTCAGTTTCTGACCGGTTTTTTGCCTGCGGTAAGTTAATGTGCCGTTTCGCAGATTGCTTTTCTTTAAGTAAGCCATGTCTATGAACGACATGCCACGAGTGTAGAAACTAAAGAGAAAGATGTCGCGCGCTTGCTCTAACTGGGTGTTGGAAGACAAATCTAAATCTCTGATTTGGCGAATGATTTGAACGGTTGCCGCTCTTTTTTTCGTTTTTTCAATGCCGGTATATACGTGCTTGAAAGGCATGTGGTCTTTGGTGAGTTGTTTTTCTACGCCCCGGTTGTAGATGGCCCGCAGGTTGCGCATGTAGAAAGAGGTGGTGTTGGGCACCAATCCGTTGCTTTTCAAATAGACTTCATATTTTTGCATTAGCTTTGTGTTCATTCTCTCAAGGCGGACGTCTTTTTTTCCCCCGAGAAAATTTTGGAAACTGTTCAGTGCGCTTGTATACGTTTCCGCCAAGCGGTCTTTGCCTAAATTCTTCAGTTGTTCTACGATGGTGCGTCCAAATGAGCAAAACAATCTTTTTTTGTATATACGCTTTTTGCTTTTTTTACTCGTTGCGGACGAATGGCAAGGCTTAGTCTTTAATGTTGTCATGGATTTTTTTATTTAGAATGATATTAATTGGATTATTTCTGCCACATATTCATAAGTTCTTCCTATCTTTGCACTTTAAATAAAATAGTAAGATATGGGATTTTTTAGTTTTTTTTCCAAGGAAAAGAAAGAGACCTTAGACAAGGGGCTGTCTAAGACTAAAGAAAGTGTTTTTGGGAAAATAGCACGAGTGGTGGCCGGTAAGTCTAAGGTGGACGATGAGGTGCTGGACAATCTGGAGGAAGTGCTGATTACTTCCGATGTGGGGGTAGAAACCACTCTACGCATCATAGAGCGCATAGAAAAACGGGTAGCTGCCGAGAAGTATATGAATACCCAAGAACTGAATCATATTTTACGAGACGAGATTGCGGCTCTCCTGACCGAGAACAATACCGCCGATGTGGATGACTTTGAAGCGCCCATCACTCAAAAGCCCTATGTTATTATGGTAGTAGGAGTAAACGGAGTGGGGAAGACGACCACCATTGGCAAGTTGGCTTACCAATACAAGAAAGCCGGGAAATCTGTCTATCTGGGTGCAGCAGATACGTTTCGTGCGGCGGCCGTAGAGCAACTGATGATATGGGGTGAACGGGTAGGAGTGCCTGTGGTGAAGCAGAAGATGGGAGCCGACCCTGCCTCTGTGGCTTTTGACACATTAAGCTCGGCCGTGGCCAATGGAGCTGATGTGGTCATTATTGATACGGCCGGACGTCTGCATAACAAGGTGGGCCTAATGAACGAGCTGACCAAAATAAAGAATGTGATGAAGAAAGTGGTGCCCGATGCGCCTCATGAAGTGCTGCTCGTGCTGGATGGTTCTACCGGACAGAATGCTTTTGAACAGGCCAAGCAATTTACCTTGGCTACCGAAGTGAACGCCATGGCCATCACCAAATTGGACGGAACGGCCAAAGGCGGTGTTGTAATAGGCATTTCTGATCAATTCAAGATACCCGTGAAATACATTGGCTTGGGTGAAGGCATGGAAGACCTCCAGGTATTCCGGAAAAAAGAATTCGTAGATTCATTGTTCGGGGATAACGGATGAAACGGAAGACCATAGACATTGTGACACTGGGTTGCTCTAAAAACCTGGTGGACTCGGAACATCTGATGCGTCAGCTCGAGGCGGAAGGTTATCACGTGACGCATGACGCGGCGCAGCCCCAGGGAGAGATAGCGGTTATTAATACGTGCGGTTTCATCGGAGATGCCAAAGAGGAATCCATTGAGATGATATTGGAGTTCGCGCAAGCCAAAGAGGAAGGACGGCTGAAAAAGCTTTATGTCATGGGATGCCTGTCCGAACGATATTTGAAAGAGCTTTCCATTGAAATTCCCCAGGTAGACAAGTTTTACGGAAAGTTTAATTGGACGGAATTGCTGCACGACTTGGGCAAGAATTACCATGAAGAATTGAAGATGGAGCGCACGTTGACCACTCCTCGCCATTACGCTTACCTGAAAATTTCCGAAGGATGTGACCGCCATTGCGCTTATTGTGCCATTCCCCTGATTACGGGTTCCCACGTATCGCGCCCCATAGAAGATATATTGGAGGAAGTGCGGTGTTTAGTGGCGCACGGCGTGAAGGAATTCCAAGTGATAGCCCAGGAATTGACTTATTATGGTGTAGATTTATATAAAAAGCAGATGCTTCCGGAGTTGATAGAGCGCATGGCGGACATTCCGGGAGTGGAATGGATACGTCTGCACTACGCTTATCCGGCCGGGTTTCCGCGGAATTTGTTTCGGGTGATGCGCGAGCATTCCAACGTGTGCAAGTACATGGATATAGCCTTGCAGCACATTACGGACAATATGCTGGATAGAATGCGGCGCCATGTGACGCAGGAACAGACCTTGCAGTTGATAGAGGACTTTCGCAGGGAAGTGCCGGGTATCCATTTGCGTACCACGCTGATGGTAGGTTTCCCCGGAGAGACAGAGGCCGATTTTGAGGCGTTGAAAGATTTTGTGCGCACCGCTCGCTTCGATAGAATGGGTGCTTTTGCTTATTCAGAGGAGGAAGGAACCTATGCAGCTTCCCATTACGAGGATAATATTTCGCCCGAAGTAAAACAAGCCCGTCTGGACGAATTGATGAGCATCCAACAACAGATTTCGGCCGAGCTAAACGAAGCCAAGATAGGGCGTTGCTTTAAAGTTATTATAGACCGGAAGGAGGGCGAATATTACGTTGGTCGCACGGAGTTCGACTCACCTGAAGTAGATCCTGAAGTGCTGATAGAACAGGGCAATGAATCGTTGGAAATAGGAAATTTTTATCAAGTAGAGATAGATAGTTCCGATGATTACGACCTTTTCGGGCATGTTGTAGGTTGATTTTTTCATTTACCGCTTGTATATGTGCAAAAAAATGGCTAATATAGCGGCATCAAAACTAAAATATGCGGGTCTGTGAATAATAAAGAATTTACTTCGGAACTATCCAAACGCTTGGGGTACACGCAAAAAGATACCTCAGAGTTGATTTCTTCCCTTTTGTTTTGCATGACGGAACAGTTGGAGGAAGGCAATGCCATAGCCATCCAAGGATTCGGAACGTTTGAAGTGAAAAAGAAGGTGGAACGCATTTCGGTAAGTCCTATCACTAAACAACGTATGCTGGTTCCGCCCAAACTGGTACTGACTTATAAGCCCAGCATATTGTTGAAAGAGAAGTTTAAATAAGCAATTTGTACTCCCTAAAGTGCAGTTCCCTGATGAATGAAAAACTGAACATACAGAACTTGATAGACTTGTTCGTACAAAAACAAGGCATCTCGCCCAAAGAGGCGGAGGAATTTGTAAAGGCATTTTTCTCCTTGATAGAGGAAGGGCTGGAACAAGATCGGTATGTGAAGATTAGAAAATGGGGCACTTTCAAGCTGATAGATGTGGATAGCCGGGAGAGTGTTGATGTCAATACCGGCGAACGGATAGAGATACAAGGACATACCAAGGTGTCGTTTACTCCCGATTCATCGTTGAAAGAGATAATAAACCGTCCATTCGCCCATTTTGAAACTGTCATTTTAAATGAAAATACGGTATTGGAGGATACGCCTTTGGAAGATGAAAGCGAAAAGGAAAATGATGCGGAAACTGATGTCCCCATACAGGAAAAACCACAGGCTGGCGAAGAAAAAATAGAGAAACCAATACCTGAGGCCACTACGGAAGTACAATCCGGCACAGACGAAAAACCGGGTCAGCCTGGACCGACTGATAAAATAGAGGAGGAAGAGCCTTTTCCAAGTCCTAAGGACAATTCCATGAAGTATTTCATCACATTGGCTGTGCTTATTATTGCTATTTGTGGAGGAGCCATCTTCTTTATTTATAATCCAGATTTTTTTGCCCGTCCGCTACCACCGCCCGAAGAGCCTACGCATATTACGGAGAACTTAGAGTCGCTTGTGCCGTCTGTTGATTCCTTGTCGCTTGATGTCGATTCGTTTTTAACGGACTCTATCCACACAGATATTGTACTTGAGGATGTCGATACATTAGCTATAAAGCCGGAGGTTATTGAACCTGTAGAAGAAAAGGTTGAAGCTCCCGTTCTAGTACCGAAGAAAGAGCGGAAGCAGACTGCAGCAGGAGTATTTATAACTGACTCCACAAGTTATGAAATTGTAGGAACGGAGAAATATCATACGATTGCTGAGGGAGAGACTTTGACACGGGTCGCGTTGAAGTATTATGGCACCAAAGCTTTGTGGCCTTATCTGGTGAAGCATAATCCGGATGTTATCAAGAATCCCGATAATGTACCTTCCGGCACTGTTATCAAGATTCCTAAACTCCGAAAGAAGATATAAAACTATGACTGTAAAAGAAAGAATAGACTGGCTGCGTGCCGAGCTGCATCGGCATAATTATAATTACTATGTATTAAATGCTCCGGAAATATCGGACAAAGAGTTTGATGACTTGATGCGCGAGTTGCAGGATTTGGAGAAAGAACATCCCGAATACCAAGATGAAAACTCGCCTACAATGCGTGTGGGAAGCGACTTGAGCAAGGAGTTTCGGCAGGTGGCGCATAAATATCCGATGCTTTCATTGGGTAATACGTATTCCGAGGCGGAAGTGACTGATTTCTACGAACGGGTGCAGAAGATGCTGAATGAAGATTTTGAAATCTGTTGCGAATTGAAGTATGACGGAACTTCCATTTCCTTGACTTACGAAGACGGTAAATTGGTAAGTGCCGTGACCCGTGGTGATGGTGAGAAGGGAGATGATGTGACGGACAATGTGAAGACCATCCGTTCCATACCATTGGTGTTGCACGGCAATTATCCCCGTTCGTTCGAGATACGAGGTGAAATTCTAATGCCCTGGAAGTCGTTTGAAAAGTTGAATCAAGAACGTGAAGCTCGCGAGGAACCTCTCTTCGCCAATCCGCGCAATGCGGCTTCGGGCACGTTGAAATCGCAAAATTCGGCGGTTGTAGCTTCCCGCAAGCTCGATGCTTATCTTTATTATTTGTTAGGAGAGAATTTGCCTGAAGACGGACATTATGAAAATCTGCAAGTGGCGGCTAGCTGGGGATTTAAAATCTCGGAGCACATGAAGAAGGCTCATTCCCTCCAGGAAATCTTCGATTACATCAATTATTGGGACACCGAACGTAAGAATCTGCCGGTGGCTACGGACGGTATTGTGCTTAAGGTGAACAGTTTGCGCCAGCAACGTAACTTGGGCTATACGGCCAAATCTCCTCGTTGGGCCATTGCTTACAAGTTTCAGGCCGAAAGGGCATTGACACGCCTGAACAAAGTCACCTATCAAGTGGGTCGTACAGGTGCTGTTACTCCCGTGGCTAATTTGGAACCCGTGCAGTTGTCGGGCACCGTTGTGCGTCGTGCTTCGCTTCACAATGCGGACATCATTGAGGGACTGGATTTGCACATAGGCGATATGGTATATGTGGAAAAAGGGGGTGAAATCATACCAAAGATTACCGGGGTGAACACCGGAGCCCGCGGCCTATTGTTAGGTGAGAAGGTGAAATTCATTACCCGTTGTCCTGAATGCGGCACACCGTTAGTGCGTTTCGAAGGCGAGGCAGCTCACTATTGTCCCAACGAAACGGCTTGCCCGCCTCAGATAAAAGGCAAGATAGAGCACTTCATCAGCCGCCGTGCCATGAATATAGAAGGGTTGGGTCCTGAAACGATAGACTCGTTTTATTGTCTCGGCCTGATAAAGAATGCAGCAGACCTTTATCAGCTTCGCGTAGCGGATATTAAGGGACTGGTTCGCATGGGGCTTAAGTCCGCTGAGAACATCATTAGAGGCATCAATGAGAGCCGCAATGTGCCTTATGAACGGGTACTCTTTGCTTTGGGCATCCGTTTTGTGGGCGAGACCGTGGCCAAGAAGCTGGCCAAATCGTTCCACAGCATTGAGGACCTGGAGCAGGCGTCCATGGAAACGCTGGTCGGTGTCGATGAAATCGGTGAAAAGATAGCCCAAAGTATCGTGAGTTATTTTGCCAACCCCTTGAACCGGGAGCTTGTCGCACGGTTGAAAGAGGCCGGACTTCAGTTCCAGCGTAGTGAAGAAGACTTGAGTGGATATACAGATAAGCTGGCCGGTCAATCCATCGTTATCAGCGGCGTGTTTGCCCACCATTCCCGCGATGAATATAAGGAACTGATAGAGAAGAACGGAGGCAAGAACGTCGGCAGCATTTCTGCCAAGACCAGTTTCATCCTGGCGGGTGAGAACATGGGTCCGGCCAAATTGGAAAAAGCCAATAAACTGGGCATCCGTATATTGACGGAAGATGAGTTCTTGGCGATGTTGTCTTGACAAAAATCCATAAAAACGTTTTTTATCGCTGTTTTTTGTAGCATAAACCGAAAAAAATCGTACTTTTGCGGTTCAGATAATTAAGGATCATTTTTTAGACTCATGATACAGACAAGATTGAAAGGCATGGGGGTGGCAATGATTACTCCCTTTAAAGAAGATGAAAGCGTAGACTACGATGCGCTAATGCGTCTGGTAGATTACCTGCTCCAGAATAATGCGGACTTTTTGTGTGTGCTGGGCACCACGGCCGAGACTCCTACGCTGACTGAGGAAGAGAAGCGAACCATAAAGGAGATGGTGATAGAGCGTGTGAATGGACGTGTCCCTATTCTGTTGGGAGTAAGCAGCAATAATACCCGGTCTGTCGTTGAGTCGCTGAAGAAGGATGATTACACGGGGGTAGACGCTATCCTTTCAGTTGTACCTTATTATAATAAGCCATCGCAGGAAGGTATTTACCAACACTATAAGGCCATAGCCGAAGCTACGGAGTTACCTATCGTGCTCTATAACGTGCCCGGACGTACCGGTGTCAACATGACTGCGGAAACTACTTTGCGCATTGCCCGCGACTTTAAGAATGTGGTTGCCATTAAGGAAGCATCGGGAAATATCACACAGATGGACGACATTATCAAAAATAAGCCTGCCAATTTCGATGTCATTTCGGGTGACGACGGTATTACTTTCCCCCTGATTACCTTGGGAGCTGTAGGAGTCATTTCGGTGATAGGAAACGCTTTCCCGCGCGAGTTCAGCCGCATGGTGCGTCTGGCTTTGCAAGGCGACTATGCCAATGCCCTGACCATCCACCACAAGTTTGCCGAGCTGTTCAAGCTGCTGTTTGTGGATGGCAATCCGGCGGGTGTGAAGGCTATGCTCAACGCCATGGGCATGGTAGAGAACAAACTTCGCCTGCCGCTGGTGCCTACCCGCATTACAACTTTCGAAGCCATGCGCAAGATTCTAAATGAGCTGAACATCAAGTGCTGATGGAATAAGATAAAGGGTGTGTCCTAATGCAGAAGTATTATTACCACTGCGTTAGGACACACCCTTTTTATGAGTTCACTTATTATTTATTTCCCTATAATATTGTTCACCATCGCTTCCGTGCCGTTGAATGGACCGTGGGCTTGTAGCTTAAGGGTACACATGGCGGCGGCAAAGCATCCGGCTTCTTGGTAGGAGGCTCCCTGGCTACGTTTGTACAGATAGCCGGCCATATAGGTGTCGCCGCATCCTGTGGCATCTACCACTTGCAGGGTGGGGTAGGCGGGTATATCGTAGAAGCGGCCTCCGGTATAGATGAGCGAACCCTTGTCGCCCAGTGTCAGCAGCACCGTCTTCACACCCCAGTCGGCAATGAGCAGGGCGGCCTCGTGCGGTTCGGAGCATCCGGTGAGCACCTCCATCTCGTTCTCGTTGGCTTTCAGCGTATGAATGTATTTCAAGGCTTCTTTCTTCTCCGCCCAGTCTACGGGGAATACCTTCTCATCTTCTACTTTACGCAGGAATCCTTGCACGTCTGCTGACAGGATGCTCTTGCTTGCCAAGTGTTTGATGACTTCCAGCGAGAAATCGCTTGCCAGCAGGCTACCCAAGTGGACGATGCGTGCCTGTACGTCCTTCAGTCCTTCTACGGTAAACGGGTCGGCCGTAGCTGTCACACGTTGGCGGCGTTCGTTGGGATTGTCGCCATAGATGTTTTCAAAGCAATGGGAGTGTTCCGTGGGCAGGATGCTTACTTCTATGCCATCGCGGCGGATGTCTTCGGCTGCCTCCCGGTCTTCTTCGGCAAGGGCTGTTACCAGCAGGAAACCATCGGTATTAAGCTGCTTGATGGCTTTGGCAAAATAGAAGGAAGTGCCTCCCGGCATGTATACAGTGCTCTGCGGCGTTACTATTTTATCGCGGGTAATGTACCCTATGCAACACAGGTTGTACGGATTGTTATTCATTATTATATATGGTCTTTTTCTATTTTCGGGCTGCAAAGTTAGTTTTTTTTCTGTTATGGGACAACAGCTTCATTGGAAACTTTTACGGATGTATGTACAAGGGACGGTGTGAGACGCGTGCCAGTTTGGGCTTATGGTCGATGGGATTGTCTATCACTTTCATGCTCCGGCTGTTGTTTGTGCCGCGCGTCTCGGTTTCAGTAGACGGAAAGGCTCCCGTAGTCATGTGTATCAGGATGGGTTGCATCAGCAGGTCGTCTGCCGCCCCCAGTTCGCCCAATGTATTGCCATAGGATTCGGACAGCTCGAAATCGGGCAGCAGCCCCTCCTCGGCATAGTCGCTATTGCCTTCCGCGTTGGCCAGTCTGTAAGTGGTAAGCCACAATTCCAATGCCGGATGCTCTTCGGAGGTATAGAGGGCTTGGGCTACGTTTTTACCAAAGGTGGGTGTGCCTATCTGATACAGACAACCTGACATGTAAGGGCGCAGGCAGTTGATGACAATCTCGGATGCCGAAGCCGTATTGGGTCCGGTGATGATATACAGATTCTGATAGCTGAGTGCGGTGCCACCGGGAATCAAGGCGGGGTCGAAGAGATAGGTCTGCGTTTGGTTCAGCTTGTCGTTGCTGGTCATGGTGAGCATTGTTTGTCCCGAGGCACTGGCCGGGGCAAGCACTGTGGTCACGGTTTGGGCGGTAGCGACGTATCCGCCGGGGTTGTAGCGCAGGTCTACGATGATGTCATCCGGTCCTGCGGAAGCCAGCTGGGTGTAGAGGGCTTGCCACTGGGCGATGTCCTCTTCCTCACCGAAGTTATTATATAAGATGTAGGCGGCTGTGCGGTTTCCGGTGCTGAACAGCTGGCTTTGCAGAAGATTGTGCTCCTCAATGATTCGCGGTGCGGGCATCTGTACGGTGCCAAGCGTATCCATCTTAGCCAAGTCGTAATTGTAGGTTCCCAGCGTAAACGTATGGGCGGTGGCGGGGGTAGATACATACCGCTCATAGTCGTCAGACTGGATGGCTTTCCCGTTTGCCCCGATGATGATGTCGCCCCGTTTCAGTCCGGCTTCCTCGGCGGGCGATTCAGGCTGAATGTAGAGCACCTGCAGGGCATAGTCGCCATTCTCGGCCTGTAGCATCACGGCTTCATATCCGTAGGTGGGGTTCTCGCTCAGGGCGCGGCTTTCGGCCGTGGCGATGTTCACAGAGTCCACGTGCGAGTAAAGCACGCCGTTCTTGCGGTCTTGTTCGGACGCCGCGGCACTCAGGAATTCTTGTGGCGGCAGGAAGAAGTCCAGCTCCTCTTCGGCGGGCAGGTCCTGATAGTAAAGGTAATATTCCTGCATCACATCGTATATCCATTGCTTCGGCCTGATGAGCGCATAGTATTCGCCCGAACGATCCTGACCGCAGGATGCGCAAACCAATAGAAGTGTTGTAACAGCGCACAGGTATCCCGCCAGTGAGTGGTGTATCTTTTGTTTCATTGTCGTAGTCTTTTTTAGTATCGGCTGCAAAATTAGGGATTTTCCGGGGTATGTCCGTTAATTGTTTCCCTAAAAGAGATAAAAACAAGTGCTTTTGCCGGGAATAAGATACCTGTTTCGCGGTTTTATTATCTGTATGATATTGAAGATGAAATTGGAATTTAGCTCATTTACGATTTAGCAATTTACAATTTACGATTTTGTTAAATGGGAATTTAGATGGCACACAGATGACACAGATTTCACGAGATGACCACAGATTTATTCTTTAAACCTGTAGGCGAAGCCCTTTAAAATCTGTGTAAATCTGTCTCATCAGTGTCATCTGTGTGCCATTAAATACACCGCTAAATTATCATTCAACCCCTAATTCCTCCGCTAACTTATGAATTTCGGCTTTATAAAAACTTCTTTTTTCCTAAGCAGATTCTATAACCGAAGTCTTCGGTTGTACAACCGAAGGTTTAAGTTGTACAACCGAAAGCTTCGGTTATACAACCGTAAGTTTGAACACAACTTTCTACTTAACCTCACCCGATTTTCCAGCAAGGACTATTCAGTTTCTTAGTTCGTTTACTTATATAAGTAACTTAAGTAACTCATTATGTTTAGTTTATATGACAAGTGGGAATTTAGCGGCCCCCTCCCTCCTCCCCCCGAAGGGGAGGTGACCCGCTTGAATTCATTTATAATAAACTGAATGCTCTGAACTCCCTCCCTTCGGGGGAGGGATGGGGAGGGGCTAAATTATCACTTATTTTGTACACTTACCAAAAACAATGCAATATGACAATAGCTTATTTACGAATCAGCACGGGCAAGCAGTTCTTGTCCAACCAGCAGGAGGAGATACGGCGTTACGCCGATGGTAGAAATTGGACGATAGACCAATGGGTGACGGAAGTGGCCAGCGGCAGCCGGAAGGGAAGCGACCGAAAATTGGGCATCCTGCTGAAACGGATGAAGCGGGGCGACACGCTCATCGTCACCCATCAATAGCAAAGTGCTTTGCTTCGCTTTTGGACTGGTGGCGGAGATAGAGCGCAACCTCATCTCCATGCGCACCCGTGAAGCCCTCGCCCTGCGCAAGGCGGAAGG
>CALUOR010000023.1 GCA_944322285.1 uncultured Bacteroides sp.
GGAAGTACACTTTTAGTACGCCCGATAAAAAGAAAAACCCTTGATAATCAGTTGATTACCAAGGGTTTGAAGTACCCAGACCCGGGGTCGAACCGGGATGGAAGTGAATCCACTGGTGTTTGAGACCAGCGCGTCTACCGATTCCGCCATCTGGGCAACTTGTTTTCTCAATTGCGGTGCAAAGATACGGCTTTTTTTTATATCTGCAATAGTTTTCCAAGAAAAAATAAAAAAAAGATAGAATTTTAGGATGGGGTTTAGTTCATAATGAAATAATGATTACATTAGCAGAAATTTTAAAAACAATAGAATATGGCTGTGAATAAGGATAATTACTGCGTGATTATGGGTGGAGGTATTGGTAGCCGATTTTGGCCTTTCAGCCGGAAGACTCTACCCAAACAGTTTCTTGATTTCTTTGGCACGGGACGGTCGTTGCTCCAACAGACGTTTGACCGCTTCAAGAAAATTGTGCCCGTGGAGAATATTTTAGTGGTTACTAACGACATGTATGCGGACTTGACTCGAAAACAACTGCCGGAACTAGCACCCGAGCAGATTCTCTTGGAGCCTACACGCCGAAATACGGCGCCGTGCATCGCATGGGCTGCATACCACATTCGTGCGTTGAACCCTCAGGCTAATATTGTAGTGGCTCCTTCTGACCATCTGATATTGAAAGAGGACGATTTCTTGAGTGCTATTCAGAAAGGACTTGAATTTGTGTCACAGAATGATAAGTTGCTGACACTGGGCATCAAACCCAACCGCCCCGAGACAGGGTATGGTTACATTCAAATAGCGGAATCTATAGGCGATAACTTCTACAAAGTAAAGACATTCACAGAAAAACCGGAACTGGAATTGGCTAAGGTCTTTGTGGATAGTGGTGAGTTCTATTGGAATTCCGGTTTGTTTATGTGGAATGTGAATACGATTATTCGGGCGGGTGAGTTGCTGCTGCCCGAGTTAGCTGCTAAATTAGAACCTGGCGTTGGTGTATATGGTACACCGGAGGAAAAACAATTTATTGATGAGAATTTTCCCGCTTGTCCCAATGTGTCTATTGATTTTGGTGTTATGGAGAAGGCGGACAATGTATATGTCTCGTTAGGTGATTTCGGGTGGTCTGACTTGGGTACATGGAGTTCGCTATACGACCTATCACCTAAGGATGAAGCCGGGAATGTGGCTCTGAAATGTCAGTCGTTGCTTTACAATTGTAAAGACAATATTTTGGTGCTTCCGGAAAACAAATTGGTTGTCGTTGACGGCCTTGAAGGATATCTGATTGCTGAGGCAGATGATGTGCTTCTTATCTGTAAAAAGGATGAAGAACATGCGATACGTAAGTATGTGAACGATACCCAAATTAAGATGGGGGATGAGTATATTTGATAATATATAATATGGTATAGAGAAACAGGGAAGTTGCAATTAGTATTGTAGCTTCCCTGTTTTAATTATCGGTAATCACCGTTGACTTTGATTAATTCGATGAGTTTTTCTACAGCTTCTTCTTCCGGAATATTCTTTTCGATACACTCTTTCTTTTTATAGAGGCTGACTTTGCCTCGTCCGGCTCCTACGTAGCCATAATCGGCGTCTGCCATTTCCCCGGGCCCATTTACGATACAGCCCATGATGCCTATCTTCAGTCCTTTTAAATGTGAAGTAGCGGCTTTGATGCGGGCGATAGTGGTTTGCAAGTCATACAAGGTACGGCCGCATCCGGGACAAGAGATATATTCGGTTTTGCTGATGCGTAGACGTCCGGCTTGTAAAATGCCAAAAGCAATGGCGTCTACTTCTGTCTGAGAGATGCCTGGCTTGTCCGGTGTGACAGGATTTTGGTTGAACAAAAAAATGCCATCGCACAATCCGTCGAAAATGAGTGCGCCCATATCGGCAGCCGATTTTATCTGTAGATTCTCAATTTCGCTTTCGGAATAATGCTGGAAGAAGACAAGAGGATTCTTTAGCCCCTCCTGCATCAGTTGGTGTGCCAACGCACGTTGTTCGCCCAAACGGTTGGAGTGATTGCTTTGTGCAATGAGAACAATCTCCGGATGAAACTTCAAGCAGGCCAATACTTCGTCATTCAATCCCATATAGGTGATGAAGAGAAACTTTAAAGTGCTCTTGTACGCTGTCAAGAACGGGAGTTGGTCGGGTTTAAAGGCCGGCCAGGTGTCAGGCGTACCGTTCCAAATGTCGGCATCAACTATGTATTGGATACCCGGTTGAAGTGTGTCGGGCAAGTTGTGTCCGGTGTAGACATAATCAGGAATGAACTCGGGATGACAAGTCTGGTCTTTGTCCAAACGGGCAGTTACAACTACAGGAGTTTGGTCGCCTCCGATGTTATGGACAGGAGTTGTAGCTCGCCGAACCGGTGACAGATAGTTGAAATCCTGCACTTGCGGGGCGGGGATATAGGGGTGTCCCTTGCGAGACGTAATATAGTCCACCAATTTACGTGCCACGGGTATTTCAGCCTCCGGAGCCTCACTGAGTGAGACGCGGATAGTATCCCCCAATCCGTCGGCCAACAATGCGCCGATACCTAAAGCGGATTTGATACGTCCGTCTTCTCCATCCCCGGCTTCCGTTACGCCCAAGTGTAACGGGAAGTGCATCCCTGCCTTTTCCATCGTAGCTGCTAACAGGCGGACGGTACGTACCATTATTACCGTGTTCGACGCTTTGATGGAGATGACTACATTCGTAAATTTTTCATCTACGCAGATACGTAGGAACTCCATGCACGACTCCACCATGCCTTCGGGCGTGTCGCCGTAACGGGACATGATACGGTCGGATAGCGAGCCATGGTTAACTCCGATACGTATGGCTGTATGATTTTCTTTGCAGATGTTCAGGAAAGGGACAAAACGGTCGCGAATCTTTTGCAGTTCTCGCGCATATTCTTCATCAGTGTACTCCAAATGCTTGAAAGTGCGGGCGGCGTCTACGTAGTTGCCTGGATTGATGCGCACTTTTTCCGCATAAAAAGCTGCTACATCGGCCACTTTCGGATTGAAGTGTACATCAGCGATGAGTGGTACCTGATAGCCGTCTTGTCGCAGGGCGGCATTGATGTTCTTCAGGTTTTCGGCTTCCTTTACTCCCTGCGTTGTAAGCCGTACGTACTCACCACCGGCATCCACAATGCGTTTGGCTTGCGCCACACAAGCTTCTGTATCCTGCGTGGCGGTATTGGTCATGCTTTGTACACGGATGGGGTTGTCGCCTCCCATAGGAGTACCCCCGATTTGTACGACCGATGTTTCCCGACGGGAATAGTTGAATAAATCCACCATTTAGTTCGTCTTATATTCGTATTTCACTTCTTTCAGGTCGGCATTGGCTTTGGTGATTTTCTTCTTCAAGCCTTCTTTGTATTCGGCAAAAGCTTGAGCCAATGTCGTGTCATTCAGCGCCAACATTTGTACGGCCAAGATAGCCGCATTCATGGCACCATTGATGGCTACAGTCGCTACGGGAATGCCTGGAGGCATCTGAATGATGGAGTAGAGAGCGTCCACACCGTCCAATACGGAACCTTTGATAGGAACACCTATGACAGGAAGTGTTGTATTGGCTGCTATGACGCCGGGCAAAGCGGCTGCCATTCCTGCGGCAGCAATGATGACTTTAATGCCACGGTTGGCGGCATTCTTGGCAAATTCTTCCACGGCTTCCGGTGTACGGTGGGCCGAGAGGGCGTTTATTTCAAACGGGATATGAAAGTCATTGAGCAGTTGCGCGGCCTTTTCCATAACAGGAAGGTCGGAAGTGCTACCCATAATAATGCTTACTAATGGAGTCATGTCTTTTTAAAATGAAGAATTAAGAATGAAGAATTAAGAATGAAGAGTAGCAGATTGGCCTAATTTCATCATTCCTAATTCTTCATTCTTTATTTAACTTTATTCGTTAATAAGTGCTTTGTAGGCCTCTGCGTCGAGCAAGCAGTCGAAATCGGCATCCGCGGCAGGTTTCATCTTGATAATCCAACCTTCGCCATAGGGGTCTTGGTTCACCAATTCGGGATGGTCAGCCAACGCTTCATTTTGTTCGAGCACTTCGCCGGATACGGGAATGAAGAGATCGGAAATGGTTTTCACTACTTCGATGGTGCCGAACGTGTCGCCGGCAGACAGCGTTTCGCCTTCGGTCTGCACGTCTACAAACACGATGTCGCCTAACTGGTCTTGCGCATAGTCGGTGATACCTACATAGGCGATGTCGCCTTCTTGACGTATCCATTCATGGTCTTTTGTGTACTTAACATTTGAAGGAAAGTTCATAATTTTTAGTTTTTAAAGGTTGATACTATGTTAATTATATGTTTTTTAATTCAATGGGAGAACAGTAAGTATCTGAGAAAGAGATATAGACTGTTGGCTGCAGGATGAAGTACCATGAGTGCGCATCCTAAACCCACGGTAAATCCTGCTAGAACTTCGCCCAATGTATGGTGTCCCAATATGATGCGTGCCGTTCCTAATATACCCGCTATCAGAATAGTCAGGCAGAGCCACCAAACGGGGTTGTAGCCAAAGAGTGCACTGAATGCTACCAATCCGCCTATGATGGCACCCGCACCGGCCATGTGTTCGCTCAATTTCCATCTCAGATTAACGATGATACAGATAATCATCATGAAGAGGGCGGACAGGATGATGCCGCTCATATACCACGGTATGTTCAATCGGTTCATCATCAGTAGGCAGAACACGTAGGAGATAATGGTCAGTAAGAAAGGTACGTAGCGTTTTTTGCGTTCGCCTAGTTCGGCGGCGCTAAAGCCATTTATCTTTTTGAATACAAAAATGGAGAGCACCGGCAATAGAATGGTGAAGCAATAGACGATGCCCAGCACGATGAGCTTATATGCCGTTGGCATAATGCTCAGGTACGAGAAAAGAAACAAGATGGCGAATGCCAGGAACGGGATGGAGAATGGCGTGAACAATAATGACACACCTCGTGCGATCCTGATAAGCATCTTGGCTTCTTTAATATGTATTCTTCCGGATATTTCCATTGCGATATTCGTCTCCGTTATTCATTTGTTTATTTTCGTAGCCGTGCTACGGGTATATTCATCTGCTGACGGTATTTGGCCACTGTACGTCGTGCGATGGGATAACCTTTTTGGGCCATCATTTCCGTCAGTTCGTCATCGGTATAAGGACTCTTCTTGTCCTCGTTATCAATGCATTCTTTCAGGGCTTTGCGTATTTCGCGCACAGACATTTCTTCACCATCGTCTTTGGTATATCCATCGCTGAAGAAGAATTTAAGTGGATAGATGCCGAAGTTGGTCTGTACATACTTGCTGTTACTTACACGGGATACGGTGGAGATGTCCAAGCCTGCCCGTTCGGCCACGTCCTTTAGAATCATCGGCTTCAGCAACGATTCATCTCCTTCTTGGAAGAATGGACGTTGCAAGTCGATGATGGCCTGCATGGTCTTCATCAATGTGTTTTGGCGTTGCTTTATGGCATCGATGAAACCTTGGGCGGCGTCAATCTTTTGCTTAAGGAACATCAAAGCTTCGCGAGACTCCTTGCTTTGGTTGGCTTTGTTCTTGGTATGTTCCTCTACCATGTCCGAGAAGTCGCGACTGATGCGTAACTCGGGCAGGTTAGGGTTGTTCAGTGACAAGTGTATGGTGCCGTCATCGTCTGTATCTACAATGAAGTCCGGCACTATCTGTTGCATGTTTCGGCCTACCGTCTCACCCATGGAGGCTCCCGGACGCGGGTTGAGTTTGCACAATTCCTTGATGGCCCGCTCCAATTCTGTTTCGCTGATGTTCAGCTTTTGTTGTATTTTGTCCCAATGCTTGCGTGTGAATTCTTCGTAGCATTGCTCAATGATGCCTGTCTCCAGCTTAAGTAGCTTTTCATCTTTTTTGCCTGGTTGCTCAACTTTGCGATGGAGCTGAATCAGCAAGCATTCGCGCAGGTTGCGTGCTCCCAATCCGGGCGGGTCGAAGTCTTGTATTACTTTTAATACCTTTTCTAGTTCGTTAGGCGAGGTTTCTATGCCGGAGTAGATGGCCAGTTCGTCACAAATGCTATCTAAGGGCTTGCGGAGCAACCCGTCATCGTCCAACGAACCTATCAGATATTCGGCCAATTGGCGTTGGTGCTCGTTCAGCGCATGTTCGCCTAATTGTTCTTTCAGGGTTTCGTAGAATGATGTGGCATCGGCAAAGGGGATGTCCTCTGCCTGCTCGTCCTTACTGCGGTTGTTTTCCTGCAATTTATAGTCGGGTATGTCGTCTTCGTTCAGATAATCGCTCAGCGAATCATAGTCGGTGTTTCCTCCGTCTTCGGCACTGATGTTTGATTCCTCGGGGTTGGCATAATCATCTTCCTCGTGGGTATTTTCATGTCCTTCTTCCAAGGCGGGATTTTCCAGCAACTCGCCCCGTACCCTGTCTTCCAGTTCTACGGTGGGCAATTCCAGCAACTTCACTACCATAATTTGTTGGGGTGAAAGGGTCTGTACCTGTTGCTGCGTCTGGGTTTGTATTTGTTTTGAACTTTGAGCCATACTTTTTCTTGGTTTACGCTACAAAAGTAGTGAATAGTTCGGTAACTCGAAATCTTCTTCCCGATATTTCGTGCGAAAAGGGGATGATTTAAGAAAAAAGGATAAGAGAAAAAAGAAGAGGGTGCGTTTTGCGGCGCACCCTCTTCCGTTATAAATACCATTTAATAATTCGCGTTGTCAATGTTATCTTTCGCTTCCATATCCCATGGAAAGCATTTCGCTTTCGCCCATGACGGCTAAAGCGTTGATTAAATAAACAAATAGCTTTTTCATAATTAATCCAAATTTTAAATTAACACCTGAAAAACTAAAACTCTCGCTAATCAAATGGGTATTATGAATGCTTAGAGCATTACATAACCCCAGATGTTCTTGTCAGCCTTGCTGACGTTCTTGAAAATTTTCTTTAACATTTTCATTTTCTAATCCTCCTAAAAACAATCTTGTTATCCTATTGAAAACTCTTGAAATCTCATTGATTTCATGTTTTACAACACAAAAATAGGGCCTTTTTCTGAAATAACAAGGGGAATGAGTAAGAAAAACATGTTATATAACATATTTCTTGACCTGCGTCAAGATTTCGAGTTATTGGACATGTTGAACTCTGCCAAATTAGCGGATAATCGTTGATTTTTGTCAGTCATCTGCCAAAGATGGCAGGAAAGGCAGGGGAGCGTATGAAGAAAAACAGAAAAGGACGCCCGAAGACGTCCTTCTCTTATACCATATTATATATAACGTTTATTCCTTCGCCGGAGTCTTGGCAAGTGTTGCCACCACGAAGTCATAAAACTTGGGTACAGAAGGGATATAAGCGCGTTCATCGGGCGAGTGGGGCGAACGCAAGGTCGGACCGAAAGATATCATATCCAGATTCTTGTAAGTAGCGCCGATAATGCCACATTCTAAACCGGCATGAATCACTTTCACGGCAGGTTCAGTGCCGAATTGCTCCTTATAGGATTCCTTCATCGCCAACAGAATAGGAGATTGTACATTGGGTTGCCAACCTGAATAGCTTCCGCTCAACTCTACTTTCATGCCAGCCATGGAGAAGCAGGCGGTCAGACTGTCAGCTAGGAAGTCCTTCATCGTGTCGCACGAGCTTCTGGCTAAAATACGTATTTCTGCCTTTCCGCCTCCAATCAGCACAATGGCCAGATTGGACGAGGTCTCCACCGTGTCGGGCACTGTGGGAATCATGCGCATCACGCCGTCTTGGCAAGCCATCAGCACATTTATCATATTGTCCTGAATCTCCTCGGGAACCACCATTGTCGGCATGTCAGTTTCTTCCATCTTCAGGCTAATGTTGCTCTCGATGGGCGTATATTCTTCGTTGATTTGCGCTTCGTACTCGCGGATGTAATCCTCCAGTCCTTCCATGTCGTCTGGATTGAACACCAGCACGGCATGCGCTTCGCGCGGGATGGCATTGCGCATGTTTCCGCCTTCAAAGGAAGCCAGTTGGCAATCGAACTCCATCAGTAGGTCATGCACCACGCGGGCCAGTAGTTTATTGGCGTTGCCTCTTCCTTCGTTGATTTCCAACCCGGAGTGCCCGCCACGCAGGCCTTTCAACACCAGCTTGCGGGCAATCAAGCCTTCGGCCGGAGCCTCTTCCTTATACTCCAAAGAGGCTGTGATGTCGATGCCGCCGGCGCATCCGATGTAAAGCTCGCCTTCTTCCTCCGAGTCCAAATTCAGGAGGATGTCCCCCTGCAATGTGTCTGGTTTCAAGCCGAAGGCACCATACATGCCCGTTTCTTCGTCTTTTGTAATCAGCACTTCCAGTGGCCCGTGCTTTACGTCTGATGCTTCCAGCACCGCCATGGCCACCGCTACGCCCAGTCCGTCATCGGCTCCCAGCGTAGTGCCTTTGGCTCTTACCCAATCGCCGTCCACATAGGTTTCAATGGGGTCTTTCGTAAAGTCATGAACGGTGTCATTGTTCTTCTGCGGCACCATGTCCATGTGGGCTTGCAGAATAACACCTTTGCGGTTTTCCATGCCCGGAGTAGCCGGCTTGCGGATAATGACATTTCCCACTTCGTCTACAAACGATTCCAAGCCGAGGCTTTTGCCGAAGTTCATCAGAAATTCGGTCACCTTCTCTACATGTCCCGATGGGCGGGGTATCTGTGTTAATGAATAGAAATGCTTCCACACGTTCTGTGGAGCAAGTTGTAAGATTGTGCTCATAGGTATGAAATATTATAGTTTTCGACAAAGATAAGATTATATTTTAAGAAAACATAATGATGGGGCAGAGTTTATAGTGCTTTTTCGCAGATTATGCGTATTTTTGGCGTGTGAAACTCAATCTGAGAAAGGAAGCATGAACAGCAGATTTTTATCCATAGGAGTCTTTATGACGTTGATGTTATCAGCCCTGCTGGCCGGACATCACGGATATTGCGGTGCTAAAGAAGCAATAACCGCCGACTTGAACCAGGCTTTGATGCGTACGTTGGAAGAGGAGCGGGACAACATCGTCACGCGGGATTCCATCAGGGCATACCGTCAGCTCAGGCTGGCTTCGGACGGCCCGGTGTGGCTTGCCATTGCCGACAGAAGGCTATGCCGTAATCTGAAGAACAGCAAATTGAAGGATAAGACGTTCCTTTCGTTCGACGTTGTTGACGCGGCTTGTCCCGATGCGAAAGCAAAAAACAATTTCATCGCCAGCGACACCTTAATCGTAAATCATAAGGCGACAGGAGCTACTCTCGCCATCAAGAGTTATGCACGCCTTTCGTGCGCGGCCATCTTCCGCATGTCCGACCAGCGCTGGTCGTCCTTGCTGGCTTTCTCCGCATTGCTTTGGCTCATCGGCTTTAAATTCTTAATCCGTAGGAAGCAAACGGAAGCCGGGGAACTGCAAATCTATGGCGGGCTTTCTTATTCGGCGAAAGACGGTTGTTTTTACGATGCGCATCGTATTCCGCTTCATCTCACCCCAATGCAACATCAATTGATGCGGATGCTTTGGGAGGCCCCTTCCCACTCGGTGCCGAAAGAAGAGCTGTGCGCCGCCTTGTGGCCTAAGAAAGCAGACGCCAACGATACGCTTTACACCTTGGTGAGACGGTTGAAACCCATCCTTGAGTCGTGTAGCGGACTTCAGATTGTTGCCCATAGGGGAAGAAGCTATTCGCTGGAAACCAAACAGATAGGCGATTGTCAGGATAATATCAGGAAGATGTCAGCCTCATTTCGCGCCGACCCATAAGACGAAACGTATCTTTGCGCCGAATTTAAAACGAAAGCGTAATGAAACGTATCTACATTCTTTTTATCTTATCGGTGCTTGCCATCGCAGCATCGGCTCAGAGCGGAACGCAAACCGTCGAGCTTCAAGAAGTGGAAGTGAAAGCGGCCAAGGTGATCCATAAGCCCGACGGGCAACTCATTTATCCCACGGAAGCGCAAAAGAGCGCCTCGCATTCGGGATACAGCATTTTGCAGAAGCTCTCTTTGCCCAACATCCGTGTGAACGAAGTCGCTCAAAGTTTGTCGACCATTGACGGACGGGGTAGTGTCCAGCTGCGCATCAACGGCATTGTGGCGGGACGGGCGGAAATGCTGGCACTTGCTCCCGAAAGCGTCAGCCGGATAGATTTCATCGACAATCCGGGAGTGCGATATGGCGAAGGCATCGCCTGCGTCATCAACATCCTGACCCGCCGAAACGACAGCGGATACGCAGTAGGCCTTGACCTTACCCAAGCGCTTACCACAAAGTTGGGCAAAGACTTGGTGTATGGGAAGTGGAATGCCGGGAAAAGCGAACTTTCGCTGAGCTATGACTTCGGCTATAAGGATTTCGAGGGAAACCGGACGGATGAAACGGCTCATTATCTGCTGACGGACGGCTCTACCCATACCATCGAGCGTAATGACATCGCCTCTCGTAGCCGGAGCTTCAATCATGGTTTGCAATTAAGATACAACCTTGCCGACTCCGCCAGCTATGTGTTTCAAGCCCTGCTGAGCGCAGACTTTTCACATGTTCCCAATAATTACCAGCAGAAGCAAATCGTGGACGGGAGCCGACAATATCTGGCCACCCGACGTAAACGGGACCAGAGCGCGAGCCCCGTTTTAGACTTATATTTCTTTAAGCAACTTACAGCCCGCCAATCGCTTACTCTGAACGCCGTGGGGACCTATATCGGCACTTCGCTCAACAACAGTTACGACGAAGGCTCGCCCTACGCATACGAAGTAGACGGAGAAACCTATTCGTTCATGGGCGAAGCCATCTACGAAAACCGCCTCCGTCCTTTTACGCTTACCGCGGGCATAAACTATATGCAGAAATATACGAATAACAGATATTCGGGGGATGTCAACTCCATCAACCCGATGCACAACCGCAACGCGTATGCTTTTGCCGAGATAAAAGGTGTGTTAGGCCCCGTAAGATATACGGCAGGGCTTGGGGGTAATTACCTGGATTACAGTCAGGAAACGGACTATTATCATTATTGGCTATTCCGTCCGAAAGCGTCCCTTGCTTATAATCCGACGCAAGCCATCCAATTGAGATACGACTTCCAGATAAGCGAACATGTCTCACAAGTGGCGATGATCAGCAACACTTCCATACGCGATAACAGCATGGAGTGGACGCAAGGCAATCCGAACATCAAGCCCAACCGCGACCAGGAGCATACCTTCCAACTCTCGTACACCCATCCCCGCATCCAAACGTTTCTTCAGGCGTACGGAAAACTTTGCCACCGTCCCAACATGGCGGCTTACATACGGACGGAAGACAATCGTTTTGTTTATACCCAACTCAATCAGAAAGAAATCGACGTGCTCCACCTGATGCTTTATGTCAACGGCTGGCTGATTCCCGACAAACTTTCGATGGCTCTTTCCGGCACACTCTTCCGGTGCTTCAATTTCGGGGAAGACTATACGCACTGCAAGACGTTTTATTCAGGAACCGCCAATGTCCAGGCTTACTTGGGCAAGTTTACCCTATCCGCCTTCATGGATAGTGGTTTCCGTTTCCTCGAAGGCGAAACCGAAGGCTTCAATGGAGTATTTACTTATTTAAGCGCAGCTTACCGGCACAAAAATCTGAGTTTGTCGCTCACTTGGCAACAACCGCTGAATCCGCATTACAAGCAGTCCCAGTCGGACGTGTACAACCGCTATGTCCGGAAAACCACCACACTCCATTGCCGTGATTTTGGCAATTTGGTCAGCTTAAACATAGCATGGAAATTCTCGCAAGGACGTGCTTACAAAAACATCCGACGGAATATTCAGCGGAAAGCGGATAAAGATACCGGCATCTTGCGGTAGAGAAATATTTCTATTGCACAATTCTGCCCAAAATCGGCGGTTTCCCTATAGGTCTTGGTAAGGATATGCCTCCTTGAAATCAAGAGAGTTGTAAGATTATTGCCTTATTGAGAGGTAACTCTTACGAGATGTTATGCTTTGCGCGGAATGAAAATGTGCATTGCCATTTAGGAATGCGCAAATCCATCCCGTGCAATTAATAAAGATATATAAATGCTTGCAAAATGAGCATCGTTAAGTTTTAGTATAAGCATTTTTCATGATGGTTCCACGATGTTATTCTCCGGTACGGAAATCACTGACAGAGGTTTGTTCTAAGGAAACTTCTTCAAAAATGCTGGTGCACATACCCGAGGTAGGACTTTGACTGGCGATGCCAACCCATATTTGTGACGGGTAATAGTTTTTGTATAATCTGACCATCTGCCATTCTTTTTTATCGAAAGAATAATAGCTGGCCAATGTACGTGTATCCGATGAAAGGCGCAGATAAACGCTCTGCACGTCAAGCCTCTGGTGGTTGTTGTCGTCTGAAGTTCCAAGCGTGCGCACTGTTACAATACGGTGGTTTCCTCGCTCATCTTGTTCGAAGCACAATTTTTGCCATATCGTGTCATTAGCATAGACAAAAAGATCGGCGGCATTGTATAGTCCTTCTTTTGTAAAACCGGGTGTGACTTTAGCTGTAAGTGTAAAAGGTTGGGTATTGTCTATCATTGAAAGTAAAATAGGAACAGTGTTGTTAGTCAGTTTACCGTTCGGATCACAAAAAATGTCTCGTTTCTCTGTGCAACGAAATTCAAGTTTATCCTGTCCTTTTACGGTAATGCAGGTGTCTGCACCGTTAAGTGCATGCGTGAAAGTCAAATTGCCAAACTGTATATTACATTCTGTGATGTTTCTCGTTGAAATTTTTTTCGCTGTAACCGTAGGCTCTTTTGAGTTTTGACTTTCTCTTTGTTGGCAACTCCCCAAGGCTAACGTACCCATTAAGGCGATAATGATTGTTTTTTTCATTGTTGTTACTTTTTTGTTATTTTATAAATTTAAAAGAAAAGTTTGTGCAGAATGCGTTACCTTTGTCATTGCTATTACAATTATCGGTAACGGCATTTCTTTAACGTGTGCAAAGTTAGCGCCCTTAGAAGAAATGCACAATAGTTAAAATTAGCCATTCTTATCATGTGTGTCGAAGAGAAAAAACTAAAAGAAGAACTTGTCAATCAGAACTTTTGCGATTTTAAGAGCAGTCGTCAAAGTATCTTGGAGCAAAGGAAGGTCTTGGCTCGAATGATTGCTGAAACAGAAAACGGTATCGTGGTCTTATCTGATTTCGAACAAGAAATAAGTTTTATTTATGCAGGCAAGTTGGGAGAAAAATTGGGATTGGGACGAATTGTTACAAAAGTGTCTTCCGCATTCGAAGAAAAGATCTTTAATATCATTCCTTCCAAGGAATTAATGGAAAGACATGTGCTGGAACTGCGTTTTTTGCAACTTCAGAAAACCTTGCCGATCAATGAGCGTTCTTGCTATAATACAATATGTACGCTTCATTTCCGAATATCCGAGCATAACACTATTCCGATACTTCACCGTACTTATTATTTAGAAAGTTTTCCCAATGGAAGCATTTGGTTGTCGCTTTGTGTATATACCCCTTTTGTTGAGGACAACAAAAATCCAATCCATAATATTGTGAATAATCAGACTGGGGAAATGCTATTGTCCGAAACTTATGAACGGCTTGGCAGGCAATTGCTTTCCCCGCGCGAGATAGCCGTTTTGAGCCTATTATCTAAAGGACAAAGCAGCAAACAAATCGCCGATGCCTTACACATTTCAGTCAATACGGTCTATCGTCATAGGCAGAATATTCTCGCTTCATTGCAAGCGAGTAATACGGCCGCTGCGGTAGAGATCGCGCTCAGGCTTCATCTGATTTCTTAAGTTTGAAGAGGAATTCATAATCGCTAGAAAGGAAGATTAGCCCTCTTTCCCGTTTTTGTGATTTTATTCTAACTATCTAAATTCCAATCTTATTGCATTAATCTGTCGAATATCGGCGATTTTTCCGCAGATTTTTGCTAAGTTTGCAGCAACCAATATTAAACTTTGAATCACTATGTTTGCAAAAGAAACTTACGTACAACGCCGGGCACAGCTGAAAAAGGCCGTTGGCTCGGGCGTATTGTTATTCTTGGGTAATGATGAACAGGGGTTGAACTATGAGGACAATGCTTTCCGTTATCGTCAGGACTCTACATTTCTTTATTATTTTGGATTGTCATTTGCCGGCTTATCGGCTGTTATTGACATTGATGAAGATCGGGAAATCATCTTTGGCGATGAACTGACGATTGATTACATCGTGTGGATGGGGACGCAGCCCACCTTGCATGAGAAAGCTTCAGCCGTAGGCATTGCGGATACACGTCCTTCAGCTGAGCTGACCGCCTATCTGCACAAGGCCGTGCAGCATGGACAGACCATTCACTACCTGCCTCCTTATCGTGCCGAGCATAAGTTGAAGCTGATGGATTGGCTGGGCATACCGCCCGCACGTCAAGAGGGTTCCGTACCATTTATCCGTGCCGTGGTGGCGCAACGCAACTACAAGACACCGGAGGAGATAGCCGAGATTGAGAAAGCTTGCGACGTAACGGCCGACATGCACATTGCCGCTACGAAGTTTATACGTCCGGGCATGTATGAATATGAAGTAGTGGCCGAAATGAACCATGTGGCCGAGAGCCATAACTGCCAGTTGTCTTTCCCAACGATTGCCACGATTAACGGGCAGACGTTGCACAATCATTATCATGGCAACAAGATAGAGGCCGGCCAATTGTTCCTCATTGATGCCGGGGCCGAGCTTCCATCGGGCTATTGCGGCGACATGTCGTCCACTATTCCTGTGGATAAGACCTTTACGCCCCGCCAACGTGCCGTTTATGAAATTCAAAATCGCATGCATCTGGAGAGTGTGAAAGCATTGAAGCCGGGCATTCCCTATATGGACGTGTACGACTTGTCCGCTCGTGTGATGGTAGAAGGCTTGAAAGACTTGGGCCTGATGAAAGGCAATGCCGAGGATGCTGTTCGTGAAGGTGCTCATGCCTTGTTCTATCCGCACGGCTTAGGCCACATGATGGGGCTGGATGTGCATGACATGGAGAATTTGGGCGAAGTATGGGTAGGCTACGACGGGCAGCCTAAGAGCACCCAATTCGGTCGCAAGAGCCAGCGTCTGGCCATCCCCTTGCAACCCGGATTTGTACACACCGTGGAGCCAGGCATTTACTTCATCCCTGAATTGATAGACCTATGGCGCGGGCAGAAGAAGTTCACCGACTTTATCAATTACGATAAGGTGGAAGAGTATCGCCATTTCGGTGGCATCCGCAATGAGGAAGATTACCTCATCACCGAAACCGGTTCACGCCGCTTAGGCAAGAAGATTCCGTTGACTCCGGAAGAGGTAGAAGCCCTGCGTTAAGTAAGTGTACAAAATAAATGATAATTTAGCGCACGGAGTGCGCTTATAGGAGTTAAGGAGTTAAAGGAGTTATCACTCCGCTTCGCTCCGTTAGGAGTTAAGCCAATAGCTTTCTTTACGTATGTGATAAGCCAACTATCGGCTTAACTACTTAACTTCTTAACTCCTTAACTCCTCAAAGATAAATTCCCCTTTACACGTGCAGCTCCAGCACAAACCGCGCGCCTTTGGTATAGGCAGTGTCCAATGTCAGATTGCCGTTCATCTTGGTGGCGAGCAGTGAGCAGATGGGAAGCCCCAATCCGTCTCCTTGCGTTAAATCCTTTATTTCACTGAAAGGTTTGAATATCAGTTCTCGTTTCTCCTCAGGCACACCGCAACCCGTATCGGTGATGATGAACTGGTGGGTATGCGCGCCGCGTTTCTTGAAGTCAAGCCATATTTTCCCTTCGGCCGGCGTATAATAGGCTGCATTTTCTAAAAGGTGAGTCAATACTTGTTCAAGCGGTTCGGGAGCAATCTTTATGGATAGCTTGGGCGCGTTTACGGTCAGCGAGACATTGTCTTGCACTTTGCTTCGTATGGTGTCCATCACTTCTTCGCAGAAGTTGGAGATGTTCTTCTCTTGCATTTCGTAAGGTTCCGAAAGAGAGTTTTCCAAGTCAGATAAGGTCTGTATGTGATCGGCAAACGTGCGGAGTGCTTTTACTCCCGGTTGAGAGGCATCCAGGGTGTTCAGTGTCGGCTCCATCTGTGCAGAGATGTTGCGGATGAATAGTGTCTTCTGCTCGTTGTTCTCGTTGGCTGTCCGGATGACCTTTTTCTGCTTGCGGGTCAGTATGACAAAGCGCAGCAGGATAAGGGCAACCCCGATTAACGAAGCGGCCAGAATAGCGGCCAGCACACAGAGTCCGATGATGAGATATTGTTTGGTGGAGAGCGAACTGTCCTTGTCGGCTATGGTTTGCAGGCTTTCATCGTATTGCTTCTTCAAGGCGTCATACTTGGCTTGCGCCTGTTCAGCTTGCATCCGGCTGCTTTCGGCCAGCAGTTGCTTCACGGCTTCATCGCCCTGTTTGTTTTGTCGGGTCACGTAGTAATAGGCAGCGCGCGTGTAGAGCAGGTCGGTGGCCAATGAGTCATTGCCGGCCGCTTGGGCGTTGCTTTCCAGCAGCCCCAGTTGCGTCTTGGCGTTGGCCAGCCGTCCCATGTTGAGGTACATGCGCATTCGTTCCTTGGCGATGGGGTAGCGAAGGGCGGGCATCTTCTGTCCGGTGTTGGTCTCCCCTGCCGTTACCAGCTGTTCGGCTCCGGCCAGCAGTTCAAAGGCTTCCTTGTAATAGTTCTCCCGGTGATACAAGGCGCTGGCGTTCACTCCGCAGGTCACGGCGTCCTCATAGTCCTTGGCCGCGCTATAGGCGTTGTAGGCCTGCAGGAACAGGTAACGGGCTTTGATGTATTCTTTCTTCTCCAGGCTTTCCTGTGCCTGCTTTTTCAAATCGTCTGCGCGGTTTTCTTGCGCAAAGCTTTGTGTGCATATACAGCATGTCGCCACAAGGCATAACAAAAGTAACTTCTTCATGTCACATAAATTTGTTTATCGGCTTGCAAAGTTATAGGATTTTTTGATTCTTCTTCACATTGGGGCGATTATTTTATTGGCGGGAGAGAATTAAAAGTGTATCTTTGCAACGCAATAATTATTTTTATCATTGTTATTTTATGCCATGGAACAACAAATCTTGAGACATCCCCGTGTGGACGTAGCCGACGTGTTGCGCGGATTGGCCGTGATGGGCATCATTTTGCTGCACAGTATTGAACACTTTAATTTCTATTCTTATCCCGATGAGGCCGGACGCAGTGCCTTGTTGGCGTTTACCGACCAAGCTGTATGGGACGGACTTTTCTTCCTGCTTGGCGGTAAGGCATATGCCGTGTTTGCCCTGCTGTTTGGTTTCAGTTATTTTATTCAATATGATAACCAGCGCCTGCGGGGGCACGATTTCCGTTTGCGCTTCTGCTGGCGGTTGTTCCTGTTGTTCCTTTTCGGCAATCTGAACGCTGCGTTTTTCACGGCCGAGGTGCTGGTGTTGTATGCCTTGGCGGGTTTTGCCTTGCCTTTGGTGTGCCGTCTGAAGGATAAATGGCTGTTTGTGCTGGCTTGCGTGTTGCTTATTCAGCCCATACCTCTCTATTATACGTTGCGCGCCTGCTTCGATCCTTCGTTTGTGACGCCTGTCCTGCCTACGGGCGACTTGTGGGCGGCTACGTTCAGTGCGCAGAGCAATGGCACGTTCCTCGAGACGTTGCGCATCAATTTGTGGGAAGGCCAGCTGGCCAGTTTGGCATGGGCATGGGATAACGGACGTGTTTTCCAAACTATTGCCTTGTTCATTTTAGGATTTCTGGTTGGTAAAAGAAGACTGTTTCTGGAAGAGAATCTGAAGGTGTGGAACAAAGTGCTATGCGGTTCGCTGGTGGCGTTTTTCCCGCTTTACGGGTTGGGCAATATGTTGCCAGACTTTATCGACAATGCCTCTATTCGCACCCCCTTGCTGCTTATCATCTCCTCTTTATATAAGTTCGCCTTCATGCTCCTGCTGGTTTCTGCGGTCCTGATGGCTTACTATCGCACGAATATGCAGCCCCTCCTGCGCCGCATTATTCCCTATGGCCGCATGAGTCTTACGTGCTACGTTACGCAGAGCATGATGGGCTCCTTGCTATTCTACAATTGGGGCTTTTCGTTGCACGACGATTTGGGCATCACGGCCAGCTTCCTGGTAGGCATCCTGCTCTTCTTGGCGCAATATGCTTTCTGCTGTTGGTGGATGAAGCGGCATTCGCACGGCCCGTTGGAGTATCTTTGGAAGCGGGGAACGTGGTTAAAGTGACGATGGTTAGAGTTTGAGTAAGAATAAGAGCAGCGGTAGGTAATCTTTTAGCTCCGCTGCCAGTAATTTTACGGCTTGTTGGATGCGGTAATTCACGGTTTGCACTGATACGCCCAGGCGTTCTGCTATCTCTTTGTGGGTCATGTCCTTGAAACGGTGCATGATGAACGCTTCGCGGTAAGTGTCGGGCAGATTGTGAATGGCCTCGTTCAGCCGGCGGCTTAAGTCGTTTATCATGCACAAGTCTTGCTCTTCCAGCACATTCTCCACAATGTCGTGATAGTAATGCGTGTCAGCGTGTAGCTTAACTTGCTCCTGCTCTATGCGGTTTAATGCCCGTCTGTAGACCGCTTTCAGCAGATATTTCACCAATGATGTCTGGATGATTTCTTCTTCCCGATGTTCCCAAAGCCATAGCATGGTATCTTGGGCTATTTCTTCGGCATCTTCTCCACGGACAAACCTTCGGCCATACGTGTATAGCAGAGGGTAGTACTTCCTGAACAAAGCATCGAAAGCTTTTATGTCGCTTTTCTTCAGCCTGTCAAGCAGCAATATGTCCGTGTGTGTTTTCATGCTGATAACTCCTTTTAAAAGATTGTATGGACAAAATTAAATGATTTTTGGTAAAAGCCCAAGAAAAATGTCAATTTAAAGCTCTTCGTTTGTTTTCGTTCAATTCTAAATGGTAATTTAGCGGGGCGGAGCCCCGCTTGAATGAAGAATTAAGAATGATGAATTAGAGTAATCAACTCCCCTTCTGGAAGGAGGGGTGCCCACCGGGCGGGGTGGTAGGAAAAGCATGGTTCGACCTACTTATATAATTAAGTAGAATAGGAGTCGCTAAAGTGACATATTTATCCTACCACCTCCCCCTGCGGGGACTCACCCCCTCCTTGCTCCCCCGTTATCGGGGGAGAGCAACCTTCCAGAAGGAGGAGAGTTCCGTTGCCGTTCTTCATTCATCATTCTTAATTCTTCATTCTTCATTTAAAGCGCGCTTGCGCGCTAAATTCCCATATAATGCACATTCTCATCCCGCGCAAAGTATAATATGCAAAACTTCTTTATAATGAGGATTTTAGTTTCATGGAAACTCCTTTCCCCCTAAGTATATTCTATAACCGAAGTCTTCGGTTGTAAAACCGAAAGCTTCGGTTATACAACTTAAAGCTTCGGTTGTACAACCGTAAGTTTGAACACAACTTTTTGCTTAACCTCATTCGATTTCCCGGTAAAGCTTATTCAGTTTTAAAGGCGAGTGTCCGGAGATATTTAGAAACTGTTTTGAATTTCTACAAAAAGTTTTTCTTGGATTGACATATTCGTTTTCGTGTGTGCTTTGGGTGATTTTTTTGGTCATTTTTGTTTCTAAATTGTGCGCTATCTTATATGGACTAATTTGTACGCTTGCTTATTTGTGTTAATGAATTGTTAAAAAGAAGATTCGGTTTAGTAACTTTCTCATCTCGTCTGTCTTTTCAATAAAAGAATGACAGATGAACGAGCAATTAACGAACATAGAGCAACGATTATTCGACTATTACGATGGCAAATTGAAAGGAGCGGAATTGTATGAAGTGAAGTCGTGGATAGAGGCTTCCGATGAGAATCGTCGGACAGCTCGCCGTATCTATTCTCTATTGCTGGCAGTGGATGTTTATGAGGCGCAAAAAGAGACTGATACGGAAAAGGCATTGAAGAAAGTAAAGGGTAAAGGGATTGTAAGTCGAAGGACAGGCAACTGGTGGCAGTGGGCACAACGTGCGGCAGCCGTTTTGTTCCTGCCATTGCTAACGCTTATTGTCTGGCAGCAAGTACGCATTGCTCAGGATGAAAGATTGGCTGAAACATTTGAAATCCGGACAAATCCCGGTATGACAACTCGTTTGACGTTGCCCGATGGAACTCTCGTTTACCTGAATTCCGGTTCTGTATTGAGCTATCCGTCTAAGTTTGTAGAAGATGCCCGTACCGTCAGTCTGTCCGGAGAAGCCTACTTTGAAGTGGCGAAAGACCCCCAACGCCGTTTCATTGTACATACTCCTCAACAGTCGGCTGTCGAAGTCCTTGGCACTCATTTTAATGTAGAAGCATACGAGAACGATGCTTGTATCACTACAACGTTGACTGAAGGTGAAGTCAGATTCCTTTATCGGGATGGAAGAGGGATGAAACGTGCAATGCTTTCACCGGGTCAGAAGCTGGTTTATGATGTCTCCACACACGAACTGACTCGTTATGAAACCTCCGGTAAGTCGGAATTGTCCTGGAAAGACGGACAAATCATTTTCGACAACACCCCCTTGCCGGAAGCCTTGCGTATGCTTGGAAAACGTTTCAATGTGGATTTTATTGTAAAAAATCCGAGCTTGAATAAGAATCGGTTTACGGGAACATTTACGACCCAGCGTTTGGAGAAGATATTGAAATACTTCGAAATATCCTCGCACATTCATTGGCGATATTTGAATGACCCCAATATCAACCAAGAGAAAATACAAATAGAGATTTATTAAACTGATTTACAAACATCAAAAAAACGAATAACCATGAAAAGCAAACCGCCGTAAACGAAAAACATACGGGAGGATACCCCCATATCTTCCCGTATGAAAAAAGCCATGAGAAAATGAACTTTTTTATCACTTAAAAGCATTGCAAAAGTATGAAAAACTATTGTAACCTCCAAAATCTACAAGCGGGAAAGTTGTTTATGTTTCTCGCGAAAAAAATTCCTTTAGGTATGAAATTATTTCTTTTAACCCTCCTCTGCTCCATCGGCATGTTGCAAGCGGCCGGTTCGTATGCGCAGAATGCCCGAATCTCGTTGCATGTAGAAGAAGAGACCGTGGCCGATGTCCTTGTGCAAATAGAAGAACTGTCCGATTTTGATTTCTTCTATAACAATACGCATGTAGATTTGAACCGTCGCGTGTCGGTATCCGCTGACAACAGCGATATCTTTGCCATATTGGACGAAGTGTTTGCCGGTACTGATGTACGCTATACGGTGCTTGATAAGAAGATTATTTTGTCTAATGAACTAGATGGAATGCAGCAAACACTTCAAGGTAATGTAATTCGTGGAAAAGTAGTAGATGCAGGTGGGGAACCTATTATTGGTGCAAATGTGCTGGAGATTGGCACAACAAATGGAGTTATAACGGACGCAAATGGAGGCTTCTCGTTGAAAGTCTCTGATAATGCTAAATTACGAATCTCCTTTTTAGGCTATATAACTCAAGAAGTATCTATTGGAGAGAAAGAGTATTTGGATATTGTACTTCAGGAAGATACTCAAGCTTTAGATGAAGTTGTAGTGGTGGGCTATGGAAGTATGAAGAAAAGTGTTGTGACAGGTGCTATTAGTAGTCTTCCAATGTCAAGTGTGAAGCCTGTAGCGACTCAGCGTGTAGACCAAATGTTGCAAGGGCAAGCTGCGGGCGTGCTTGTGCTTAATACAGATGGATCTCCGGGTGCGGAAACTACAATCCGAATTAGAGGTATGAATTCTATTCAAGGTGGTAATAATGCGCTGATTGTAATTGATGGTTTTCAGGGTGGTGATTTGAAGTCTTTAAATCCCAATGACATTGCTTCAATGGAAATCTTGAAAGATGCTGCGGCTACAGCTATTTATGGTGCGCAGGGGGCAAATGGTGTTATTCTTATTACTACTAAAAAAGGTGTTTCCGAGAAGCCTTCCGTCAACTATTCTTCAGAAGTCGGTTTCTCTCATATTTTAATGGGCGGAGTAGAATTAATGGGAGCTGCGGATTATGCAAGAGAGTTGAACGCTCTGGAAATGGCAAATGACCTAGATCGTGTTCCTCAACCTTTATTTACGGATGCGGAGATAGAAGAGTTAGAAAGGAATGGAGGTACAAATTGGATAGATGAGGTTTATAGGACAGCATTAATTCAAAATCATCAATTATCTGTCAGTGGAAAAGCTAGGCGCGTGAATTATTTTGTTTCAGGATCATTCCTTGACCAAGACGGTGTGATGATCAATTCCGGATATAAACGCTATTCTTTAAGAACTAATGTTGGCGCAACTATTACTGATTGGTTAGATGTTTCCTTAAATTGGGATGGAGCGATACAAAATAAATATGGGGCGAATTTTGGAGGTGATATTGATTGGCCGGGGAATCCTGTTGCAGCTGCTACAATCTTTTCACCAACAATCTCTGTTTATGATGAGAATGGCAATTACTCGAAAGCAAATAATCGAATTGGTGATCCTACCGTTTGGAATCCGGTGGCAAGTGCTCGAGAAACTCAAAATGAAATGAGAACGATTCATAATAATGTCAACTTGTCATTGAATTTTAAGTTCCTAAAGTATTTCTCTCTTCAGATTAATGGAGGCGCAAGGATTCAGCAGAGTGAGAATAAGCAGTTTTATAACCTCAAAACATTCATGGGCAATCAGTCTAATGGAATAGGACGAGTCAGAAATACATATTCTACAGATTTGCAGAATTCCAATATATTAAATTATACACGGGATATAGGTTTGCATAATGTAAATGTTACAGCCGTTGGAGAGATAAAAGTGAATGATGAGACATGGAGTTATATTGATAATAGTAACTTTACAATGCAAGAAACTGGCGTATATGATTTAAATGCTGCGCAAATACAAAAAACGAGTTCGGGACAAGGACACCGGAAGATCCTTTCTGGTGTCGGAAGAGTAAATTATGCTTATGATAATAAGTATTTGTTCTCAGCAAGTATCCGTGCTGATGGCTCTTCTGTTTTTGGTGAGAACAATAAGTGGGGATATTTTCCCGCAGCCTCAATCGGATGGAGAATTTCTCGGGAGAATTTTATGGAGAAGCTTACATGGGTTGATGACATTATGTTGAGATTTAGTTGGGGTACTACTGGAAATCAGGCAATCACTAATTTCCAAACAATCTCTCAAATTGGTAGTGTAGGCAAGTATCCATATTTAGGTTCGGCCTCATCTAATTTGGGCTATGGTATTATCTCTGCGGCAAATCCGGATTTGAAATGGGAAAGTACCCGTCAATGGAATATCGGATTGAATGTGTCTTTATGGAATGGAATGTTTCAGTTTGTAGGGGAATATTATGATAAGGTTACATCTAATTTGTTGATGATGAGGGAACTGCCAGTCTCTACGGGGTTGACCAGTATAATAGACAACGTAGGAAAGATGGGTAATAAAGGATTGGAACTATCTGTGAATGGAAATTTTAAATTCGGAGATTTAACGTGGAGTCCCGGCATAAATACAACTTTTTCAAAGACTAAGGTATTGGATTTGGGTAAGGATGAATATATAGCTTATTCTGCCGGTGGCGGTGGTCATGGAACTAATATCCCATTTATGTATTTGACAAAAGGTGAACCGTTTGGACAAATTATGGGATTTGGATATGAAGGAACTTGGAAGATGGAGGAAAGAGATGAAGCTGCGAAATATGGTCAACTTCCGGGTGATCCTAAGTATACAGATGTGAACCATGATGGGAAGATTGACTTTGATCATGATTGGAAAGTTATTGGTAATACGTTGCCTGATATGATTTTTGGTATTTCAAATCGATTTACATATAAAAATTTTGATTTGACATTTTTGTTCCAAGGAACTGTAGGTAATGACATTTTTAATGTGGCAAGAATAAAAAGGGACGAAGGCACTGGTTATGGGGTGGCGAAGTTTGATCGATGGACACCGGAACATCAGAATACAGATGTGCCAGCATTGTACTCTGAAAGTTATAGAGAAAATTATCGTGATGCTTGGAATGCAGCCCATCCTAATCAGCCTTTTGTAAGCACTGTAACATTTCCTGTGACTGGGGAAAATATTAATGGTAGATGGATTGAGAGCGGTTCTTATATAAGATTAAAAAATCTCACGTTAGGCTATACTTTTAATAAGTTTAGTGTCTTTGAAAGTATTAGAGTTTATCTGACCGCAACAAATTTGTTTACTATAACAAAATATAAAGGATTTGATCCGGAAGTAAGCTCTTTTACAGGCAGTGACGCACAGTTGGGAACAGACTATAGTAGTTATCCTTCTTCGAGAGTAATCACTTTTGGTGTGAATATAAACCTTTAAATTTATGATGATTATGAAACGATATTCATTTCTTGTGGGACTATTGTTATCATTGATAATGCTTAATAGTTGTGATTTGTTTGATTTGTCTGAAAATCCAAAAGGATTTATTACTCCAGACAAATATTTCAATACATCGGCTCAAATTGAGACAGTTTTAACCGGCTGTATGTATCGGGCGTTTCATTCGTGGTCAGGATATGCTTATAATCCTGCATTGCATAGGCATTCCGATCAAGAAGAAGGTGGCGATTTAATAATTGGATTAAATCATGGGTCTGATATTTATGCTCTTCATTTTGCAAATATCAAAGACATTAATTTTGCTTTACGTTCAATAATAGACCGGGGACTTGAAGGAACTTCACAAGAGGAAGTAGAACAATTGGTTGGACAATTAAAGTTCTTACGTGCTTGGAATTATTTTCAATTAGTACGGATGTGGGGAGGAATGCAGATACTCACAGAGGATGATACAGGCGATTACTTTATTCAACTTCCCAAGCGCTCTTCTGTAGAAGAAACATATGCATTTATAATTCAGGATTTTGAAGAAGCCATAGATAAACTCCCGGAGGATTGGGGAGCATTTGGACGTCCTAATAAATGGGTTGCAAAAGCATTGTTGGCAAAAGCCTATCTAACTATGGCTACAGCTCCCCTTAATGATGCGAGCTATTATTCCAAAGCTGCAAGTCTTGCGAAAGAAGTGATTGATTCTCATAAATATAGTTTGGTAGAGGATATTAGAGATGTATTCTCGATGGCAACAGAAGAAGGACCGGAAATGATGTGGAGTTTTGTTGCTAATGATGAATGCCCGTCAACAGATCCTCGTATTTGGAGTACGATATATGGGTGGGGGGACTATTCAGCTGACCAAGTTTGGGTTGATTCCACTTATAATGAACAGCCCAGAAAACATGTTTATTTAGAAACACATGATAAAAATGGTACTTCGGCAACCGAATTGGGACGAAATGCGGGCATACAGAAGTATTTGTATGATACTCAAGAAAACTTTGATAGAGGATTTACAACAGTGAATATCCCCATAATCAGATATGCGGACGTTCTCTTAATATTTGCTGAGGCTGAAAATATGTCTAATGGTGGTCCAACTCAAGCAGCTGTTGATGCCATTAATTCGGTTATTAATAGGGCAAATGATTATCAGCCGAATCCTAATTATCCACTTTTAACGACAAACATGACACAAGAAGCTTTTGATAAGGCTGTAATTCACGAACGTAATTTGGAATTATGTTTTGAATATGATAGGTGGAATGATATTGTGAGAAAGAGGATTTTATATGAGGTGACTAGAGAAGAGTATAAACACAATTTTTCTGAGTCTGATTATTTATTCCCAATTCCTGAAAGCGAAATCAGATTGAATCCAAATATAGAACAAAATCCAGGTTATTAATATAAATAAGGTTTGAATCGTTAATAAATAGGATGATTATGAAAGCAATTAATTTGATACATAGAATGTCGAAATTTATACTTCTCACAGGATTTGTTTTTACGTCAAATTTGTATGTAAATTCACAAGTAATAGCGCAGACTGGTGCTATTGATGATGTGGTAGAAGACGTTAGTAGTAATAAACAAGAAATAACAGTATGGGCAGTTCCAGCAGAGCAGAAAGTCCGTCCTGAGGATAGAGTGGAAGTAGAGAATCTTATTTGGTCTGATAAAGAGAAGGTGATTAATGTTGCAGGAGCAGGGAATGAACATGTTCCTTTCCAAGTCGTTATTACGACCTCTGTAAAAGGTTCTCCACGTGAAATTGAAGTTCCTAATGGTTTTATGATTCAAGTCTCGGATTTGATATCAGAACAAGGTAACACAATAAAGAAAGAATACATAAACTGTTATTTGGAGCATTATATCATGTTATGCGGAACTTCTGGCCCAGTTGGTGCTACTGGGTATTGGCCTGATGCCATAGTTCCTATTCAGCGTCCTTTCAGTATGGCGGCTCAATATGACATCGTGAAAAATAGGCCAATATGGATTGATTTATTTATTCCTCCGCAGACAAAGGCTGGGAAATACCATGGGAATATAGAAGTTTCTCAAAAGGGAAAAGTTATTCAGATTTTGCAGATTAATCTTAACGTGTACAATTTTACGCTTCCTGAACAGACTTCTTTGATTACGTATATGAATGTGTCCAAAGGACAGATTGCAGATTTTTATCATAAGCCTAGTGAGACTGAGGAAATAACAAATATCACTCAAATATATTATGATAAGTTATTTGCCAATAGAATGGAGCCTTGGTTTAATGATATGTTACGTCCAGATGTTGAATTGAAGAATGGGAAGTTGAAAGTGATTTTTAATCATGAAAGATATTTGTATTATATGAATGAACTGAAAACCAAGCGAGTTCTTTTGAATGCTCTACCAGGAAATCTGGATAGACAGATTTCTGCACTTCCTTTCAGTGATGAATATAATAAAATAGTGAAATCATACCTCTCGCAAGTAGAAGCTTACTTTGATAAGAATGGCTGGCATGACCGTCTTGTGTTTAATAGTCCTATTGATGAGCCTCGATCACAGAGAGATTATGAAAATACAAGAAAATGGGGAGCTTTAGTTAAAGAAGCTACAACCAATGTACCATTTCTGGTAACGAGAACTCCTGTTCCTCCTAAAGAGCATCCGGAATGGGGCGTACTTCAAGGGTTTGTAACGAATTATTCTATTCATGGAAATCATTTAAATGATCCGGAGGTAAGGCAGGCAATATTGCATGAGAAGGAAAAAGGAGGAGAAATTACTTGGTATATATCTTGTGATCAACGTTACCCTCAGCCAAATTATTTTATAGATGCTCCAGCGATGGATTTGGTTATGGTTCCTTGGATTACTGCTAAATATCAGATGGATGGTATATTGTATTGGGCAATTAATTGGTGGTCGGAAACTGCTAATCCTTGGTTGAATGCGAATACATTCCATTCGGGCTTTTTGTGTAGTGATGGTTCTATACTCAACGGAGAAGGTTCTCTTTGGTATCCGGGAGATTATGTAGAAAGATATACAGGACAACCAAATGTGAATGGTCCGGTTTCTTCGATTCGATTTGAATTGTTACGTGAAGGTATTGAGGATTATGAGTATTTGTCAATGTTGAAAAAGCTGGGAGATAATAGCTTTACGGCAAAGCAAGTAGAGAATTTGGTCGTTGATGTAAAAGCATTCTCAAGAAATGTTGCGGATTTATATTCAGCTCGGAAGACGATGGCAGAACGAATAGAATCGCTGTTAAATGAATGAACAAATAAATTATTCAATTCGGCAAATAGGTAAGAATGGTTTTAATTATGTATTTGTCGAATTGATAAATAACTTGTTTGCATAGGCTGTATAGGATTATAGGGTGAATGTAATTGTATTGCGTATGAATAAATTTTTATCTGTTTTAATAAGTCTGCTTCTCCTGTTGCCAATATCTCTTGGAGCGCAGCGAAGTAAAATAGCAGAATCTGTAGAACGAATTAAAACATATCCGTTTTATGATCCTGATCCGGTTGCCAATCCCTCAAAATTATTCTACCCGTATTTCCGTTTTGATGGTTTTGCGTCTAAAGGAATAGATAAGGATTGGAAAGTTGTTACATTGGAGAATGGTTATATCCGAATTAAGATTTATCCGGAAATCGGAGGGAAAATCTGGAGTGCTGTGGATAAAACGACTAATAAGGAATTCATCTATGATAATCATGTTGTTAAATTCCGTGATATAGCAATGAGAGGTCCTTGGACTTCAGGAGGAATTGAATTTAATTTTGGAATCATTGGTCATGTTCCTACCTCTAGTACTCCTATAGATTATCTGATAAAAGAGAAAAAAGATGGTAGTGCCAGCTGTTATGTCGCTTCTTATGAACTGCTGACCCGTACGTTTTGGATGGTTGAAATAAACTTGCCTTCGGATAAGGCTTATTTTACAACAAAAACAACATGGTATAATGCATCTTCTATAAATCAACCTTATTATCAATGGATGAATGCCGGATATCCGGCTGATGGGAATGCGGAATTTTGTTATCCGGGAACTAATTATATTGGACATGGAGGAGAATTGCATTCTTTTCCGCTTGATGAAGAAGGACGTGATATCTCTTGGTATGAGAAAAATAATTTTGGGAATTCTAAATCATACCATATTATAGGAAAATACAACGACTTTTATGGTATATATTGGCATGACAACGATTATGGTTCTGTTCATTATGCAAATTATGATGATAAATTGGGAATGAAAATATTTCTTTGGGGATTGTCTCGTGAAGGTGCTATTTGGGAAGATTTGCTAACGGACTCTGATGGACAATATATTGAACTACAATCTGGTCGCATGTATAATCAACCGGCTTCAGGTAGTAGTTATACACCATTTAAGCATGCAGTGTTTGAACCGCAAGCCGCAGATCAATGGATTGAATATTGGTATCCTGTAAAAGGAATAAAAGGCATCTTAAAAGCTTCCGATATTGGTGCTTTGAATGTTTCGCGTGACAAAGATTATCTTAAACTAAATTTCTCTCCAACTCAAAAACTTGTAACATTAGTAAAAGTGTATAATGGAGAGAAAGAAGTATGCGTTAAGCAATTGGAATGTGACGTTCTTGAAACTTGGCAGGATTCTATTCCGATAGAGCAACTACCCATTGGAAACTTGCGAGTTGTGATAGGAGATAATTTATTGGTTTATTCGGAGAAAAAATCGGATAATGTAATTAGTCGACCCAAGAAAATTCCGAATGATTTTAATTGGAATTCTGTTTATGGCTTGTATACCCAAGGGCGGCAGTGGATGAATCAAAAAGTATATGATAAAGCTGAAAAGTTTTTATGTTTATCTTTGAAACAGGACCCTTATTTTATTCCAAGCTTGAATAGTTTGGCATCTCTGTATTACCGACAAGGCCGTTATCAAGAAGCTTTGGCTTATTGTCGGACATCCTTAAGCATAAACACATATTATGGAGAAACTAATTATCTGTATGGTTTGTGTAATATGGCATTAGGAAAGAATACGGATGCAAAAGATGGTTTTTCGGTAGCAGCATATTCGCCTTCTATTCGAAGTGCTGCTTATGAAAAGTTGGCTGAAATGTTTTTGATAGAACATAATTGGGGTAAAGTTGAACATTATGCTCGTAAAAGTCTTCAATCTAATCCTGACAATTTCAATGCTCAAATGGTTTTAGTTGTCACCTATCGTAAAATGAATCAAAATTCCAAAGCGGCAACTATGGTTTCCACATTGTTAGAAGAATTGCCTTTATATCATATGGCTAGGTTTGAAGCATATTTATTAAATCTTATAAGTCAAGAGGAATTCATGTCTCTAATACGGAGTGAACTTCCTCAGGAAACGCTTATGGAGCTATCAGAATGGTATGAAAATATAGGATGTAATCGAGAAGCTTTGATGCTATTGTCATTTATTCCTGATTATCCGATCGCAAATTATAAAAGGGCATATATTCTTCATAAGGAAGGGAATAGTGCGGAGAGTCTTGTTGCTTTGGAAAAAGCCAATAAACAATCTCCTGAGTTGGTGTTTCCATTTCGTCCGACTACATTAGAGGCTTTGTCGTGGGCGAAAACTGTTAGTTCGGATTGGAAAATCAAATATTATGAAGGATTGATTTGGTGGGCGAATCAAAATGAGGAGAAAGCTTTGTCTCTTTTTAATAAATGTGGAGATCCCGATTTTGTTCCATTCTATTTAAGTCGGGCTTTATTAAAATCAGAAGAAGAAAAGCTAAAAGATCTGTTGTTGGCAGAAAAAATGTCAGAATCTTGGAGAATAGGTTTTGCATTACTTGATTACTATAATTCAATTCATCATTGGACTGAAGCTGTGAAAGTTGGGAAGAAGTATGCGAATAAATATCCGTCCAATTATTATATTGGTTTGAAATATGCGAAAGCTCTATGTGAAGCAGGATGTTATAAGCAGTGCATCTCCACATTAGGCAATTTGTTGGTATTACCTAACGAAGGAGCTTATGAAGGACGTACTATTTATCGAACTGCAAATTTGTATTTGGCAATAGAAGAGCTAAAACAGGAACGATATAAACGAGCTTTAGCTAATATCAAATTATCGAAAGAGTGGCCTGAAAATTTAGGCGTAGGGAAACCATATGATAATATGATTGATAATCGTTTTGAGAATTTTGTGGAAGCGGAAGTGTACAAAAGGATGGGGGATGATGGTAAAGCCAGAGAGCTATTGTTATCAGTGGCTCAAGATAAATCCAAACATTCTCGTTTCGAGTCTGCAAGTTTGTTAAATGCATTTGCATTACGGAACTTGGGAAATAAAAATGAAGCTGATGAACTTGTTAAAAAATGGCTTGTGGAGTATCCAGATAATCAAGTCGCTCAATGGTGTGCGGCAATTTATAATGGGGAATACGACAAAGCTAACCAAATGCTGACATTACGTGATGAGCAAGTGGACACAACTCCATGGGAAACTTCTTTTAGAGATGATAACTTTAATCTAATAGTCCGATTGTTTTCTACCCAATAAAACTTGTAATTTGGATAATTGTCTGTCATTGGTAAATTTCATGCCAATGGCAGACTTTTTTAGTTTTATACCACAGTCAATGCTGCTTGTTGTAGTTTGCTGGCCATATCATTCAAGGCATGTGCAAGCACGGTTAATTCTTCTTGGGTGAAAGAAACAGGTTTGCCATGTACCATATTACCGTTCAAACGTTGGTAGAACCACGATGCGCTTTTCCCGAAATATTCTTTAGCTAATGCGGATACAGAGATAAAAGCAATATCGGTTCCATCAGTTTTCTGGCTGAAAGTGTACGTTTCAATTCCCCGACTTCTTGTCGGATTTTTTGTAAATCATCACTGACGGCTATACTCAGTTGCTTTTGCTCTTCATCACTCATAGAGTTCAGTAAGGTAGTGATTTTTTTATCAATTTGATTCCGTTCCTCTTCAGGAGCTTTTTCTAAAGCTCCTTCAGCTCAAAAAAATGTTTCACTTTATCCATACCGCTTTTTTTAAGTTACGCTCTAAAATTGATAAGGAAACCACTCTCCTTAGCCTTTGGAGAGTGGCATCCTTTCCCTTGGTCATTATTCATAAGAGCTCTCGTCTTAATGACAATGCAAGAATAAGTATTATATTATCAAACTCCAAATTCTGCAATTATTTTTTGCATTTTGGAGTTACTATTTAAAATAGGGGGGAAGAGGACATATTCCAATCTGTAAAACTCAAATATCATTGAATAAATAATAGAGTAATCAATGATACTTGGGTAAATATCCAATAATACTTGAAACGCATTCTATTGAGATTCTCTTCTTGCTAAAGGCAATAACAGCCGTTTGACAAATTCCTTTTTGTATTCTATATTCATTTTGTTCCTGCCTTTGGCGATGATCTCAGTCGCCAATTCACTTTTACGTCCGGCAATGTACTTCTGCCGTTTTCCGTTGATGACGGCTTCGATGCGGAAATCATGCCGAGAGTTTTCAATGAAGTTGATTTCAGAAACCCAAAAACCATCTTCCATTTTGTAGGGTTCGACAAAGGTCGGAAGGTAGTGGTTCATGGTTGTGCCAATGGTCGGAGGAACCAGTTTGGAGAGGTGCTGCTCGATGCGGTCTTTCCAATATTCGTTTATCTGATACTTGGTGGCATAGTCATAGAAATGACTGATGGCAATACAGACCTCATTGATTATCTTTTTCGCATTCTTTATGCCGTTCTGCTTGGCAAACCCACCGATCTGGCAATGAGTCTGCAAGGAAGGGAGGAAGTCCTTGATAGAGCTTATCTTTATTCCCTAAAATCGGCATTCCTTTTGAGGCGGCCCCTTTCACTGAAGCTGTTAATGGAGCGATATCCAATCCTTTCCGAATAAAATCCGGATGATAGTTGAAAATGGCTCTTTTACTTCTTTCATCCCAATAGAGTTTTCCGACCTCTTCCCCCCAAAGCATGACGCTTATGACATTATTTTCCATGTTTTATCCTTTTAGGCTTTTTATGGATGAGTTGTTCCATCATGTATGCGGAAACCGGAATTTCCGGCATCAGTTCGTTGACAGGTTCCAGACAATCCACGACCCGTAGGAGGGAAAGGAAATTGCCCATGTTGATGTTATAGGATTTCCCGTTTTCAAACTGGCGCAACGTCACCAGGCTGACCCCTGCTTTCTCGGCTGCCTCTTTTTGTGTGAGCTTGCAGTTCAGTCTGTATTCCTTAAATCGTCTGCCTAATTCCGTAATGATTTCTGGATTAGACATTGCTTGTGTGATAGAGTTGTTTCCCATGTTGCAAAGATAAATATATTAACTGTTATGTCCAAATATTATAGATAAGGATTAATATTTTTATTGTTATTTGCTTCTGAATCAGACTGTCATTGGATAATGCCGAACTTGTATTTGGCATGAAGTTCGTGTGTGAAGAAGGTTATCGGTTTATATAAATTCATAGCCTCGAAATAAACGATTCTCAGTGATTAGGAAATACAAAGTGTCAGAGGTGAAAAATGATAATCACGGTCTTGTTTTAATATATTGCTATCATCATCTGTGCTTTTTATTTCGTTTAGCTTGTCCAATTCATCTCTTTTTGCTATTATTGCAGAAATCTATTTATTAATATAAAAAATTATGAGGGCGAAAGTATTTAGTACGTTGGTATGGTTATGGGCGTGTGTGGCCTTCGGATGGGCGCATCAGCCAGAGTTCTCGACAGCGGGATTTTTTGAGTTGTCCGGCTGCGGGCGCGAGGTTTTTTCGATGAATCCTGCTTGGCGTTTCCATAAAGGAGATGCGGAGGGAGCCGAGGCGTGGGAGTTTGATGACAGTCACTGGGAGGTGGTGTCCTTGCCTCATGGCATTGAATATCTGCCATTGGAGGCCAGTGGCTGTGTGAACTATCAGGGAGAAGTGTGGTATCGTAAGCATTTCAGTCCGGACAGCCGTTTGAAAGGGAAGAAATTGTTTCTGCATTTTGAGGCCATTATGGGAAAAAGCAAGGTGTTTGTGAATGGAAAACAGGTGGCTGAACACTATGGTGGTTACTTGCCGGTGGTGGCGGACGTAACGGATGTAGTGGATTGGTCGCGGGAGAATGTCATAGCCGTGTGGGCGGACAATAGCAATGACCCTTCGTACCCGCCGGGCAAGGCGCAGGAGGTGCTGGACTTTACTTACTTTGGAGGTATTTACCGGGATTGTTGGTTGGTGGCTCACAACAGGGTGTTTATCACCGACCCGAACTTTGAGGATGAGGTGGCCGGTGGCGGGCTGTTCGTATCGTATGACGCGGTCAGTGAGGCTTCGGCCGATGTCCGGTTACGTTTGCAGGTACGTAATGAGCAAGAAAAGACTTTCGTGGGAACGGTGGAATATGTCTTGTCGCAAAATGACGGACAAGAGGTGGCTCGTCTGGAGCGTCCGCTAAAAGTGAAGTCAGGGAAAGCCGAAGCGGTGAATGCCCGCAAGGTAGTGAAGAAGCCTAAACTTTGGTCGCCAGAGCGTCCTTATTTATATAATTTGGTAGTGCGTGTCCGTGATAAGGAAGGTAAAGTGGTGGACGGATATCGCCGCAGGATAGGCATTCGTAGCATCGAGTTTAAGGGGAAAGACGGCTTTTGGCTGAACGGAAAGCCTTATGCTCAGCCTTTGATGGGAGCTAACCGCCATCAGGATTTTGCCGTGGTGGGCAATGCGGTGCCCAATTCGCTGCATTGGCGGGACGCCAAAAAGTTGCGGGATGCCGGGTTGAAGGTGATTCGTAATGCTCATTGTCCGCAGGACCCGGCGTTCATGGATGCGTGCGATGAGCTAGGTTTGCTGGTGATTGTGAACACGCCCGGATGGCAGTTCTGGAATGATGAACCCATTTTCGCGGAGCGGGTGTATGACGACATACGCCAGTTGGTGCGCCGCGACCGTAACCATCCCTGCGTGTGGATGTGGGAGCCCATCTTGAATGAGACGTGGTATCCGGCGGACTTTGCCAAGAATACGCTTGCCGTTGTGCGGGAGGAGTATTCTTATCCGTATTGCTACTCAGGCTGTGACGCCACGGCACGCGGGCATGAATATTATCCGGTATTGTTCTCCCATCCGTTGGAGGAAGCGGAGATGAATCCGGATATCTGCTATTTCACCCGCGAATGGGGTGATAATGTGGATGACTGGAATTCGCACAATTCGCCCAGTCGTGTGGCACGCAACTGGGGCGAACATGCCATGCTGGTGCAGGCCCGGCATTATGCCCATCCGTCTTACGATTACACTTGTTATGATAAGTTATATCGCATGCCGCGGCAGCATGTGGGCGGTTGCCTGTGGCACTCCTTCGACCATCAGCGGGGTTATCACCCTGATCCTTTCTATGGAGGATTGATGGACGTGTTCCGCCAGCCGAAGTATTCTTATTATATGTTTCAGTCGCAAAGACCAGCGGATAAGGTAAAAGGCGTGTTGTATGAAACGGGACCTATGGTCTACATTGCTCATGAGATGACCCCGTTCTCGCCCGCAGACGTGACCGTTTATTCCAACTGCGAGGAAGTGCGACTCACTTACAACAAAGGCGGGAAGACATTCGCGTACACGAAAAAGGCGGAGCAGAATGGTATGCCGTCCCCCATCATCACGTTTGAGAATGTGTATGACTTCATGATAGACAAATATATGTCTATGAACGATAAGAAACAGGATGAAGTATTTCTGCTGGCCGAAGGCATGGTTGGCGGGAAGGTCGTGGCTACGCATCGGGTTTGTCCGGCACGTCGCCCCGGCAAGATTCTGCTTTGGGTGGATGATGAAGATGTCAGCCTGAAGGCAGACGGCTCTGATGCCGTAGTCGTGGTAGCGGCCATAGCCGATGCGAACGGCAACATCAAGCATCTGAACAATGATGTCATCAAGTTTCGTGTGGAAGGTGAGGGGCGTATCTTAGGAGGAGCCGATGTATTGGCCAATCCCGCACCGGTAAGATGGGGTACGGCTCCTGTGCTCGTTCAATCTACATTGAAGCCCGGAAAGATACGGGTGACTGCCAGCGTGCTGTTCGAAGGTTCGCAGATGCCTGTGACCGGAAGCATTGTGCTGGAAAGCGTTTCGCCCGACCATCCGTTGGTGTTCGTCCCTTCCGAGGCGAATGAAATTCCGAGTGTGACAGGCGATGCATTGACGGCTACGCTGAAAAACGCGGACGAGTTGGAGCATGAGCAACGGATGCGCGAAGAGAACAAGCAACGCTTGGAAGAAGTGGAGTATATGCAGCAATTCTTTGGAGAGAAGAGGGAGAACGAATAATATTCTTTCAACCCCGTTTCCCCGATGCGGAGAAGATTGGGCGTATATATTAATATGGTATAGGCAGACGCATATTTTTTCCGGTGTGTCTGCCTATATTTGTTTAAGTCGTTTTTTATTTCTACTTTTGCCCGGTCTCCATGAAGATATGAAAATGAAAGAAGCTATGAAGGACTTTTCTATTGGGGTGAAATATATCGCCCGTCTTGTCGTTTGGGTGGCGATGTTGGTATCGCTGTCTTTTCCGGCCATGGCTTCTGATTTCAAAAACTATTCTTTCCGTACCGTCACTACGTTCGACGGGTTATCGAGCAACATTATCAATGCCATTTATAAAGATGAAAGAGGCTTTGTCTGGCTAGGCACCCAAACGGGGCTTGACAGGTTTGACGGAGTGTCTGTCATTACTTATCCTCAATTTTCCGGGCATACGATTCTTTCCTTGGTAGAAACCGACTCCATTCATTTATGGATAGGCACGGATATGGGACTTTTCCGGTTTGACCGGAAGACAGAGCAGGCCGAAGCGATTTCACTGACTGGCCAGCCCGTGCGGGTGAATGCCTTGTATTACGATAAACCGCTAAAAAGCCTGTTGGTGATAACCGACCATGGTCTTTTCATTTCCCGCGCGGGTGAAATGCGCCAAGTGTTGTTTGGGACAAATACTTTTTCGTTGGACAACCAACTCTCGGGAGTGGCTAAAGGCGATGGGACAGAATTCTGGATTACTTCGTTGGAAAGCCTGATAAAATATGACGTGGTTACAGGCAATAAGGAAATCTATTATACGGAGGTAGAGGGAAACCGGATGAGTGACACGAACCGGTTCTCGTGCCTGACATTGGCCGAAGATAAGATTTACATCGGGACACGAAATGCGGGCATCTCTTGTTTCGACCGGAAGACTCGGACGTTTTCGAAATTTGAAGGCATGCGTAGCGGTGACATCAAGCAGCTGATGATGGAGGGAAAAGATACGCTCTATGTGGGATGCAACGGCAACGGAATACAAGTATTCAATCTTTCTACAGGGGAGAGAATAACTTCGATGTTGCATTCCGCGCAGGCAGACGGCATTTGTTCCAGTGCTGTTTATACTTTTTTGAAAGAGAAGGACTTGTTTTTCGTAGGAACTTATATGGGTGGACTCAGCTATACGCCCGCTCGCAGGAATCTTTTTTCGGTTTATTCATGGAAAGACGTCTTTCATTCTTCCGGTTTGAATGTCCGTACTTTCTACATTGATGAGGAAAAAGAGAATAAGGTGATAGGCACCCGTGACGGCCTTTATTTCCTTTCGGAGAAACAGAACCGTTTGGCTCGCTATACCCAACGCAATTCTATTTTGCGTTCGGACATCATTTTGTATATCGCTCCCTTGGGAGAGGACTATCTGGTGGGCACGTATCGGGGCGGCTTGTATCTGCTTTCCTCAGATTCGGGGCGGCTTTCATTCTTTGGCAAAGAAAACGATTTCAAGAATGAATCCTTCAGTGCCTTCGCTATGGACAGGAAAGGTAATCTTTGGATAGGAAGCTCATCCGGTTTATATCAATATAATCTGAAGGACAAGCAATATAGGAAGTTTGATAGTACAAATTCTTCTTTGTCACATTCTTCTATCTTTTCCGTCCGGGTGGATAGTTCCGGCAGGGTTTGGATAGGTACGGCCGGTGCCCTATATATGTATAATGAACAGACCGGAGTCTTTGAGACTGATTTATTTCCTGAACATCTGCTGCCTTATACCCGGAGTGTCCGTTACATCTATGAGGACAGGAAAAGCAATCTGTGGTTTTGTGATGATAAGGACGGTGTGCTGATGGCTGATGCGCGTTTCACCCGTTTCCGTCATTACACTACAGATGACTTTCTGCCTAACAACTCAGTGATGAGTATCGTGGACCATCCGCAGAGAGGAGGCTTGTGGTTTGCTACTCAGGGAGGGTTGCTTTATATGGATAAGGATTTTGCCCTGGGGAAAAGTTTCGCGCTTTACGATGGAATGCCAAGCTATGTGTTCAACAATGCGGTGCAGATTACTTCCGATGACATGCTTTGGTGGGGAAACGAGCGTGGGCTTGTCTCTTACCACACTCCGGAGCATCACACAGTGGATTCCTCATCTCTCTGTCCGCCTGCAATTACGTCCATCATTGTAGCCGGAGAATTGCAGAAGGCTGGTTCCGCTTTGACGCCCTATGCTTCGCCTTACATGGAGGAGATTTCTTTGCCCCACTCCGGAAGCAACATAGCTTTGACATTTTCCGCATTGAACTATGCGGAGAAAACCACCATGCTTTATGAATATTGTCTGGAAGGTTACGATAAGAAATGGAAAACACTTTCCGGCAAAAACTCCGTGGCTTATACGGACTTGCCTTCGGGCAGCTATGTGTTTAAGGTGCGTTCGTCTTCAGTGCCGGATGCGGTGTGCGCGTTGCGGATAACCGTAGAATCAGGGTATAAAAATTGGGGATGGATGGCAGGTGCTGTTGTGGTGTTATGTGCCGTTGGCTTGTATTATTGGAAAGAGACTCGGAAAGTTCGTTTGGACAATGCTGAGGTATCGGGCGAGGGTGGAAGTCATGATTTGCCGAAAGAAAAATATCAGAAGTCTAAGATTGATGATAAGGCAGCCGCTGAAATAGAGAAGAGCTTGCGCAGATGTATGGATAAAGACAAGCTTTATCTGAACCCGGACCTGAAACTACAGGACATGGCGATGGCTATTGGCCGCAGTGCGGTGGAAGTTTCTCAGACGTTGAATGTGTTCATGAATACGAACTTTACCGATTTTGTGAATCAGTATCGTGTAGAAATATTTATAGCACGGGTGAAGCAGGGAGATACGGCAAAGTTTACATTGGCCTCTTTGTCCGAAGAATGCGGATTCAGCTCGCGCACTTCTTTCTTCCGCTCGTTCCGCAAATTGAAGGGTATGTCTCCTTCCGAGTATTTGAAATCGGAGGATTTGCGTACCAAAAAAATATGAAACGCGTCTTTTGCCCGTTATTAGAGCAGTAATAATCAGCATGTTATGCAATATTTGTTTCTGCCAATAGGTTGAAATTCATTTAGGCGGAATATGCTTATTTCGTTAGTGGAAGTTTTCTAACTTTATCCTCAGAAAACTTAAATGTAAAACCAGAAAAACTAACGAAAGTATGAAGACATCCGTTTCAATTCTTGTAGGTTTGCTACTTGCCACAAGTTGCATTTCCTGCCATTCTTCCAAAGAGAATACCGGAGACTTTCCGGTAGAGAAAGAAATAGATTATTGTCGTACGCAGGCGGCTCTTACATTATCTGCTTTGCCTTCTGCGGACAAAATTCCAAACTCAGTGGACAAAGGTTGCTCATCTTGGAATTACACGGGAGTGGGTTCGTGGACATGCGGATTTTGGCCCGGTATATTGTGGTATTTATATGAAGACACGCGCGATAGTTTGTGGGAGAAGTCTGCCCGGAAAGTGTCCGACCTTATTCTTCCGTTTGCTTATAAGAAAGCGCGTAGCCATGATTCCGGATTTATCATGATGACCAGCTTAGGCAATGGCTATCGGCTTACCGGAGACTTGTCTTATAAGGCAGGACTGTTGAGTGCCGCAGATTCGCTTGCCGAGCTATACAACCCCAAAGTAGGCACAATTCTCTCTTGGCCGAATATGGTGAAGAAAGAAGGCTGGCCCCATAACACCATTATAGATAATATGATGAACCTGGAGCTTCTTTTTTGGGCGGCGCGCAACGGAGGTGACAAACGGCTTTATGATATGGCCGTCCGCCATGCTGAGACTACCATGCGCCATCAGTTCCGCCCAGACTATTCCTGCTATCATGTGGCGGTGTATGACACTATTGACGGGCATTTCATCAAAGGGGTGACCCATCAGGGACTAAGTGATGATTCCATGTGGGCGCGCGGACAGGCCTGGGCCATCTATGGTTATACTATGGTGTATAGGGAGACCGGTGATCCCCGTTTCCTCGACTTTGCCCGCAAGGTAAGTGATGTGTATCTGAAACGGCTGCCCAATGATAGGATTCCATATTGGGACTTTGCGGCTTATGAAATATCTCCGGCCGAACCGCGTGACGCTTCGGCTGCAGCCATTACCGCCTCGGCTTTGCTTGAATTGTCGACTTACGTGGCCGATGCCGATTCTTCCGCATATTATAAGCGACAAGCTATAGCGATGTTGGAGGCATTGTCTTCTTCAGCCTATCAGGCCGGCACTCAAAGCTCTGCCTTCCTGCTGCATAGCGTGGGACACATGAACAAGAATTGGGAGGTCGATGCTTCCATCAGCTATGCGGACTATTATTATCTGGAAGCCCTTATCCGCCTGAAACGCTTGGAGACGGGACACTCTGTTTTAGCTGATTTGTAGAACCTTGAAACCTGTGCCGTTATGAAACCGCAAGATTTTAATGAGGCTGACTGTCTGCAACAGGTATGCCTTGAGGAAATGTATCGGAAATACCGGGTGGCTTTTGTCCATTATGCGGACAAGATGATGTCGGGACACTTTTATGCCGAGGACGTAGTGCATGATGTTTTTGTCAGGCTGTTCCTTGGTGACTATTATTTCGTTTCCGAGCAAGCGGCTCTTGGGCTTATATACAAATCCATTGCCAACCGTTGCATTGATTTGCTGAGGAGTGTCCAGTCCTTTGAGAGTGTTTGCGCAATGATGAAGCCTAAACGCTCGGATACCGACATTGAAAGTGAGTTGGAGTACAAGGAACTTTATAGAATCGTGGAAAAGCAGATAGCTTCCCTTCCTCCCCAATGCCGGAAAATATTCCTGCTGAAATACAAGCGGGAGCAGACGAACCCGGAAATAGGGGAACTGTTGGGACTTTCTGTCCGGACAGTTGAAAATCAAGTCTACATTGCAAGGAATATTCTGCGGAAATGTATAGATTTGTAGGAAATGGAATTTGTCATTTAAAACTTGAATAATTATGAAAACAATTATTGCTTTTTTAATAGGATTGTGCGTGTCGATAGGCATGTCGGCACGCTCGTTCACCCATCCCGGCATCCTGCATACACAGGAATCGCTGGATCGTATGGCGCGATTGGTGAAGGACGAAGTATGGCCCGCCATGGGGTCTTACCGGCTTTTGAGGAGTGAGCCGGAAGCCTCTTCGGCCTACGTGGTGAAAGGACCTTTCCGCTACATCAGCCGTGCCGGTAAGTATGGCTATACCAAGGCTCCGTGTGAGGACGATTTCAATGCGGCCTACTATAATGCATTGTTATGGAGTATTACGGCAGACCGGCGACATGCGGACAAAGCAATGGAGATTATCCGTGCCTATGCTTCCACTTTGTTGGAGGTATGTCCCGGCGACGCTCCTTTGTGCGCGGGACTTCAAGGATTTATTTTGGTGAATGCAGCGGAGATTATGCGCTACACTTATTCTTCTGACCGATTTCCCGGAGGTTGGACCGATGCGGATACAAGGCAGGCCGGACAGATGTTCCGTGGCGCGTTTCTTCCTGTGCTGAAAGAGTTTTATGAGACGCCTCCTTACAGTAACGGAAACTGGGGAATAGCCGTGACGAAGGCAATGATAGGCATGGCGGTCTTTCTCGATGATGAGGCTTTATATAAAGAAGCAATTGATTTCTTCTACCGGGGAGAGGACAACGGCTCGTTGCCCAACTACATCGCTCCGAGCGGGCAGATACAGGAAAGTGGGCGCGATCAGGCCCATTGTATGCTTGGTGTAGGTTGTTTGGCAGAGATAGCCGAAGTGGCATGGAATCAAGGAGATGACCTCTATGCCGCGTTGGACAATCGGATTATGACCGGGTGTGAATACCTTTCCCAATCGAATTTGGGATACGAAGTGCCTTTCTTCACTTGGAAGGACAAGACTGGAAAATATTCCAATTGGCAAACCTTGGGGCAAGCCGGATTGGGTGAATTCAGAGCCGTGTTCGAATTGCCTTACAATCATTATGTAGAACGCCGTCATCTCTCTATGCCCTACACTCGCATGGTATTGGGCTGTGTCCGTCCGGAAGGTGCCGGATTTACCTGCGACAATCCCGGTTTTGGCTCCCTTCTCTTTTATTTGGGCGAGGGCGAGGCTTTGCCAAAGAAAGGGCAAGTCAACGAGGCAGTTAGTGAAAGCCTGTACGGATGGAAGTTTGCTGACGCTGCTTGGCGGGCCGAGGACGGGAAAATGGTGCTGAAAGCCTCCGGGACGGCTTGCAGTAAGAGAGGCATTTTGTACGATGCCGCTAAGTATCCCTACTTAGCTGTGAAGATAAGCCGGATGCCTGCCGTGCGCGACAAGGCGTGGCTTCGGTTAAGCTATAGCGTGATGAGTGCGCCCGAATTCTGGACATTCAGCGAAAAGGATGCCCGGAGGGTAGGTGAGGATACCTATGTGTTTACTGTCTCCGGTTCGCGCTCTAATAATGGGACGGAGTTCTCAACACATCCCGTTAACATGACTCTTTACCTTGATTTTGGAGAGACACAGGGTGAAGGAGTCGGCATTGAGTGGATACGTTCGTTGGAGAGTCCGGAAGCGTGCGAATAGCCCGATTGTTCCTCGCTAACTCGTTTTTTTTAGGGGTTAGCGAGGAAGAATTGAAGCATTTCCCCGTCTTTTCATTTTTCAAACAGGTCATCAAGGACTATTTCGCTTTGTATATTTCCTTTATAAGCATTGTCTTTGACACCGTATGTCGTGATGAATGTCTGGTGCAAGGCTTTTCTTGTTTTTGAGGCTGAACGGAACTTTTCCAATCTGGTACGAAGAAGCGTGTCGTATTGTTTGGTGATTTCAAATTCGCTTTGGGAAAACTTAATCTCACACACATTGATGGTTTGATCCCGGCGGTCAATCAGTAAATCTATTTGCGTGCCATCTCCCTTCCATGAGCAGACATCGCTTTGTATGCCACTGATCCCCAGTTTTGATTTAATTTGTCGGATATGATGTAAGCAAAGTTGTTCGAATGAGTAGCCGCTCCATGCTCTGCGTGACGGGGAATCGAGCATATTTTGCCAATGATGTTCATCTTGTCCTTTGTACCCTTTGACATATCGTAAATGAAATAACGTAAAAAGATCAGTCAGTTGGAACAACGTCCCACGATCACTTTTGCCAAAAGCGGAATACTGGCGGATAAAATCGCAGTCGTTCAGATTACGCAATGCATTCGTGAAATCCCCTCCGTCTTCTATCTTCAGTGCATTTTTTATTTCCATACGTGTCATGCCAATTGTTTTGTTGGCAAGTATTTCAATAATCTGCCGATGTAAGGAGGCTTCATTGAATAAAGAACGGAAAAGAAAATCATACTCACGGGACAAAGGTGCGTTGGGGACAAAAAATAGATTATCAACATTCTGTCCCAAACTCATACCGGGTTCCAACATACTCAGGTAGAGAGGTGTTCCCCCAAAAATCATGTAACATTCGGCTATCTGATAACGATTCCATACGATGTTGCGCGAACGAAGGTATTGTTCTGTTTCATATAGGGAGAAAGGGGCCAAATAAATACTACGGGTCGTACGGTTGTAAAGTCCCCCTTTTTCGGAAAGTACATTTTCGCGCATCCATGTCGTTGCGCTTCCGCAGACAAGGAATTTCAGGCGGTTGTTCGTAGCTCCCCATGAATTCCAAAAATATTCGAGTGCTTTTATAAAGCGACTTTTAGCTGTGTCCATCCAAGGTAGTTCGTCTAGGAATACAACAATAGGATTATCGTTGTCCGATAAAGACTCAAGATATTCGCGCAGTTCGGCAAAGGCTTCAAACCAAGTCTTGATCATCTTGCATTTTTTCCCGGAGTATCGTTCCAATTGGCGGCGAAATTCACCCAGTTGTTCTTGTTTGGTTCCTTGGTAGATTCCTGTAAAATAGAAATCGAAAGAATCTTGAAAGAACTGACGCACCAGGAAAGTCTTGCCTATACGTCTTCGTCCAAAAATGGCAATGAGCTCCGGTGAGTTCGATTTGATTCGCTGTGCCAATATCTCTTGTTCTGCTATTCTGCCTATGATGTTTCCCATCTTGCTGTATATTTAGGTTGATACGCAAAAGTATAAAAAATATCTCGATTCTTCCTCGCTAACTCGTTTTTTTTAGGGGTTAGCGAGGAAGAATCGAGGTGTTTTCCTGTTTTCTCATTTTTCAGACAATTTGAAAACTGGTCGCAAACAGTATTCATAGGATATATGATAAGGTAAGCAATGATAAATGGTCAAGTAAGCAATGATAAATGGCAAAGTATCCAATAATACTTTGTCGAACAACCAATGTCCCGATTCTCGTCATTTAATATGCCACAGCAGCCGCTGCGCGTTGCAACTGTGCGGCCACGTCGTTCAAGGCGCGCGAGAGCTTAGCCAGTTCTTCTTCCGTAAAAGAAACGGGTTTCCCATGCACAACGTTTCCGTTCAAACGTTGGTAGAACCACGATGCGCTTTTCCCGAAATAGGTTTTGGCCAATGCGGATACAGAAATAAAGGGTAATACGGAAGCCATCATTTTTCTGGCTGAGAACGTACGGTTCAAGGCTTCTACACCTTGATGGATGTTTTGCAAATCGTCACTGACCGCAGCTGCCAATTGCTTCTGTTCGTCATTGTCCAAAGAATCCAACAAGGCAGCTATTTCGCCATCGATACGTCCCTTTTCCTCTTCCGAAGCGGCTTTCCATTGTTCTTTCAGTTCAAAAAAATGTTTCACTTTGTCCATACTCGATTATTTTAAGAGTCAAACGCCAATCCAAAGAAAGGGGAACCACTCCCCTTGGCCTTTGGAGAGTGGCATCCTTTCTGTCAGAGAAGTTGGCCAAGTCGCTTGATTTCTTCTTCAAGTCTTTGGATTTCCTTCTCTACCACCGCTTTCATGTAGGGGCTTCGTGAAGCCAGTTCATGATACTTGCGGAGATAAAAGAGGAGGTCCGCCTCCAGTTCTTTTATCTGGGCCTTTAGCCCTTCGTCATTATTCATAAGAGCTCTTGTCTTAATGACTGTACAAAGATAAGCATTATATTATCAACGGCCAAATATTTTGATAACTTTTTTATTATCATCAATAATTTGGGAACAATCGAAAAAAAAAATAGGTTTTCTTTTGAGTAAAGTCGGTTTCACGTCCGTTTATCTCACAACAAAAGAGAACTAATAATATTATGTTAAACTTAGAAAGTCTGCTATGAGACAAAGAGACAAATTTTTATTGCTTTTAGCATTGGCCAGTTTGCCGATAGGCGGAATGGCGGCAGAGGAGTCGGCGGGCACATCACCAAGTCCGATTCAACAGGAAATCCGGCAAAGTTCAGTGCGAATAACCGGAACAGTAGTAGATGCACAAGGAGAACCGGTCATCGGTGCCTCCGTTGTGGAAAAAGGTACTAGCAACGGTGTGATAACGGACATTGATGGTAATTTTGTCTTGAATGTTTCGGTGGAAAGCACATTGCAGGTTTCGTATGTGGGTTATGTTAATCAGGAGATAAAAATTGGTAATAACCGCACTTTCAATATTGTATTGAGAGAAGATACAGAAATGCTGGATGAGGTGGTGGTTATCGGTTATGGATCGGTAAAAAAATCGGATTTAACGGGATCTGTAGCTTCTGTAAATACCCAAGAATTGGTACAAGGTGGAAATACTGATGCGGTGGGATCTATGCAAGGTGTTCTTCCTGGTGTACAAATATCCCGTTCTAGTAGTAAGCCGGGTAGTGAATATAGTATTTTGATTCGTGGTTTGAATACGATTAGTGGTAGTACTTCACCGCTAGTTGTGGTTGATGGAGTGCAAGGCGCTTCATTGGCAAATATTAATCCAGATGATATTGAACGTATTGATATATTGAAGGATGCTTCGTCTACGGCAATTTATGGTTCTCGAGCATCGAACGGTGTTGTGCTTGTTACAACTAAAAGAGGTTCTAAGGGAGCTGCTAAAATTAGCTATAGTGGTTATGTGGGCTTTCGTAAGTACACTCATATGCCGGATATGATGTCAGGAGATGAATATGTTCAGTTAGCTAGGGAAGCTGTTCGGTCACAGAATAATAATGTCTATAAACCAGATGACGAGGTCTTTTCTGCTTCTGAATTGAGAGCGATTGAAGAGGGCAATTATTTTGACTGGTTGGGTGCCGCTACTCACACAGGTATTATGACAAATCATACGGTATCCGCTTCTGGAGGTACTGATGTAGCTACATATTCTATATCTGCAGGTTATTACCACGAGGATGGTATGGTTGATCCAGAAGAATATTCTCGTTATAATTTGCGTGCAGCTATAGATGTAGCACCTAAAAAATATTTAAAGTTTGGCTTAAATATGTATGGGACACATACGGCTCGCAATACAGGTTCTGGAATCTTGACTACAGTGATGCGAATGCGTCCTACTTATCATCCTACTAATCTAATAACTGGGGAAGAAGAAACAAAATACCCTAATGGACGATACAATCCATTGCTTACGCAGAAGAATGCTGTAAATAAAACTAAGAATTATAATATGATAGGAAACCTTTATTTGGAGATTTTGCCACTAGAGAATCTTTCTTTAAAGACAACTTTCTCTCCGAATCTTCGTTTTTATGATGTCGGGCAGTATTTAGGTCCTTATACAGAGAATCGTTCAGGTAATCCGGCAAATAGTAATTATGCAAAAAATAGTTATACCGATTGGATGTGGGATAATCAAATTACTTATCGTTTGCAGAGAAAAGCTCATAAGTTTGATGTAACAGGTGTATTTTCGATGATGCAAACTCAAACAGAAGAATTGAAAGGAGTTGGAAATGAGTTATCTTATAATTCGCTATGGTATAATTTGCAAGGTGGAACGATCAATAGTTCGACATCTGGATTTACAAAAACTAGTTTAATGTCTTATTTAGCACGTGCTAACTATTCATTTAAAGATAACTATTTTGTAACAGCAAGCATCCGTTTTGACGGTTCATCTAAACTGGCGAAAGGGAATAAATGGGGTGCATTCTCTTCTGCTGCAGTCGCATGGCGTATATCAGGAGAGGACTTTTTACGAGATGTAGACTGGTTGAATAATTTAAAGCTTCGTTTTAGTTTCGGACAAAGCGGTAATGACAATGTTGATCCTTATCAAACAGAAGGTGCTACGAGTGCTGTGAATTATTACAATTTTGGTGAAACCGGTGTGCAAGGTTATGTGCCTGGAAATATGCGTAATCCGAATTTAGGCTGGGAACGTACAACTGAATATAATGTGGGCCTTGATTATGGATTTTTGGGACATAGGATTTACGGTAGTATAGAATATTATAATCGTTTGACAGAAGATTTAATTATGAACAGAACAATTCCGGTTACAACGGGATATACTTCTGTTACGGCGAATGTTGGCTCTGTGCGGAATACAGGTGTTGAATTCTTGCTCAATACAGAGAATATACGCACAAAAGACTTTTCATGGCGAACTCAATTTAATTTTGCCTATAATAAAAATAAAATTGTAGATTTGGCATATAAGGAAGATTTGACTCCTCGTGGACCTTCTCTTAAAGGAATGATGGGTGATTATAATAATTTGTGGATAATAGGTCAACCTATAGACATAAATTTTAGTATGATGACCTTGGGCGTTTACCAATTGGATGAATCTGAAGAAGCGGCTAAATATGGGGCTAGGCCAGGGCATTACAAACCTTTAGATTTGAATGAAGATGGTGAAATTACTGATGCAGATCGTGTTATTAATGGTAAACATACGCCAGATTTTACGGGGGGTATGACAAATACATTTACTTATAAGGATTTTGATTTGTCTTTCCAAATGTCTTTTCAAACTGGTGCAAAAGTATATAATCAATATTTGGTATCATTTGCATTGGAATATAATACACAGAATTTTAATAATTTGAGAGTAGATTATTGGACTCCGGAAAATCCGACTAATGCATTTCATCAACCGAGTAGTTCAGATCCTTATGATCGTGACAAAGGGCGTAGTGATACATGGAACCGGGATGAATCCAAGGCTTGTGCTTCTCATAGGCTTGGTTCAACAGATTATTTGAAGATTAATTATATATCATTGGGTTATACCTTAAAAAAGGAATGGCTTAAAAAAATGGGGTTGAGTAATTTGCGTATATATGGTACGGTGCAGAATCCTTTTATTTGGACACGTGATAAATATGCCTTCAATCCTGAACAGATGAGTGCGGCTATTGGTAATACAGACTTTATGACATGTAATGTTTTATTTGGTTTGAATGTCGAATTTTAATAAATAATGCTTATGAAGAAAATAGATATATCCATAAAAGCTCTGCTTTTAACAGCTATATTTGCATGTGCAGGATGTTCTTCGTTTCTTGATGAGGAAAATATTGCAGGACAGTCTGCGGAAGATTTTTTTGCGACGGCTGCAGGCTATGAGTCGTTGATTAATGGTTGTTACAATACATTAAAGTCGGTATATAATACGACTAATTACAATGTATTATCCCAATTAGGAACAGATATTGCAACTCAAAATGATGCGAATGCGCCGAGTTTGGCAACTATCAATAAGTATCTTTTATATCAAAATGATAATGGCTTTGTTTATACTCAATGGACAAATCTCTATGCAGCACTGAAAAATGTAAATGCTGCTATTGACCGTGCTGCCAATGTGGTGACAACGGCTCAAGATCCACGTGATGGAATGGATGAGGTTCTTCTTGCTCAGCATGTAGCTGAGGCTAAATTTTTGCGTGCTCTTTATTTGTTTGATATTGTAAGGAATTGGGGAAAGGCACCTTTGATTTTGCATGAACCGACTACCATCCCAACTGAATCACAATTAGATAGTGGTGATTTATTTTACGCCCAAATTTTACAGGATTTAGAAGATGTGTTGAATTCTACTTTGCCGATGAAACAGTCGGATGATCAGTACGGGAGAGTATCTAAAGCTGCGGCAAAACATCTTCGGGCTTTGGTTTATTTGACGAGAGGCTATCAGTCTTATGGTGAATCTACAGATTTTGCAAATGCGTTGGTCGATGCTGAAGATGTAATAAAGAATTCTGGACATGAATTGTTACAGGATTATGCTTTGGTACATCGTCAAAGTAATGAAGTAAATAAGGAAATTATTTTCTGTGTTAATTTTGGTAATACGGAAAACTATTGGGGAAATTTGACTTCTGAATATTATATGCCGGTATATAGAGAAGGATGGTTGGATTTGGCTCCGGATAATATGTATGGAGCAGATGCGGCAGCTTATACAATTATGCCTACGAAATATATGTATCTACTTTTTGATTGGAAGAAAGATCAACGGGCACGTGTGACATTTATGTCACCGTATAATGGTGATGCAATGACCTCAATAAATGGGACTACTGCTGGAGAAAATTGTTTCCGAAGTATAAATGGGGCTGTCGTGGCTAAGGGGGATCCTGTAATTTTTCTCCCTGTTCCATTGGATGGTGGTTATAATAATCATGTTTATACGCAAGAGGAAAAAGATGCGGCCAAAGAAAAGGGGCAATATTATTTTAATTATCCTTCAGGATCGTTGGCTGATAAATCATATAGAGATGTTTCAAATGATGATTATTACATTATGGGGTATCAAGGAGGAAATGCAGGCTCTCGTTTTTGGTTACCAGTTTGGAAATTTAAAGATAGTTATATGCAACATGGAGGAACGGGAGGTTCTGTTGGGCATGGCTCCAGGGACATATATATGTTCCGTTTGGCTGAAACATATTTAATTGCGGCAGAAGCGGCTGTTCAGACAAATGATAATGGAAAGGCTTTAAAATATATCAATACAATCCGTCAGAGGGCTTCGTATAATGCTCCAGAACCAGGTTTATCTCTTTATTCGGGGGTAGTAACAATAGATGATATATTAGTTGAACGTGCTCTTGAATTATTTGGTGAAGTTCCACGTTGGAATGACTTGACTCGTACAGGAAAATTGGCGGAACGGGCACTAGAATATAATTGGGATATATCCAATATAAACGGCGCAATAAAAACTGAATTGAGTGAAAGTACGAATGATAAATTTAGTCTTCGACCGATTCCACTAGCTTGGTTGAATTCTTTATCTAACGGACAAGAATTGGAAAATAATCCGGGATGGTGATTTTCTATAGATATTAAAAATAGTAGGAATGTGCCGAAAACCAATATTAATATTATACTTTCGGCACATTTTTAATAATAATACGATGATTGTGATGGAGGTATGTTTGCTTATTTCATTCATTGATGTACGATTGAGATTTTTATAGAGGGAACACTTATGAAGAAATATCTTAAGATTTTATTTAAATATAGTGCCTGTTTTTTCTTTTTTGTTGTTTTTCCTATATCCCTACAGGCAAGAGAAAAAGTGAAAAAGAATTATGTAGAAATGGTTAATCCATTGATTGACACTCATCGTTCTCGTTGGTTCTTTTTTGCTTCAGCATGTCGTCCTTTTGGAATGATAAGTCTTAGCCCGGATACGGACACAAAAGACTCATGGGGTTCAGGATATTTATATGACTCGAAATATATACGCTGTTTTAGCCATATACATAATTGGCAAATGTCGGGTGTAGCTGTGATGCCTACAGTTGGTATCTTTAAGGGAAATCAAGGTATGGATGTTTATCGTTCTGCTTATACGCATGATGGTGAAATAGTGAAGCCGGGTTATCATAAGATTTATTTGACGGATTATAATGTGATTGCGGAATTGACTTCGACAACTCGTGTAGGCTTTCATCGCTATACTTTTCCTAAAAGTGATTCGAGTTATCTGTTGTTTGATACAGGGGCTTATTTAGCTCATGGTGCAACATCTTATTCTGAAGTTTGGAAAGTGAATGAAACAGAGATTGCAGGTTGGGAGATTATGGAGCGAACTGGAAGGCGTTCCAAAGATTGTCCTGTATATTTTTATGCATGTGTGAGTAAGCCTATAAAAGAATTTGTGTCATGGAGGGAGGGAGAGCTTGTTTCTAATCAAAATCAATTAGAACGTATATCAGGAAAGGATGCGGGAGTTGGACTGCGCTTTGAAACGTTGGAAAATGATACGATTTTGCTAAAAGTCGCTATTTCTTATGTAAGTGTTGAACAGGCCAAACGTAATATGGAAGCGGAATTGGCACATTGGGATTTTGATAAGGTTAAGTCTGAATCTTTTGAAGAATGGAATCGCTGGCTCTCTCGAATAGAAGTAAAAGGAGGAACATATGAACAACAAGTGAAATTTTATACAGACTTATGGCATGCATTGCTTGGAAGGCATATCCTTAGTGATGTAGATGGGAAATATATGGATATGACTGGTAATTTTCCCCGTGTTAAACAGATCCCTATTGGTGAAAATGGGCATCCCCTATATAATCATTATAACTTTGATGCTCTATGGGGAAGTCATTGGTCGTTAAATATACTTTGGTCAATGGTTTATCCTAAAGTTATGGATGAATTTTGTAGTACAATGGTGGACATGTATCATAATGGTGGTTTAATCCCGCGTGGCCCTTCAGGTGGTAATTATACTTATGTGATGATAGGTGATCCTGCAACTTCATTTTTTGCTGCTGCTTATAATAAGGGAATACGGAATTATGATGTGAAAGCAGCTTATGAAGGGCTTTATAAGAATGCCTTTCAAGGAGGCATTCGGGATCATGCGGGCTATGAACATCGTTCAGATGCGTATTCTGGTGGAATGAAGTACTATGAGGAGCGTGGATATGTGCCAGACGGTCGTATAGATGTACAAGGTATGCATACGACCGGGGCTTCCATGACTCTAGAATATGCTTATCAAGATTGGTGTTTGGCCCAAATGGCTAAGGCATTGGGGTATGAAGATGATTATAAATTGTTTATGAAGCGTTCTAAGAATTATCAATTCTTATGGAATTCACAGAGTGGTTATATGCAACCACGTAGTGTTGATGGCAATTGGTTGCCTAATTTCGATCCATTGGAATTGACAGAAAAAGGAGGCTTCTGTGAAAGTAATTCAGCTATTTATTCACATTTTGTACCTCATGACATGAAGGGGTTGATAGAACTTTATGGAGGTTGTGAAAGGTATATAGAAAAACTCAACTCGAATTTTGAGAAAAGTGAGCCTTATGGATTCTTTCGCTCTTCCAAGACAAAACAAGGAAATTGGACAGATTATGGAAATCAACCAGGAACAGGTATGGCTCATCTTTTTAGTTATGCAGATGCTCCTTGGCTTACTCAAAAATGGGTTCGTAAAGTGAAGGCGGCTTATAGTGACATAACTCCTTATGGAGGATATCGAGATGATGAGGACCAAGGGCAAATGGGGGCATTAGGCGTGCTTATGGCAATAGGTCTGTTTGAAGTGGATGGAGGATGTGCTGTGCGGCCAACTTATGACATTACGTCACCGCTTTTTGATGAAGTGATTATTCATCTTGATAATCGTTATTATCCAGGTAAAGCATTTAAGATCTTGACTCGGCATAACTCTCCTGAAAACGTGTATATACAAAAAGCTTCACTAAATGGGAAGGTGTGGAATTGTTTTCAGTTTTACCATGATACTTTTGTAAAAGGGGGTGAACTGATTTTAGAATTAGGGGCTAATCCTAATAAAGAATGGGGAACTGAGAAGCTGAATGAATCTCCTTCTTTTAAAAGGGAGTAATACTTTTGTATCTCCCATATAATATATCTTTAATTTGTTTATATTTTAGACTAATAGTGTATATTTGCCTAAGGATGGTTGTTTTTGAAACTATTTTTTAATTTGATAATGGTATATAGTATATGAATAGACTTTTGTTTGCTACCTTATTTTTAGGGGCCTTGTCTTTGTCTGCACAGGCCAAAGAGGTTAAAATGGAGTCGCCCGATGGTAAATATCAGTTTGTGCTGAACGATGAAGGCGGGCGATTGAGTTATGCATTGAGTTGGGACGGAAGGAAGGCGGTAAATCCTTCATCGCTGGGGATTTGCGCCAATGAGACTTGGCGCGATGGGTTGTCGATAGAGAACGTCTCTACTTCGGAGCAGGATACGGTGTGGCATCCGGTTTATGGAGAACGAAGCACGGTGAAAGACCGCTACAAGATGTGGTCGGTGACATTGGCTCGTGCGGGAAGCAGATACCGGCTTGTACTGGATGTCCGCGTTTATGACGAAGGAGTGGCGTTTCGTTATCGTTTTACGGGTGGACAATACCTGAAGATAACGGACGAATATACCGAATATGTTTTTCCCGAAGGTACGAAAGCTTATTTCACGGCACGTGCGCAGACTCCATATGAGTATTTGCCTTTGGAAGGATGGCCGGGCGAGTCGGACCGTCCGTTGTTGCTAACCTTGCCCGATGGCTTGTATGTCTGCTTGGCGGAAGCGCAAGTGGTGGACTATGTACGTACGAAGTTCAAACTGGCTGAGGGGAAGAAAAATACCATCGTTACCTCTATGTACGGACCGGTGGAGGATATTGCACCTTATTCCACCCCTTGGCGTGTCATTATGTGTGCCGACAAGCCGGGCGACATCTTGGAGCATAACGATATTCTGTTGAACTTGAATCCGCCTTGTCGGATAGAGGACACTTCATGGATAAAGCCGGGGAAGACAATGCGTGAGGTTACTTTAACTACTGAAGGGGCGAAAGCTACGATAGATTTTGCAGTCAAGCATCAGATGCAATACATCTTGTTTGACTCAGGCTGGTATGGCAATGAACATGACAAGTCGGCTCCGGCTACACGTGTCAATCTTGACCCTAAACGTAATCCTAATCCTCATGCCTTGGACTTGCAGGAGGTCATAGCTTATGGCAAGGAGCGGGGCATCGGAGTTTTCTTGTACGTGAACCAGCGCGCTCTTCAACAGCAATTGGACGAAATCCTTCCTCTGTATGAGTCTTGGGGGGTAGCAGGAGTAAAATTTGGCTTTGTGCAAGTCGGTTCCCAAGTATGGACCAAATGGATGCATGAAGCTGTAATGAAGTGCGCGAAGCATCATCTCATGGTAGACATTCACGATGAATACCGCCCGACAGGTTTCAGCCGCACGTATCCCAATCTGTTGACTCAGGAAGGAATCCGTGGAAATGAAGAATTTCCTGACGCTACGCACAATGTGACACTTCCGTTCACCCGTTTTGTGGCAGGAGCGGGAGATTACACCATTTGTTATTACCGTCAGGACTTCGGACGTTTGAACAAGCAAGGGGATGCTTACGGTGTGCCTCGCTCCAAATCCATCCAAACTACACCGGCACATCAGCTGGCTTTGGCGGCGGTGTATTACAGTCCGTTACAGTTATTGTATTGGTATGACAAACCTTCGGATTCGCAGGACGAACCTGAGTTGAAATTCTTCGATGATGTATATACAACCTGGGATGATACAAAAGTGCTGCAAGGCGAGGTAGGACAATACATCAGCGTTGTCCGTCGGAAAGGCGATGAATGGTTTGTCGGATCCATCACGAACAATGAGGCACGCAGGCTTCCGGTGAAGCTGGATTTCTTGCCCGCCGGGCAAAAATATATAGCCGAAATTTATGCGGATGGCGACAACTCTGTTCCTACACGGACAAAGGTGAAGGTGCTGAAGTATCGGGTAGATAGTGAAGACATTCTCGATTTTCATCTGAAGGCTTCTGGAGGCTCGGCTGTTCGCATTGTGCCGGAAACGGTAAAGGACAAGTCTGTTAAGAACTATCGGAATCAAGAACTTTAAGGAAAAACAAGAGGTTGTGTCATAAGGACAATACATGTCATTGTGGTACAACCTCTTGGATTTAAATAGGAATCAATAAGTAAAGCTGCTCCCTCCCAAGAACTCGCGCAGCAGAGATGTGGGCGGCAGTTCTTTATCCTGCACGGGGGTGAAGTATTGGATGAACTTCAGCAGACGGTAAGCCTCGGCGTATTCGGGACAATTACGGGGCACGGTGTTGAGCAACGGCTCTACGTGACAACGCAATACGGCCAGCTCGAATAGCAAGGCGGAGTTGAACATGACGTCTGCGTTTTCTTGGTAAGGGAATATCCATTTGTCTTCACCTGCCCGTACACTGCCCCAGCGCGAGATGGTTTCTTGGGCGGAACATCCCCGGTAGTTATAGTCACGGATGATGCGACGTATCAACCGGTTGTCGGTTGTCGGAATCCAGTTATGGTCATCAATGGAAATAGTGGTCAGGGCGGACACATAAATCTTATATTTCTTATCGGCCGGAATTTGGGGCGTAAGTTCGGGATTTAGCGCGTGAATGCCTTCAAGGACAAGAATTGTATGCTCGTCTGCTTTCAGCCGGTCTCCTTTGTATTCACGCCGTCCGTCTATGAAGTTGTAAGTGGGAAGTTCTATTTCCTCACCCCGCAACAACGCCTGCAAGTCTTCTTCGAATTTCTTGATGTCGAGGGCGTAAAGCGATTCATAATCATAGTCTCCGTTGGCATCGCGGGGAGTGTCTTCCCGGTTGACGAAGTAATTGTCCATGGCTATGGGATAGGGATGAAGCCCGTTCGTCATCAGTTGGATGGAAAGGCGTTTGCTGAATGTCGTTTTCCCCGATGAAGAAGGACCTGAAATCAATACGATTTTCACGGGATGTCCTTCTTGCCCCCGGTGAAAAATCTCGTCCGCTATCTGCGCGATTCTCTTTTCCTGTAAAGCCTCAGCCACCTTGATGAGGTCGGTGGCATGTCCTTCCTGACAAGCAAGGTTGAAGTCACCGATGTTGCTCAGCCCCATGATGTGGTTCCAGCGCAGGTGCTCTTTGAACACGTCCAGCATTTTCTCTTGTTTCACCACATCCTCCAACACGTTGGGATTTTCTTTGTTGGGGATGCGCAACAGCAGACCGTCGTAATACTTCACAAGGTCGAACAATTTGATGAAGCCCGTACTGGGAAGCAGGTTGCCATAATAATAATCCACCGTGTCGCCCAATGTATAATAATAGGTATAGAGCGATCCGGATGATTCGAGCAGTCTTACTTTATCCTTCATGCCCCGTTCGCTGAACACGCGGACAGCTTCCGTGACGTGGCATTCAGTGCGATGGAAAGGGATGTCCTCCGCGATGATTTCCTGCATTCTTTGCTTTATGGCCAGCACATCTTCCAATTCGATGGGGCGACCGATGCGCAGGTTGCAGAAATATCCTTTGGACACCGGATGCTCCACGTAAAGTTTGCCTTCGGGGAAAATCTCGCTGACGGCTTTATAAAGAATGAAGCAAAGAGTGCGGACATAGGTGCGCATACCCGACGGATTGCGGACATCGAGGAACTCTACATCCTTATTATTATAGACTCGGAAATTCAAGCCTTCCGACCGGTTATTGACCCTTGCGCTGACCACTTGATAGGGAAAATCGAGGTTAAAACCGGAATAAATCTCCAAAAGTGTGCTTCCTATTGGAAATTCTTTATAAATATTATTATTTTTGCAATAGATTTGTAACATGTGTTTCATAATCTTCCTTTTTAGAGTTTGATGGCAATAAAGATAGGAGTAATAACAGATGGAGCAAAGAAACCTCATAATTAATTAGAAGATGGAATATTCTTTTTATGATTTATTAAAGCTGTTCGGCTCGTTAGCCTTGTTTCTGTATGGTATGAAGATCATGAGCGAGGGCCTTCAAAAGTTTGCCGGCGACCGGCTCCGACGTATTTTGACCGCAATGACCACCAATCGGGTGACCGGTGTACTGACCGGTATGTTGATTACCGCTCTGGTGCAATCCTCGTCCGCCACTACGGTGATGGTAGTCAGTTTCGTTAACGCAGGGTTGCTGACTCTTTCCCAATCCATTGGCGTTATCATGGGTGCCAACATCGGTACCACGGTTACTGCGTGGATTATTTCCGCATTGGGCTTCAAGGTAGACATTGCGGCTTTTGCCCTGCCTTTGTTAGCTTTCGGCATTCCCCTCCTCTTCTCTCAGAAAAGCAACCGCAAGTCAATCGGTGAGTTTATTTTTGGTTTCTCCTTCCTCTTTATGGGACTTTCCATGTTGCAGGCCAATGCTCCCGACTTGCAGAAGAATCCCGACATGCTGGCTTTTGTGCAAAATTATACGGACATGGGGTTCCTTTCCATCCTGTTGTTCGTCTTCATTGGTACAATATTGACGATGATTGTGCAGGCGTCGGCGGCGACGATGGCTATCACCTTGATTATGTGCGCCAACGGCTGGATCAGTTTTGAGTTGGGAGCGGCATTGGTGTTGGGCGAGAACATCGGAACCACCATTACAGCCAATCTTGCCGCACTGACGGGAAACACCCAGGCACGACGGGCGGCCATGGCTCACCTGATGTTCAACGTGTTTGGTGTCATTTGGGTGCTTTGCGTATTTCCCTTCTTTACAGGAGCTGTGTCCTGGTTTGTGGAGAATGTTATGGGCAGCACGGAAATGTCCGTTGCCGTACCGTTCAAGCTATCCGCCTTCCACTCCGCGTTCAACATCTGCAACGTACTTATTCTGATATGGTTCGTGCCTTTCATCGAGCGTACGGTGTGCGCCATTATTCCGCAGAAGGAGCAGGACGAGGAATATCGTTTGCGGTATATCACCGGTGGCATGTTATCTACAGCCGAACTTTCCATCTTGCAGGCCAGCAAGGAGATTCACCTTTTTGCGGAACGTACGCGACGCATGTTCGGTATGGTGCGCGACTTGCTTCATACGGAGAAGGATGATGACTTCAACCGCATTTTCAGCCGTGTGGAAAAGTACGAGAACATCAGCGACAGCATGGAGTTAGAGATAGCCAACTACTTAAACCAAGTGTCCGAGGGAAGGTTGAGTTCGGAAAGTAAGTTGCAGATAAGAGGTATGCTGCGCGAAGTGACGGAGATAGAGAGCATTGGCGACAGTTGCTATAATTTGGCCCGCACCATCAACCGCAAACGCCAGTCCAACGAAGACTTTACCGAACAGCAATACGAGCACATCCATAGTATGATGGCACTCGATGACGAAGCGCTTGCACAGATGATTACCGTCATAGAGCACACCGACCATCCGGCTACGGACGTCAACAAGTCCTATAATCTGGAGAATGAAATCAACAACTTCCGCAACCAACTGAAGAATCAAAACATCGTAGATGTCAACAACAAGGATTACAGTTATCAGATGGGCGTCTACTACATGGACATCATTGCCGAGTGTGAGAAGTTGGGCGACTACGTGATGAATGTGGTAGAGGCGAGTTGCGACATCAAAGAGAAGAAGGCGTCGTAAAAGCAGAGACATTTACTTGGGCTGTGAAATCAGGAAGAGGAGGGTGTGTCAAAATGAAAAATGACTTTTATTCTGTCATGTTGTTTTCTATGACCTGCGCAAGCATTTCATATTTTTTAATATCCATAGTCATGCGGCATTTGTTT
>CALUOR010000024.1 GCA_944322285.1 uncultured Bacteroides sp.
AAGTTCAACTGTCCGGACTTGCCCGGTGTGACGAAGCGGGCTACCACCACTCCATCCGGATGACTGGCAAAGTACTCGCGCACATAGTCTGTTTCTTTCCAGTGGTAACTTACCCGTCCGATGGCCTCGTCCAAAGACAACTCGCGCCGGTAATCCGTTACCTCAGTAATACTCATACCTTCAAAATCAATGTACACGTCGCCGAAGTTTTGGTAAGCGCCCCGTTTCTCAGTACTACCTGTCCAAAGCGTCTTTTCGTTGAACTGTAACCGTTCCCGGTCAATTCCTCCAAAAAACATGGCACCTAGTTCCCCGTTACCTATGGGCAAGGCGGAAGTCATCCACTCTGTAGCCGGACGGGGATACCATAACTTCAGTTCCGTTGTTTCGTCAGCCTGTTGGCAAGAAGCTGCTATTTGGCAGAAAGCCAACAAAAGAAAGGCGATATATGCCATTTGTCGTTTCATATTAGTAATCTTTAAATGGGAATTTAGTTCATTTACGATTTAGCAATTTACGATTTTGTTAAATGGGAATTTAGATGGCACACAGATGACACAGATTTCACGAGATGACCACAGATGTATCTGTCACCCTGAGCGTAGTCGAAGGGTCTCATGTAATACTTTTCACATGTGTTACGTGAGATGTCTCGACAAGCTCGACATGACAAATCACATCATAAAAATCTGTGTAAATCTGTCTCATCAGTGTCATCTGTGTGCCATTAAATACACCGCTAAATTATCATTTATTCCAAAACAATACCTTTTACAACCACTTCCGTCAAGGCAGCCTGGTCGTTTTCTAGGAAACGGATGCGGACAAAGCGGCCGGTAGGAGCTTCCTCCGGGAATGTCAGCAGCAAGTTTTGTTCAGCCTGCGTATTCTGACTCTTGTCGCAGAGCACTTCCCACGTGTTGTTGTCATGAGATGTTTCTACCACATAGCGGCGGGTCGCTTCATCCGGGAAATGCAGTTGGATTTCTTTCAGCCGTAAGCCTTTCTCCGTATTCACCGTCCAGTAAGGCGATTTGTCCGCAGCCGAAGCCTTCCAATAGGTCTGCATATTCCCGTCTGCGGCCATGCCGGGAGTATGTTCCTCCTCGTTGCTGCTGGTAATGGTCGGATTGTTCCGCCCGAAAGTTTGGACAACCTCCGTTTTCCCTTCACGTACATAGCGTTTGTAGGGTCGTTCTGCTATTGGAGTCACTCCTTCTTGGTATTCTGTCTCTCCTTCGAAGCGGATTGTTACCCGTGCCGGCTCCAATCCCTCGGAGATGGCTTCCACCACCGTCTTGCCGGCATAATAGGAACGTATGGCGATAGCCGCCTGCCCGTCTTGGATGCGTATGTCGCTGTCCGCCTCAAAGCGGATGGAGCGTCCTGTGGGGAACTCACCCGGACCGGAAACAATGCGCAACTCTACATCCGGTGACTGATTGACCCATTTGCCCGAAGCGTCGCACACCGTAACTACTAATTGTATATCGTCCGTACCGTCCGTCTTTGCCGTTGTGCCACTGGCTTCCAATTTCAGTTTGGCAGCCGCATTGTCTGTCGGCCATTCCGGCGGAGCGATGCCTGCATATTCATTCCGATACCAGTACCAGTAACGTTTGGGAATGCGGAAATAGTCGATGATACCCAGCTTGGCCATCGTGCTTCCGGCAATGCTTCCGTGGTCGAAAGCGCACCAGCTGACCTGTCCACTGCGCCAGGGATAGCCTTTCCAGCCTTCGTTCTGCTCAATGCAACCCCACTTCGCGTTGTATTCTCCCGGACGGTCTGATGAGATTTCAGAACCATATTCGGTAACAAGGTTGGCAACGCCCGGATTTTGGAAGTCCGGTATGATGGCTCCGTCTCCATTATATCCGGCAATGTCTCCTATGTGGTCAATGCGTCCTTCCCCGATGGGACGTTGTGCGCCGCCTATGGCTGCCGGACGTGTCGGGTCCAACTGATGGCTTCTGTCCACCATCTTCCGCAACAGTCCCCTCATGCCGTCCATGGCTTCCGGAGCGGTGAAGAAGACCTCGTTGCACATGCTCCACGCCACGATGGACGGATGATTGCGGTGGATACGTATCATTTCCTCTAACTGCTGCAAGGCGCTCGCCTCGAATGCGGCTTCATGGGCTTTGTCCACCGGATAAGCACTGCTGCACCAAGTACCGTCTTCACCGTAGCCACCCATTCCCCAAAACGGAGCTTCCGACCAAAACAGAAGACCAAACTCGTCACAGGCTTGCACAAAGAACGGAGCGTGCGGATAGTGCGAGCCGCGGATAAAGTTGAAGCCGGCTTCTTTCACCATCGCTACATCCCTTCGAGCGGCACTTTCCGTCACGGCATCTCCCCAGCCTGCCTGGTCTTGGTGTACATTGGCACCCTGAATGACGAAATGCTCGCCGTTCAGGAAGAAACCTTTATCGGCTGTCCACTGGAACCAACGGAAACCGAAGGGAGTTTCCATGCGGTCCAGCAGCACATCATCTTTATAGAGTGAACTGACGGCTTTGTACAGGACAGGCGTCTGAGGCGTCCACAGCGCAGGCTTCTGTATCGCTTCGGTCTGTTGCGTCCACACCTTGCGTTCGTTGGCGGCCAATGTTTCCGTGTTTTCCGTTACTGCCACTTCTTTTCCCTTTTCGTTGAGGATGCGCGTTTCCAAGCGGTAGGTTCCCGGTTCATCGGTGTCGTTGCACAGTTCCGTTTCAATCTTTACCGACGAACTTTCCCCGTTCTGTTCTCCCAATTGCGGAGTGGTGACGAATGTGCCATACCAGGCAATATGTACGGGTGCTTTCTTCACCAACCGTACATTCCGGTAGATACCTCCGCTGAATACATGTTCACCTGCCCGGGGCGCCACGTCCGGTTGCCAAAGGTTGTTTACCCGGACGGCCACCACATTGTCCCCGGCCTTGGCGCAATCAGAGATGTCTACGGAGAAACCCGTATATCCTCCCACGTGCCTGCCGGCCAGTTTTCCGTTGACAAACACTTCCGCTTCCTGGAACACGCCGTCAAACTCCAAGAAGAGCTTTTTCGTCAAATCCTCTTCATTCAGTTGCAGATGTTTCCGGTACCAGCCGTAGCCCACATAGAAATCTTTCGCCATAAAGTAGGGAATGCTGAAGGAATGGGGAATGCCGATATTTTCCCAATTCCCGTCGTCATAACCTACCTGCTCGGCTCCCGTGTAATCGCCTTGGGCGTACTTCCAAGTGTTGTTGATGTTAGTCACTTCGCGAGGACTCTCACTAAAGTTTGTGCAGGCTGTCTGAAAGCAAAAGAATTGTAGTAACAAAACAATCGCACAAATGTTCTTTTTAAAGGTTTTCATTGTGTATAATTTTATATCTCCGTACAAATATTCTATTTAATCTAAGTTTACTTTTATTTAAAGCAATTCAAAAGTGAGCGTTCCCCGTATATCTTCCGAAGAAGCCCCGATGTATGCCTTAAACTTACCCGGTTCCGCCACCCATTCGTGACGTTTGTCATCGAAAAACTTCAAGGCTTCGGGAGTGACGGTAAAAGTCACCTCCTTTTCCTCGCCTGGACGAAGCTCTACTTTCTGAAATCCTTTCAACTCTTTCACCGGACGAAGCACGGAGCATTTTTCATCACCTATGTAAAGCTGTACAATTTCCTTTCCAGCTACAGTACCCATATTCCTTACTTTTACCGAAACCCTAAGACTTCCATCCTGATTCAGTTCCTTTGCCGAAGCCATCGGTTTGCCATATTCAAAAGTAGTGTAACTCATGCCATAACCGAAAGGAAACATCGGTTTAATGTGCTTAGTATCATACCAACGATAGCCCACAAGAATATCTTCTTTATATACTTCCTTGATGCTGTCTCCCGGATAACAAAGCGAATCAAAAGCATGTGCTGGACAATCTTCCAGTTTTACGGGATACGTGAAAGGCAGTTTTCCGCTTGGATTGACATCACCGCTCAACACATCCGCCAAAGCATTGCCGGTGATGGTGCCCAAATACCAAGTTTGCACCACCGAAGGCACCGCATCCAGCCACGGCATTGCCACTGCGTTCCCGCTAATCAGAACCACTACCATGTTCTTGTTCACTTCGAGCAAGGAGCGGATCAACTCATCCTGTCCGAAAGGCAAGTTATACGAAATACGGTCGCCTCCCTCGCAATCCTGTTGGTGATTCTTGTTCAGTCCGCCCACATAGATAACCAAGTCTGCAGCCTTTGCCTTCGTTACTGCATCTTCGCGCAACGAATCCATCACAGCTTTCGGTATCTCGTTTATTTGTCCGTACATCGGACGCCCAACTGTATATCCCTGCGCATAGGTAACATGACCGTATTTCTTACGCAAGCCTTCCAAAGGAGAGATGAAATCCTTTGGTTTCAATTCCGACGATCCTCCACCTTGTGACAGATTGCGCACCGCATTGTCACCCACTACAAGGATGTTTTTGTAAGTATCGGGAACTATCGGAAGCAAACCTGGCTGTTTTTTTCCATTTCCATTCTTCAAAAGTACCGTGCCTTCTACCGCCACATCGTATGCCGTCCGGTAATGTTCGGGCGAAGTCAAAGAACCGAACGATTTCTTCCGGTTCATTGCTGTACGAAATATCAGACGAAGTACCCGCCCAGCCTTATCATTCACCACATCCATGGGGATCTTACCTTCTTTTATCATCTTCAGATAAGCTTTACCTAAGTAATAATCATCGTAACCGAACGCTGATTCCGAGGTCAAACCATTGGTATACGAACCCATTTCAACGTCGAGACCATACATGGCAGCTTCGTAAGTATCGTGCGCTGCCCCCCAGTCGGTTACCACACATCCATCGAACTTCCATTCACCTTTTAGAATGTCATTGATCAGCATCTTGTGATGCGTAGCGTGCATACCGCGCACCTTGTTATAAGCTCCCATCACGCTCCATGCGCCACCTCGCTCTACCGCTGCCTTGAACCCAGGCAAGTAAATTTCGTACAAGGCACGATCGCTCACTTCCACGTCAATATGCCCGCGCCATAACTCTTGATTGTTCAGCGCATAATGCTTCACGCAAGCTGCGACACCATTCTTCTGCAACTCTTGAATGTAGGACACGCACATTTCTCCCGTCAAATAAGGATCTTCGCCCATATATTCAAAATTGCGTCCGTTGAGAGGTGTGCGGTAGATGTTCAACCCCGGACCTAACATGACATCCTTCCCACGGTATAAAGCTTCCTCGCCTAATGCCTTGCCATATCTGCCCGCCAGTTCGGGATTCCACGTAGCGGCAAGGCAAGTCAACGCAGGGAATGCCGTACAGCTATCGTTGGTCCATCCGGCATACCCCCAATCGTTCCAATTAACTTCGGCACGTACGCCATGAGGACCATCGGAATACCAAAGCTCAGGAATACCCAGACGTGGGCAGCCGGGAGATGAGAATTTTCCCTGTGCATAGCTCAAACGTACCTTTTCTTCTACAGTCATACGGCTCAAGGCATCTTGTACACGCGTTTCTATCGGCTGGTTATCATCCAAATACACCGGAAGCGTTTCTTGTGCAAACACAGTAGATACGGATAACACCGCACCCAGACTATAAGTCAGCAATTTTCCTTTCATACTACTATTGTTAATTTATTGTTTTTTGAACACAAAGACACAGGGAATTCATTTTCAGCTTACAGAACCCTGCGCCTCTGTATCTGCGTTTAATAATTCAAAGTTTCACCGATACTTCCTCACCCGTATACTCCACTTCGATGCCTTTGGCGTTCAAGTCAAACGATTGGGATTTATCAGGGTTCACTTTTACCACAGTAAATGTACGCTTCTCCAGCATACCGGGAAACGAACCTTTGCGCTTACCAATAGTCAAGGTCTTTTCTCCCTCATCATATATCATCGGAATCATCGCATACTTGCCTTGCTCATAATTGTAATTCACACCTTCGTCTTCGTAAAGCGTAAATGCACCATCCGCACCTTGATAAACATACAAGAGGATGTGGTCAGCGGGGTTCTCATCAGTGTATTGGATGTTTTCGCCGTAAGGTACGATGGAACCGGCACGCACATGAAGCGGAATACGCTCGTAAGGCGCTTTTACTTCTACCCGAACGCCACCCTTCTGAAACTTACCGGTATAGAAATCATACCAACCTTCAGCTTGCGGGAAATAAACCTCACGCGAACGGGCACCGTATGTATATACCGGAGAGACCATAAAGGCTGGTCCGAACATAAACTGGTCGCCGATGTTGTTCACGTTCGTGTCGGCGGTGAAATCCATGATCAACGGACGCATGATGGTATAGTCGTCAAAATAAGTCATACCTGCCAATGAGTAGATATACGGCATCAAGTTGTAACGCAACTTGGTGTAATAAACGATAGAGTTATAAGCCGGATGTCCTTCGGGAGCGATTTCCCACGGCTCGCGCAACGGATACTGACCATGTGCCCGATAGAGCGGACAGAATGCACCGAACTGGAACCAACGGGTGTTCAGTTCACGCCATTCCTTATAGTCGGCGTTCTCTGTCTTTGTCTCGTTCCATTGTTTCTGAGCTGCCACATAGCGGTTCTCCACGCAGAAACCACCGATATCCATAGTCCAATATGGAATACCACTCATGGCAAAGTTCAGTCCGGCGGTAATTTGCGCTTTCATGTCTTCCCAACGGGTAGCAATGTCCCCACTCCACGTTGCAGTGGAATAACGTTGTAATCCGGCAAAACCTGAACGGGTCAACAGGAATACACGCTTGTTATTGTCCACCCTGCGTTGACCGTTATAGATAGCGTCGGCATTCATCAAAGCGTAGGCGTTGAAAAACTCGGTTGAAGGTCCGAATGCCGTAGGTCCGCACAAATCCTTACGGTATTGCAAGTCGGTACAGTCGCGCACATTGGGTTCACTGGCATCCATCCACCAAGCGTCAATGCCTAACGGATAATAGTGTTCGTACACTTGATTCCAAAACAGCTTCCGTGCATCGGCACTATACGCATCATAAAATCCATATGTATATCCCGGACCTACCCAGTCCTTCAAACTATCTTTCACGGATTGCCGGTACATCCAGCCTTTCTCGTCAAATTCTTTAAAATGTTCGGTCGTGGTATAGAACTTCGGCCATACGGAAATCATCATCCGCCCGTGCATAGCGTGAATCGAATCCACCATCGCTTTTGGATCAGGAAAACGTGCCTTATCAAACTCATGACTTCCCCAAGCGTTTTCAGGCCAATGGTTCCAGTCGAGCACAATATTATCTATTGGAATCCGACGGTCGCGAAATCCTTTCAGCGCACCCAATATCTCGGCTTGTGTACCATATTTTTCACGGCTTTGCCAATATCCCATTGCCCATTTCGGCATAATCGGAGACTTACCGGTCAAGGTACGGTACCCACTGATGACCTCGTCCATATCATCACCGGCAATGAAATAATAATCCAATTGCTTGGTCATTTCACTCCACCACGATTGCTTACCTTGCTCTTTCGGATCTACCGGACGATACACGCGGAGTCCCGAATATGACACGCCTCCATCAGGAATCCATTCCACCTTAAGCGGCACACGCTTTCCGGATTCCAAGTCTACAGAGAACTTGTAGCTGTTCGGATTCCATGAGGTACGCCAACGTTCGGGCACAACCAATTCATGATTGATGTATACCTTCGTGTATCCCGCATAATACAAGATAAACTTAAACTCGCCACTCTCCGAAGGTTCAATAAATCCTTCATACGTTACTTTCGAACCATAGAACGGGAAGTCTTTTGGCAAGTTCACTACATGCCCCAGATCCCCTCTTACTAAATGCTCGAAGTAGAGCGAATCCTCACGCCGTACCAAAGTTTCCGCCCCCGAACCCTCGGCAGGCACATACGTACCCGTAATGGCCCCTTCCTTACCGTCTTTATCATACAATTTAAACACTTCACCCAACTGGGAATAGTCTTCCGGATTCCCGAAACGGCATAACGAATAGCCATCAAACAGCACACCGTAGTTCTTGTTCGACACGATGAACGGAACCGACACCTTCGTATTGTATTGGAACAACTCTTCGTTCTTTCCTTTGTAGTTGAACTCATCCGCCTGATGCTGTCCCAATCCATAGAACGCTTCATCATCGGGTGACTCGAATACCTGGCGGATCGTATATCCTTTGGCACCCTCTACCTCAATGGGGGTAAAGGTCTTCCCTCCCCCTTTGTTTTCCTGCAAAATCAGATTGCCATCTTTATCAGTAAACCACACTTCACCGGTACTTGCCAATACCGAAGCACGCACTTCATCGGTAGAGAGCGTAACGGTATCACCCTGCCCTGCCACCGTAAACGGGACCTGTTCCTTTACGGGAACAACAATCAGACTTTGCGGGTCGACAAACTTTCCTTCCGGAGTAGCTGACACACGGATGAGTTTTTCACCCATCACCTGCAAACGAACCAGACGTACGCCCGTATCTCCACTTTGCCGCACTTTTACAATCACTCCATTCTCCGTCTCCTCGTACATTCCACCCGAACAAGCCCCAAGCAACAATCCCGCAAGCAGACAATAAGAAATCTTCCTTATTTTCATCATATACCTAACTGATGTTTAAAGCTAAACAATAAATTCCTAATATTGAATATCCGTAAAGCCCCTATTCAGCTACGAGCTACGAGTGACGAGTCAAGTTACTTGCGAGACTCAGAGCAAGCCTACTTGTAGCTCGTAACTCGTAGCTGAATGACCAATAGCGGATATTCATATTCCGAATTATTCAATTTTACGTTTAATCCGTTACTGTGAAAGCATAACACACTTTCTTTATCAACCATCAATCATGAACCATTAATTTCATCTTTTCCGTCTTCAGCCCTTTGGCTTTGACGGTCAGTGTCAGTTCGCCGGCTTCTTTTCCACTCTTCACCACCACTAAGACACGACCTTTCCATGCCTTCCGTTCGGGCAGTATGTAAGTGGTACAGTCGGTCAGGTCAGCACTGCAAGTTCCCAACAATGTTCCGGGACCTTTCAAGGTGAAGTTCAGCAGGTTGTCGGCAATAGGCACCACACGACCTTGTCGGTCAGTAATCTCTGCAATGACATACGCCAGTGACTGTCCATCAGCTGTTAATTCGGTGCGGTCGACTGTGAGACGGATACGATCAGGCTTTCCAGCTGTCTCCAATCGTTGTGGGTCTACTTCCTTTCCGTTCTCCACACCCACGGCACGTAATTCACCCGGTTGATAAGGTAAAGTGAAAACCGCTTTAAATTCTTCTTTGCGGGTAGTGGGAAGTTCACCTACAAGTTGGTTATTCAAGTAAAGCCGGACAGCCGGATAACGGGAATAGATTTCCACTTGAATGTCCTTACCTTCGTGACCCGGCCAGTTCCAGCTTTCCCACGTAGGCCACACTGACCACAAAGTTTCTTTCACCTCTCCATAATAGCCCGACGGCTCTTTCACGGCCATGTATATCTTCTTAGCGTCGGGATTGTACAACAAGTCACGATAATAAGAGATAGGTTTACGCCAGCCGGTCAAGTCGATGTCGCCACAGTAGGCACCATGCCAGGGGAAATGATCACGCAAGTAATGCTCACCTTCGGTCTGGCCTTTGTAATAGAAGCGACCGATACCTGCTTCGCCGAGGTAATCTATCCCTGTCCACACAAAGTCACCAATGATATAAGGATGGTCAACGACTCGTGTCCAGTTAATGAAAGCATCGCGCGGATAAGACTCTGTCTGCATCATGACACGGTCCGGCACCCTTTCGTGGTCCGATGGTCCTTTGTGCATCAGATAGTTGTACCCCACAATGTCGTGCGCAGCCGCCAATGGGTCATAAATTTCCCAATCATCATCCCAAGCCGCCAAGGCTGAAGTAACGGGACGGGTAGGATCATACTTATGCACCAATCCGGCCATAGCGTAAGCCATAAGAACCGCGTCCGGGCTTTTCCGTTCCATAATTTCGTTACCGATGCTCCAGCAGAAGATGGAAGGATGATTGCGGTCGCGTTTCACCATGGCTTCGATGTCGTGCATCCACCAACGGTCAAACACAATAGAGTAGTCGTATGTTTTCTTAGCGCTTCGCCAACCATCAAAAGATTCATCAATAACCAATAAACCTAAATGGTCACACGCATCAAGAAACGCTTCCGAAGGCGGGTTGTGTGAAGTGCGTGCCGCATTGAAACCGGCCTCTTTCAGCAAACGCGCCTTGCGCCACTCCGCATCATGGTAAGCGGCTGCACCTAAAGGGCCGTTATCGTGATGCAGACAGGCACCGTTCAATTCGATGGACTTACCATTCAGACGCAATCCCTTCCGGGCATCCCATTCCAATGTACGCACACCGAAAGTCTCAGTTACGGCATCCGTTCCACCTTGTTCCAAACTGCATGTCAATGTATAAAGCTCCGGTGTTTCCGGACTCCACAGCCGGGCGTTCTCTAACGGTATCTGCAGGCGAATGGAACGAACTTCTCCCGCTTCCAAGGTGACAGGTTGTTGTTGGGAAGCCTGTGTCGCGCCTTTATAGAGAACGTTGGCATTCAGGTTAAAAGATGCAGTTGTCTTTTGCTCATTGACCACGGTGGCATCTACGCAGACCTGTGTGAGGCTACCCTCAGTGGTTGTGTGTATGGCGATACCCCAAGGTGCGAAGTGAAGCCGGGGAGTACGGATCAGTTTCACGTTGCGGTAAATTCCCGAACCGGAGTACCAACGGCAATTCTTCTGTTGCGAATTGTCCACACGCACGGCCAGCACATTCTCTCCTTTTTTCAGATAAGGAGTCAGGTCGTAAAAGAATGAAGTGTAGCCATAAGGATGTACGCCTAAGTCGTGTCCGTTGATAAAGACCTGTGCATTCATGTACACTCCTTCAAAATAAACTGAAGTCAAAAGGTCTGCGTCATCTCCGTCGTAATCGAACGTTTTGCGATACCAGCCGATGCCTGCAGGATAATAACCTCCGTCGTTTCCGGAAGGATTGTCAACCGAGGGTGCTCCTTCAATGCTCCAGTCATGAGGCAAGTCCAAGGTACGCCACCCGTTGTCGTTGAAATCCGGACGGGAAGCCGATACGGTATCTCCTAATTGGAATTTCCATTGTTCATTGATACATTGTTCACGGTTCTTGTCGTTTTGTGCCATGGTTCCAACGCTACACAAGGCAAGACAAGCAAGGGCCATTCTTCTCAAAGCCCAATGTATCCGAGCTCGTTTTATCAGAAATTTCATGATCAGTAGTGTTATTTGTTTGCAAATTATGTACAAAATTAAGTGATAATTTAGCGGGGAACCACAGAAAACACAGATAGGACAGATTTGCACGGATTTTAAGGTATCTGTCATGTCGAGCTTGTCGAGACATCTCACGTAGCGCATAAGGAGGTCTTACATGAGACCCTTCGACTACGCTCAGGGTGACAGATATATCTGTGCTCATCCCGTTTAATCCGTGTTCATCTGTGGTCCATCTAAATTCCCATTTATTTATGGGCAGTTACTCATAACTTTTAAACATCAATAAAGCGGGTTCTGGATAAGCAGGTTGTTCTTCTGCATTTCATCCAAATAAATAGGCATGAAGTAAGCCTTGTCATTCCACTGGCGGTCCTGTACAGATTCAATGACGGTATACGTGGGATCGCCTCCGCCATACGGATAACGGATATCGATGCCTTGAGCCGGCTGTATGGCTTCGGGAGCTATCATCCAACGACGAATGTCGAAGTAACGGTGCTGTTCGTAAGCCAATTCAATTTTACGTTCATGACGGTAACGCTCCCGCAATTCATCGCCTGTGACTGAGGCGGGAATATCGGGCATACCCGCACGTTGACGGATACGGTTGATGTAACTGCGAGCTTCATCATACTGTCCCAGTTCAATGCAAGCCTCGGCATAATTGAGCAGCACTTCTGCGTAACGTAACTGACGCCATGGCCACGACTGAAGGTTGTACTGATGATTGACTGTAGGATCGATAAACTTGCGCATGTAGTAGCCTGTGTAAGTAGCATTCCAGTTCTCAAAAGGTCCTTGGCGGGTATCGATGCCTGCCGAATAGCTGCCATCGGCTTGCTCATAGTAGCCGGTCTGTATAATACCTTCGGAGTCATAGGTAATGACATCGTCCGGACGCTGACGCCACTTGCTACCGTCATAGGAAACACTGGCATAGAAGCGTGGCTCACGACCTACATAAGGATGAGCGGCATGTTCGGGATTATCCCAACTGAAGGAAGTGCCGTCCGCCATCTCATAAGAGTCTACCATCTGGCCGGTAGGCGTGTTACCGCCCCAGCCGTGGTAACCGTTAGGCTCGTTGAACAAACCAAATCTTGGATACTGCCAATCACTTTGATTATGGTTGATGTCGTAATACATGAGCATGATGTCCTCTTCTGAGTTGTGACACAGGAAGATGTCCGTATAGTTCTGTGTGGCTTCCTCAACGGTGGCAAAGGTCTTGCCTTCACCATAAAGTCCGTACACACCTAAGTCCATAACGGCCTTGGCGGCATCTTTAGCCTGTTGCCAACGTGCCTGCCGGTCACCGCCCACGTAGCCGATAAGTTCGGGATGGTCGTAACCGGATGCCCATTGTGATTGGGAAGCATAGAGGTCACTGGCGGCATAGAGCAATACACGGGCTTTAAGGGCAAGAGCGGCTCCCTTGGTTGCACGGGCCTTATCGCCTTCTACCGGAAGTATTTCGGCTGCGGCATCCAAGTCTTTCACTATGAACTCAACGGTTTCCTCAAAAGTATTGCGGGCTACAAGCATATCGTCCGAAGGATCAAAAGTTCGGTCAATAAGCGGTACACCGCCCCACTGTATCAGCAGCCAATAGTAGAAATAAGCGCGCAGGTAATGAACTTCACCACGTAGCTGTTGGATAGCGTCGCTGTCCAAACCATAAGCTTCAACATTCTCAAAGAAAAGATTACAAGCGCGAATGTTGGTGTAGAGGTTGTTCCACGTAATGTTGTTGAAAGAGAGAACATAATAGTTTGGAGCCAGAATGCCCTGATAGCTGGGACTAAGCTCGCTCATAACCACGGGCTGACTCTCCCAAGACCATACTTCCATGGCTTCATCGCACAAAGCGGAAAGCATCACGGTATGGAACCCCCACTTCTGTCCTCTGTAGATATTGTTTACAAAAGTGTTGACAAGGGCTTCGTCAGTCCAGACAGTAGCGTCGGAATAACGGTCGACGGGAGTAATGTCCAGAAAATTATCGTTGCAGGATGTGACTCCCAAACAGAGCAGGAGACACAAAGTATATAATAAATGCTTCATAAAATTGAATATTTAAGAGTTAAAATCATTACTCATCACTTTGTTAATCACTTAGAACGTCACATTAACACCGAAATTGATGACCTTGTTCAGCGGATAGTTGTAACCGGAACCGCTGGTATTCTCCGGGTCATAGTCCTTCATATCCGGCGCAAAGGTAAGCAAGTTGTAACCACTGATATAGACGCGCAGGTTGCTGACACCAAATTTCTTAGTCCAGTCGGTAGGCAACGTATAGCCCAGTTCAATGTTTTTCAGACGGATGTAGTCTGTTTTGTGAAGCCAGAAAGTATTCTGCTGGTTGATGTAGTACTCGTTGGTTCGGTTGTACGTGCGCGGAAATTCAGCGTTGGGGTTATCCTCAGTCCAGCGGTTGTCATAGAAACTTTTCAGGAAGTTGGAAAAGTCGCCCGACTCGGTAGTCTGGTAGAATACACCACCAAAAGCTCCCTGGAACAACAATGAAAGGTCAATACCTTTCCAGCCCATGTCAATACCTAAACCACCGGTGTAACGGGGTGTACGGCTCTTGTCACAACGTATGCGGTCATTACCGTCGATAACACCGTCTTCATTATAGTCACGGAAGATAATATCGCCCGGACGGGCACCCGCCCAATGGGGATAGGATTCTACGTGAGCTTCGTCACGGAAGATACCGATGGCTTCATAATATAAGGTAGAACCAATAGGATAGCCGGTAGAACGCTGCCATTCGGGCACACCGGGAGCCTCGTCCCAATACAGTATTTTGTTCTTAGCATAGACACCGTTCAAATTGATACCCAAACGGAAATCACCGAACTGATGACGGTAGTCGATGTTGAAGTCAATACCTTGATTGCGCACCTTTCCCAAGTTCTCGTCCGGCAGAGAGAGACCTGAAGTGGCGGGTACAGAAGCGTTGCGTTGCCACAGAATATCGCTACGTTGATTATGGAAATAGTCTACGGTAAGAGCCAGATCTCCGTCAAGGAACTGAAGGTCAAAACCGACGTTTTTCTGGGTAGCTTTCTCCCAAGTGACATTGCGGTTAGGTGCTACGCCTTCCACCAAAGCTTGGTTCATGGAAGCACCGTCGCCGGTGACGAACATCAAGTCACTGAAGGTATAGGCCGACATATATTGGTAGGGGTCAATGAGGTCGTTACCGGTCTGTCCCCACGAGAAACGTATCTTGGCGAAGTTGATGAAAGGAAGGGCACGCTTGAAGAAGTTTTCTTCAGAAATGACATAACCTAACGAAACACCGGGGAAGAAACCGAACTTATTGGATCTGTCGAAGATGTAGGAACCTTGGTAACGCCATACGAACTCGGCCAGATATTTCTGCTTGTACGCGTAATTCACACGACCGAAGTAATTCAGACGGGCTTCTTTAAAACCGGTACCGGTGTTGTTCATCTCGTCCTGCCCACCGGCAAAGAGCTGGTCGATGGAGGAAGAGAGGAAATAACGGCGGAATGCCTCGAACGAGTCACCTTGATTGGTAATGCGCTCTACGCCCACCATGGCGGTCACGTCGTGGTCATCAGCAAAGGTGCGTTGGTAATTGATAAAGCCACTGAGCAGGATGCCTAAATTATCTTCCATGGACTCGGTCAGACGGGCGTCTTCAAAACCTTTTTTCCCTTCGACCAACAGAGGAAGACCGTCCTCACCCATGGATGTACCGTCCCAGGAATAGAGATACCAAGGCTTATTCCAATTCTTTTGGAAACGGAATGACTTGTCCAATGAAGCCGTGCCTTTGAGTGAAAGACCTTCCACCCAAGGTATCTTAATGTCAATACCGGCGTCACCACTAAGCAGATAGCGTTTATCCCGCTGGTAACCGGTCTGGTCGGTACAGATAACCACAGGATTATTACCTAACTCTATGTCCGGACCTGGCAATCCGTTGGGCCAATAGGCAGGTTGATTAGGTTTGGAGCGCATCAGCATGGTGAAAATTTCTCCAGAGGAACGTGTCGGATACTTGCGATCCTCCATACGGGCAGTAATGTTGACATAGGTGCTGATGTACTTGTTTACCTTCATATCAAGATTCATCTTTAGGTCATACTGGTTGTAATGCGTACCGCTGTTACGGTAGAAGGCGTCCTGTCCTTTGGCGGAAAGACTGACGTAATAAGTCACGTTGTCCGTACCGCCGTCAACGGTAGCGTTGGCATAAGTCTGACCCGACCAAGGCTTCAGCGTTTCGTCAAACCAGTCCGTATTGGGATGCCCCCAAGGATCGGCACCGTTACTGTAAAGTAACAGGTCTTCTTCCGTATAGCGCGGCTGGTTACCGGCATACTTATCAATCTCATTCATCAGCGTGGCATACTCGTAAGCGTTGGTCATTTCGGGCACAATTGTCGGGGCGGAAATACCATAATTATAAGTCAAATTAACGGTCGGCTTGCCTACTTTACCTCGCTTAGTGGTAATTAAGATTACACCATTGGCAGCCTGCGCACCGTAGATGGCGGCGGAAGCGTCCTTCAACACAGACATGGTCTCAATAGTTGCGGGGTCGATACGCTCTAACGAACGTCCCGGCACACCATCCACAACAACTAACGGCGAGGAGTTACCAAACGTATTCACGCCACGAATGGTGATGGTAGCACCGTCGTAACCGGGTTCGGATGTATTGGATACGGCAACCACGCCCGGCAAACGTCCCGCCAATCCCTGCGACACATTCGTAACAGGCGTCTGAGCCAGTTTCTCACCACCTACACTGGTAACCGAACCGGAGAGAGTGGCCTTCTTCTGCGTGCCGTAACCTACTACCACCACTTCATCCAACATTTCTGTATCTTCCTTCAATATGATGCGGAGAGACTGTTGGCCGTCATAAGCGACCTCCTGCGTCTGATATCCCACATACGAAACTACCAACACTCCTTGAAGAGGAACATTGGACAATTCAAATTTACCATCCAAATCGGTAATGGTTCCAATAGTAGTGTTACTCTTTACCACGACACTGGCACCGATAATTGATTCTCCATTCGCATCAACCACGGTACCTTTCACTACTGAACTTTGCATGACTGAAGCTACCGCACTCATTGGAGTTGCGGGAACAGCCCAACCATCCGGACATCCGATGAAGAAGGATGCCGCCACAGCAAGTAAAACCTTGCTTGAAAAAACTTGTTTCCTTTCGTTTTTCATGGAACACAATTTTAAATTTAACATAGAGTTATTTAATTCACTGACACAAAAGTATTCTGATTAGCCCTTTAAAAAGGGGTGGAATAAAGCAAAAAAAGGGAGAAATCCGGCAAATAGTGCTTAATGGAAATGTAAACAGGCTAAATAAACGAACAAATCAATTTATAGGATAAGTGAATTTGGCGCATAACTACATATCTCCGGATACTTTCCTTTAAAACTGAGTAATCTTTGTCGGAGAATCGGATGAGGCTAAGTATAAAGTTGTGTTCAAGCTTACGGTTGTATAACCGAAGCTTTCGGTTGTACAACTTAAACTTTCGGTTTTACAACCGAAGCCTTCGGTTGTAGAATATACTTAGGAAAAAAGAAGTTTATAGGGAACCAGATACGATTAGATATTTAGCCATTACCAATTATTATTTGTAAGTAACTTATTTCTAAATGGTAATTTAATGTGCTAATATGCCAATGTGCTAATGGGGCTGCGCTGTGTTTGCTTTGGCGTGTTCTCATGCCGCAGGGCATTAGCACATTGGCATATTAGCACATTGACACATTGCGGGGCTCCGCCCCGCTAAATTCCCATTTACAAACCATTTCCCCCTTTCAGTTTATACGCCTTCCCCGGACGAGTATCTACATCGTATTCATACACGGCGGGTACATCGGTCTGCGGCTTCCCCTTCAATTCAGGAGAGAAAAGCGGCGCTTTCACTTCCGCCGGAGCAAACAAGGCATTCGGACAATCGCCCATGGCCTTGCGCAAGCCTTTACCCTTCAACGGAACGTAGGAACGGATGCGTAACGTGCCGCCTATCGTGGAACGCACGGTAGCTTCTTTCAATGTGCCGTCCATCCATTTCATATCCACTTCAAAGCCGCCACGGGCACGAAGTCCCTTCACCTGTCCGTCCGCCCAAGCCGCAGGCAAAGCCGGTAGAAGATGCACCGCACCGTCGTGGCTCTGCAAAAGCATCTCCGCAATGCCCGCCGTAGCTCCAAAGTTACCGTCAATTTGGAAAGGCGGATGAGCGTCGAACAGGTTGGGATAGGTGCGGCCTTCCGGATATTTCCTCGCTTCGGCGTCGCTGGGCAAAAGCTGGAGCATGTTGCTAATCAAACGGTAGGCATGGTCGCCGTCAAGCATACGCGCCCAGAAATTGATTTTCCAACCCATGCTCCATCCCGTTGCCTTGTCGCCACGCTGTTCCAACGTGGTACGTGCCGCCCGGAACAGTTCCGGTTGGCTGAACGGTGAAATCTGATTGCTGGGATACAAACCGTAGAGATGCGAGATGTGGCGGTGCTCATCGTTCGGATCGTCCATGTCCTGTAACCATTCCTGCAACTGACCATATTTGCCTACCTGCATGGGCGGCAAGCAATTTATCATCTGCCGCAAAGAATCCTGAAACATCTTCCCGTCGCCCACGATGCGGGCAGCCTGCAACGTGTTGCACAACGCATCGAACACAATCTGATTGTCCATGGTGCATCCGCCTGTTATAGGACCGTGTTCGGGAGAAACAGACGGAGCGACTACCCACCAGTGGTATTGCGGATGCTCCACCAGGAAGTCCAAGAAAAACCGCGCCGTGCCTTTCAGCACCGGATAATAACGTTGGAGGAACTCCTTGTCGCCGGAGAACAAATAATGCTGCCACAGATGTTGGGCCAGCCAGGCACCGCCGGTAGGCCATGTGCCAGGGCCGGCATAATCCACCAGTCCGGCAATACGCCACAGGTCTGTGTTGTGATGGGTCACCCAACCGTGGCACCCATACATGTCACGGGCCGTTACAGCTCCCGTGTGCGACAAATCCTCAAGCATGGAGAACAAAGGCTCGTGCATCTCAGCCAGATTAGTAACCTCTGCCGGCCAATAGTTCATCTCCGTATTGATGTTGATGGTATATTTGCTATCCCATGGGGCATACACCTTGTCGTTCCAGATACCTTGCAGATTGGCCGGTTGCCCACCCGGTTGGGAGGAAGAAATCAGGAGGTAACGCCCATACTGGAACAACAAGGCAGGCAAAGACACGTCCTTCCCTTGGTTGAAATCCCGGATGCGTATATCCGTTTCACGTTGAGAAACCATGTCGGCCTCCTCTCCCAAAGTCAGTTGTACACGGTCAAACACTTCCTTGTAACGAGTCACATGCCGGTTCAACGCTTTCGTATAGGGCACCTGCATGGCTTGTTCCAAGCAACGCTCCGCCCGGGCTACCGCGTCACCGCTCACATCGTGATAGTTCACGTAGTTGGTGGCGGCGGAAATGTAGAGCGTGGCTTCCTGCGCCTCGGAAATTTCCAAAGCATCGGCAGCCTCCTCCACCACACCGTCTGTAAGTACCTTCACCCGGCATTCGGCCCGGAGCGCACTCGGCACGCCCTCCAGTCCTATCCCCTGGCAAGAGATGGAGAGCATACCGTCCTTTCCCTGTACATGGTGCTCCAACGGGGCATCGTAACGAACTTTGAAATTCAGTTTGCCATCCTTCCCCGCCTCCATGCGCATGATGATGACGCTGTCGGTAAAGGAAGCGAAAACGGTACGGGTGTAATCCACTCCATTGATTTTGTAACGGGTAGTAGCCGTGGCATCGGACAAATCCAAGTCACGATAGAAGTCCGTGACCCGGTCATGTCCTTCAAAATCCAAAAAGAGGCTTCCCATCGGCAGGTAACACATGCCATGTTTTCCGGAAAAGAAATTGGCGTCCACCAAGCTCTGCGCCTCACGGTTCTTTCCTTCAAATATCAACTGACGGATGACCGGAAGGACATACCGTGCGTTCGGATTGTTATTGGCGTAGGGCGAGCCTGCCCAAAAAGTTTCTTCATTCAGTTGGAGTTCCTCACGTTCCGTACCTCCATAAACCATGGCACCCAAACGGGAATTGCCGATTGGAAGGGCTTCCGTCCAATTACCGGCGGGTCGGCTGTACCACAACTTCAAATCGCCGGCGAAGGCGGAAAGCCCCATCCCAATCATACATACACACACTATTATTTTCTTCATTGTCTTTCAAAGGTATTATGGTAAATGATAATTTATCTTTTAGGAGTTAAGGAGTTAAGAAGTTAAGTAGTTAAGCCGATAGTTGGCTTATCATATACGCAAAGAAGCTATTGGCTTAACTCCTAACGGAGCGAAGCGGAGTGATAACTCCTTTAATTCCTTAACTCCTTAAGCGCGCTTGCGCGCGCTAAATTCCCATTTATAAAACAACATGCACCTTAAAACCTGATAACAACCTTTTTACCTTCATAGTTAAAGTCTTGTTCCTCTATACCCTTTTCAGAAATGAGCTGTACCCGGATGGAACGTTTTTCTACCATTCCCCGGAAGGAGCCTTCCCGTTCGCCGATGGTCAGCCTCTTCTTCTTGTCATCCCAATCCATGCGGATGTTCGAGTATTGTCCTTTTTCATAATTGTAGTTGGTTCCTTCATCTTCATACATCGTATAGGAACCGTCCGCTCCGGCAAACACTTTGATCGTCCAAGTCTCTTGACAGGCTTCCTTCATCGTTTGGGGCGTTCCGTCTGCCAACGGCAGAATGGAACCGGCTTTGACGTACACGGGAATATGTTCCTTGGCTACAGGAACGTTCCGCCAGCCTTTATCCGTCACATACTTATCGCTCCAGAAATCGTACCATCCGCCTTTAACGGCCGGGAAATAGACATCCCAATCCTTCACGCCCGCTTCTACGATGGGGGCTACCAGCAGCGAGGGGCCGAACATGTACTGGTACTTTTGCAGAATGGCGGTGTCATCGTCCGCAAAATCCATGATTAAAGGACGGAGGAGTGTACCGTTGTTGAAACTGATATTCGCGTTCTCCGAATAGAGGTAAGGAGCCAGCCGGTAACGGGCGGCAAGCGACTGACGGGCAAGAGCCACTACTTCCTCGCCATAGTTCCAGAACTCAGTGTTCGACTGATAGCCGTGTACCCGCATCAAGGGTAAAAAGACTCCGGTCTGTACCCAACGCATCATACATTCCTTATAAGCTGGATTGGTGTATTGGTCACCCGGACGAAAGAAGCCTCCCGCATCGTAAGTCCACCAGGGAAGTCCGGAAACAGACATGCTCAGTCCGCTGACTATCTGCCGGCGCAGGGTGTTCCAGTCATTGCCGACATCGCCCGACCAAGTCGTAGTGGCATAACGCTGCATACCGGGGAAGCCGCTACGGGTCAGAATCATGGAACGTTTCTGAGGAGCGTCCTTGCGTAAGCCTTCATAAACCGTTTTGTTGACCAATAGAGGATAGCAGTTTCTGAACACTTCTCCGGGTAATTTCCCATCGGCTACTTTCCGTCCCAACAAATCATCGTTCTCCGGCTCAGTCGCATCCTGCCACCAGGCGTCTATCCCGTGCGTTAAAAGTCCCCGGCTGAAGTTCTCCCAATAGAAAGCGGCCGCTTCCGGATTGAAGAAGTCCACCCATGAAGTGCCGGGAATAAAGTAACTTTTTTGCGCCATCGCTTTTCCCACTTCGGAAGCAGGTTCTACCTTAGACCACACGGAAACCATCAGTCTCGTGTCCTGCCCGTGCAGTTTCTCCACCATCTCCGTGGGATTCGGATAGTTATTCTCGTCAAACTTCATGGCATTCCATCCGTAGCGTCCCCAGTATTGCCAGTCCTGCACAATTACGTCCATCGGCAGTCTGTCCTTACGGAAGCGAGCGGCCGTCTCCAGCACTTCCTGCTGGTTGTGGAAGCGTTCACGACAATGGATATAGCCCAAAGCCCAGTCCGGAAACAGGGGGACACGTCCCGTCAGTTCCCGGTAGGAAGCAATCACCTCATCGGCTCCACCGCAGAATACGGTATAGTCCACACTTTCCGCTACCGGCGAGCGAAGCACCGTCTCGTTGTCCACCGCTTTATAAAACACTTTCGGCTTGTCGTTCTTCTCCAACTCCGCTTCCACGTTATAAGTACCTGCCTCTAACTCCACAATCGTTGAAGTCGTAGGCGGCAGCCACGTGTTTTCCATGTCGAAGATGGTTTTGTCCCCTATGCGCAGGTGATACTTGCGTGCCATCGTCTGCCCTACATCCAGCAGAATGGAGTAACGCCCCTTCGCAGGGATGGTCAACTTGGAGGCGAAAACGAAATTCTCGCGCATCTCCTTTTTGCCTCCTTCGGTCGAAGTCACGTCTACTTCCTTCGCCTCGCCTTCTTTCCGGGAAGGAAGCAATTCGATAACCTCGTCCGCCGGATTGAAATCGGTCAGTCCGTAGTTATTCCAAAGTACACCATATCCTTTATTGGATACGAACAGAGGAATGGAAATTTGCGTGTTTACTTGCGTAAGTCGGCGTGTCAGTCCGCGCACGTCCAGCCATCCGTCCTGAAACTGGCCCAAGCCGAAAAGATGTTCGTCTTCCGGCGTATAGAATCTCTGTGTCGCGCAGTAGGTGTTCATGCCTTGAACAGAAGACTGCGTAAGCTGACGGCCGTATTCCCGCAAAACCGTATTCCCCTCCGGAGACAAGAAGGTGACCAGTCCTGTCTCCTTATCTACTTGGGCTGTCATGTCGGGCAACTTGACGGAAACCGCCTTTTTACCCTCCTTTACGGTAAACGATCTCTCCGTTTCGTTGTTGATGTAAACCCATTCCGGCAACGACATCCCCGAAGGTCGTTTTACGAATTTCACTCTGATTGTATTGGACGACAAGGGATAGAGTTGCAGTTCTCCATCCGCCATTTTGAATACGACCCGTTCCTTCTCTTTCTGAAAGGAACGTACAGCTTGCGACCAGCCTTCTACCCAAAAGCAAAATAAGGCAACTAATAAATAAACTAACTTCTTCATATAAAACATTTACAAAATTAAATGATAATTTCGCGTTGTGTTTAATGGCACACAGATGACACTGATGAGACAGATTTACACAGATTTTTATTATGATATCTGTCATGTCGAGCTTGTCGAGACATCTCACGTAACACATGTGAGAAGTATTACATGAGACCCCTCGACTACGCTCAGGGTGACAGATACATCTGTGGTTATCTCGTGAAATCTGTGTCATCTGTGTGCCATCTAAATTCCCATTTATAGTACAAGTCGCTTATCAATGCGACATTTTACAACAAACAAAATTAACGGTTTCCTTTCTCCTGACAATAGTATTAATTCGGCAAATAATGGTAAAATATCGACTTTCTTAAGAGAAAGAAAAGGAGGTTTCGGATTCCATCGTCCGAAACCACCTTTTATATCCCCAAAAACAATCTTTATAAACTCTGTCCCATACTCGCCATTCCTTTGCATGAAAAGTATCAACCGCTACATCATCGTTTCATTCAACGGTACAAAAATATCCTTGCTATACACAGAAAAGAGGAAGAAATAGAGCAAAAAAAGGAAGGAATCCGCTAAACAATAATATGTACGGGTACATTATTATATAGAAACTCCATCCATAAATACATTCCACCACCTCACCCATCCAACGTATTAATTTCCGCCGGACGCCGCACATAGTCCACCATCCAACTTTTGATTCTTCCGGGGAATGCGTAGAGAAATGATAATTTAGCGTCGTGTTTAATGGCACACAGATGACACAGATTAGACAGATTTACACAGATTTTAAAGGGCTTCGCCATGTATCTGTCATTAGCTACGCTCAAAACCACTTTTTGATTATTATATTAAGGTATAGTCTGAGCAACGCGAAGAATCTCCCGAACACACTGGGAGATGCTTCACTCCGTTCAGCATGACAAAAGAAATCTGTGGTCATCTTGTAAAATCTGTGTCATCTGTGTGCCATCTAAATTCCCATTTATAGTAAATATGATTAGTTACTTAAATCTCTTATATTATATAATATGAACAGGCTCTACACCACATCGAGAAAGACTTGTTAGCGTTCAGTAACTTCAATTTTGTTAGAATACATTCAAGTGGAAAAACATGCCTTTAAATAGGTTAGTAACATAGGCGGCTTATGCTAGTAACATAGAGGGGAATGTTAGAAACATTACCCCCCTTAAGTTAGAAACATCATCCCCTTAGGTTAGAAACATTCAAGAACCTGTTTTGAGGAGCATTTTGGAAGGGGATAGGGCAAAGCTACTTTAAAACCGTGTAATCCCTGTCATCTGCGACTGAAAAATGAAACACATACATAAATTCCCATTCACGCATCACCTCTCCCCCAACTGCATCACGTATTGCTTGGGCGAAAGGTGCATTTTCTTCTTGAAGGCGTCACGAAAACTCTTGATGTCGTTGAAGCCGCATTTCACACAGACGGAGCTGACATTGGTCTCACCACTCTTGAAGAGCTGGACGGCCTTGAAGATGCGGTACTCGTTGATGAAGTCGATGCCGGTCATACCTGTCATGGCTTTTATCTTCCGGTAGAAAGAAGAGTGACTCATGCCTAATTTTTCCGCTAAGAAAGCGACACTGAGTTCGGGGTTCATCAGATGTTCATCTATCATCTCCTTGCATTTCAGCAGGAAGCGTTGCTCTTCTTTGGTATATGTCTTCTCGCTCTGTGTCAATGTATTGGTGATGCTGACCGTTTCCGAACGAGCCAACAGATGATTAATCCGGTTTCGGAGGTATTTCAGCGAGATAGGTTTGGTAAGATAAGCATCGGCTCCGCTATCGAAAGCCGTTATCTGGTCTTCTTCGCCCATCTTGGCAGTCAGCATAATCACCGGGATGTGCGCCAACGTCTTGTCCGCTTTCAGCAAGTGCAGAAACTCCATGCCATCGAGCTTGGGCATCATGATGTCGCAAATCACCAACTCGGGAAGCTCCTTTCGTACTAATTCCAGACCATCCATGCCATTGGTGGCTTTCAGTACCCGGAAATCTTCCACTAACGAGCGTTCCAGCATTTCCAGTATCTCCGGCTCATCGTCTATCAACAGGATGGTATACCCGGCGGCAGGCGAAGAAACCTGTACATCCGACACCGTAGATACTTGGGAGGTTATCGCGGGAGCGGACGTCTCTATTTCTTCCACCGGTGCTTCGTCTGTCGCTTCCGTCAGAGGCAAGGTAAAACTGAACGTCGCTCCTTTCCCAGGTTCGCTTTTCACCCGCACGGTGCCTCCGTGCAGTTCCACCAAATGTTTCACGAAAGAAAGCCCGATGCCGTCTCCGGTCGAAGTGGTGGAGGTAGGATTTACCTGGAAGAAACGGTCGAACACCCTATCCTGCAAATCCTTAGGGATGCCGATGCCGTTGTCCTCCACGTCAAATACTACTTCGTGTACCGTCTCGTGGATGGACAATACGACCTTGCCTCCTTCCGGCGTGTACTTGAACGCATTGGAGATTAAATTAGACAAAATGATTTCCAGCTTTTCCGCATCGAAAGCAACCTTGATAAGCGTCTTTTCGGGCAGGAAGTGGAATATAATGCTTTTCTGCTGGCAAAGTGCCTCGTAGTCGGGCACTAAGTCCTTGCAAAACGAAACGATGTTTTGGCTATGTAATGTCAGTTGCAGTTTCCCTTGTTCCAACTTCCGGAGGTCTATCATGCGGGTGATGAGTTTGGTCAGCTTCATGGCGTTGCGGTACATGGCAGACAAGTAGGACTTGGGTACAGAAACCGTCCGTTTGTTTTCGCTCATCAGTTCTTCCAAGGGGGCCGTTATCAGGAAGATAGGCGTGCGCAATTCGTGAACGACGTTGGTGTAGAAACGCAGCTTGGCTTCGTTGATATTTCGGGCGGTCTCTTTCTCTATCTCTTTCAGCCGGACCAAATGTTTGATGTTCAGTTCGTGGCGGTAGAACAAAAAAGCGGAAAAAAGCGCGCCGGCTATGAGCAACGTCCATAGGCACCATGCCCATCCCGTCTGCCACCATGGAGGGGTGATAATAAAACGTAGTGTGGCGGCTTCCGTATTCCAACGTCCTGAACGATCTGATGACTTTACATGAAACACATACTCTCCGGGTGGAACATTGGTGTAAGACACTTGTTGCTTGTTGCCAAGGTCCTGCCAATTTTGTTCAAATCCTTCCATATGGCATGTATACTGTATCTCTTCCGGCGCAAGCATTTCGGCCGTAGAAAAGCGGATGATGAAGAAATTCCTGTTATAAGGGAGAGTTATTGTTTTTCCACCCTTATCATGCCAATGAAAACTTTCTTCCGGATGATCTAAAAATTCCAATGCCTGAAAACAAATGGAATTATCCTTGGGGTGTTGACGGATTTCGGACGGATTGAAATACACCAAGCCTTTAGTAAATCCCATGTAAATGAACATGCTGTCCCGTGCACAAGCGTGATAATTAAACTGAGCATTCTTCCAATTCTCCATCCCGGCTATATGGATAAAGGAATCATCTTGAGGAGTATATTTGTACAGTCCTTTATAAGTACCCATCCACAAACAGCCTTGAGCGTCTTCCACAATGCTGACAACCCGATTATTGGCAAGCTCCCTCCGATCGGCATAAGAAAACAGTTCCGATGTTTCTAAATCCAACTTGAAGAGTCCGCTATACGTAGAAAGCCATAAATTGCGGGCGGAGTCCTTATGGATGTAAGGAGCACCAAAGAATGAAAACGGAAGATCTTCCGAACTTTCGTCGTAATGGGCTAAGATAGTATGCTTTTTTCTATCCAATTTGTACAAACCGGCATAACTCGAACCAATCCAAGCGGTATCACCATCGAACACGACACTTGAAGCGCCGAAAACATCATCTATAGTTGTAAGATTATCACTCCGGGTATTGAGTACCAACAAAACATTCCCCAAAATCCAAATGTTGCCTTCATCGTCCCGTTGTACGCTTGAAACCTGATTGGCAGTATAGACCTTACTTAACGCCGAAAGATCATAATGCTTGAAAATATGTGTAGAACGGGAGAAACGGTACAAACCTTTCTCGTAGACACCCATCCAGATGTATTGGTCGTCGGCGCACATACCCATCGTGTTGTTTCCGCTTATGGCGTTATTTTGGTAAGAGTAGACCATGCTCTTCCCGGTTGTTCTGTCATAAATGTTCAGTCCGCCACCATCCAGCCCCACATAGATTTTATCCTTTGTAGGGCAAATGGCCGTAACAACATTATGAGACAATGCGCCGTTTTTCATATTCAATATGTGAAACCAATCGTAAGAAGATGTATAATAATTCAATCCACCCCGGTAAGTACCTGCCCATAATCCGCCTTCCTTGTCCACAAACAGCGCATGGATAGCATCACTGCTTATATTGCTGTTCCGTGGGGTAATGTAAGTAGATTTGCCACATTTCAGTTCCACCAACCCGCCGGTATCCGTACCAAACAATACGCTTCCTTCATAATCGATGATGGTTTTAATGTCCGAAAGCGAAAAATCTGTCTGTTTTTCAAACGTTTGTGAAGGTGTTATTTTAAAGGCCTCACCTTTATATCCGATGCCGGATCCTGCATAGATAGTCTCTTGCGCTCTACTATAGTATAATGTATTGTATAAAATGAGGTTATGGGCAGACAGATTGCAGGTCGGAAGCCAACTTACAATAGTCCCTTTTTGAGAATTAAGCAGATAGAGTCCGTCAGTAGTTAATGCTAAAAATAAATCTTCTTTGTAGTTCGCAATAGCCAAGTAGGTCATTGCCTTCCCATAATGACAAGCAGTAAACGAGTTATCTCCTTGATGGGCAAAAAGTTCTCCCCTGCTTGTATGAACCAATATTCTTCCGTCACAATCTATGATTTTCCGGATGGGCGAACTAAGCGTTTTATCACCATCAGCGCTTTGGACATAGCACGGATAAAACCGGTCTTCTTCGAACGAATATCGGTTCAGTCCGCTTTCTGTACCGATCCATAAATCGGCACCCGTTGCTAAAATAGCTTCTATGTGATTGTTCGCAATAGAATGCTCATCCTCCGGATTGTGTTTATAAGTAACAAAATTAATACCGTCGAACCGGCACAGGCCATTGAAGGTTCCCATCCAAATAAACCCCAAAGTGTCTTGCGTGATGCACTTCACAGTATTGTCCGGCAATCCGTCCGAAGTGTCCCATGTCTTAAACTCTCTTGGAGTAGCGTATGCCGAGAGACAGGCAACACAGAGCGATATCAGTAGAAAAAAGTATCTTTTCATGGCTTTTCTATGAGCAATATTGGTGTGACAAATATAATTCTTTTTGCAAAAATCGCTTCTTTTTAAGCTAAGAAAAGGAAGTTATCCGTCAAAAAGAGGATATTTTTCGTCAAAAACGCCTTTTGCAACCAAGTTGCATCCTGTTTCTTCTACCTTTGCGACACGAAAATAAGAAATAGGGAAGTTATGAGTTGTCCTTGTTGCTCACATCACGAATCTGCCCCATCGGCTTGTGCTTGTTCTTCGTATTCCTTTTGGAAGGAATATGGAGGTATGCTGTTGTCCGGCTTGTTGCTTGTTATGGGAGTAGGCCTCCATCTGGCGGAGGTCACTTTCTTCCGGCAACACGGTGTGGCGCTCGTGTGGTATGTAGCAGCTTATTTGCCGGTTGCCCTTCCCGTGTTGAAAGAGGCTTGGGGGGAGTTGAAGCATGGTGAATATTTTAATGAATTTACCTTGATGTTTATTGCCACCATCGGCGCTTTTGCCATTGGCGAATATCCGGAAGGGGTGGCCGTCATGCTCTTCTATTCGGTAGGCGAACATTTCCAAGAGAAGGCGGTGAGCAAGGCACGCGCCAACATCAGCGACTTGGTAGACATGCATCCCGAAAAGGTGAGCGTCATTCGTGACGGACAGTCTGTAGATGTGTTGCCTGAAAGAGTGCAAGTGGGTGAAGTGATAGAGGTGAAGGCAGGCGAACGGGTGCCTCTTGACGGGAGTTTGTGCGATGAGATGGCTGACTTCAACACCTCAGCTTTGACTGGTGAGAGTTTGCCCCGCTCCATTGCGCCCGATGCTGAAGTGCTGGCAGGCATGATTTCCACCAACCGCACCGTACACATCAAGGTGAGCAGACTGTTTAATGACAGTGCTTTGTCACGCATTTTGCGCATGGTGGAAGAGGCTTCGGAACGCAAGGCGCCTGCGGAGCTTTTTATCCGTAAGTTTGCGCGCATTTATACCCCGGCCGTCACGGGTATGGCCGTCCTTATTGTCCTGTTGCCTTATTTGTGGGCATGGGTTGACGGGACGTTCAGTTATGTTTTGAGCGATTGGCTTTATAGGGCGTTGGTCTTCCTTGTCGTGTCCTGTCCTTGCGCTTTGGTGGTCAGTATCCCGTTGAGCTATTTCAGTGGCATCGGAGCGGCATCCCGTTCAGGCATTCTTTTTAAAGGGGGCAATTATTTGGACGCTATCACTTCCGTCAATACGGTGGTGTTCGACAAAACGGGCACTTTGACCCAAGGCTCTTTCGAGGTGCAGGATTGTCAGCCGGGAGAAGGATTTTCCCGGGAAAAGTTGCTTCACTTGGTTGCTTCCGCCGAGCAACATAGCACGCATCCCATAGCCAAAGCCATCGTAGATTATGCCCGCCGGTTGGAGATAAATTTTTTCCCGGTGAGGGAGATAAAAGAGACCGCCGGATATGGCTTGACTTGCTCGATCGCTTCGCAGAACATTGTGGTGGGCAACGCCAAACTTTTGTCCGGTCAATGCATCGCGTATCCGCAAGAGCTGGATAATAGGGAGGGAACGCTTGTGTTATGTGCGGTCGATGGCCGTTATGCGGGCTATCTTTCGTTGTCCGATGTGCTGAAAGCCGATGCGCCCGATGCTATCCGTGCATTAAAAAAACTAAATATCGGGCATATTGAAATGCTTTCGGGCGATAAACAAAGTATTGTCACTACCTTTGCTCGCAAGCTGGGCATTACGCAGGCATACGGTGACTTACTTCCTGAGGGGAAAGTGAGGCATTTGGAGGATTTACGCAAGAATGCGGATAACCGCATTGCCTTTGTGGGCGATGGTATCAACGACTCGCCCGTGCTTGCTTTGAGCGATGTAGGCATTGCCATGGGTGGCTTAGGAAGCGATGCAGCCATTGAGACGGCTGATGTTGTTATCCAGACCGACCAGCCTTCCAAAGTGGCCACCGCTATCCGCATAGGGCGGAGAACGCGGAGCATTGTTTGGCAAAACATTGTATTAGCGTTGGGGGTAAAGGCTCTTGTGTTGGCAATGGGTGCCTTGGGCATGGCTACTTTATGGGAAGCCGTCTTTGCCGATGTGGGGGTAGCCCTGCTGGCCATTCTAAATGCCATGCGTTTGCAGAAGCAGACTATTGATATATAAATAGGAATATGGAGAACGAAAAACAATATCTGGAGCTATTGGCACAGCGTGAGATTCAACCCACCGCCATTCGCCTGATGGTGTTGAAAGCCATGCAAAAGGCGGGGCGTTCCGTATCTTTATCCGACTTGGAGGACATGCTCGACACGGTAGACAAATCCACCATCTTCCGCACACTGACCCTCTTCCTTTCCCATCATCTTATCCATAGCATCGATGATGGCACTGGGTCATTTAAGTATGCCGTGTGCAGTTCCTCCTGCTCGTGCGAGGTGGGCGATCTGCACACTCATTTCCATTGTATGGAGTGCAACCGTACGTTTTGCTTCACAAACATTCCCACACCAGTCGTGAAACTTCCCGAAGGATTCACCCTCAGTAGCATCAACTACGTATTGAAAGGTTTATGTCCTGAGTGTGCCGCCAAGAAGCGGATGGGGAATGAATGCCGTAAAGAATGTGGGCATGTGGCCGATGTTTAATTAATAATATTTAGAGTGCCTCTTTTTTCTTTATTCCTTAATTATTCCTAACTTTGCAAGCCTAATGGGAGATGCAAGAATGGAAAAAGCGAAAGAGACAGAACAAAATGCCCAAAAGCCTGCCGCACAAAGGAAGCAACTGGCCGTAAAAATAGGGGTCAATGTGTGCCGTTTTGTGCTGGGCGGTCTTTTTGTTTTCTCCGGATTTGTCAAAGTGATAGATCCTTTCGGCTTTTTTTATAAGTTGCAGGATTATATAACGGCTTTTGGCATGAGCGCATGGGTGCCCGTGTCCCTGTTGTTTATGGCAGGTGTGGCGTTATCGGTCATTGAGTTTTATGTGGGCGTCTGTCTCTTTTTGGGCATTCATAAGCGGGTAAGCTCTACCATGGCTCTTGTGCTGATGGCGTTTATGACCCCGCTTACACTTTACCTGGCCATAGCCAATCCGGTTTCGGATTGCGGGTGCTTTGGTGATGCGTGGGTGCTGACCAATTGGGAAACCTTTTGGAAGAATGTCGTGTTGCTGATAGCCGCTTTCTTTGTATTCAGAGGACGGAGGGTCGTGGTTCGTTTCATTTCCCGAAAGATAGAGTGGATGTTCTCAATGTATACCATTCTGTTTATCTTCGCGCTTTCATTTTATTGCTTACGCAATCTTCCCGTTATCGATTTCAGACCCTATAAGATAGGCGTGAACATTAAGGAAGGTATGGAAATTCCGGCTGATGCCAAGCCTGCTGTTTATGATACGCGTTTTATCTTGGAGAAGGATGGTAAGCGTCAAGAGTTTACATTGGAAAACTATCCGGACAGTACATGGACGTTCGTGGAAACGCGTAACGTTATAAAAGAGAAAGGCTATGAACCGCCTATCCACGACTTTGCCCTGCTGGACATGGAGACGGGTGAGGACATTACGGAGCAGGTGCTGACGGACGAAGGATATACATTCCTTCTGATAGCCCACCGGATAGAAGAGGCGGATGATAGTAATATAGACCTGATAAACGAAGTCTATGACTATAGTGTGGAGCATGGATATGGTTTCTATGCATTGACTTCTTCGTCAAAGGATGACGTTCTGTTATGGTGTGACCGTACAGGTGCTGAATATTCGTTTTGCCAGACAGATGATATTACGCTGAAGACCATTATTCGCTCCAATCCGGGGCTGTTGCTTATAAAAGAAGGCACTATTTTGAATAAGTGGAGTGATAACAATCTGCCGGATGAATATGTGCTAACCGATGCGCTTGAGAAAATTCCTTTAGGACAACAGAAGATTGTGGACGTTTGGGAAACAATCGGTAAAGTCTTATTGTGGTTCCTTGTGCCGTTGTGCTTGATACTGTTGTTCGATCAATTAGTTATCAAACAAAAAGAGAGGAAAGTGAAATCTTGATTTTGAGAAAAATAAATAACAATACTATTAATCTTTAAAACAGAAACAAAATGAGAAAAAACATTGTTGCAGGTAACTGGAAAATGAACAAGACCCTTCAAGAGGGTATTGCGCTTGCAAAAGAATTGAATGAGATGTTGGCTAACGAAAAGCCTAACTGTGATGTAATCATCTGTACGCCGTTTATTCACCTGGCTTCTGTAACACCGTTGGTAGATCCCGCTAAGATTGGCGTAGGTGCTGAAAACTGTGCTGACAAGGAATCGGGCGCTTATACGGGTGAAGTATCTGCCGCTATGGTGGCTTCTACAGGTGCCAAGTATGTTATTTTGGGTCACTCTGAGCGTCGTGCTTACTATCACGAGACAGTTGAAATCCTGGAAGAAAAAGTAAAACTGGCTTTGGCTCATGGATTGACTCCTATCTTCTGCATCGGCGAAGTGTTGGAAGAGCGTGAAGCCAACAAGCAAAACGAAGTCGTAGCCGCTCAGTTGGCATCGGTATTCTCATTGTCTGCCGAAGACTTCTCGAAGATTATCCTGGCTTACGAACCTGTATGGGCTATTGGCACCGGTAAGACTGCTACTCCTGAGCAGGCACAGGAAATTCATGCTTTCATCCGTTCGACGGTAGCCGGCAAGTATGGTCAGGAGATTGCCGATAACTGCTCTATCCTGTATGGCGGTAGCTGCAAGCCTTCGAATGCAAAAGAACTTTTTGCAAAACCTGATGTAGACGGAGGCTTGATTGGCGGCGCTGCTTTGAAGGCTGCTGATTTCAAGGGCATCATCGATGCTTTCAATTAATAATCAGAAATAAAGAAGGCCGCGTCGTTGCATAGCTTGCGGCGCGGCACTTCTCTTTGTAGTCTCTTACTTTGCTAACAAATCGCATTTGCAATGAAGCGTATTCTTTTAACCACTTGTATGGCTATGACCGCACTGATGCTTGCGGCACAAAACAATATTGTTAAAAGCTTGGAGCGTAATGTCCCCGGTCAGGGGAAGGTGACCATTCATCAAGACCCGCGTATCGAGGCTTTGATAGGGAAAGAATATGTTCCCTCGCAAACCGGTGAACAAGAGTTCCTGAAGTGTGCAGGTTACCGCGTGCAGGTTTATGCCGGCAACAACACCCGTCAGGCTAAAAATGAGGCCGATGCGGTGGCAACGGCTGTTAGGGAGTTGTTTCCCGAACTGACTGTATATACTTTTTTCAATTCTCCCCGCTGGCTTTGCCGGGCAGGTGATTATCGCAGTGTGGAAGAAGCCGATGCAATGATGCGCCGCTTGCGCGCCACAGGAGAGTTTAAGGAAGTTTCCATTGTCAGAGACCAAATCAATATTCCACTATAAATATCAATAGGATAAGAAGACATGCTGGACAAAGAAATAATCACATCGCCTCATTTGGACGAGTTGAAAGAACATTATCTACGTATTCTTACATTGTTAGGAGAAGACCCTACCCGTGAAGGTCTGCTAAAAACACCGGAGCGAGTGGCAAAGGCCATGCTAACATTGACAAAGGGGTATAGCATGGATCCGCACGAAGTGTTGCGTTCGGCCAAATTCAAGGAAGAATATAGTCAGATGGTGATTGTGAAAGACATTGATTTCTTTTCGTTGTGTGAACATCACATGCTTCCTTTTTATGGCAAGGCGCACGTGGCTTACATTCCTAATGGCTATATTACGGGCTTGAGCAAGATTGCTCGTGTAGTGGATATCTTTTCCCATCGCCTGCAAGTGCAGGAACGCATGACTTTGCAAATTAAAGAATGCATTCAAGAAACGCTGAATCCATTAGGTGTGATGGTTGTTGTAGAAGCCAAACACATGTGTATGCAGATGCGGGGGGTGGAGAAGCAAAATGCAGTCACAACAACTTCGGACTTTACCGGCGCTTTCAATCAGGCTAAGACTCGCGAAGAGTTTATGAATCTGATAAAACAACCGTAATTTGGTGAGGAGATTTAGTGTTTTCTCCTGAGATAAAAAATACAGGAGCTGGCTGTTGCTTTTTCCCAACTCCTGTTCTTAATTTTGATTTTAAGATTCAGTATCTTCTACAGACTCCGTTCCTTCAAAGTCTGTCATTTCGCTGGCAACCAATAGGTTATACCATGAAATCAACTTCTTGATGTCAGAAGCATGTACGCGGTCGCGATCGTAATTGGGTAATACGGTTTCCAAATAAGTATAGAGCTCATCAGAAGATGCTTTTTTCGTATCTAGCGTTACGGCAGTTCCGTTCTCTTTTTGTTTCATGGCCTCTAAAATTTTATTTAAGGGAACATCTTCTGCATCGGTGTACATGGCGATGTCGCCTAATGAAATAATTTTCTCATTACCGTAGGCTGGAAAACGTTTTTTATCGGCCAGCGATTCAACAATCAACATATTCTTTCCTCGTGAAACGAGTTTATACAATCCCGGTTTACCGGAAATAGACAAAATAGTCTTCAACATAATTCGTTCTCTTTTTATATTTATGAAAATAAGTGATTATCTATTGAACTTATGCTTGCGAAGTTCAAATCTCATTTTAATGTCCGCAAAGGTAAGCAATATTTTTAGATAGTGAAGAAATCATTGCTAAAACCTGCGGAATTAGAGGTGTTTTACCATCGTTTATAATGACGTAATCCGCCTGTTCCCGTTTGGTTTCATCGCTCATTTGGTTACGAATACGTTTTATGATGCTTTCGCTCGAAGCGGCATCTCGATGAATTGCTCGTCTGATACGTATATCTTCGGGTGCATATACCAATACAACAACATCCACCTCTTCTCGGAAGCCTGCTTCTAATAGGATAGCCGATTCTATGCCAACGATTGGCGCTGATGACTCTATATTATTCGTCCATTGGCGAAAATCACTCTTTACACGTGGATGAACAATGGCATTTACTTGTGCTACCCGTTGGGCATCTTCAAACATGTATGAAGCCAGCAACGCTTTATTCAGCGTATGTCCCGTATAAAGTTCTCCTTTTATCAATGCAGTTAATTCGGCACGGATACCGGCATCGGTTTGCATCAAGCGTTTGGCTTCTGTATCCGAGTCGTAAATTGGCACATCCATCATCCGTAGAAGGCGGGATATTACACTTTTCCCACTTCCAATTCCTCCGGTAATACCTATTTTAATAGCTTTCATTATCTGTTATTTGTTCAATCAGAAAATCTACCTGTTCAGGGTTAAAACGTACGTGGCTGACTCCTTCGGGACAACTTTTCAGCTTCACGGTGTATTTGTCTGCTCCAAGATTCAATAATTCTTCATAGGAAACGTACAAATGGAAATCATCTGACGTCACCTGACGGAATTGGCTCAGACCAACTTGGAAAGTTATCTTAATCTTTGATGGAAATACACGCAGGGCTTTATCTGCTGGGAAGTTGACTCCTAGTAAAGGAACTTCTACAGTTTTCTCTGTATAGATGTCCACAGGAAGCATCAGATTGACTGAAGCCGGCACAAACTTGATTCCTTGTCGGGCGGACAGTGTAACTTGGCGCTGTAACGTATCCGATATGTTTTCCTGTATAAACGGTTGAGTATAGGCTTTAGTGATGGTGTCTAAAATATCCGATGAAGCATATACCCACACCGAATCGGGGGTGAAAATAGTGTCAGGCAAATAGTATTGCATGCCGGCACTGACCTTTCCTTGCAATGCTACTGGCACTTTTTTTGAGGCGCCCGTGGAATAATAATATTCCAATGTATCAGGTTTCATCGAGAGTAGGGTGGTAGAAGCGTTGAGCTGGACCGTGATTTTCTTTTGATATTGGGACGATTTGATGCGCACATGGTTGTTTTCATTTCCCTGATACTCATTAAAATCGAGTGTCAAAGGATAAAAACTTTTCCCTAACATATAGTTAAGAAGCACCGTTCCTTTATCCTTCACACGCACTCGGACCTCTGGGGCTGGCTCGGAAATCAGCACTACATCATCGGGCACATTTCGCAGCTTTACCGGGATAGAGAATTCAGTCTCATAATCATTGTTCAAGGTCTGTAACAACCAGAATCCCGAAGCTACTACGAAGAAGAATAAAAAAACAAAGAATTCTTTGCTTTTTGCACTCAGCAGAAAATCCTTTGTTTTTCTATAAATCTTTAAATAGAGCAGTCTTATGTTCCTGTCTTTGAACATAATCTTGTTTTTTATTTGCTAGGCTGACTGCTGTTTGCATCAGCGGCAGCGGCAAAGATGGAGTTTTTATCAATGCGGATCTTTACGTTCGAAGCGATTTCAAGTATTACGTCACTATCATTTATTTCCTTGATGACACCATGGATGCCACCGGCCGTAATCACTTTCTGATTGACTTGAAGCGACTTGCGGAAATTGGCGATTTCCTTTTGCTTTTTGTTTTGGGGACGAATCATAAAGAAATACATAATAGCAATCATGGCTACAATCATAATCAGCGTCAAACTGCCATCGGGTCCTGCGGCCGGAGCCTGCAAAAGAAATACGTTTATTACATTCATACGAAACAATTTTTATTTTTTTAGTTTTCTATTTTTCTTCACAACCAGACAAAGGTATCAGTTTTTTATTAACTTCCCGTCTTTTTTTAATTGATTAACTATTCCGTCCAATGTGCCGTTTACAAAACTCCCACTTTTAGGTGTGCTGTACACCTTGGCTATGTCTACATACTCATTCAGTGAAACGCTGGTTGGTATGTTGGGGAAACTCAATATTTCGGCCAATGCGCATTGCATGATTACAACATCCATGAACGCAATGCGCTCCAAATCCCAGTTGCGCGTACCTTCACTGATTAAATGACGGTAATAATCACAATTCAGGATAGAGCGGCGGAATAACCGGCGGGCAAACTCTTTGTCTTCCTCGTCCTTGAATTCAGGGAGCAACGGTTGAGCGGAGCCGTTTTTCTCGTCAAAGCGTTTGATGGTTTTCAGTACGAAAGTATCCACAATGTCCTTGTCGTCATTCCAATACAAGCTTTGGTCTTCCAAAAGTGAATTCAGCTCCTCGTTGTTATAGATGAAAGTTTTATAGAGCTTGCGCCATAACTCTCTGTCAGCCTCATATGAACGGTCGTCCGATGCCATATATTCCTTATATATGTCCGATGCCGTAATCTTCTCGTACAATGACTTGACAAAATCTTCATCATTGGCCCAAGAACGTTTTTGGTTGGCTATAAAGTCCGTCAGCTGTTTGTTCACCTCTAATTGGGTGATGAACTTGTTTTCCACAAACTTCATGTTGGGATACAAATCTTCTTTTGTGGGAGCCAGTTTGGCTTTGGCCACATCAATCCGCTTCTGCGCGTAATTCGTCAAAGCTACCATCAGCATCAACAGATAATTGTAGAGGTCGTAAGCCTTTGACAGGCTGAAAAACAACTCTTTCTCCGCTGAGTCCAGATTTTTACTGCCGTTCTGATAATAAGCATATACTATCTGTATAATCTTAAGACGAATAAGAACTCTGTTAATCATATATAGACAAGTGAATTTGGTTTTTAACGGGTGCAAAAGTAGGTATTTTTAGTGAATTGACATAACTAAATCGAAAAAAATAACGCAGAAACTAATAATCGAAGCCTTTTTCTTTTGACAACTAAAAAAAAAATATCAATTTTGAGGCCGATATATGAACCATTAAATAATTATGAGTGAAATGGAAGAGTTGAAGAAAAAAAGCAATGGAGAAAACAATGACAAGGAAATTGTATATTCCCAAGCCATTAAAGCAGGAAAACGTATCTATTATTTGGATGTAAAGAAAAACCGGAAGGATGATATGTTTATTGCAATTACGGAGAGTAAGAAAATCGTAAGCGGAGAGGGAGATGACTCACAAGTCAGCTTTGAGAAGCACAAGATATTCCTTTATAAAGAAGACTTTGAAAAGTTCGTGAACAGTTTGCAGCAATCCATCGATTACATCCATCAGCATCAGCCTGAAGAAATACCCGCTTCTGGAAAGGAAGATGAAAAAACAGAAGAAGACACCAAACCCCAAAGTGAAGACGGCGCGGCCTCTTTAGGAAGCGAAATTAAGATAGATATTGATTTTTAGGAGTTGCATATTTGGTAATTCGGAAAAAAGCTGTACTTTTGCCCCGCTTTTTGCTGCATCAGGTGGAATCTTCCACTTCGTGTGATGGTGAATTGAGCAACTTACAACTTAATTTTAGAGTAACACAAAAATTTTTAGTATGAAATCAATTGAAATTAAAGGAACTGCAAGAACTATTGCAGAACGTTCTTCGGAACAGGCCAGAGCTTTGAAGGCTATTCGTAAAAACGGTGGCGTACCTTGCGAACTCTACGGAGGCGGTGAAAACATTCATTTCACGGTAACCAACGAGGAATTGCGTAATCTGGTTTACACACCTCATATTTACGAGGTGAACCTCGTGATAGATGGTAAGAAGTACAATGCCGTTATGAAGGATATCCAATTCCACCCGGTAAAAGATAACATCCTGCACGTAGACTTCTACCAGATAGATGAAACTAAACCCATTGTAATGGAAGTGCCCGTACAATTGGAGGGCTTGGCAGAAGGTGTGAAAGCCGGTGGTAAGCTGACTTTGCAAATGCGTAAACTGAAAGTGAAAGCATTGTATAACCTTATCCCTGAAAAATTGGTTGTCAACGTTTCTCACTTGGGCTTGGGCAAGACCGTAAAAGTTGGTGAGCTGAGCTACGAAGGTTTGGAATTGATGAACGCTAAAGAGGCTGTGGTTTGCGCTGTTAAGTTGACTCGTGCCGCAAGAGGTGCAGCAGCTGCCGCAAATAGCTAATTTGTTCCGTAAACATACGCATAAAAGCGGGTTTATGCAGCGTGCTGCATTAATCCGCTTTTATTGTTTGGCAAAGACGCAGCTTTTGCCAAGGATTAACTAAAACTAAGCGAAACAAAATGAAATATCTCGTAGTAGGTTTGGGAAATATAGGACCTGAATATCACGAAACCCGGCATAACATCGGTTTTATGGTGGTGGACGCGTTGGCCGAAGCCGCAGGAGTCGCCTTTAAAGATGGCCGGTACGGATTTACAACTACTATCTCCGTGAAAGGCCGGCAAATCATATTACTGAAGCCTTCCACCTACATGAACCTCAGCGGCAATGCCGTGCGTTACTGGATGCAAAAGGAAAATGTTCCATTAGAAAACCTCCTGATTGTAGTAGATGACTTGGCATTGCCTTTCGCTACCCTGAGGCTGAAGGGGAAGGGAAGCGATGCAGGGCATAATGGCTTGAAGCACATTGCTTCTGTGCTGGGTACGCAAAACTATGCCCGCCTGCGCTTTGGCATTGGGAATAATTTCCAGCGAGGCGGACAAATCGATTATGTGTTGGGACACTTCAGCGATGAAGAATGGAAAGTCATTCCTGAACGATTGGAAACCGCGGGTGAAATTGTCAAGAGTTTCTGTTTGGCCGGCATTGATATAACGATGAATCAATATAACAAAAAATGAGTGAAGCCAGAATCGATAAATGGATGTGGGCGGTGCGCATTTTCAAGACGCGTACGATAGCCGCTGAAGCCTGTAAAAAAGGACGGATAAGTCTGAACGGTGCGCAAGCGAAAGCTTCGCGTATGGTAAAGCCTGGCGATGTTATTCAAGTGCGCAAGCCACCTGTGACATATTCCTTTAAAGTGCTTCAATCTATTGAAAAGCGCGTGGGGGCTAAATTGGTGTCTGAAATGATGGAAAACGTCACTACACCTGACCAATATGAATTGTTGGAGATGAGCCGGATAAGCGGATTTGTAAACCGTGCCAAAGGGACTGGACGTCCTACGAAGAAAGACCGCCGTAGCTTGGAAGAGTTTACGGCACCTGAATTCATGGGCGATTTTGATTTTGATTTCGACTTTGATGGTGAGGAGGAGTAAAATGGAAAAGATTAAATGGGGATTTATCGGTTGCGGGGAAGCGACTAAATATAAAAGCGGGCCTGCTTTTCAGAAGATTGTAAATTCGGAAGTGGTGGCCGTTATGAGTCGTAACTTGGAGAAAGCCAGGCAATATGCGCAAGAACGCAACATTCCCCGCTGGTATGATGATGCTCAAGAATTGGTGGATGACGAGGAGGTGAACGCTATTTATATAGCCACGCCTCCGTCTTCGCATGCTACATATGCCATCATGGCCATGAAAGCCGGTAAGCCTGTCTACATAGAGAAACCTATGGCGGTGACTTATGAGGAGTGTTGTCGTATCAACCGCATATCAAAAGAAACGGGTGTACCTTGCTTTGTGGCTTATTATCGCCGTTATCTTCCCTATTTTCAAAAGGTGAAATCATTGGTAGAAGAAGGGGTTGTGGGCAACGTTATAAACATTCAGATTCGTTTTGCCCAGCCTCCGCGCAATTTAGATTATAACCGTTCCAACTTGCCGTGGCGTGTGCAGCCCGACATTGCAGGCGGAGGGTATTTTTACGACCTTGCTCCTCATCAGATTGATTTGTTGCAAGAGATGTTTGGTTGTATACTTGGTGCGAGCGGTTTCAAGAGTAATCGTGGCGGACTTTACCCGGCTGAGGATACAATCAGTGCTTGCTTTCAATTTGAAAATGGTTTGGTAGGTAGCGGCTCGTGGTGTTTTGTGGCACACGATTCAGCGCGTGAGGATCGTATTGAAATCATCGGAGACAAAGGCATGATATGTTTTTCGGTATTTACATACGAACCTATCGGGCTTCATACTGAGAAAGGCCGTGAGGAAATCCGCATAGAAAACCCCACTTATGTCCAACAACCACTTATCCAAGCTGTAGTAGATCATTTGCTGGGTAAATCGGTCTGCACTTGCGATGGAGAAAGTGCCACGCTTACTAATTGGGTTATGGACAAGATATTAGGTAAACTTTAAAAGAAAAGGGGAGATGTTATCCTGTATTCATTTTAACACTCCCCTTTATTGCTTTCCCGATTCTTGATATTAATCTGCAATTCGCTTGTTAATAACAATATAACCAACCATGCCGATAACCATGAGCAAAATAGAAACTCCTAAGATAGAGTTGTTGTTTACATTGCCGGTAAACGAGCAGGCCACCAAAATAACTGCTCCAATTAAGATCAATATCAATCCCAAATTTTTTAATAAACCTTTCATTTGTGTGTATTTTTAATAGATTATTATATTCCAATACAATTCAGACACAAAGAAAAGCATAATTCTTTAACAAGCGAAATAATTTGTGCAAAAAATCTATTAATAAATGAATTTATTTTATTTTCAGACTTTTCTTCTAGCATTTTAAGGGTGAAAAATGCTTTTATGAATGCTTCTCAATCGAGTCCTAGTGTGAATGTATCTGCATCTTGCCAAACAGGAAAATGTTGGCGGAAAACGCGTAGACTTTCAATATCGAGTCGGATGGTAAACGTTCCTTCATGTCCGTCTGGAATAGTTGTCAGACGTTCTCCTTTGGGGGAATAAACTACGCTTCCGCCATTGTAATGGATATTATTACCATCAATGCCGATACGGTTCACTCCACATACATAGCATTGGTTTTCGATGGCACGGGCTTGGAGTAAAGTATCCCATACATGGCGGCGTGATGTGGGCCAGCAAGCCACGTAGATTATAAGGTCGTATTCACATCCTACATTGCGACTCCATACCGGGAAACGCAAGTCGTAACACACTTGAGGCAAGATTCGGAATTCGCGATAATGGATGATAGGCCGTTCAGTACCGGGAGTGAAATGGAGATTCTCATTACCCATTCGGAATAGGTGATGCTTGTCGTAATATGTGGCCTCGCCTTCGGGTGTAAGGAAGAAGAAGCGGTTCCTGAAACTGCCCTGATGACTTACAATGAGGCTTCCTGCTAAGGCAATGCCGTATTTGGAAGCGTATTGTTGCACTAAACCTATGGTAGAACCTCCTCCGGCAGGCTCGGCCAATTTGTTGGTGTTCATGCTGAATCCTGTGGCAAATGTTTCTGGCAGGACCACCAAATTGGTCTCACCTTGTAGTTTTTCTAGGTTCAGTCGAAGACGTCTCAGATTTTCTTGTTTATCTTCCCAAGCTATGTCGGTTTGAAGTAGGGTGATATGCATGATTTATTCCGTTTCTCCTATCGTAAAATTCCGTGGATTCTTTCCGCGGAAGGATTTATAATAGTGTTTTATTTCGCGCAGATCCGTTTCAATATCACCTGAAGGTATGAATGAACGGGTACATGCAATGGTGCGGCTGGGATAGTCTATACCGAAGAGAAGAATGGGCACACCAGCTTTTAGCGCGATGTAGTAAAATCCCTTCTTCCATTCGGCATTCGCTTTGCGGGTCCCTTCGGGCGTAATGGCAAGGTTGAACCAGCGGCTTGATGCAAAACGTTCCGCCATTTGGTCCACGAGTGAATTTTTACGTTTCCGGTCTACGGGTATTCCTCCGATGGACCTGAATAGAAAGCCTAATGGAAAAATAAACCACTCTTTTTTCATCATAAAGCATGCCTTCCGGCCCAATGCACCATAAAACAATTTTCCCATTATCAAGTCCCAATTGGTGGTATGAGGGGCAACACAAATGACACACTTATCATGGAAAGGTACCGTCATAGTGTATTTCCAGCCCAATAAACGATAGAAAATAAAGCGGCAGATATTTTGCTTCATTCTCTCTCCCTGTTTACTTTAGTTGAGTGATTTCATTGGCAATATCCTGTACTTTCGCGTTAAAGTCTACATAAAACTTTTTGTAGAATTCTTTTGCATTCCCTGGCTCCGTGTGATTGATTCGTTTAATGAAATCGTCTGTCATATTGAGGATGGCTGCCATTATTTTATATACCTTTTCTTGGTCAATACCAGGAACATGACTATTGACGATACATTCGGCAAAAAGTTCGCCGGCAATGGCGTTAACTTTCTTTTTTAAAGCTCTTCTACTTGACATAATCGTATGTTTTTAATGAAAATTTTTCGTAAAGATACTATTTTCTTTGTTATAATGATTGTCTTTAGGATATTTTTATCGATAAATCCAACTTAGCACCTTGTTGAGCCACTTCCAGCGGAAGCGGAACCAGCGTCGGGTGCTGATTTGTTTTCCTCCGAAGCGAAGTACAAATTCGCGATAGCTATGCTTCTGAAAGGGTAAGCCTACGTCGATAAACTCCAAATGCCTATAGCCCCGCTCCTTGGCATCGGTCAGTGCTTTCCACACGGCCAATACGCCGGGGTAGAGTAGGGCATGGCTTTTGCGCATACCGCCGGAGAACCACAGGTAAGCGTTGTCTCCGGAATAGACACAGGCACTTCCTCCGATGATTCTTTGTTTGTGCAACACGATAAAGATACGGCTTTGTACTTCGTTGGCATTGGCCGTATGCTTCATCAGTTGTTGGAAAAACTCACGGCTGGGAAAGTGACGCCTTATTTTCCAAGAATATATATGGTGTAACATGTGGGCAAACCTTGCCACTTCTTCCGTACTTCGGGCTTCGCGTACCTCGGCTCCATTTTTTAGTCCTTTCTTTATCTGCCTGATGCGTGAGGGACTGAAGCGGTCTTCCGCTCGGGACACGTTGTGTAGTGAGTTGCGCACGCGCATCCAGTTGATGGGGAAATAGCTGCATGAGCGGAATGAGCGATATCCGAAACGGGCGTCCGGCAGGTTGCGGAACTCAATAAGGAAAGCATTGCGCAAGGCTTCATCGGTCAGGCGTTGCAGCATGTCACTGAAGATAGCTTCGCGGTCGATGCCTTCGGCCAAATATTCACCTGTGCCAAACACTTCGCATCGTTTAATGATGGCAGGCGGGAACAGACGCACGCTTCGACGTACGGTGCCCAACAGTTTGGCCACGGGTTTCCCGTCGAGGCTGGCAACAATGAGTAATGGGGCATATCCCGGCGTTGCTTCGTAGATGCGGAACAAGGCCGTGGAGTGGAAAGTGTCGTTTCCCGGCAGGGCCGGAATGTCATTTCCCCGATAATATGTCGTGAGTTTCAATGGCATCAACTGCAAATTTAGAAAATAATCTCGTATATTTGCAACGTTTGTTTAAGATTTAGTTATGGAAAACTTTAGCGAATTGATAAAGACTCGGCGCAGTATGCGCAAGTTTACGGATGAGGAATTGACTCAGGAACAGGTAGTAACGCTGATGAAGGCTGCTTTGATGGCACCCACATCGAAGCGTAGCAACTCGTGGCAATTTGTGGTGGTGGATGACAAGGACACGTTGCAAAAGCTGTCTCAATGCAAGGCGCAGGCTGCCCAGTTTATAGCCGATGCGGCGTTGGCCGTAGTTGTGATGGCCGACCCTTTGGCCAGCGATGTATGGATAGAGGACGCTTCCATCGCTTCCATCTATTTGCAACTCCAGGCTGAGGATTTGGGCTTGGGCAGTTGTTGGGTGCAGGTGCGCGAGCGCATGGCTCCTTCGGGTATCCCTGCCGCCGACTATGTGCGCGAAGTGCTCGACATTCCCTTGCAGCTTCAGGTGCTCAGCATCATCGCTATCGGCCATAAAGGCATGGAGCGCAAACCTTTCAACGAGGAGCATTTGCAATGGGAGAAAATACATCTGAACAAGTACGGAGGCAACAATAATGAGCGCGGCGAAGGCGAACAACAATAGTGATACATACAAAGCCACGGGAGTGACGCTGATTGTTTTCGGCGTGCTCTACTTGGTGGACAAGTTGATTCATTTTTCCGATTTGGGTCTGCCTTGGGTGATGAACAAGGATAATTTCCTGCTCTACACAGCCGTGATATTCCTTTTGTTCAAGCATGACAAATCCGTAGGCCTGGTGCTTGCCGGGCTTTGGTTAGTGCTGAACTTCGGCTTGATAACTGCCCTGCTTGGCACTATGTCGGCCTATCTCTTGCCGGTTGCATTGTTGCTCATCGGCATTATTTTGTATTTTATAGCTACGAGGTGATAAATATGAAAAGAAGTATAGAAGATACATCCATTGTGTTTATCGGTGCGGGAAATCTGGCCACCAATCTGGCCGTCTCGCTTTATAAGAAAGGATTTCGCTTGGTGCAGGTGTATAGCCGCACGGAAGAGTCGGCACGCATGTTGGCACAGGCTGTGGAGGCCTCTTACACCACTAATATAAGTGAAGTGGCGGCCGATGCCCAGCTCTATGTGGTGTCGCTCAAGGATGACGCTTTCCTGGAGTTGCTTCCTCGCTTAGTGGAAGGACGTGAGAAAGGCTTGTGGGTGCATACCGCCGGAAGCATTTCCGTCAATGTTTGGCAAAGGCATGCACAACGCTTCGGCGTGTTCTATCCTATGCAGACTTTTAGCAAAGCCTGTCTGGTAGACTTCCATGAAATCCCCATCTTTGTGGAAAGTAATTCGGAGGCCGATACTCAGTTTTTAAAAGACATCGCCTCCGCATTGTCCACCCGCGTCTATGAGTGCACTTCCGAGGAAAGGCAAAGCCTGCACCTGGCGGCTGTGTTTGCCTGCAATTTCACCAACCACATGTACGCATTGGCTTCTCGTCTTTTAACCAAGTACAACTTGCCTTTTGAGGTCATGCTGCCCTTGATAGACGAAACGGCCCGCAAGGTTCACACCATGAATCCGCAAGCAGCCCAGACAGGGCCTGCCGTGCGCTACGACCGGCAGATAATAGACAAACACTTGGCTATGCTGGCCGATGAGCCCGAGATGCAACAGATTTATTGTTTGTTGAGTGAGAGTATACATAAGTATAGTTGATGCTGCGAACATTGTCACATTAATACATTGGATGAATGAGCACCATTAATTATGATTTGAAGAAGATACGCGCCTTGCTTTTCGATGTGGACGGCGTGCTGAGTGCCAACGTCATCCCCATGAGCCCGGAGGGGGAGCCGATGCGTACTGTCAACATCAAGGATGGTTATTCCTTGCACCTGGCTGCAAAGATGGGAGTGAAGCTGGGCATCATCACCGGCGGCAGGACCGAAGCCGTGCGCAAGCGTTTTCTGGCTTTGGGACTGAATGCGGAAGATATTTATTTAGGCTCGGCGGTCAAGATTCACGATTACCGCGACTTCCGCGACCGTCACGGGCTGAAGGATGAAGAGATACTTTATGTGGGCGATGACATTCCGGATTTGCAGGTGATGCACGCGTGCGGCCTTCCTTGTTGTCCCCGCGATGCGGCACCCGAGGTAAAAGCTGCGGCACGTTATATCTCGTATGCCGATGGCGGCTATGGCGTAGGACGTGACGTAGTGGAGCAGGTGCTAAAGGTGCATGGTTTGTGGTTGGCGGGCGAAGAGGCTTTCGGGTGGTAAAGGGTTCCCATTTATAAAACAATAGCATAAAGATGTTGGACAATTTAAAGAAATATCGGATTATACTGGCGAGCAACTCGCCTCGCCGTAAAGATTTGCTTTCGGGGTTGGGCGTTGATTACGAAGTGCGCACGTTGCCCGATGTGGACGAGTCGTATCCCGACACTTTGCAAGGGGGCGATATACCTCTTTACATAGCGCGTGAGAAAGCGGCCGCCTACTGTAACCTGTTGCGGCCGGACGAACTGATGATAACGGCAGATACCATCGTTTGGCTGGACGGACGTGTGTTGGGCAAGCCCCGTGACCGTGAAGACGCTTTGCAGATGTTGCGCGACATGTCGGGACGGACGCATGAAGTCTTTACCGGCGTATGTCTTACCACTACCGCCTGGCAACGTAGTTTCACATCGCAGACCGAGGTGCGCTTCGCTGCCCTGACGGAGGAGGAAATCACCTGGTACGTGGACAAGTATCGGCCGATGGACAAGGCTGGCGCCTATGGTGTGCAAGAGTGGATAGGCTACGTGGGAGTGGAATACATTGCGGGCAGCTATTTCAATATCATGGGGCTGCCCGTTCAACGGTTGTATCGAGAGCTGAAGACGGTCGAGTGAGGAAGTTTACAATACCAGGTCTATCATCAGGGGAATGTCTTCTTCCCGAATCCCTAAGTTGACAAGAGTTGACTTGTCTTTGCGGAACATTTCTAAAAAGTTAGACATGTTCTCATTGGCAGTCAGAGCTTGTCCGTAGCGGTTTGCGGCCTTGTCTGTATCGCCTTGCACCCATGCCGTGTGGCCTGCGTTCAGATAGTCGGTCGCGACAGCCTTGCCCGTGTGTAGAATCTTCTCGTAGTATCTTTCGGCTTGTTCGGTCTTGCCGCATACCAGCGAGCACCAGGCGATGGCACGCCACGCCTTCAGGCAGTCGTTTTCCATGAAGTCCATCTTGAAAAAGTATTGCAAGGCTTCGTCATAGCGTCGCGATTCAGCCAGGCAACTGCCTATAAGGAACAACAGGTTGAGGTTTTCGGGTTGCATGGCTTCCACTTTCTGGTAGCATTCCAACGCTTGTTCGTACTCGTGTAGCTGGCGATGGCAGGTAGCCAAGTGGCGTAGCGTCCAAATGTGGTCAGGCTTTAAGATGTCCGCCTTGCTGTATGCCTCGATGGCTTCGTGGTATCGTTTTTCCTTTTGTAGGCAGAATCCGGCCTTTTGCCAGACATCTACATCGGCTTCATGTCGGTCTGCCAAGAGACGGTAGATGCTTAATGCCTCTGTATAATGTTCTTTACGGAAGAGGAAGTTGGCTGCTTCTGTTAAGGCATCGGCCTGTCCCAGTGTGTCCTTCAATAGCTGAAGTTTGTGCAAGGCCAGTTCTTCTTTGAATATATCCCGTAATTCGTTTTTCCGTTGCGAACATTTATAAAAGCGGTAAATGTCCTGAATGTACAGTTGACTGATGACTTCCCGGCGATTGGCATATTCTTGGATGCTTTTGAGATTTTCCTTGTCTGTCATCTCCTCCGGCAGTTGCTGGTCAAACTGTTCAAGCATTTTCGAGCGTTGCGCTGGCGATAGAAGTGTCATGGTGAAACACAGAGAGTATTTGTCGCTTTCGCAGAAGAAGCCCGATTGGAGCAATGTCTTTACCAGTCTGTTGCTTTCTTTTAAATTGAAACCGAATAGTTTCAGGATGGCCGGATGCTGAAGGTCGAAAGGATAGAACCAATTGGAAGGGTTGCTGAAGAAGGGGGTGGACTTCAGCGAAGCGAATGTGCTGTAGTGCAAGTCGGCTCCTTCCATTTGCAGTTCGCCCATTTGGCGTAACTTCTCGTTGAACGTTTTATCGTTAAGCGCTTTTTCCCAGTCGGGATTCTGATCGTTTTCCTCCACGGGGTCCTCGAAGCCGAATTTCATTCCGCGCATCATGTTCACGCTTCTTATCACTTCCGGAAATATTTCCTCACGCATCTTCTTGTCCACATTCTCAGTCTCTTTGCTTTGTAGCAACTGGATGTAAATGAGGGTTATGTCTTTGCGGAAAGCTGGTTCACCGCTTAGTAGACTGAGGCGTGCTGTCAGTTCCGGATAGAGAGCAGCTTGGTTTTCGTGTGTATATAAGGTAAGCACCAGTCCCACCAATGCCCGTAGGCTTACCATCGGGTTGGTCGTTTGGTAAGCGTCTATCAGCCATAAACATTTACGGATGTCGAAACATTCGGTCAGGCTCAGCGTGACGGCACTGACGAATAAGGACAAGTCAATGGGGCGCAGTTGCTGAGAGGTGAGGTAGGCTTGCGCTTGGGCTGCGGTCTCTTTGCTCCAGCTCGTATTACCCCATGTCGTAAGGAACAAGTGTCGGTTCGTTTCTTCCACTTTATTGGCTAGCTCGTTGAGGTGTTGTTGATTGTCTGGCATTAATAGGCAGATAGCCATGTCATCCTCGAAGTTTTCCAATGTGTGCAGATGGGTTGTTAATGGTATGGGCTCGTTTCGTTTGTTGGCGGCATGTAGCGTTTGGTAGTAACGGTAGGACACGCCATCCAGCATATTCGCCTTTGCCTGGTTAGCTATATCCCAAGTTTCAGCCTGTAAGCTCAGATAGAGTTTGTCGCGTTCAGGGTCGTTTACACCTTGCCGCATGTATTGCAGCATATATTGATAAGAGGTTTGTGCCTGTATTAAACGTTGGTGAAGACTGCTGTCGCTGCATGCGGTCAGCATAGCACTCAATTGTGTTTGGGCTTCTTTCAGTCTTTGTTCTTTCAGTAGGTTGACGATATTTTCGTGTTGTTCCTTGATACTCTGCTCGTTCATAATGAAAAGATGATGTACTATCTAACGGCAAAGGTAATACAAAAAAATGAGATACTTATTTCCCTATATTGAAAATTAGTATTTTACATATTTTGTTCTTTCAGATATAAGATAAGCCTCTTCCAAGTAATCTATAAAACATTTTGTGTGAGAACGACAGAATTCCTGTAGAAAAGGTGGCCGACAGGGTAAACAGTACCCTCAAAAAGTACCCTGTAAACGAAGAAGGTTTGGAGGAAAAGTTCGGAGAAATAACGAAAACAAGAAAAGTGTAGGAAAAACAGCTCAGGATATCATAGATTTGATTATTTCGACCCTTCTATTTCTGCAGAAGCTATGGCTTATCGTATAGGCGTAAGTTCGAGGGCAGTAGAAAAACAAATAGCGAAGCTGCGCACAATGGGGATTTTAACTCGTGAAGGCACAACCTTTGGTGGCTATTGGCGCATCATTATGAAACCATAACAGGGTGGAAATGCTTGCCATAAAACCAGCCTGAAAGAATATTTCCGTTGATACATTTTCCAATATTAGGCTGTCTTTCAACATATATTGGTTAAATAGGGCTGATTCAGGGATTGGTAATTCAAAAAATGATGATTATCTTTGCAACCTTGAAAGAAGATAGATAACTGAATATATGGGTAAAGATACTATCAGTAATGGTTTGTTTTTAGGAATACCAAACTATGCCTATAAATATTTTAAAATAATTACATTTGCTTATGATGATAAATAATATTAATATTCTTTTCCGCAAAATATTTGCAAAAGCAGATTCTTTAAAGAACGCCGAAAATACTTCTGACATAGATGCTGAAGTTAAGGACATAATTTGTCATCAACTTCCGTCAATATTATATCATTTTTTAGACAATGTTTCAGCCCATTACATTATAAAAGAGTTACTATGTTTGCCAACATTGACAGCGGTTAATCCGCCGAGAGAAAAAGATTGAGATACTTTTGGATGTCTCATGGGGGCTGTCTGCCCCCTGCCGACGGCTTCCCCCGAGTGTTTTTCATAGTATTCTTTGAAAAGAGTTGGTACGCAAAAATTGGATAGTATATTTGGGAAAAGAAACATCATATACTTAACCAATTAAATACGTACCAATATGCAAAGAAAAGAACTTTCTTTCAGCGGACAAAAGATTTTTATCGGAATCGATGTCCACAAGGATTCATGGAGGGTAGCTACAGCTCCCGAAGTGGGTGTAGTAAAAGGACACTCTCAGAAGCCTTCGGCAAAAGAGCTCCTTGACTTTTTGAAGAAGCACTATCCTGATGGTGAATACCATGCGGTTTACGAATCAGGTTTCAGCGGTTTCTCGACTTACTACGCATTGCAGGATGTCGGCATTGACTGCATTGTCATCCATGCAGCAGATGTTCCCACTACCCAATACGAGGAAGCGATGAAGACGGACAAGGTAGACGCGGTCAAACTCGTAAAGTCACTCAAGGCAGGTCTGCTTACCGGGATTTATATTCATAAGCGTGACGACATTGATGCACGGGCTGTAGTACGGTTGAGAAAAACCATACAGAAACAGTTGGGAGGTTACAAGTCCAGAGTAAAGCATCTGTTGCATAGCAACGGAGTGGCTTTTCCTGAACGGTTCTCAAAACCCGGTACTCATTGGTCGAAAGCTTTTATCAATTGGCTGAAACAAGAGGTCAGTTTGCTTTCCAGTACACGTATCTCTCTTGATCTGTTGATAGTACAGGTAGAAGGCATACGTCATACCTTGCTGTCGGCAACAAGAAAGGTGAGGGAACTCAGCCGAAACAAACGTTACAGCCATGACTACGAACTGCTGACATCAATCCCCGGTATCGGCATCAGTGTAGCCATGTCTCTTCTGACTGAGATAGGAGACTTCAAGCGTTTCCATAACGAAAGAGAGTTCGCTTCATATCTGGGTCTTGTTCCTACAAGCCACAGCAGCGGCGGCAAGGTCTCACATGGCGAAAAGACATTCCGCGGAAACAAGAAACTCGGTCCGCAGATTGTGGAGGCTTCCTGGATAAGCATCTACCGGGACAAGGGGCTTGGCTGTGCATATATCAGTTACAAAAAGAGAATGGAACCGCAGGAGGCGATTGTGAGGGTGGCGAGAAAGCTGTCGAACATCATCTTCTCCGTGCTTAAAACCGGCAAGAAATATGAACCATATCAATGGAATGATAAATAAAAGCATACAGACCGGCAGGCAACTTCATAAAACGACTCCTACCCACGGCTGATGAGCCACAAGGCTTCATCTTAGAAAGAGATTGTTGCGTTTTAACCTGTCTTCTGAAGAAGTAAATTGAGGTACGGTTTCATTCCGTGTCCTCTTATAGAAGTTTGTCTGGTAGGTCTGTTGCTTTTTAGTCAATATCGCGTCCGGTATAACTTGTCGGACAAGGGATGTATGCTTCTTATAAAAAGACTTCAATCTTGCAAGTGATTGAAATAGAATAGTTAATTAAAAACAAATATTATCCGATTATTTGGATAGCAACATAGAAG
>CALUOR010000025.1 GCA_944322285.1 uncultured Bacteroides sp.
ATATGTCAACTATATCAATAACAAGCCCATTGGTAGAATTAAGTACGCACTAAATTAATTCCGCCAACGGGTTATAATAATATGATGTAATGCCGTAGAACATTTATGTATCGACCAAAGTAAAATGTTGCTTTGCCTAAAGTAAAATCTATAACCGAAGGTTTCGGTTGTAAAACTCAAAGCTTCGGTTTTACAACTGAAGCTTTCGGTTATACAACCGGAGACTTCGGTTGAAGTTTATACTTCACTATAAATGGTTTTATGACGGAGCTTATTCAAAAATGTCTCCAGCAGATGGCATTAATATTTCCTCTTCCATTCCTCATACTTCTTGAACACCTTGAGGCCATCGCTGTTATACCAGCTATAGCCGTTGCGGCGTTCGTGTCCTATCTCGGAAAGGTCGAAGCGCATGATGCCGTCACGGTCGCAGAAGAAAGGACGATTGTCCTCCAGCGTGTAGAAGCGTGCCCAAAGAGGAGGACATTCCTCGCCTTCTTGGCAGGGCACCATGCGGTAGTCCTTTTTGCCTTCAGCGTTGGTGAAGGTTTCCCGCTTCAATCCGTTTATTTGTACTTTCTTGAACCAGGCAACCGCGGCATCTATGCTGGCAATGATTTCGGGCGAAGGTTTGGAGAGAGACATGAGAAAGAGAACAATATCATCCGATTCCTGGCCGCTAAGTGAGGGCAGTTCGTAAGCACGCGCTTTGGCGGGAGCCAAAGTATGTTCATCGTGCTGGGCACACCATACGGTCAGTACACCATTTTGACGTACCTGAGTCTTCAAGATGCAGTCCACGCCTTTGTCCAGCGATACTTTGGCTTGCTGGCGGATGTCTTCAGGCAAATAAGTGTAGGGTGCTTTGCCTTTGCTGATGTCACGCATCAGCTTCAGTACGTTAGTCATGGCATCGTCATTGTAAGTAATGTGTGTATAATAGCCTTTGGGGCGGGGATAGAACTGAGGCCAGCCGCCGTTTTCGTATTGTGCCTCAAAAAGGTAACAGATGCCCCGGATGGCTGCGTCTTTGTACTTTTCAATGCCTGAGGCATTGTACAGGCGAGACAGATAGGTGATTTCCGTGGTGGTGGCTTTGTTATCAATGGTGCTTTCGTTGACATCATCTTTCTGATCAATAACTTTCTGACATTCCTCTTCCGTCAATTCGGCAGGGATGAAGATGTTTTTCGGCCAGCCGCCGGTGGTCTGCTGGTAAAGCAGGACATTGTCGCCGATGCGCCGGGCTTCCTGCGTGGTGAAGAAGTCATTGCTCAGCTTCGCGGCCAGCTTGGGCCAGTCTTTGTACGATTGCCTATCTTTATAGGTTTCTTGCGCGATGCCTGCCAGTGTGCAGCCTAAAGCCAAGAGGCACGCTACGATGGTTCTTTTCATGATGAATCCTCCTTTTTTTAAAGCAAAAGTAGTCGATAAAACGCTGATGTGTGTCGAAAATCTGATTTATTCCAAGTATATTGTCGTCTTTTCGCTTTTTAACAGGCGAAATTCTTCCCTTTCCATGTTTCACCCTTTCATTTATATGTGTACCTTTGTGCCCAGATTTTAAACACTTTGTTATGAACATGAAACATTACTTACCCGTTGCAGCCCTCTGCCTGCTTATGGCAGCCTGCAACACCGGCAAGACTACGCAGACCATCGGCCTCGACCTTGCCAATCTCGATACCACGGCTCTGCCCGGTACCGACTTCTACCAGTATGCTTGTGGAGGCTGGATGAAGAACCATCCCCTCACGGCCGAGTATTCGCAATACGGCTCTTTCACCATCTTGGCCGAAGAGAACCGTAAGCAGATGCAGGGACTTATCGAAGAGCTGGCTCAAGGCCAGAATGCTGAAGGTTCCATCGCACAAAAAATCGGTACATTGTACAATGTAGCCATGGATAGCGTGAAGCTCAACGCTGATGGCATTGCTCCCATCCAAGGAGAATTGGACGAAATTGCCGCATTGAAAGACAAGAAAGATGTTTATGCCTTGTTGGGTTCGTTGGAGCGCCGTGGCATTACTGCCTACTTAGGCACCGGTGTAGCAGCCGATGAGAAGAACAGCACGATGAATGCCGTCTACACTTCGCAAGCCGGCTTGTCGTTGGGTGAACGCGACTATTACCTGGCCGAAGACGAGGCCACAACCAAGATACGTGAAGCCTTCAAGGTACACATTGTAAAACTACTGCAATTGGCCGGGTTTGACGAAACAAAGGCACAGCAAACGCGAGACATTGTAATGGACGTGGAGACCCGCTTGGCCAAGGCCTTCCGCAGCATGGTGGAACGCCGTGACCCGCATGCCAATTACAACAAGATGGCAATGGACGACCTCAAGAAACAATACGCCACTTTCAATTGGGACGCTTATTTAACTAATCTTGGCTTGAAAAACGTAAACGAAATCATTGTGGGTCAGCCCGAAGCTTTGGCCGAAGCCGCCCAAATTCTGGATACCCTTCCTGCCGAGCAGCAAGTCCTCTACTTGCAATGGAAGCTCATAAACCATGCCGCCGGTTGCCTGAGCGATGCCTTTGTAGAGCAGGACTTCGACTTCTATGGCCGTACCATGAGCGGCGCACAAGAAATGCAGCCCCGCTGGAAGCGTGCAGTCAGCACCGTGAGCGGTGTATTGGGTGAGGCCGTCGGCCAAATGTATGTGGAGAAATACTTCCCCGCCGCCGCCAAGGAACGCATGACCACCTTGGTAAAGAACCTGCAAACCGCTCTTGGCGAACGTATCCAGGCATTGGAGTGGATGGGCGACTCTACCAAGACCAAAGCATTGGAGAAACTGGCTGCCTTCCGTGTGAAGATTGGCTATCCCGACAAATGGAAAGACTACACCACGCTGGACATCAAGGACGATTCCTTCTATGCCAACATCGAGCGCGCCACCGTATGGAATAGCGATGAGAATATGGCCAAGGCAGGCAAGCCGGTTGACCGTGACGAGTGGTATATGACCCCGCAAACCGTAAATGCCTACTATAATCCGACAACTAACGAAATCTGCTTCCCGGCCGGCATTCTGCAACCTCCTTTCTTTGATATGAATGCGGACGATGCTTTCAACTATGGTGCCATCGGTGTAGTGATCGGCCATGAAATGACCCACGGATTCGATGACCAAGGACGTCAGTATGACAAGGATGGCAATCTGCGCGACTGGTGGACAGCCGAAGATGCTGAGCGCTTCAACAAACGCGCTCAAGTGATGGTGAACTTCTTCGACAGCATCCAAGTGGCTCCGGGCGTACACGCTAACGGCAAGCAGACCTTAGGCGAGAACATTGCCGATTATGGTGGCCTGCAAGTGTCCTACCAAGCCTTCAAGAAAGCCACGGCACAGAATCCGCTCCCCGTAGTGGACGGCCTGACGCCCGAACAGCGCTTCTTCCTGGCCTATGCCGGCGTATGGGCCAACAACGTCCGTCCTGAATACGTGCTCTATCTGACTAAGATGGACGTACACTCACTGGGCGAATGGCGTGTGAACGGTGCCCTGCCGCAGATAGACGCTTGGTATGAGGCATTCAATATTACCGAGAAAGACCCGATGTTCCTGCCGAAAGAGGAGCGCGTGTCTATTTGGTAAGTCTCTCTACAATCTGATTAGAAACAAGAGACCTCCCGCAAACAGAAATTGCGGGAGGTTTCTGTATTTTAGCACTCATTCAGAATTTTATCTCTAATTTCTTGCCTACGAATGCATAAGTAAACGAAGTAAATTTGTAACTTTGCGCATGTTTTAACTAGTTTGCATATATTATTCACTAAAAACTATACAGTCATGGCTGAAACCAAAAGAATAAAGACCGCCTTAGTATCCGTATACCACAAGGACGGGCTGGATGAAATCATCAACAAGTTGCACGCGGAAGGCGTAAAATTCCTCTCTACAGGGGGCACACGCCAGTTTATTGAGAGCTTGGGCATACCCTGCCAGGCCGTGGAAGAGCTAACCACTTATCCTTCCATCTTGGGCGGACGAGTGAAGACCTTACATCCCAAAGTATTCGGTGGCATCCTGTACCGTCGTGATGTAGAGCAGGACCGCCAGCAGATAGAGAAATATGAAATCCCGGAAATAGACTTGGTCATTGTAGACCTGTATCCATTCGAGGCAACCGTAGCCAGCGGTGCCAGTGAGGCAGAAATCATCGAAAAGATAGATATAGGCGGTATCTCATTGATACGTGCCGCCGCCAAGAATTACAAGGACGTGGCCATTGTGGCTTCGCGCGAACAGTATGCCACGCTGCACGACATCCTGATGGAACGCGGAGCGGCTACTACCTTGGAAGAACGCCGTCTGTTGGCCCGCGAAGCTTTTGGGGTGTCTTCACGGTATGATTCGGCCATCTTCACGCACTTTGACGGAGAAGAAGGCTCTGCATTCCGCTATGCGGCAGACCAGCGCAAGGTGTTGCGTTATGGTGAGAATCCTCATCAGAAGGGAAGTTTCTACGGTGCGTTGGATGAAATGTTCGACCAAGTGCACGGTAAGGAAATTTCTTACAACAACCTGTTGGACATCAACGCGGCGGTAGACCTGATAAACGAATTTGGCACAGACACCACGTTCGCCATCCTGAAACACAACAACGCTTGCGGACTGGCTACACGCCCCACTGTCTTGGAGGCATGGAAGGACGCTTTGGCTGGTGATCCGGTTTCAGCCTTCGGCGGGGTGCTGATAACGAACGGAGTAGTGGATAAGGCAGCTGCCGAGGAAATCACGAAGATTTTCTTCGAAGTAATCATCGCTCCGGATTACGACGTAGATGCGTTGGAGATATTGGGCCAGAAGAAAAACCGCATTATCCTGGTGCGTAAGCCGGGCGGGAAATTGCCGGTACGCCAATTCCGTTCATTGCTGAATGGAGTCTTGGTACAAGATCGTGACCTCAAGATAGAGACGCCTGAGGATTTGAAACCGGTGACACACCGTGAACCTACCCCGCAGGAAGTGGAGGATATGTTGTTTGCCAACAAGATTGTGAAGAACAGCAAGAGCAACTCCATTGTGCTGGCCAAAGGCAAGCAGCTGTATGCCAGTGGCGTAGGACAGACCAGCCGTGTAGATGCTTTGAAGCAGGCGATTGAGAAGGCTCACAGTTTTGGTTTCGACTTGCACGGTGCGGTAATGGCAAGCGATGCATTCTTCCCCTTCCCGGACTGCGTGGAGATTGCCCACGAGGCAGGTGTTACGGCCGTTATCCAGCCGGGCGGAAGCATCAAGGACCAGCTTTCCTTCGACTATTGCGACCAGCATGACATGGCGATGGTGATAACAGGCTTCCGCCACTTCAAGCACTAAAATTAATAAAGAATGAAGAACGAAGAATGAAGAATTTTAGCGTACCGAAGTGCCTGACTAAAATCTCGTTTTCCGTTCTTCATTCTCAATTCATCATTCTTAATTCTTCATTAAAAAGATGGGATTTTTCTCTTTTACTCAAGAAATAGCGATGGACTTGGGCACGGCCAACACCATCATTACCTCCGGCGGGAAGATTGTGGTGGACGAGCCTTCGGTCGTGGCACTGGATCGGCGCACGGACAAGATGATAGCCGTGGGCGAGAAGGCGAAGATGATGCACGAGAAGACGCACGAAAACATACGCACTATACGCCCCCTGCGCGATGGCGTGATAGCCGACTTCTACGCCTGCGAGCAGATGATACGCGGGCTCATCAAGATGGTGAACACGGGACACCGCCTCTTCACGCCCTCGCTGCGCATGGTCATAGGCGTGCCCAGCGGTAGTACAGAGGTGGAGTTGCGCGCCGTGCGCGACTCGGCCGAACATGCCGGAGGACGCGATGTATACCTAATATTCGAGCCCATGGCAGCGGCCATCGGCATCGGTATTGACGTGGAGGCACCTGAAGGAAACATGATTGTGGACATCGGCGGCGGCTCAACGGAGATTGCGGTCATCTCACTGGGTGGTATCGTATCCAACAATTCCATCCGCATAGCGGGCGATGATCTTACAGCGGACATACAGGAGTATATGAGTCGCCAGCACAACGTAAAAGTGAGCGAGCGCATGGCGGAACGTATCAAGATAAACGTGGGAGCCGCCCTCACCGATTTGGGTGAGGATGCGCCCGAGGACTACATCGTGCACGGTCCGAACCGCATCACGGCGTTGCCCATGGAGGTACCGGTGTGTTACCAGGAAGTGGCGCATTGCCTTGAGAAGAGTATCTCGAAGATTGAGACGGCCATCCTCTCCGCCTTGGAGAACACACCGCCCGAGCTGTATGCCGACATCGTGCACAATGGAATCTACTTGGCTGGAGGCGGCGCGCTGTTGCGTGGACTGGACAAGCGCCTAACGGACAAAATCAACATCCCCTTCCACATAGCGGAAGATCCGCTGCACGCTGTGGCCAAGGGCACGGGCATCGCACTGAAGAACGTAAACCGCTTCTCGTTCCTGATGAGATGAAGCACCTGCTGGAGTTCCTGTGGAGGTTCAGGCACTGGCTGCTCTTCATCGTGCTGGAAGCACTGAGCTTGGCATTGCTGCTGCATTTCAACTCTTACCAGCGCAGCGTGTGGCTGAGTTCAGCAGGTCGGGTGGCAGGCATTGTATACGAATGGGCGGACGGGGTGACTTCTTATTTCCGCCTGAAAGGAGTGAACGAGGACCTGTCGCGCCGCAACGCCTGGCTAGAGGAGCGAGTGTCGGTGCTGGAGAGGCACTTGCGCGAGGCGGGCGACACATCGGCCGCAGCTTTGCAACTTCCGCCTCCCTACCAGACCATCCGAGCGCGGGTGATAAAAAACAGCCTAAACTTGGTGGACAACTACATCACGCTAGACCGCGGAGAAGCGGCGGGCGTCCGTCCGGACATGGGCGTGGCGGGGACGGACGGCGTGGTGGGCATTGTCTACAAGGTGTCGCCACGCTATGCGCTGGTGTTACCGGTACTGAACAGCCGCTCGAACCTCAGTTGCATGATACAGGGAAGCGGCTACTTCGGCTATCTACGTTGGGAAGGTGGCGATCCACGCTATGCCTGGCTGGAGGACCTGCCACGTCATGCAGAGTTCGAGCTGGGCGACACAGTGGTGACCAGCGGCTACTCGGCCGTATTTCCACAAGGCGTAACGGTGGGCACAGTGGACGATGCGGTAGATGCCGATGACGGTTTATCCTATCGGCTGAAAATCCGGTTGGCTACGGACTTTGGACGGCTAGACGCAGTCAGAATACTGGCACGCACGGGACGCGAAGAGCAGAAACACCTGGAGGAGGAAGGATTGTAAACAGTAAATTGTAAAATAGCAAATGAACAGGATACTTTGCTGGACAGGCATGATATTGCTGCAGGCATTGGTGTTGAATAAGGTACACATAGCCGGCCTGGGCACGCCACTGCTCTACATCTGGCTTCTGCTGAAGGAAAACTCTGGCGTTTCTCCACAGAGGCTGATGCTGGAAGCCTTTGTGCTGGGGCTGGCGGTAGACATATTCTCCGACACATGGGGCATGAACGCGGCAGCGGCGGTGGCATTGGCCTTCGCGCGGCCTTTGTTGCTGCGGATGTCTGCCGTGCGCGAGGAACAGGAGACCTACACACCTGGTGTCCGAACGCTGGGGACGGGAGGTTTTGCTCGTTATCTGACAGCGGGCGTACTGCTGCACCATACCGTTTTGCTGACACTTGAGCTGCTTCCCACATCTGCCGACTACCTGAGTGGATTGGCACGACTGGCCGCTTGTTCAGCACTAACACTGGCCTGCATGGCCGCCTTGGAGAACGTTGTACGGCGGAAAAGTTAGCCGGCAGCAGGAAAAGGAAAAAACAGAAACGAGAAAAATGTCGAAGGATTACAGATATGAAAAGCGTAAGTATGTCATCGGCGGCATGGTGCTGCTGGTGACATTTGTGTATGTACTGCGCCTGTTCGACCTGCAGATTCTTTCCGATGAATATAAACGCTATGCGGACAGCAACGCTTTTCTCAACGAAGTACAATATCCGTCACGCGGAGCCATTTACGACCGCAACGGGGAACTGTTGGTGTTCGACCAGCCGGCCTATGATGTCGTATTCGTCCCCCGTGAGGTGGAGAGGCTGGATACACTGGACTTCTGCCGCCTGCTGAACATCACCCGGCCGGACTTCGACCGCCGCATGGAGGAAGTGAGAGACCGCCGTAAGAATCCCGGCTATTCCCGCTATACGCCGCAAGTATTCATGACGCAGCTCTCGGCCGAAGAATGCGGCGTCTTCCGGGAGAGCTTGTTCAAGTTTCCCGGCTTCTCGGTGCAGAGACGCACGGTGAGGCGCTATGCCTATAACGCGGCGGGCCATTTGTTAGGCGACATTGGCGAAGTATCAGTTCGCGATATGGCTGAAGACGATTACTACCGACGGGGCGACTTTATCGGCAAACAGGGTGTGGAACGAGCTTATGAGAAACAGCTGCGTGGCGTGAAAGGCGTCGAGGTGCTGCTGCGTGACGCCCACGGCAGGATACAAGGCCGCTACATGGACGGAAAATTGGATAAGGCTCCCGTGCCGGGCAAAGACCTGAAGTTGAGTATCGACATCGACTTGCAGATGTTAGGTGAGCGGCTGATGCAAGGCAAGATAGGTTCCATTGTTGCCATAGAACCCGCTACCGGCGAAGTGTTGTGTATGGTATCATCACCGTCGTTCGATCCGCAATCCATGGTAGGCCGCCAGCGCGGGAAGAACCACCAGGCCTTGGGCAAAGACCCCCGCAAACCCCTGCTGAACCGCGCCATCATGGGCACTTATCCACCCGGTTCTACCTTCAAGACCACACAAGGTCTGATATTCCTGCAAGAAGGCATTGTGGATGAAGAGACCCGCTTCCCCTGTTCGCACGGCTTCACGTACCGCGGCCTGCATGTAGGCTGCCACGGACATGCATCCCCGATTCCGTTGATTCCCGCCATTGCCACTTCATGTAACTCTTATTTCTGTTGGGGACTCTTCCGCATGTTAGGTGATAAAAGATACGGCTCGCCGCAGCAGGCGTTGACCGTGTGGAAAGACCATATCGTAGCGCAAGGCTTCGGCTACCGTTTGGGCGTGGACCTTCCGGGCGAGAAGCGCGGATTTATCCCCAACTCACAACATTACGATCGGGTATACCGCGGCTCGTGGAACGGGCTGACGGTCATCAGTATCTCCATTGGTCAGGGCGAAGTATTGGCCACGCCTTTGCAGATAGCCAACCTGGGCGCCACGATAGCCAACCGCGGATACTTCATCACCCCCCATGTGGTGAAGGAGGTCAGCGGCGAACCATCCGACAGCCTTTATGTCACACCGCGCCACACAGGCATCGACCGCATGTATTACGAGGATATCGTTCAAGGTATGCGGGCGGCCGTTACGGGAAGCACAGGTAGCGGAACTTGCCGACGTGTCGCCACCTTATTGCCCGGTGTGGAAGCCTGCGGAAAGACCGGGACGGCTCAGAATCCTCATGGCAAAGACCATTCCGTATTCATGGGCTTTGCACCGATGGACCGTCCGCAGATAGCCATTGCCGTATATGTGGAAAACGGAGGATGGGGAGCTACCTACGGCGTGCCCATCGGCGCGCTGATGATGGACCAATACCTGCACGGCACCCTCTCCGCGGAAAACGAACAATTGGCCGAAACAATCAGTAAACAAGTAATCCTGTATGGCAACGAAACGAGATAGTATATGGAAGTCCTTGGACTGGGTGACGGTATTGCTCTATCTGATACTCGTGACCTGCGGATGGTTCAGCGTGTGCGGCGCAAGCTACGACTTTGCCGACCACACGTTCTTCGATTTCGCCACGCGTGCCGGCAAACAGTTCGTATGGATTGTCTGTTCGTTCGGTTTAGGTTTCGTTCTATTGATGTTGGATGATCGCTTCTACGACACCTTCGCTTACCTGATTTATGCCGGACTGATGGCGTTGCTGGTTGTCACTATCTTTGTTGCCCCCGATACTAAAGGTTCCCATTCGTGGCTCATTTTAGGACCTGTCAGCCTGCAGCCGGCTGAGTTTGCCAAGTTTGCTACAGCGTTGGCACTTGCCAAACTGATGGATACCTACGGCTTTGCGCTGCATAGCTGGCGCGGAGCATTCCGGGTAGGCTGCATTATCGTCATTCCCTTGCTACTCATCATCCTACAGCAGGAGACTGGATCCGCCCTAGTCTATCTTTCTTTCCTTCTGATGCTCTACCGCGAAGGCATGTCTGGCATGGTGCTACTGGCCGGGCTTTGCGCGGTGGTCTACTTCATTATAGGCATTCGTCTGGGCGATGTTCCTATGGGTGCCGGTTCCGCTTCTTCCATGGGGCAGTTCGTGGCCCTGTCACTAATGCTGACGTTTGCTTTGGCGTTTGTGTGGGTGCAAGGCAAGCGTTGGCCAGTGGTCCGCGTTCCGATCAGTGTGACGAGCGGCGCGTGGCTCGCCTCGTTGGCGGTATGGCATCTGTGGCCGGCTTTCAACCCTGTGTGGGCGGTATGGGCGTTGTTGGCGGGCACCGTGGGCTGGCTGCTCTACCGGCTTATAAGGACGCGACAGCGTGTGTACGCCTTCTCCGCCCTATTCACCGTGTGCAGCCTAGGGTTCTTCTACAGCAGCGACTACGTGTTTCACGAAGTGCTCCAGCCCCATCAGCAGGTGCGCATCCGCGTGCTGCTTGGCATGGAGTCCGACCCCGCCGGAGCCGGCTATAACGTGGCGCAGTCGAAGATAGCTATCGGTTCGGGCGGATTGACGGGCAAAGGTTTTCTCAACGGCACACAGACTAAACTGAAGTATGTGCCCGAGCAGGACACCGACTTCATCTTCTGCACTGTGGGCGAGGAGCAGGGCTTCCTTGGATCCACGCTTGTGCTGCTGGTTTACGCGGTCCTGCTGCTGCGGCTGCTCTACGTGGCCGAGCGCCAGCCCACTGTTTTCGGGCGCATCTACGGTTACAGCGTGGCGGGCATCTTCTTCTTCCACCTCGCCATTAATATAGGCATGGTGCTGGGACTGATGCCCGTCATCGGCATTCCCCTACCCTTTTTCAGCTACGGCGGCTCCTCCTTATGGGGCTTCACCATCCTGCTGTTCATCTTCCTGCGCATTGATGCCGGTAGGAGAAGGCAGGTCAATTAAGCCCGTCTCTTGACCTTATGCGGCAGGTTCCTCTCCCGGTTGTTCCTCCTTGGGTGTCTTCTTTTTCTTGCTTTTATTGTTGCGCTTGGGCCGTTCAGTGGTTGTGGCATCCGCTGGTTGCGGGCCGGGCGCGGCGGCTTCCTGCTGCATGCGTGCGGCGTTGTTCTTCTTCTTTTTCTTCCGCGCGTTGCCAGAGTTTTTCCCTTTGCCGCGATCAAAGCGCGTCAGACTGTCCTGTTCCAGTAAGTCGGCCGGGCGCGCATTCCGTCCAATCTGCGTGTCGTCGTCCAAACAGTCCGGCTTTGTGCCGCGCCGGTTCAACTCCATCACTTCTAAGGCCCTGCGCGCACTGATGTTCACTGCCCCCTCCAGCGAGCCCTTCTGCGGGCTGTAGGTCACGCGTCCCGCTAGAATGTCCGCCTTCAGGAAGTAGAATGTAGCATCCGCCGTTTCCAGCGGAATCTCTCTGCTTGGCATCCGCTTGGACGCTTCCACGTAGATGTCCGCCTCGTAGTTCAGGCAGCACTTCAGCTTGGCGCACTGTCCCGCCAGTTTCTGCGGGTTCAGGGCAATGTCCTGCAAGCGTGCAGCGGCCGTTGCCACGGATACAAACGAGGTCATCCATGTAGCACAGCACAGCTCGCGTCCGCAGGGTCCTATGCCGCCTATGCGTCCTGCCTCCTGCCTTGCGCCTATCTGCTTCATCTCAATACGCACGCGGAACACCTCCGCCAGCACCTTGATGAGCTGCCGGAAGTCCACCCTTCCTTCTGCTATATAGTAAAAGATGGCCTTTCCCCCATCGCCCTGATATTCCACATCGCCTATTTTCATTTCGAGGTTCAGACTCAACGCTATTTGCCGTGCGCGTATCATCGTGTCGTGTTCGCGCGCCTTGGCCATTTTCCATTTTTCCAAGTCGCCCACCTTTGCCTTGCGATATACGCGTCTGGCCGTGGCATCCGGCTTTAGGTTGGCTTTCGCCATCTGTAGGGGCACAAGGGGACCCGTCAGCGTCACCACGCCCACATCGTGCCCCGGCTGCGCCTCCACCGCTACCGTGTCTCCTTTATGCAAGTCCAACCCGCCCGAGTTGCGGTAATATCCCTTCCGTGTGTTTTTGAACTGCACCTCTACGTATTCTGTCTCCCTGTGCGTCCCGTCCTTCAGGTCCGCCATCCAGTCATACGTGTTCAGTTGTCGGTCCTGCCGCCCGCATCCGCCGGCGCACAGCCTTCCACTTCCGTTATGTAATATCCAGTCACCCATCTGTTCATTTACTATTTAACGATTTACTATTTACGATTTATTCATCATTTTTTCAGTTCTACTGTCACCTTCAGGATATAGTCGAAGAACACCATCCTAGGGTTGACGTTGCGTTCGATGTGCTCCTGTGCTTCGGCGGTGAGTCCCGCCAGGCTCAAGATATTCCGCTCGTTGACGAAGGGTCCAAATCGGCTCACGAACGCCCTTTCCGCTTCCGATGCATACTCCAGTTCCACGCATCGTACGTTGCTCACAAAGCTTTCCCTCAACATGCGTCCCGCATAGGCCAGGAAGTCCGCTTGCCGGGCGCGCGTTTTCGCCGCCATATCCTCGCTCCAAGCTTTCATACGCGGCGCCTGCCTTAACCATGCGATTCTCATCAGTGCCGCGAAGTCCTCCAGCATCTCCTTTTCGTCCGCCGCTTCCATCAAGTCCCTCAGAGCTTGCGTCCAGCTTCCCTGCGCCTTTCGAGCCACCTGTTCCGCCCTGTGCGGCTCCGCCCCTCGCGCCATCAGTTCCGCTGTCAATAGCCTTTCGTCTATGGGCGGCACGTCCAAACGTTGCACGCGGCTCCTCACTGTCTCCATCACCGCCTCCGGCTCCTGGCTCACCATCAGGAACAGCGTTCCCCGCGGCGGTTCCTCCAACAGCTTCAGCAGCTTATTGGCGCAGGCCTCGTGCATGCGCTCCGGCAACCACATCAGCACCACCCTGCGTCCATCCGGTGCCGTTGCCTTCAGAGCCAACTTTCGTGCCAGTGCGTCGCTTTCACGTGCATATATTATCGGCTGCGTGTTAACTGGCGCGTTCATACGGCGCGTCCATTCCTGCAATCCAGCATACGGGTTGTCCCTCATCATCTCCCTCCACAGCGGCAGATAGTCGTTGCAAGTTTCCCGTCCGTGCCTGGCGTCCTTGGCCACGGGGAACACGCAGTGCACGTCCGGGTGCTCCAACGGATCCCCTGCGGCTAATCCTCGCGCGTATTCCAACGCCAATGCCATCTTGCCCGTACCCTGCGGTCCGCACAGCATCAGTCCCTGCGGCGTCCGTCCCGCGCGCGCCTCGTCCTCCAGCCTTTTCAGCAAGTCCCTATGGAAGAAAGGAGTCATCATTTACAATTTGCCGGTTTACAAATTACTGTTTAATAGATTTCCTTTGCAATACGCGCGATGCTGTCTGCCGCCCCCATAGCGTAAAAGTGGATGCTAGGCACCCCGTGTTCCATCAGCTCGCGACATTGACCGATGCACCATTCCACGCCTACACGTTCCACCTCACGATCGTCCCCGCATTCGTCCACCCTTCTGGCCAACTCGCGAGGAATGTCCACCTTGAACGTCTGCGGAATGACTGTCAGCTGCTTCTTTCTACGCAGGGGCTTGATGCCCGGAATGATGGGCACACCGATACCCCTTTCCCTGGCCCGTCTGACGAAGTCGAAGTATCGCGCGTTGTCATAGAACAATTGCGTCACGGCATACTGCGCCCCCGCCTGTACCTTTCGTTCCAACCAGTAGAGGTCCGTATCACAGTTAGGTGCCTCCTCATGCTTTTCCGGATAGCATGCCACGCCGTAGGTGAAAGGGTTTTCCGGCTTTCGCTCCATAGCGCTTCCGTCCTCAAAGAGCCCCCGGTTGAAGCGTTCTATCTGCCCTTGCAGGTCAATGGCGTGCGGCCATCCGTCTGGCTCTGGGTTAAAGGCGCGCTGGTGCCTTGCCTTGTCCCCCCGCAACACCAGCAAATCCGTAATACCTAGATACTGCAAGTCCAACAAGGCATATTCAGTCTCTTCCCTGTTGCATCCACTGCATACCAGGTGCGGCACGGGGGTCACGCCATATCGGTTCTTAATGGCTGCCGCCACGGCCACGGTTCCCGGTCTTCGTTTTATCCATTTTCGTCTCCACAGCCCCTCACCCGCCTCTTCGTAGGCATATTCACTGCGGTGGGTGGTGATGTTGATGTACAGGGGGTTGAAAGGGGCCAATGTATCAATTGTTTCCCACAATCCTTCTATGCCGCTTCCCTTCAGCGGGGGCAACACCTCGAAAGAGAAGGCTGTCTTTTTTCTATCTTTCAGCAAGTCTGTTACACTCATAGCTATCTGTAATCTTTGGCAGACAAATATATGAAAAATGTGGGAAAAGAAGCTCCCTCCTCGGATAGTTTCTACAATTTTTTATTGTTTTTTCCCGAACAACCTGATTATTAGAAAATAAAAGTCTCGCTTAGTTTCATTGAAAGCGAGACTTTGTGAGGGTCAATGCGGGACTTTGTCAACGGTCTTTTTTACACATCTGACGTTGAGTGCTCTATAGCAACTTTTATCTGCCACTTTATTATTCCCTTTTGCTATTGTATTTTGACTATATAATAGGAAAATTGTTATATCGGGCAAGGTGGTTTCTCCTTCTTTTCTGTCCATCCAATATACCGCGTTTCTCTCATAATTCATGTGCACAGTCTTTCCGTTTTCGTTTTCTGTGTAATATCCGTAGGGCAAACAGGATAGGCCAGTCAGATTGGTGGCAGGAAAGATTTCATTGTCATCGGAGACTTTCTTCCAAACCCCGTCTTTTATAATGGATGCGTTGTGATGGATATAAATTATGAGCTTGTCCCAATCATCTTCATCGGGTATCTTCCAGCCATCGGGAGCCAATTCTCCTTCCAATAACGTTTCGCCCGGATAGAAGTAAGAGCCTTTGTCTTCAATATATCCAGTCTTTCCGCTCAGGCTATTCAACTCTCTCAATTCTTCTCCAAACATGCCTTGATATTGAGTGGCTTTCAGGTCTTCGCGCATCCAGTATTGGGTGCCGACTTTTACAATAGGATATTCTTGCAACTTGCCGCTTCGCATATCTCGTAAAGTGTGTATTTTAATGTTCACATGAGCGGGGCTGTCGGGTTTGGACAAGCAGATGTCTCCCTCTTCGTTGATATAGAATTGGGTAACAGGCTCCAAGGTTCCTTCATCATAGTGAAAGGAATTGTCCTCTACATCCCATTGGATGCGTCCGCCATGTATGGGTGTTTCCTCGTCTTTCAATTCCAAGACAATGCCTTCGCTTAAATCGGCCTCATCATTGTGCACTGGATATACAACAATGGCTTCTGAGGCCAATGAGGCGTTATCCGCTAAAAGATATTCTTTGCATATCTCGGCCACAGGCTCACTTTCATGATATACTCTATAAACGTTGGAATCCTTGAAGGAAAGACTTGCGATGCGAATTGTCGACAAATCATATTCTGTGTCGCTTTCCGCTTTTGTGTTATAGGCCCATTCTTTGATGCTGCCTTTCGCAGCACTCAATGTACCGCTGGTCGTTTGAAATGCATTTATGTTGATTTCACAAATGGTATTGCCTTCTATTTCCATCTTGGGCATGGGGCATGTATAGATTCTTCCGTTCCACTCCATGACAAGTGCTTGTTCGTCTTCATCATTTTCTTGTGGAATAATAATGAATTCTTTTCCTACAAGCTTCTCTCCTTTCTTTTCCCATTCACCTGCCGGCGTGATGTCGACCGCATGCTCCAATTCTTCGAATTCTCCCGAGAGAAAATTATATTGCCCACGGGTTTTGAATCCCGATGCAATGACGTGAGGATTTGCTTCCAACATTTCGTCTATATCCTCATCTCCTATGGCGGACAATACCAATTCTATTTTTGTAAGTTTATGTTCAAATTCCAATTCAATGGGAGATTCGCTTCCGCTTACGCGAGGCACTTCGGCCACCAGGAAATCCGAAGCGGAGAGGTTGGCCGAAGTGCTTTGGTCGCTTCGTACGCTTACGGGCAATAAAGAGCTTGAAGGCTCAACGCCTTGTCTGTCATATGGATAATAAGCAATAATGTCCAGCTCCGTATTTCCTTCCGGATAGAAAATCTCTTCCTCAGGAATCAAGTTCGAGTTTCCATCGCTAATCAGTCGCAGATTGTCAATGTATCTGTCTTGGTCTATATCCATATTGGCGAACGTGGCGAAAAGTCCTATTTCATCTTCCTTGTCGAATGTATTTCCGGATACTTTTGTGTTTGTCGAATTAATTTCCTTCACAGAAAAGGTCATGGGAATCTTTCCCACTTGCATCTCCTCGCCTATGTTGTTGACGCAAGCAGTTGATAACAAGCTTAGTAAACAGATGCTTATGAAATTATACTTATTCATGGGCATGTCTTTTTAGATTATTCCATTTCTTTAATACAGCGGATGGACAAGGCTTTATAATACTCTCCTCCTTTCATTAATGAAGTGGATAAATCATATTCGTTTGATTCTCCTTTGAAAACAATGATATTCTCGGGAATTGCCTCTCCCGATGGCTCCATACACCAATAACCGACCGCTTGGCCATAGTATGCATTTGCCTCATTTCCCCACATGCCTTGCGGATAGATGCTCAGACCTGTCAAATTTGTTGCGGGAGCCACTTCTGTCGGCTCTTTTGAAGTGGAAGCCCAAGTCCCCGCTTTCAATAAAGACGCTTCTCCTCCGATGTATTCGTTCAGGGTTTCCCAATCTTCCATTATAGGAATCTTCCATCCGTTTGGTACCAGTTCGCCCGCTAAAACAGCCTCGCCATTATACTGATAGGCTTCACTCTCTTTTGGGCAAAAATATCCGGCTCCTTCTCCCAGTTTGGTTTGTTGCGTCAAAGCCGTTCCGTCCCGATAGTATTGCGTACGCAAGTCTTCCTGCATCCAATATTGCTTGCCGATTTTTACCACCGGATATTCTATAACTTCTTTCCCTCGAATATCGCGCAGATAATGGCTGACAATATTTACATTGACCGTACTCATTAACTCTCCCGAGAGAAAAGAGCCGTCTTCTCCGATATAGAATTTATAAACGACCTTTTCTTCGCCTTCTTGATAAGTGAAGCTATTTCCATCTGTCTCCCAGCATAGCTTTCCTCCGCAAATAGCGTCATCCACATCCAGCAATTGGAGAATGGTTCCATTCTTCAGGTCAGCTTCTCCAGTCTCGTTTAATATGGGATAATGTACAATAGCTCTGGATGTTAGCTGGTCAGAAGCAAGATATTCTTTGCAGATTTCGGCAATAGCTTTCCCTTGATAATAAACGCGGTATATATTGGACGAAGCAAACGACAAGGAAGAGGTGTAGATCGCGTCGTTCTCTTCTTCATTACTTCCGGCTTCATTTATCTCGTCCGACCAGTCTGTGATGCTTCCGGCTATTCCGCTAAGAATCTGATTCTCTTGTTTCCGCACTTCGATGGTTATTTCGCATTGGTCGCCGCTTTGCAACTCTACATCAGGCATCAGATAGGTGTATATTTGTCCTTTCCATTCTAAAATGATGGATTGTTTTTGCGAGTTGAGATTTTGTGGAATGATAATAAGCTCTTTGCCTATTAACTCAGTATCGTTATCCGTCCATTCGCCGGCAGGTGTGATGTCTTCGGGCGTTTGTAAGTCGCTGATAGTCTCGTCTTCCAGATTGTATTTGGCTTCAGTTTGAATACCCGTCACTACAATGCGCGGGTCATCGGCCAGCAAGGAAGCCAATTCTTCGCCTTCTTCAGGCACAAGTGCTATTTTGAGTCTTGAAAGTTTGTGCTCAAAGTTTAGCTCCACAGTTTCCGTGCCATTGCTTATTCCTTCTTTTCGAGCCAATAGAAAATCACTTTTCGATAAATTTCCAGGAATGCTTTGATCGGTTTGGACGGATATGGACAGAATAGAATTTCCACTTGATAATCCCCCGGTTTGATAAGGATAATAAGCCGTAAAGTCGAGAGTCACATCGCCTATGGGGTAATAAACAACCTGTTCGGGAGTGAATTGTGTGCCATCAGCAGTCTCTAAGAGCAAATTGTCAATATATCGTTCCTCACTTAATTTGGCCGGCGACAAGGTGGCGAATAATCCTATTTGGTCTTGCGGTTCAAAGGCGTCGGTCGTTACTCTGGTGATGGCCGAGTGTGCCTGCGTAGCCATATTTACGGAAAATTGAATAGGCGTATCACTTTGTCCTATCGTATTCTCTGCCTGCTCAGTGCAGGCCGTTGTCGCTAATAAGCCATACCACATCAGACATGATGCGAGTATGGCAGAAAGGTTGAGTTTATTAGTCATATTCATCTCTTTTAATTAATTTTGGGCGGCAAAAGTAGTAAAATTAAAATTTTAAGCGAATAAAAATTTCGTTTTTTCAATAAGTTTGTTTCCTACTTATCACTTAGAGAATAATGAAGTAACGATGTAAACAATTGGGATTCAACATTTTTTAATAATGAAACTTGCTGATTTGAGAATTGAACTTTTTATGCCCTATGAAAAATTGTAAGCCGAGTGACACCTATATTAATACAATAGACTTACTGAATTCGTTCGCATACGGATAACTGCGTGAAGAAATATTCCTGATTTGTAGGCAGGATGCGTAAATCTGAGCCGAAACGTTTGCATTTCTGTGCGGAAAAGTTTACTTTTGCCGGAAAACTAAAACATACATCAGTCATGAAGATAGCAATCATCGGTGCAGGCAATATGGGAGGCGCCATTGCGCGCGGACTATCCTTGGGGAAAGTCATTGATACGCGGGACATTTACGTGGCCAATCCTTCGCAATCCAAATTGGATAGGTTGAAAGAGGAATTTTCCGAAATTAATGTCACGAACGATAATCAGGACGCCGTGACGGGTGCCGAATACATCTACCTGGCCGTGAAACCTTGGCTGGTGAGACCCGTGCTTCGTGCTTTGAAGCTTCGTAAGGGTCAGGTGTTGGTGTCCGTAGCCGCTGGCATAACCTTTGAAGAATTGGCTCACTACGTGCCGGATAAGGATATGGCAATGTTCCGCATTGTGCCCAATACGGCTATCCGTATTTGCCAGAGCATGACGCTCATAGCTGAGCGTAATACGACGAACGAGCAACATCGGGTGTTGACCGAAATGTTGGACGAGATGGGCAAGACTATATATATAGAAGAGAAGAACATAGCCGCCGCAACAGCCTTGTGTTCGTGTGGCATTGCTTATGTAATGAAGTACGTACAGGCTTGTGTGCAGGCGGGTATTGAACTGGGCATCCGCCCCGCAGACGGTAAGGACTTGGTGGCTCAAACATTGAAGGGTGCCGCTTTGATATTGGAAAATCCCGATGCCAATCCGGCCAAGGAGATAGAAGCCGTATGTACGCCCGGCGGATACACCATCCGGGGCATCAACCAATTGGATCATGACGGCTTTCCTTCGGCCATCATCAATGCCATGAAGGCGTGCATGTATTAAAAAGGATTACTAAATATTAAATATTATACTCGTGGACGAACAGATTAAACAAATAGCCGAGCGTTTGCGCGGATTGCGCGATGCCATGGAATTGACACCGGCCGACATAGCCATTGATTGCGGCATCGACCAGGCCGAGTACGAACGGGCTGAAAGCGGAGAGTACGACATCAGCGTAAGCATGCTTCAGCAGATAGCCCGTCATTATAACATTGCGTTGGATGCCCTGATGTTTGGCGAAGAGCCGAAGATGAGCACTTATTTTCTGACCCGTGCAGGCAAGGGAGTAAGCGTGGAGCGTACAAAAGTGTATAAGTATCAATCCCTGGCCGCTGGCTTCAAGGACCGCAAGGCCGACCCTTTCATCGTGACCGTAGAGCCGGGCGAACGCCCCATGCACTACAACACGCACGAGGGGCAGGAGTTCAACCTCGTCATTGAAGGTCGTCTGCTGCTGAGCATCAGCGGGAAAGAGCTTGTTCTCAATCCCGGAGACAGCATCTACTTCAACTCCAACCTGCCTCATGGCATGAAAGCGCTGGATGGCAAGACCGTGCAATTCTTGGCAATCATATTATAAATAATTAGGTTATGATAGAAAGATTTCTAAAACAAACTACATTTACATCGCAACAAGACTTTATAGATAACTTGAAGATAATTGTGCCGGAGAATTTTAACTTTGGCTATGACGTAGTAGATGCCTGGGCTGCCGAGCAACCCGACAAGCCCGCCCTGCTTTGGACAAACGACAAGGGCGAACACCGCCAATATACATTTGCCGACATGAAGCGATATACGGACATGACGGCTTCTTACTTCCAATCGTTGGGCATCGGACATGGTGACATGGTGATGCTCATCTTGAAACGCCGCGTGGAGTTTTGGTTCAGCATCATTGCCTTGCACAAGTTGGGAGCCGTGGTCATTCCTGCCACTCACTTATTGACGAAGAAGGACATCGTATATCGGTGCAACGCCGCGGACATCAAGATGATTGTCTGTGCAGGCGAATCGGTCATTACCGATCATATCACTGCCGCCATGCCGGAGTCGCCTAGCGTACATAAACTGGTCAGCGTGGGTCCTGAAGTGCCCGAAGGTTACTTGGATTTCCACAAAGGCATCGAGAAAGCTCCCATTTTCGTCCGCCCCGAGCGTCCTAATACAAATGATGATATTTCCCTGATGTATTTCACGAGTGGCACCACGGGTGAGCCTAAGATGGTGGCGCACGATTTCACCTATCCCTTGGGGCACATCGTCACGGGTTGTTTCTGGCACAATCTGACGGAGCAAAGCCTTCATCTGACCATAGCTGACACGGGATGGGGCAAGGCCGTATGGGGTAAACTCTATGGTCAGTGGATAGCCGGAGCAAATATCTTTGTTTATGATCACGAGAAGTTCACACCTGCCAACATCTTGCAGATGATACAAGACTATCACGTCACTTCGCTTTGCGCACCGCCTACAATCTTCCGTTTCCTTATTCATGAAGACCTGACTAAATATGACTTGTCGCACTTGAAATATTGCACCATAGCCGGTGAGGCCTTAAATCCCGCTGTATTTGATACTTTCAAGAGACTGACAGGCATCAAACTGATGGAAGGCTTCGGACAGACGGAAACGACATTGACCGTGGCCACCATGCCTTGGATGGAACCTAAACCAGGAAGCATGGGATTGCCCAATCCGCAATATGATGTAGATTTGGTGAATCATGAAGGTCGTTCGGTGGAAGCTGGTGAGCAGGGGCAAATCGTTATCCGCACCGATAAGGGCAAACCGTTGGGACTCTTTAAGGAATATTATCGTGATGCCGAACGTACGCATGAAGCATGGCACGATGGTGTTTATTATACCGGTGACGTGGCGTGGAAGGACGAGGACGGTTATTTGTGGTTCGTAGGCCGTGCCGATGATGTCATCAAGAGTTCGGGTTATCGTATCGGGCCTTTCGAAGTAGAAAGCGCATTGATGACACATCCGGCCGTAGTAGAGTGCGCCATCACCGGTGTGCCCGACGAGATACGCGGACAAGTGGTCAAAGCCACCATCGTCCTCTCCAAGGGATACAAGGACAAGGCGGGCGATGACCTCATCAAGGAGCTTCAGAACCACGTGAAGCGCGTCACGGCTCCCTATAAGTATCCGCGCGTCATCGAGTTTGTGGACGAATTGCCAAAGACCATCAGCGGAAAGATACGCCGCGTGGAAATCCGTCAAAACGACGAAAAGTGAGAAACTGCCATATAGTTACTTGTTTTTTGCCACTCCCTCTCCGGCTATTTCATTGGAGAGGGAGTGATTTATCTTCTTTTTTATCCTGAAAACTCACCCTTTCATCGGGTAATGGCGTTATTTTATCTATAATTTTGTATAAATCTTCCATGTAAAGCGGATTATAGAAAAAATTGTTCCTATTTTTGCAACTTGTAAATAACATGATGTGGTAAATGAGAACAAAATTTCTACTGATAATAGCTTGTTTTGTCTTTGTGTCTGTAGCTATCAGTTCGTGCCTCGATTCTGATACGGAGTATGTATACAGCTCAGATGCAACCGTACATGCTTTCGCATTGGATACGATCCATGGCAAGAAATACAAATTTGAAATAGACCAAATTCAGCGTCTGATATTCAATCGGGATTCGTTGCCGATGGATGCGGACACCATTTTAGACAGTATTTTGATAGACTCTTTTTTGGTGTATGGTTATGTTTTGTCGGGCACGCAAGATACGTTGCTTGATACCTCGAATCCGCAAAATCTGTTGGCAGCTACTTCGGGCGATGGTATGACTTTCCGTATTTATGCTCCAGACAACATTACCAACCGCACCTATACGTTACGCATCAATGTCCATAAGGAAGATCCGGACTCCATGTCGTGGATAAAGATGGCTTCGGCTCCCGTCATTGAATCGGCTCCACAGGGCTTGAAGGCTGTAATCTTAAATGATGATTTGCTGATATATCCATCCTATAATGAAGTATATATAACCTCCACCATTCCCTCTTCTTCCAATGCTTGGACTAACCACAATGAGGTCAACCTGCCGGAGGACGTAATCTTAGGCTCCATCATCAATGCCGGTGAAACGCTGATGGCCAATACTGAGCAGGGCGATGTATATACTTCGAACGATGGGATCCGATGGGAACGGTCAGAAACGCTGAGTGGAAACATCACCTGTCTGCTCGCTTATCTGCCTGCTAATGACATTAGTGACACACCTGCTACACTAAGTGCCATTCAAAAGGACGAGACTGACGGGAAACTCTACTTCTGTAGCACTAATACTGCAATAAGTTGGACGCGGGGCGAAGAAGTCCCGGAGAATTTCCCTACGCGGAACATTTCCGCAACCTTAAAGACTACAAGCAACGGTCTTTGCCAAGTATTTCTGACCGGAAGCTCTGATGTAGAAAGTGAACATACCACGCCTTGGGCATCGATGGATGGATTGACGTGGGTAGACCTGTATACTGAAGCCGGTTATTGTCCGATGATATCCACACCTTATATTATAGGTTACAATGATGCGTTATACATTTGGGGAGGTGACATGAGTCGTGTATATACATCAGATACGGGTGGCATTGTATGGGCAGAAGCTGATGAGAAATTCTGGCTACCCGAAGAATTCGTATCCAATGGCCCATCCTACACCATAGTCCATGACCGGAATGACTTCATCTGGGTCATTTGGGGAGGTAACGGAACCAACGAAATATGGCGTGGATGCTTGAACAAATTGAAGAAGTTTTAATTAAACGACTTTATAAAGATGCCATATAAAGAGCAACTTGATACAAACCGGATACCGGAGCACATAGCCATCATCATGGATGGTAACGGACGGTGGGCCAAGCAACGCGGTCATGAGCGTAGTTTTGGCCATCAGGCCGGTGCGGAGACCGTGCATGTCATTGCCGAAGAATGCGCCAGACTGGGTGTCAAATTCTTGACTCTATATACATTCTCCACCGAAAACTGGAATCGGCCGACCGATGAAGTTAACGCACTGATGACCTTACTGTTCGACTCCATTGAAGAGGAAACTTTCATGAAGAACAACATCAGTTTTCGTGTGATAGGCGACATCAGCAAATTGCCCGAAAAGGTTCGGAATCGTCTGATTGCCTGCATTGACCGTACGGCCTCCAATAGCGGCATGTGCCTGGTTCTTGCCATCAGTTACTCTTCACGCTGGGAACTGACCCAAGCCACCAAAGACATCACGACACTTGTACAAGAAGGAAAGATAACTCCTAATGATATCAACGAGCAACTTATCAACCGACACTTAGCCACGAATTTCATGCCAGAGCCAGATTTGCTGATACGTACTGGAGGCGAGATACGTCTGAGCAATTATCTGCTATGGCAATGTGCTTATTCCGAATTGTACTTTTGTGATACCTATTGGCCCGATTTCAGGGAAGAGGAATTATGTCATGCCATTTATGACTATCAGCAACGAGAACGTAGGTTTGGAAAGACAAGCGAACAAATTAAATAGAAACGCCAATATCATTATAAATTAGATTATGTTGAAAATCAGACATACCATAATGCATCATCCAATTTTCTATATATTCGTATCCTTCATTTGTCTTATAGGCTATGTACAGCCTGCATTTGGGCAGACAAGTGAAGAAGAAAAACCGGTAGTGCTCTATTCGGCCACACCTAAAAAATATGAGATAGCGGACATTAAAGTTGTAGGCGCCGATAATTATGAAGACTATGTCATCATTAACCTTTCAGGCCTAAGCAAAGGGCAGACTATTACGATTCCGGGCGAGGAGATTACACAGGCGTGTAAACGCTATTGGCGGCATGGCTTGTTTTCAGATGTATCTATCACTTTGGATAAAATAGAAAATGACAAAGCGTGGCTTACCATACACGTTGTGATGCGTCCTCGTGTGTCCGAGTTGAATTTTCATGGCGTGAAAAAATCTGAGCGGGAAGATTTGGAAGCAAAAATCGGTATGATTAAAGGAAACCAGATAACCCCCAATCAGATAGACCGTGCCAAGACCTTGATAGAGCGTTACTTTGACGACAAGGGCTTCAAGAACGCCGAAGTCATTATCAACCAGCGAGATGACAAGACCAAGGAAAATCAGGTCATTGTAGATATTGAGGTTGATAAGAAAGAAAAAGTGAAAGTTCATCAGATAACCATTGTAGGCAACAAGGCCATCAAGACCAAGAAGCTGAAACGTGTGATGAAGAAAACGAATGAGAAAGGCAAACTTATCAACTTATTCCGCACCAAAAAGTTTGTGGAAGAGAATTATGAAGCCGACAAGCAACTCATCATCAACAAATATAATGAGCTGGGTTATCGTGACGCTATGATTGTGGTGGATAGCGTAACACCTTATGACGAAAAAACCGTGAATGTGTTCATGCAGATAGAGGAAGGACAGAAGTATTATTTGCGTAACATTACATGGGTAGGAAACACGCTCTATCCTTCGGAACAACTCAATTATTTGCTCCGCATGAAGAAAGGTGACGTCTACAACCAAAAATTGTTGGAGGAACGTACTACAACCGATGAAGACGCTATCGGAAATCTTTATTACAATAATGGTTATCTGTTTTATAGCCTCGATCCTGTTGAAGTAAATATTGTAGGCGACTCCATTGATTTGGAAATGCGCATATTCGAAGGACGCCAGGCTACTATTAATAAGATTATAATTAGCGGTAATGATCGTGTGTATGAGAATGTGGTGCGCCGTGAGCTTCGTACCCGTCCGGGCGACCTCTTCAGCCGTGAACAACTGATGCGTTCACTCCGTGAAATCCAACAGATGGGGCACTTCGACCCCGAGCAGCTCCAGCCGGACATCAAACCTCGTCCCGAAGACGGAACAGTAGATATAGGCTATCCATTGGTATCTAAGGCAAACGACCAGGTGGAATTCTCTGCCGGTTGGGGGCAGACGGGTATCATTGGTAAGTTGAGTCTGAAGTTTACCAATTTCTCTTTGGCAAACCTTTTGCATCCGGGCGAGAATTATCGTGGCATTCTTCCGCAAGGAGACGGGCAGACTTTAACCGTCAGTGCTCAGACAAATGCCCGCTATTACCAGCAATATAGCCTTTCATTCTACGACCCTTGGTTTGGAGGAAAACGTCCGAACGCTTTCTCTGTATCGGCATTCTATTCCCGTCAAACCGATATCAGTAGCCAATACTATAACGATGCCTTCTACAACAACTATTATAATAGTTTCTATAGCGGCATGTACGGATATGGCCTTTATAATTATGGTAACTATATTAACTATGAGAACTATTACGACCCCGACAAATCAGTGCAGATGTATGGTGTTGCACTCATGTTCGGTAAACGTCTGAAATGGCCAGATGACTATTTCCAGATCAGTGCCGAGCTTTCTTACCAGCGATATGTGTTGAGTGACTGGCAATACTTCCCCGTTACCAATGGTAAGTGTAATGACTTGAGCATTAACTTGACGTTGGCTCGTAGCTCTATAGACAATCCTATCTATCCGCGTACAGGTTCGGAGTTTTCGCTCTCCGTACAGTTCACTCCTCCTTATTCTGCGTTTGATGGAGTTGATTATAGTAAATATAACCTGAATAATCAGGATGATATCAATCGGATGCACAAGTGGGTAGAATATCATAAATGGAAATTCAAATCGAAAGTCTATATCCCATTGATGGATCCTTACACAGTAAAACGCACACCGGTGTTGATGGGACGCGTGGAGTTTGGCTTGCTGGGACATTATAATAAGTATAAAAAGTCGCCTTTCGGCACCTTCGAAGTGGGTGGTGACGGTATGACCGGATATTCTTATTATGCTACGGAAACCATCGCTCTCCGTGGATATGAGAATGGCTCTCTTGCTTCATATGGAAACGAAGGTTATGCCTATACGCGCTTAGGACTTGAGCTGCGTTATCCGCTGATGCTTGAGACAAGCACTAGCATTTATGCCCTTACTTTTGTTGAGGCCGGTAACGCATGGCAGGAAGTAGGCGATTTCAACCCGTTCGATTTGAAACGTTCGGCCGGTGTGGGCGTTCGTATCTTCCTTCCTATGGTGGGTATGATGGGTATTGACTGGGCGTATGGTTTCGACAAGGTGCGCGGTTCTTCCCAATATGGCGGAAGCCAGTTCCACTTCATCTTGGGTCAAGAGTTCTAACACATAATTGTTTCACTTAATAAAATAAAGCGCTATGAGAAAGCCCTTTTTACTAATGCTTCTGTTATCTGTCATGAGCCTAACGGCACATGCGCAGAAGTTCGCTCTTATTGATATGGAATACATTTTGAAGAATATTCCTGCTTACGAGTCGGCCAACCAGCAAATGGAGCAAGCATCCAAACAATGGCAGGCTGAAGTGGAAAAACTGGCTGAGGAAGCTAAAGCGATGTACGAAGACTATCAGTCTACTGCCCAGAAACTCACCGCAGAGCAACGTACGCAAAAAGAAGATGCTATCGTGACGAAGGAAAAAGAAGTGGCAGACCTGCGGCGAAAATATTTCGGACCGGAAGGAGAAATGGCTAAAATGCAAGCCCGCCTGATGGGGCCTATTCAAGATGATATCTACGATGCCGTGAAAGTCATCGCCACCGAGCAAGGTTATGCCGTTGTGACCGACCGGGCATCTGCTACAAGTATTATTTTTGCCTCGCCTAGCATTGACATAAGCAATGAAGTTCTCGCAAGGTTAGGATATTCCAATTAAAAACCTTACATTTGCGCTCTATAGAAGAAAACAATTAATTAAAAATCAATATTATGCTAAAAAAATTCGCACTACTCGTAGTTTTGTTCATTCTCCCGTTGGGAGTAATGGCGCAATCCAAGTTCGCCCACATGAACTCACAAGATGTTATCACCGTTATGCCTGAGTTCACCAAGGCACAAGCCGATTTGGAAGCTCTCTCCAAACAGTACACTGAAGAAATGCAACGTTCAGAGCAAGAATTCAATCGTAAGTATCAGGAGCTGATTCAACAACAGGATTCTCTGCCCAGGAACATCTTGGAAAGACGTCAGAAAGAAGTGCAAGACATGGCTCAACGTCAGCAACAATTCCAGCAAGAAGCTTATCAGGCAATGGAAAAAGCTCAGCAGGAAGCCATGGTGCCCATTTACAATAAGCTGAACGAGGCAGTTCAGGCTGTGGGCAAGGCTGAAGGCGTAGTTTACATCTTTGATGTCGCACGTACTCCGGTAGCATACATCGGTGCTGAAAGTATTGATGTGACCGCCAAAGTAAAAGCTCAGCTCGGCATTAAATAACAGAACAATCTACCTTTCATAAAAGGCACGGATTACACGGAGCGCGGATTTGTGGTACACCATCCGTGAAGTGCGTGTAATCCGTGTCTTTTTATAGCCATTCCGCACATGTCTCTTGCATTACCTGCACATCCTGGCCCTATTGGTGTATTCGATTCCGGTTATGGAGGTTTAACCATCCTCAGCGAAATTCGGAAACTCCTCCCTGAATATGACTATATCTATTTAGGAGACAATGCCCGTACACCTTATGGGACTCGTTCGTTCGATATTGTTTATGAGTTTACCTTGCAAGCTGTTCATCGTCTTTTTGAGTTGGGATGTCATTTAGTTATCCTGGCATGTAATACGGCTTCAGCTAAAGCATTGAGGAGTATCCAGATGCGGGACCTTCCGATGCTTGACCCGGGAAGGCGTGTGCTAGGTGTTATCCGTCCTACCGTAGAGTATATCGGACATCTTACTCAAAGTCGCCACATCGGTGTATTGGGAACAGTCGGTACTATCAAGTCTGAATCTTATGTTTTAGAGGTCCGTAAACTTTTCCCCGATATTCAAGTTGTTGGTCAGGCTTGTCCCATGTGGGTGCCTTTGGTAGAGTATAACGAAGCGCATAGTGAGGGCGCTGATTATTTTGTACGGAAGTATATTGACGCATTGTTAAAGCAGGACAGTCGTATAGATACAGTCATCTTGGGATGTACTCATTATCCTCTTTTGTTACCTAAAATAAAGAAATACATGCCCGCAGATATTACCATTGTATCCCAAGGAGAACTGGTGGCTGAAAGTTTGAGAGATTATCTGTTACGTCATCCGGAAATGGATGTTTTCTGTACCCGTACGGCCCATTGCACATATTATACGACCGAATCTGAAGAAAAATTTGCGGAATCCGCCTCTATATTCCTCAATAAAAGTATCGAAGTACATCACCTAGACTTGAATGAATAAAGGTGGAAATTTCGCACAAAAAATGCACGTAAGTCTGGCTAACTATGGAAAGGATTGCCTATTTTTGCCAATGCATAATATGAAAAGAAATAACTAAGACCGCCTTTCTGAACATATGGAGGCTGGCGAATGAAGAAAAGTATTAAAATATGGTACTAAATTACATCTGGATAGCCTTTTTCGTCATCGCTTTCGTCATGGCTTTAGGGCGTTTGCTCTTTCTGGGCGATACGGAGATTTTTACTTCGCTGGTAAATGCCACGTTTGATTCATCAAAGAACGCATTCGAGATTTCTTTAGGTCTGACCGGCATCCTTGCCTTGTGGTTGGGAGTGATGAAGATTGGCGAGCAAAGTGGTATGATTAACGCCTTGTCCCGCTGGCTCAGCCCGGTGTTTTGTCGGCTCTTCCCCGACATTCCCAAAGGACATCCCGCTATGGGAAGCATTTTCATGAACTTCTCCGCCAATATGTTGGGACTGGATAATGCAGCTACGCCTATGGGGTTGAAGGCTATGAAGGAACTTCAGGAACTGAATCCGCATAAGGATACGGCCACCAACCCTATGATCATGTTTCTCGTCATCAATACTTCCGGATTGATACTTATCCCGGTTAGTATTATGGTATATCGGGCACAGATGGGGGCCGCCCAACCCACGGATATTTTTATTCCTACTTTGCTTACTACTACCGTATCTACTTTCGTAGGCATTGTGGCGGTCAGTCTTAGTCAACGCATTAACCTTATCTGCAGACCTATATTAATACTGGTAGGCTGTATCGCCTTTTTTTTCACTTGCCTGATTTATATGTCTGTACGCCTCGGGCGTGACCAAATGGGAACTTATTCTACCTTGACGGCCAACATCATCCTGTTCAGCATCATTCTGCTCTTCATCCTTTGGGGCGTGTGGAAGCGGACGAATGTTTACGATGCCTTCATCGAAGGTGCCAAAGAAGGATTTGTCACCGCCGTGCGCATCATTCCCTATTTAGTGGCGTTTCTTGTTGGTATTGCGGTTTTTCGTGCTTCGGGAGCCATGGATTTGTTGGTGCAAGCCATTGGCTGGGTGGTAGGTCTGTGCGGTGTAGACACCAGTTTTGTGGGTGCTTTGCCAACGGCTCTTATGAAGTCATTGAGCGGAAGTGGGGCCAACGGACTGATGATAGACGCCATGAAAGAATATGGAGCCGATTCATTTGTAGGCCGCATGAGTTGTGTGGTACGCGGTGCCTCGGATACCACGTTTTATATTTTGGCCGTATACTTCGGAAGCGTAGGCATCACCCGCACACGCAATGCTGTGACCTGCGGCCTTATAGCCGATTTTTCCGGCATTGTGGCAGGTATCCTTATCAGTTATCTGTTTTTCTATTAAATAAAGAATCGAAAACTAATTTATACTTATTATCTCATGATTACTTATCAGAACGAAGACATTGAGATGCCCTCTATTAAGAAGCGGGAAACCACAGAATGGATTAAGGCCGTAGCTACCACATACGGCAAAAAAATTGGCGAAATCGCTTATATTTTCTGTTCGGACGAGAAAATACTGGAGGTAAACCGCCAATATCTAGGTCATGATTACTACACGGACATCATCACCTTTGATTATTGCGAAGGCAACCGCCTGAGCGGTGACCTCTTCATCAGCCTGGATACTGTACGTACTAACGCCGACCAGTTTGCCGGAGGCGATTATAATCGTGAACTACATCGGGTTATCATTCATGGCATCCTGCACCTATGCGGCATTAATGACAAAGGACCGGGCGAACGGGAGATTATGGAGGAAGCGGAGAATAAGGCACTGGAATTATTGGGGAATGATACGCTATAGGAAGTATAGGTTACTTACCCAAGTATTATTGGATAATTGCTCAAGTATCCAATGATATTTTGTCGTTTATCCTTGCTTACTTATTTTGCGTCCAAATATAGTTTGAAGAGAGGTTCGGGATGACATTATAATTGTACTATATATCTAACAAAGATGTTGCGCAAGCGAAAGAGCGAGCTCGCACAACTTCTCTCCATCGAGTTTCAAGTCCCTGTTGCGATGGGACAGATACTCCTGCAAGTACCGTGACAAATCTCTACCCGCTTTATGGTAAAGTGTCAGTTCCTGGCAGGAGCACCCTTTCTCCTCCAATCGTTTCAAAAGCTCGGCAATTCCCGCTTCTATGGATTCAGAGTTGAGCGCAGATAAGATCTTGCATTTTCTTCGTAAAGCAGCTTCTTCCTCTTCATCTTCCGCTCGCTCATAAAATGTTGGCTCATACCGCCCTATCCGAATAATAACTTTTAGCGGATAAGGATTGACATATATTTGGAATGTATCCATTAATTCACCTTGCAACGAATACACTTTATATTTACCATTGACTTTACACAAAAGCAGATTCTCTTTGTATCCTACCACCTCGCCTATTTGTTCTGATGAAAGAGCAGTCTCTTTCCCTTTCTCATCGCAGATGTGATATTCTATCTTATAACTGCCTGAAGGCCCTTTCTTTTTCTTAATACTGATATGCTTTATCATCATTTATCAAGAAAGAATCTGATTTTTCAAGTTATTCTTTTCCTCTTCCACCATCAGCATCCATAAGCGGGAGCTTTGCAAAGCAGATGCTGGGATGTGGTCTTGATACTTATCAAAAAAGTCTATTCCATACAAATCCTCTCTGTAACCTTCAATAATCTCGCTCCAATCCCAATAATCAGCGAATTGTTCGAGGAGGGCATGCGTCAATTTCAAACTCGAATTGCCGGACAATTCATGCCAGTTCCAATAGTCTTTGAATTTGTCCAAGTTTGCGGCCGAAAACACGTCTTCATTATCAGAACTTGAAAGTTCATCCCAATTTATCTTGTTCTTGAACTTTTCGAGCATAGAAGAAGTCCATACTATATGCCCATTACCGGAAATTTCTTTCCACGCCACCTTGTCTTTATACTTCTCCAGTAATTGTTCACTCCATGCGAAGCGTTCAGACAGCTTCGACCATGCCGCATCTTCCAATACCTTAGCCATGAATTCATTGCTTAATTTTGTTGTTGCCATAATTTTGTTTTTTAAAGTTTGACGGCACAAAGTTCAGAGGATGATGTGCCAAATTGGGGCACAAGATGATTTTTTATTTCATTTTAAGCATCAAAATGCTTGAACGTCTGAAATATCCTTATAAAAAAGTTGCGAAGAAAACAAAACGTCATCTCCGCAACTCTGATAAAAACGCTCACTCTTACTTCACTTCTTTAATATCAAAGCAAGTGAGGCTACACCCTCCCAGCAACTTAATGCCATATTTCCGAACAAACGCCTCATCAATTTCCCGTATTACGGGCGGAGCGTTCGTCCCCGATTTTACTACTTCCACCCACATGCCGGGCACTACTTTTCCTGTCGCTTTCTTAGCTTCTACATGCCATAAATGTGTTACCATAATGAATTTTATTTATTGGTTAATATTCGGCGACAAAGAAAATATAGAGGTGTGCAGAAATGAAGCAGAGGTTTAGGGAAAGAATGGGGTTAAGTTATTTTAACGCATACTACTTATGCAAATATAAAATAGAATCTTATATTTGTATATAATTATAAATTTTAAAAATTTTATACTATGAGTGAACATGATATATTTGAATTAACACAGACATTGAAAAAACTAAAAGAAAAGCTGCCTTACCACATCAATGTAATTGATGCTCTTGGGGGAGCAAATGAAAATGCAAATACAAAAATATTCTGTAAGCTATTGAAGTATAAGACGGATGAGAATTATCCAATTCTGAATTCTTTTGTAAGTTTAATAAGAAACAAGTGTCCTAGTGCATCGTTTGTAATTAAAGACCCTCATATTGAATTTGGAAAAGAATATATTGACGGATTGATTGAAGATAAAACAAAGGCTTATGGGGTCATTATCGAAAATAAAATTCATAATGCAAAAGATCAATATCGTCAAATAGAACGTTATATTAACACTGTAAATCAACATGGAGTCGCATATAAAAACATATATGTTGTCTATCTGACAAGAGATAACAATAAGGAGATAGAAAGTTATAGTTTAACCTCTATCGCAAAAGAGCATTTGAGCATAATGGGTAATGATAATGGACGTTTCATTCCATTGAATTATCGTGATGACATACTACCTTGGCTTAAAACAGAAATATTGCCAAATTGTAAAATCAAGGAGGATTGTTTGCGATCTGCAATAGAGCAATACATAGATTATCTTGAAGGAATATTTGAATTACGCAAATCAAAGGAGTCAAATGAAATTAATAGAATTATGAAAGAACAGTTATATCAAAAATTAGGAATAACAGAGAACTCATCTCTTTCTGAGCAATATAATAAAGTTGCTGCGGAAACAAGTCTTTTGGAGCAGTTAAAACAAAGAATGCTACAAATTCAAGAAGGAATAAAAGGAATAATTATAAATAAAATTTGTGCACATTTTGAAGAAATAACTAAAGTTTTTTTTCAATCAGGTAATATGCGAAAGGTACATATAAAGAATGCTATTGAAGAAGGGAAGTACTTTTTTATCCATTATGAGGAATGGGGATGGAATGTGCATTTTGAATGGCATCCTTTAAATATTAATAAGTTAGTAAATGGAAAAACATATACATTGCATTTGCATACGGAAGGAGAAAATAATTCTTTAAAGGCTAAATTATTGCAAGATGAAGAATTCAAAAGGGTTACAAAAGGCATTGCTGATATTGATTTGCATGTAGATCACAAATATACTGTTTTCAAGAAAGATTATGAGGCAGATAAATCTTTTGCTGATATGACTTATGAACAGCAAAAGGCTTTTTTAGATGGAGCATATAAAGAAATCATGCCAATAGTTCCTATAATCGACCGATTATTAGGGATTTCTTTTAAAAAATGTAATAGTAATGACGATTAACATATATCTCTAATATACCGTGCTACAAAATGCATAAATTAAATCAATGACCTTTCTCCATCTCTCCGACACCCACAATCTGCATCGGCAGCTTACCAATTTGCCCGATGCAGATATCATTATCCATTCCGGAGATTTCACCATGGTTGGCACGGAACAGGAAGCAGTGGATTTTCTTAATTGGTTCTGTGATCTACCCTATCGGCACAAAATTTTTATTGCAGGAAATCATGACGAATGCTTGTACGGTGCAACGTTATCCGGATTGGATGAGAATTGCCATTACCTCTGCCATTCGGGCATCTGTATAGAAGGTTTGAATTTCTATGGAGTTCCGATGTTTGTAGGAGATGCCGTCAATGGAAGAGACAAACGATTCATACAAGCAATCCCGATGGATACAGATGTGTTAATTACTCACCAACCTCCTCATGGTATTCTTGATTATGATGAGAACTATCATTACGGAAGCAATGATTTATGGCAAAAAATCAATTCCATTAAACCTAAATTTCATCTATTCGGGCATATTCATACTAATTACGGAATAAAGACTTGCAATGGAATCACTTTCTCCAATGCCAGTATGATGGATGAAGGGTGTCTGCTGCATAAAGAGCGGATGAATGTACTCAACTTTAAATAATAAGATTAAGGAGTGCTAATCACATATAACCTTATGTGAAGCACTCCTCACATTTACCTACGCCTCCCTTCACGATATTCCGTAAAAAGGTCTATGCTTTCTACATTAAGAATGTCACATGCTGTATCATAAATGAGTTGATACTCATCATACATATCTGTTATATATTGCCTCATGGAATCTAAAGCGATGTATCCGGGAGAGTCTTTTTCTATATTTATATTTAAACGCCTAAGCAAACAAATAAACAAATTATCGTCTTTATCTTCTTTCGATACCGCATTTAAGAAATCAATGACACGGTTAAAGTCATTCATTTGATCTTCGTATAGGAATGTAACTCCCCATTTATCAGAATTAACCACTACTTCCACACGTTTGGATTTAACATATTGAGGCTGGGGTAATTCTACGACCTCTCCGGTAACAACATTTAGCTTTAAATAATTGCCAAAGAGCCGATGACTATAAATGATGTAGTCTTCGTCTACACAAATATCATCTTCTACATCTATACCAAGATCTGTATCATTCTTAAAGCGTTTCGTTCCCATGGAACCACCGACTTCAATAAAGTCTGAATAGAACTTAATGTCTGTAATCATAATGTTGGATTTGAACTGTTATTTGTTATTCAATATTTGTAACTTTATTATATCAAGTATCTAATTCGAATTTTCAGGTACAAAAGAAAATATTTGTTGTGCCAAATCAAGGCAGAGGAGGAAAATTAGTCTGAGTTATTTCTCCTCTGCTGCAATTTGGCACAAGCAGTTTGTTTCTTTGCATCGCAAATGAATTTCTTTAAAAAAGGTGTGGAGTATTTCTTTTCTTCCTTTTTTATTATTACATTTGCCGATGGGCGAGCAAAATCTCGTCCAAGGACATAATAATTAGAGAAGAAGCGTTATGCTAATCTTGTAGTTTGGAAACCTAGGAAATTTTCAGATTGACACAAGAAGATGGCATAGTGGTTCTCACGCTATATGGCGTGGGCTGCTATACTCCACACTTGTGTTAAGGTTTTCCTAGGACCTCCAAACGATACGTGGCATGCAGTTCCACGCTTTGTGTTTAAAAGAGGTTCTTGAGGAACGGAAGAACCAAGACTTAAAATCATACCGCTATGTCACAAATGATTAAACGTGGGAAAGAACTGATTCGTATCTCTCCCAAATCTGCGACAAAAATTGAGTATTCAACGAATGACGGAAGAACATGGATGCCACGCTACTCTTCCTCTATGTATGGAGATTTCGAGGATCTTATGGACAACGGCCGTGAAATCTTGGCACAGACCTCCAAAGGACTTTATTGCTCTACCAATGAAGGAAGAACTTGGTTTAAACGTAGTTAATTAAAAAAAGCACGTCAATATGAAAGTTAATATTTTCAAGTATGCTACAAGCGAACTAAGTCAAGATGCGTTTCTATGCTGGTTGATAGCCAATAGTCATCCCCAATATGCCGAAAATGCAGATTTGTATAAAGCTGCCTGCGGCTTCGTATATTTCTTGATAAACAGAAATGGAGAATGGGCATATGACAAACCTATTGAAGAAATAAAAGTTTTTAAGCAACAAAATCATGTGGATATAAGTTTTGTTGTCAATAAGGAGGTTAAAGTTATCATTGAAGATAAGACTGACACCGGTGCGCACAATGGGCAATTAGAAAGATATAAGAAAGACGAGGAGGAAAGATTGAAAGGCTCCCAGAAACTGGTGTGCATCTATTTAAAGATCGGTAATGAAGCTCATTCATCTTTACGCGGAATAGAGAAAAAGGGTTATCGGGTTATTCTGAGAAAAGACATCTTGAATGTATTGTCTCAATACGAAGTGAAGAACGATTTCTATATTGATTATGTTACTCACATCCAGGATTTGGAGGATAAGACGAACACTTACCTAAATGTTCCGTATGATAAATGGAAAGATTTGGCATGGCAAGGCTTTTATATGTCTCTTGAAGAACATCTGAAAAGGTCTTCTTGGAGCTATGTTTCAAATCCGGCTGGCGGTTTTTGGGGAATGTCTTGGTATTGGGCTCAGAAGTCTGACTGCATAATGTATTTACAGATTGAGAAAGGTGGTAAACTATGTATCAAGATAGAAATAAAAGATAAGGAAAATGCTTCAGCCATTAGGAATAAATGGCATAAAGACTTGATGAAACAATGCAAACTCTTGGGTTATAATGAGGTGTATAAACCTCAACGGTTTGGACTCGGGAAATGGATCACAATTGGTTGCATAGACCCCAAAGATTATATAGGTTCAGATATGTTTAGTCGCGATAGAATATTGAATAGCCTTAGGAAATATGAGAATTTAATAGACAAACTATAAATAGACCATTCTCTATCTTTGACTATGGCGGCAACTATCATTACGGAAGTGAAGATTTATAGCAGAAAATCAATTCCGTGAAGCCGATTGGATGAGAATTGTCATTTTGTCACTTCTGACACTTTGTATTTCCTAATCGCTGAGAATCGCTTGTTTCGGACTGAAGGACAAGTTAAACAGAAAGAACGAATTTTGAAAGTGTTTATTGGTTCACTTTCAGCGAGATGCAATGACTTTTATCGGAATATTTACAAATTCCAGAAGCGCATTTTTCCGGATTTAAAAGGTTTATTAAAGCAGATTTCACAGTTTTTAGCAAAGTTATGAGAAGCTTCCGTTGAGTCAGCGAACTGTTTGCTCTCAGCCAGCGAACTGTTTGCTCTAAAATAGCGTGCTGTTAGTACCATAACACTTAACTAACTCAAAGCAAATTGTGCGCTGACTCAGAAACAAGCATTTTTACCCCTTTCTAGTTTACGAATTTTTTCAAAATGGCGAGTAAGTCAAATGGATGAAATTGTAGAATTTTGATAGCTATTCGGACTATATGTTTTTCAAATTGCTATTTATCACCTATACATTTCTCGAATGGGCCATAATTATTTCTCAACTTGTGCTTCATTTTGGCACTACATACACTTTATTTTGCGGTGGAAATAACGTTAAACTTAGTATATTGCAACATGGAAACAATAGAAAACTATGACGTGAAGATATTGACCATTACCTATAAGCAGATTTAAGAAATAGATTGGACTTTTCGTTTTTGACAAAACTATTCACTATTTTTGTAAGCCAAAGAATAATTCAATGGGAATTGCTCGGTATTCCCAAGTACTTGCGACTAATATGCTAATTTTGAATATATTTATGGAAAATGAGGAACAACGATAACAATATAGAGAAAAGAAGTTTTGAGGCTTTCGGCAACGCCATCGGTTCAGAAATAGAGCAGGCGCAAGTCAGGCTCATCAGTGCAGCTAATGCGCAGATGCTGTTCCACTACTGGAAGATGGGTAATTACATATTGTACCATCAGAACCGACAAGGTTGGGGCGGCAAGGTCATCAAGAAACTGGCGCAGGCGATACGGTTCAATTATCCGGAAAAGAAAGGATATTCGGTCAGGAACTTGGCTTATATGTGCCAGTTCGCGCGTTCATACCCATTGGCCGCATTACAGAGTTTTATAGAAACTGATATGAAATTACTTACTCCAAGTGTACAGAAAATCACGGACGAAATCCAAAGCCTAAACAATGTTTCATTTACGCAAGAACCTCTTGCGCAAATTCAATCCTCAGACAACAAGGAAGTTGCAATTGTGCAAGAACCTCTTGCACAAATTCAAGATGTAGCTCAGACAGTAGCCGCCGTTTATCGGATGCCAATTGAGGACATGGAAAAACTGTTTTTGGCATCACCTGTGGCAAGAATCAATTGGGCAAGCCATGTGATTATGCTCAACAGTTCACTTCCATTGGGCGTGGAATACTGGTATATGAAGCAATCCGTAGAAATGGGATGGAGTAGCAATGTCTTGAAAATGCAGATTGAAAGCAAATTGTACGAAAGACGGTACACTTTGAAAACAAATTAAACCACCGTGTGCCGAACGGTATGTATGGTGATGTGGGAGGAAAAGGAACGAAAGTAGGTCAAAAAACTTTCGTTTCCCAACCTACTTGATAACCTTTCTATCAATCTACTTATATAACGGTGATGGCCCGTATTTATTTTCACCATTAAATGATTTTGTTATGGGCCAAATGAACATCACGATGAGCGCGGTTAAATTGCATGCCAAGGCGACCATAAAGAGATATTCCCCAATATCTGATTCCACATTATTTGCAAGTGGCAGTATTGAAACTGAATAAATACATGGAATAATAATCCATAAAAGGTTCCAGCCACTTTTATTCATATCATGGAAGCGGCGTACTGTCACTGCCAAGGTAGGAGTAATCGTAACTACAAATATCAACATGTTAAGAACATAGACATCTGCCTGAGTAATCCACGAAAAGTAAGATAGAAGCCATACGAATACGCCTAATGACAAAGTGAATAGTAAGAAATACCAATATTCTGCACGTCGAGCCCGGCCTTTAAAAGTTGCGTATTTTTTGAAGCAGGTGCCAATAGCTTCTCCAAATCCCATGTGATAAGCAACTTTTATAGGTATCCCGCAATGAGGACATGTCAAAGCTTCATGAGGAATAGGCTTGCCACATTCTTTACATACTACTGCTTCAACCGAAGCACCACACTGAGGGCAGCGAAGCGCTTTATCGGATATTGTTGCACCACATTCTTGACATTTAATCAGAGCCATAGTTTGTTTCTCCATATTTTTATTATTCAAAATCTTTAATTTGCCATACGAACCGGAAGCCATCGTACACCACTTCCAAAGGGTACTTTTCTTCACTGCCATATTCGCCAATACAGGTTTTTACCGTTACAAAGCCGCTATAATTGTTTCCCTGTTTGTGAACCAAATCCACACTTTTCACCTCAATGAAGCTGTTTACATCCGCCGCTTCCCATAGTGTACCCAGCGCATCGTAACTTCTCTCCTTCTCAATAGTTTCCGTAATGTTCTTTTTTACTGCTTCCTCCAATGCTTTCGTGGAAAGCCTGCACGATGTAAGGATGAATAGAAGCGCAATGAATGCTAATAAATATTTCTTTTTCATGACATAATGGATTTGTAACTGTTAGTATTAAGGGTTAATTACACTATCTGCAATGTTTCCCATAGTTATTTTTATTAAAACTGATGATTAACTTTTTCTTCTATTGGTTTACCTACAAAGTCCTGAGATTAATACCTTGAACTCCATCTTGAGACTCATTGATGATGCCTGCTATTTCCCCATTCTGGTTGATAATGAGGTTGCCGTTCCTGCCTTTTGCCTCGCCTGATGGTAAAGGTATATAAAGTTCATTTATGCTCTTGTCTTCAAACTTGCTACTCATGGTGGGCATGGGTAGTTGAGCGTTTAAGTCTGTTACTCCTTCATAGCCAATGACATACAGTTCCCGTTTCCCTTCGAAAAGCTTCTTTATTTGTTTTAAGACGGGATTACTATGGTCTGCCTGGGCAGTCAAGGGGAAAATATAGGCATCCGGTATGTCTTCATACATATGCAACTTGGCATATGGCAAATCTGAAGAATCGTCCAATAGTTCTACGCTGGCAAAGATTTGATTATGGGTTTCCGGGTGCATGTGCTTTGCCCGGTATTCCGAGTGCGGGATAATTTCCCATTTTCCTGTTTCCAAGGCTCCAATAGCTTGGTTTAGCTGTTGTAACTTGGCGTACTCACTCAATGAGAACTCAATGTCTATCGATAACTTTAACCATTCCCGTGAGGCCTTATAATTTGTCAGTAGTATGTCGCGAAGCTTTTGTTTGTCTATCGGTGGCACGGTTACTACATTTCGACTAGTCAAGATGGTGTCGTTTGAAACGAGAGCCCCCGTACCGTATGTCTTAGCCTTATCTACTGTCTCACTCGGATTGTAAAACCTATTTGTTAAGGGGCTGAATAAGGTTGATACGCTCCCCATACGTATTTCGTAGTAAAAAGAATGTTCTATGCAGACAAGCCCAGGAGCGCAAATCTCATAAAGTTCTTTTTCACTCTTCTCACAAGCTGTCAGGATAGTCATACTGACAACGAGAAACATGGCTTTTATAATCAGTTTATCTTTCATTATTGGTTTCTAATTAATAATGTGGTCAATGCGTTTTCTTAATAATCATTCTTTAGGCGTCGGATAAGACAGGTATTCCGTTAATCCCTTTTCCGTTATTGTCACACGTAGAGGATAGTAAGAGTAAGGTAGGCCTATGTCCGGATCTGTCACGCAATCAAATTGCCAACACCAGACAGAATCTTCTTTTACCAAATCATACTTGCGTATGTCCGGTTTCCAGCCTTTTTGGAGTAATTCTCCCGGATTAGGAAGGTGGTTGTCTATAATCCTTTCCCGAATTAAATTCATCAACTTATCTTGCTTTTCCGGTAGAAAGATGTCATCAAACCCCATCACCTTCTGCTTTTCTAAGCTGTAAAAGAACGCACTTTCATAATAACAATGCGCTGTTGGGCAAGTAATTTCTGTGGCATTTACAGTTAACCACCCGCGATCCGTATCGTAGTCACAACTTATTTTCATGGAATAATTGTCTGCAAAATTTTCTTCTTGCACTATCCTCCGGGCAGCTCCTTTGAAGTCAAAGTTTTCTTCTTCTTCCTTTAATACTTTTTCTCCATTAGATAAAAGTTGAGCACCTGAAAAATACCTTTCAAACAATTCTTTATAAAATCCCGTTAGGTCATAGTTCCCTACTTCTATCGGGTACGTCATACTGAAATTTCGCCGATAACTCCGTTCTAAGTCTTCATACCAAACATCATTTTTCATCCATATACGGTCATAAACCACGTGAACACTGCGGTTCGTAAATAGATAATACCCGATGCCCGCTAACAGTAGGATAGCCACAATGCCACCTGCCTTCCACATCCACTTCCCTTTACCTCGTTTAGGTACATTGAGGTGAGCAGACGTGTTTGCGGCATATCCTCTTTCAGTACGTTCTTGCGTTGTAGAAAACTGGGATGATGCCATTTCCTGCTCCCGTTTTTCTTGTTTGTCCATAAATTCTCGATGTGCCTTCTTTATGTCTTCAATGTCATTTTCCGAGATTTTCGGGCTTCCTTTGGCTTGTTGTAAGGCTTTCATTGCCTCAATGTGTGCTTTCTCAAATTTTCCCATAATGCTTTCCGGTTATATTTATTTAATAATGCCAGTCAGTCTTCCATTGGTGAATGTCAGTTGACTTGGATTTCCGTAATCCACTCCGAACAGGCCGCCAATCTGATTAATAAACAGCATGGTCATTAAGCCTTCTTTGCCTTCCTTCCGTGCAACAGTTTCAGCCATATTGTCCTCATTAAAAGTCCATACTTCTACTTTATTTCCGGATACGATAAATTGGTCGCGGTCAAAGAAATCCTTGTCCCAGACTTCGTTGACCATTTCTATTGTCATGCCTAATTCTAATTCTCCTTGTGAAATTAATGTACCGTAATGTTCTCCGTATTTGGTAATGAGTTGTTTCCGTCGAGCCGTTTTTCTCCTTTCTTGTTCTTGCTTTTCCTGCAACTCTGCTAATCTTTGTTGTTGTTCTTCTTTCTTCATTCTTTTGGCCTCAGCTAACTCCTGTTGTTTACGTGCGGCTTTATCACGAATCGTTGTCGGGCTATCTCCTTCTTTGTAAAGAGTAGTCCAATCTTCCTCTCTGAGTCCGTACCGTTTGAGCCAATCGCCTTGGGCTACTGTCCCGTCAGTAAAAGTCATGGTGCCTTGAGTCGGAATATGAACTGTTCCATTCCGGCTGTCCCAGAAGATATCTTCATACGTGCCGTTGAAAGTTTCTCCGGTAACATATTTGTATATTCCTTGGGTCGGAATGACATCCTTTGAATTCAATTTTATGTTTCCATTGAATTGGTTTCTGTTTTTGAATAATATATTTACAGGCGTTTCTTTCTGTTCAATATGGAGCAGGCAGTTGTATATCATATCTCCTTCAGTCTGTTGGTTGAAGAAAACATTTTCCGCCCCTTCTTCACGTATCTTTTCTATGAGGAAATCCCTTGATATTTCGCATGTTATCTTTTCGATTTTATTGCTCATGAATCTTATTTCCAATTGATAATTTGTACTTTTATCCCGACTTTCCCCAGATAGTGTAGCTGTGTTTGTTTCAACGAAAAACTCCTGTATATTAATAGGTCTTATGCCATTTCCGGTACCATAAACAAGGAATGTACCTTTATACATACTCATTCCTTTGGGGTACCATTTCCCTTTAACGTAAGGTATTCCATTCATTGTAAAATAAGTACCTTGTAGAAGCGGTTGCAGTGATGTAACGGGGAGCATTTTATTTTCGCCTGTCACGTAGTATTCACCTTTCTTCTTTTTCACTTTGTATTTCTCTGCGTTATGCAGTTTGAAAAATTCAACCTTTTGGTTTTCTACAAATTGCTCTTTGTAGCGGTAGCCCATGCCCACCATATCGGCGTTTTTATAAAGCACAGCTTCCATTTTAGCCTTCCGTGGAAGTTGATCGGTCGCTTGTCCCCATAAGGGGAGTGGGGCAAGGAACGATAGAGTAATTAGGAAAAGTAGGGCACCTGATAATATACCCGAAATGTTTCTTTGAAATCTCCGGATTGTAGTGTCTTGTAATCTATTATGTGTATTCATAAGTTTGTTCAATTAATCAGTTGGGTCAAAACGCTTGAGAAGATAACCATCGTATAGTTGCCAATTCATTTCTCCGTCTTCTAATTCATGACTTAACTTCAAGTAAACAATATCTCCGCTTTTCATGGTATTTACAGGAGTTTCTATTATACGGCATTTGGCAACGATTTTTTTATCTCTTAATACGATATCTACACATCTATAATGGGTGTATGAAGGTATTAGTGCTTTAGCGAAATCGTAGCCGACGTATTGTTGTTTGAGGTAATTGAGGTGATTTTCCGTGATATATTCAGTCCAATTCCAAGTGCGTTCTGAAGAAACCAGATATTCTTCCCCATGTTCATTTGCAATAAGGAATATTGGTAACTCTTTTGATATACTATATGTTCTGTGTTCATCTATGAGGGTATCTCCTTTAACGGTTTGGGAGAAAACTGTTTCCCCATCATCTGTCTGGGTTATAAACAGATGAGATAAACTTTGAAGTTCATCCCAATCTCTTTTCCCTTCCATTTTCTTCTTGATTTTTTGTAATTTCTTTTGCATGTCGAGAGGAAGTTCTGCAGGGTGCATATTGTTATCGTCAAGTATTTGGCTAGCTTCCCATGGCGTTAATACATTTACTAAGGTGAAGAATTGTTTGCTATAGTATTCTTCTTTTATCTTACTTGTGCAATTACCTTCAACTCCGTAGCTGGTCTCATTCAGATATACACTCTGAATAGCGTCTCCCCTTGTGTAAATATTCCGTATGGTGTATGTCGTTTTTTTCTTTTTCCCTATAAAATTTTCTTTGCCTGTAAATGTTTGTGTAAAAGGCTGATGAAGTCTTATGATATGCGGTTTGATAGGTTGGAAACCGATTGCTCCAGCATAAAAAAGGATCCTTTGTCCAATGAAAGCTTTATAGTATTCAATTTGTGCATCAAGGGATGTGTCATAATCGTTGCGACTAATATCCGTAGGAAAGTAAATGTTTGTACTTCCATCGGTTTTAGGTGTAACTTTTTTTATTTCCACCTTGTCATCAGCACTGTTTTCAATAGAAATCTGTGCTTTCCCATATCCGGAAAAAGTCATAAAAGCGACCAACAACAAGCCGCTTTTGACAAAAAATGATATTTGTTTCATAACGATGTGATAAAAAGGCTTCTTCGCCGGTATGGTATAAGGCTGAAATCCCGGCAAAGAAGCGTGAGTTAGACTTTTATTTGCTTCTCTCGGAATAAGACTGGATGAGGTTGCTGTGCGGATTGTCTTTGATAACTCCCGTACTGACTAATTGGAAATGTTCGGCAAGCAGTTTGGAAATCTGGCTGTTGACTGCCTGCAGGTTGCCGGAAGCGGCTACCGTGTCCAAATACATTTTCGTCAAATCTTTGTCCGACTGAACGAACAGGAAGAACAGATCGGTAATTTCGTGCTCTACCTTATCTTCAAAACGGGGAAGAGCCGCATCCATGAAAGTTTTTACTTCACTCATAGCGCTGATGTTTTGTGTCCTTGCAGATTCCCCAACCCGGACGGGTTTATCATGTTTTTTTAGTGAAGGCTTTGGCATATAAAGAAAAAGCGCGGGAATCTGTACCTGTTACTCGTCCCACGCATTGAGGCCTTCGCATTGCCCATCGTAGTCAAGACGAGCAACGCAGAAGCCCACGCCGATATGTATAATGACTCAATGCACCCATGGCAAAAGGATACACTGAGGGCATAAACATATCCCGCAGACATCTACCGCTGCCTTGTCTTTTGACTACGATTAAAAGTTGCGAAGTTTCAATGCGTCAAAGACAAAACGTCAAGTAAACGTCTTTCTTTATATGTCCGTTTCCCGCCCGCCCGGCTTCTGCAAAAGAAGCTTGGCTACAGGAAACACTGCAAAGTTAAATAAAAATTTGACATTCTTGCACAATAAGTGGAGAAAATAAAAAATGAATGATAAATGCCTTCTGCTTAACATAATGAACAAGCATTGCTTACAATAATTTCTCAGCCTCTGCTTCATTTTGGCACAACATATACTTTATTTTGCGGCAAAAATGACGTTAAACTTATTGTGCTACAAGAATGAAAACTATAGAAAACTATAATGTGAAGATATTCACCGAGAATATCGAGGAGAGCGCGAAAGAGCAAATCAAAGAACTGTTGTCCATTGATGTGTTCAGCCGATGCAAAATCCGTATCATGCCCGATGTGCATGCGGGGGCGGGATGCGTCATTGGCTTTACAGGCAATTGGGGGGATAAGGTAATACCTAATATTGTAGGCGTGGACATCGGGTGCGGCATCTTGGTGCAACCGTTCGTTTGTACCAAGGATATTGATTATCATGCTTTGAATGAGTTTATCCTGCATCATATCCCGTCCGGCCGCAACTATCGTGACAACAATTATGCGCCACTTCCACAAAAGTATATGGACGTATATCGGGAAAGCAAAGACATCATCAAGCGGTTGCGGTGTTACCGTGAACTGAAAGAGACGAAACGCCTCAACGCTTCCATCGGTTCATTAGGCGGTGGCAATCATTTCATAGAGTTGGATAAGGATGAGAGCGGCATGACTTATTTAGTGGTGCATACGGGAAGCCGCAACTTAGGGAAACAAGTGGCTGAGATTTATCAAAAATTAGCCGTGAAATGCCAGTCGGGTTGGGCGGAACTGATGGAGGAGCAAAACCGGATGATTGAGGAATACAAACGGGCAGGGCGAAAGAGTGAACTGCAAGAGGCCATTCGTGAATTGCATAACTCGTTCAAGATGCGCAAGTCGACCATACCGCCCGACTTGTCTTATTTAGAAGGTAGTTTCCGGGAAGATTATTTGCATGACATGCGTCTTTGCCAGCATTGGGCCAAGTTGAACCGGCGGCTGATTACGGGCCTCATTATGGACGATTTGACTCTGCGAAAGAATGTCGATGACTCGGCAAAAGATTGGCAAAGCCTTTCTTTCGAGAGCATTCACAATTACATTGGCGATGATAACGTCATCCGCAAAGGAGCTATTTCGGCTTATTCCGGGCAGAAGTGCATCATCCCGCTGAACATGCGCGACGGTTCGCTTATCTGTATCGGCAAAGGCAATGAAGATTGGAACTGCTCCGCTCCGCACGGTGCCGGACGCATCATGAGCCGAAGCCAGGCTTTCAAGAATATTTCGATGGAAGATTACCGCATATCCATGGAAGGCATCTATAGTGAAAGCCTGTCGAAGGACACAAAGGATGAATCGCCCATGGTGTATAAGCCGAAGGATGAAATCATCCGCAATATCCAAGATACGGTGTCGATTGTGAATGTGATTAAGCCGATGTATAATTTTAAGGCAGCGGAGTAGGCTCGGGAAGGGAAAATATATCTTACCTTTGTACAAACAATAAAACAATACGGATATGGCAGCGAATATTATAGGGAGGTACGTGTGGCTGGTGGACACGCTTCGCAGATACAAACGGTTGACTTTTAAGGAAATCAACGAGTTGTGGCAGGAAAGCGGACTGGGATATGGTGATGTATTCCCAAAGCGCACGTTCCACAATCATCAGAAAGCCATTGTGGACTTGTTCGACGTATACATCGAGTGCGACCGGAAAGATGGGTATCGCTATTACCTGGATGAGCCGGAACGGCTGGAAGGGAATAACTTCCGTAGTTGGTTGCTCAGTTCTTACGCCACGTTGAACCAGATACAGGCGGATAGCAAGTTAGAAAAAAGAATCCTTTTTGAAGACATTCCCTCCGGACAACTCTGGCTGACCACGATAGCCAATGCCATGCGACGTAACCGGGTGCTTGCCATCACCCACCAAGGCTTTGGCAGACCGGAGCCCAGCACGTTCGAGATAGAGCCTTATCTGCTGAAGGTGGTGAGGCGACGCTGGTATGTTTTGGCACGCAGCCCCTACTACTCGGAAAGGAACAAGGCAAAAGGACGTGAGCCGGAAAATGTCTATCGGGTGTATGCGCTTGACCGCATTTCACATATCGAGGAAACAAACAAAACCTTTACGATAAATAAGAGCTTCGATGCCCAAGCCTATTTTGAAGGTTGTTGTGGCATCATTACGTCCGATAAACCTGCCAAACGTGTGGTCATACGGGCATACGGAGGCTTTGCCGATTATTTGCGCACACTTCCTTTGCATGAGTCGCAACACGAATTGGGAGGTGATGACGAGTCTACGCTCTTTGAGTATCGCCTTAAGCTGACGTTTGATTTCTATCAGCAAGTACTGGAGCAAGGAGACCAAATGGAAGTATTGGAACCGGAGGAGGCACGAAAGGAGCTACACAACTTTGCCCTCAATCTTATGCGTTATTACGACAGAAAGGAGGACACCCCATGCAAGGACTGAACTTCATCGCCATTGATTTTGAAACCGCTACCGGCAAGCGGGCCTCTATCTGTGAGGCAGGCATCTGCATCGTACGGGATGGACGGATTGCCGGAACCCGTTCATGGTTGGTGCGTCCCGAAGGAAACTATTACAGCTATTGGAACATGCAGATACATGGCATCCGTCCTTGTGATACAATAGATGCGCCGGAGTTTCCCGAAGTGTGGGAGGAAATATCGCAATACTTGAAAGAATCTCCTGTACTTGTCGCCCATAATGCCGCCTTTGACATCGGTTGCATCCGTCATTCGTTGGAACTATATAATATGGAGAAGCCGGACATCACGTATTATTGTTCGTTGCGTGCTGCCCGCAGGCTCTATGACTTCCGGTGCAACACATTAGATTATCTTTGTGACCAGTTTGAAATTCCTTGCGGGCAACACCATCGGGCAGGGGATGACGCGGAGATGTGCGCACGGTTGTTCCTACGGGAAATCAGAGATGCGGGCTGGTGTGAGTTGGAGGAAATGGCGTATTGCGGCGGGAAGCTGTAGCTATCTGCAACGAACCCGGTTCACTTCGTTTTTAGACATACGGAAGTCGCCGATAAAGAGTATATATACTCTCGCATAAAGACTATATATACTCTTACGTTGACACTTTATATACTCTTGCATCGACACTTTATATACTCTTGCATAAAGAGTATATATACTCTTTGGCACAGACTTTATATAGTTGTCTTTTCCTGATTTCACTAGACACTTTTTTGTTTTATAACCTAAGTTAGTAGACACTTCTTTAACAATGGTGCT
>CALUOR010000026.1 GCA_944322285.1 uncultured Bacteroides sp.
CTATGTCCCGTCCATTTCATCACTACCTGTGCCGGAATACCGAGAGCCAGAGCGTTACAGATGAAAGTCCTTCTCCCGGCATGGGTGCCCAGCAATGCGTATTTGGGTGTAATGGTGTCTATACGGCTGCTTCCTTTGTAGTAGGTTTCACTTACAGGCTCGTTGATTTCGGCAAGTTCGCCCAGTTCCTTCAAATAGTCATTCATCTTTTGGTTGCTTATGACCGGGAGAGCCTTGTGCCCCTCAAATTCCACACCCTTGTATTTGTCGAGTATTGCCTTGCTGTGGTTGTTAAGCTCGATGATTAGCCTTTCTGCGGTCTTTACGGTAGTAATTTCTATATATCCGTCCCTAATGTCGCTTTTCTTCAGATTATGTACATCCGAATACCGGAGTCCGGTAAAGCAACAGAACAGAAAGACATCTCTCACCCGTTCAAGATATTGCTTGGTTTCAGGTATCTGATAGTTTTTGAGTTTGTTCAGTTCTTCCCACGTAAGGAATATCACCTTTTTCGGGGTACTCCGCAATTTGGGGTTGAAATCTTCGTAGGCATTGTTCATGCAATACCCTTTCTTGGTACACCAGCGCAGGAACCATTTCAGATAAGCGACCTGTTTCATGATGGATGTGTTCCGCATGTCTTCGGTGTCTTTCAGGAAATTCACATACTTTGTTAGCTTGGGTTCATCCAACGATTCAAAAGTCAGTCCCTTGTCAAACTTTTCAAGATGTTTCCTTACTGCGGCAAATTTCTCATAGGTGGCATCAGACCAGCCGTTTTGCGTACCGCACTCCTTGATGAACTCATCAAACACCTCCAAAGGCAGAAATACGACCGGAGCCTGTTCCTCATCTTCCTTTTTTCCATTGTGCAATCTGTTGAACGCGTCCTTTACCTGCTCGGTAGTCGGCATAAATCCCTGCACCTCGAACTCCTTGAAGATGTTCTGGATTTCGGTGTAGTATTTCAGCAAGTCCGCATTGATTTCCGATGCACTTTGCTTCAGCTTGTTGGTGCATCCGTTCTTTACACGCTGCTTGTCGGCATCCCATTTGGCGACATCAATGCGGTAGCCTGTTGTGAACTCAATGCGGTGGCTGTCAAAAACAACACGCATACGGATAGGGACATTCTCCACGATTGGAACTCCGTTCTTCTTCCGGCTTTCCAATGAAAAGATGATGTTTCTCTTGATGTTCATAGCTGGGTGTATTAAAATCAACACCCAAATATACACCCAATAATTGAAATGACAAAAGACATTTAATGATATTTAGTAATATAGTCAATCTATAATAAGTTGGTTATTACCAATATATTGTGTTTTTATGAGATTTCCCGATTGTGTAAGTTAAAGTCCCGTACGGACCGGATTCCGCACAACTGCTGACAAACCCGTTGTTTCCTATTGTCATGTCAAGATGTAGGTGCCATAAGTGCCATAAATAACCATCTGCACTTTCGATTGGTTCTGTGTGGAATAATCAAGCGAAACACGGTCGCCCCCGCCTTTTTCCGATATGCTGGTAAGCAGTCCGTCAGCGTTGTAGATAAAGGTCAAGCCTTCGGCGTCCTTGGGTAGCCCATTCACGAACACGTTGGAGGGATTGACAGTTACAGGATTTACGGGCGTTTCTTCAGTGTTCTCCTCATCGCTGCAAGCGACAAAATTTACACACGAAAGCCCTAGTAAAAACATCATTGCAATTTTGCTTAAGTTCTTCATAATACAACTATTTTTCTTTGTCTTTAACTCCAGTCAGACATCAGGTTATTATAAAACGAAAGTGTGGAGTCCCACTGTCTATCTCGTCAGAGGCTCTGGTAAAACCCGAAGTATAAATAGACAATATCCCCACACTTGTAATGTATATGATTGGAAACATATACACAGACAAGCGATGAGTGTGATTGCTTTTCTTATACTTCTTGAAGTTTACCAGACTTTCTGACGAAGAATAGAAGCTACACCTTCACCAATTAATTCATTAAAGCTTGCCGGCGGACACTTCCGTTCGACACGACAAAGATAGTAATTTTTAATTGATAAACAAACTCATCGTGGGGATATTGTTATAATTTTCAGTCCGCAATGAAATCGTACAGGTCGGGGTCCTCATACATCAAATCATACTCGGTCGGGTCCACATCCCAAGGATTGATGCCTTCTTCGCCATCCATGGTCATGTTTCGGCGGTGCAGAAGGTCGTACTCTACGTACTTGGAACGGCGAGGATTGGCTATTAGCTTGGCTTTGCCTTGCTGAATGAGTTGGTAACACTGCTCGGTTGTCAAGGGTGTCTCGGAAATGATTTCATAATATTGCACTGTTTTCCGTTTGCTTTGGGGCTCTACCTTGATTTCTCCGTTGATAAGTTTTTCCGTTTTATAACGTTGCGTCAAGGGAGCCGTTTCTACCTCCACCACATAGCGGTGTAACGTCTGGGCATTGACCGGGAATGCGATGAACATCAGCAGGCAGCCTACAAACAAAGTAAACAAATTCTTCTTCATGGCTTCCATATTTTTTAAGAGTTTCTTTTCAATGCTTCTTCGTATACTTGCCGCACTCGTTCACGCAAGTGCAGCGGGTGTATCACTTCCAACGAACGGCTTCGCGAAAGCAGTTCCATGACAAAATCGTTCGTAATGCGCAGGCGCAAGGTGACGCGGAACTCTTCAGGCGTGTCCACTACTATTCGTTGTGAATGGTGCAAAGGCATGGACTTCAGAAAGCTGCCGTCTAAGGCATCGTACTTTAATTCAATGTTTTCCACGGGGATATCCGTTTGGTTCCAAATGCCATAACAATCGTTGAACAGTGTCCGTACATCTATTGTAGTGTCTCGTTTGAAGCTTTCGTTGTCTATCACGCGAAGTTCCCGGATGCGGTCTACTCCAAAGGCTTTCAGTGTATCACCTTCGTACGCCAACAAGTACCAACGCTGGTTTGATTCTTTCAGAAAGTGAGGGAGCACTTTCTTTTCTGTCATTTCATTGTCGTGTCTCACCAGGATATAGCGGAAGGTAACCGGATGCGAATGTTTGATGGCCTCAATCAGTAAGGGGAGCCATTCGCTATTAAGGGGACGATGATGCTCGGCCAATACGTAGGAGGACAGATCGTTGTCATCTGCCAGCGCGTTCAGCAGGTCGAAGTTCAGCAAAAGTTGCTCGTAGCGTTCCATCAGCTTTTCGTCTTGTTCCTCAATGTGATAACCATGCAGCTTGTCATGTGTAATGGTTATGCCGAACAGTTCGTTAATATTCTCGAGGTCACGTTGTAACGTACGCAGATGCTTTGCCGCATATCCTCTGTTCTCCATGCAGCGGGCTACGTATCGCTCCAATTCCTCCGTGGATACATACGTCTGTTTTCCTTTCAGTTTGTTTACGATGACCAGCATTCGTTGCAGGCCTTCCAGTCTTTTCCCCATAGTGCGATTTTTATTCTTTTCGATAGGCAAAAGTAACGGACTTGAACGACAAAACGTGTCGTTCTGAAAAAATAATGAGCTTGTCAGTGGTGAAAACATTGAGACACGAATCTAACGGATTAAAGAAATTCCTTCGTAAGGAGTTCGTTTAATCCTTCAGATTCGTGTCTCAAGAACTATGAAGTAGGGGCGGTATTAATAAAACAGACTGACAAAGAGGCACAGATAATCCTCGTTGTTTTGGTCTGTCTCAAAGAGAATCTTATCTTCTCGCGCCAACCATCCGATAGCTGCGTTCAAGTCACGGTCCGACAAGTTCGCCTCTTTCTTCAGATCTTCATACGCCCATTTTTGCCCATCGTTCAAGATGTTCCAGACGATACCTGCATTTTTTCCAATGGTATATTTGTCCATAATGTTAACCGATTATATAGTTCAACTCCAGATAGATTACATTCTTTCTTCCCACTTTGGATTCCTCAATGGTGATTTTACCTTCACGAGCCAGCCATCCGACAGCCGCATTGATGTGCCTGTCTGATAATCCTGTGGCTTTCTTTACTTCCTGATAGTCCCATTTCCGATGTTCACCGTGAAGCAGATTCCAAATGATTCCTGCGCTTTCACCAATACTTTGTACGTTCATAAGCTCTAAATTTTAAGGGTTTATTATATTCTAAAAATTGTCATAGACCCCGTGAATGCGTCTTTCTCAGAAAAATCGCCGGAGTGCCTTCTGTTTTTCTCTGTATGAAATTCGTTAACAAAACGAAGATTATGACCCCGTTTCGGTTATAATCTTATGCAAATTTATGTATTTCTGCTAACAAACCAAGTTTTCTTGCAGTTTTTTTTCGTTCTGCATCTCTTTTGTAATGTTCCAAATGAGAAACTTGCGGGAAAAGAAAAGCCCCGTGCAGTGTCGTCTGTCCGGGGCCTCTTCGCTGTAAGATGCGAGATTGGTTAATAAAAAATTTGATTTTATGCATCGATGTTGGCGTAAGTGGCATTTTTCTCGATGAAATCGCGCCGTGGTCCTACATCTTCACCCATCAACATGGAGAAGATATAATCTGCCTCGGCGGCATTCTCGATGTGCACTTGCTTCAACATACGATTTTCAGGATTCATGGTTGTTTCCCATAATTGTTCAGGATTCATTTCACCCAAACCTTTGTAACGTTGGGTGTGAATGGCATTCTCCGATCCGCCTCCGTAAGTGTCAATGAAGCGTTGACGTTGCTGGTCGGTCCAGCAATATTCCTTCACCTTGCCTTTTGTACATAGGTAGAGGGGGGGAGTGGCGATGTACAGATACCCTTGTTCAATCACTTGCGGGAAGTAGCGGAAGAACAACGTCATAATCAGCGTGTCGATGTGAGAGCCATCGACATCGGCATCGGTCATGATGATGACTTTCTTGTAGCGCAACTTCTCAATGTTAGCCTCTTTGCTGTCCTCGCCATTCACACCAAAGCGGATGCCCAAGGCTTGGATGATGTTATTCACTTCTTCACTCTCGAATGCCTTGTGCCACATGGCTTTCTCTACATTCAGGATTTTACCGCGTAAAGGCAATATGGCCTGGAAAGTACGGTTTCGCCCTTGTTTAGCCGAACCGCCAGCCGAATCTCCCTCGACCAAGAACAATTCGCATTCCTCCGGATCTTTGCTGGAGCAGTCGGCCAATTTGCCAGGCATGCCTCCACCGCTCATGGGGGACTTGCGCTGCACGGACTCACGGGCCTTGCGGGCCGCCACACGGGCTGTAGCTGCGAGAATCACTTTGTCTACAATCAGTTTGGCTTCCTTGGGGTGCTCCTCCAGATAATAAGTAAGTGCCTCGCCTACGGCCTGGTTGACCGCACCGCTCACTTCATTATTGCCTAATTTCGTTTTAGTCTGTCCCTCAAATTGAGGTTCGGACACTTTCACGGAAATAACGGCTATCAATCCTTCGCGGAAGTCTTCACCAGAGATTTCAACCTTGGCTTTTTCCAATTGTTTGGCGCAAGTGTCTTCGGCATATTTCTTCAATACGCGGGTCAGTGCCGTGCGGAAACCGGCTTCGTGCGTACCGCCTTCCTTGGTGTTGATGTTGTTGACGTAGGAATGCAGATTTTCCCGATAGCCTGTGTTATACATGATAGCACACTCAATGGGTACGCCTGATTTCTCTGTGTTCAGGTAAATAACATCGTTGAAAAGCGGTGTGTTATTGCTGTTCAGATAGCGGACGAATTCTTTTACTCCTTCTTCCGAATGGAATACCTCGCGCACGAACTCACCGTCCTCGTCTTTCTGCCGACGATCTGTCAACGTGATGCGAATACCGGCATTCAGGTAGGCCAGTTCGCGCAAGCGCGCTTGCAGGGTGCTATACTTATATTCCGTTGTGGTAAAGATGCTTCCGTCCGGCCAAAAGGTTTGCTTAGTCCCTGTAAATCCGGGGTCGCAAGCGCCCACTTCCTTCACCGGATAGAGCGGTTTGCCGCACTCGTATTCCTGCTGGTATATTTTCCCGTTGCGGAAAACCTGTGTCATCATGTGGGTAGAGAGGGCATTTACACACGATACGCCCACGCCGTGCAGACCACCCGATACCTTGTACGAGCCTTTGTCGAACTTACCTCCGGCGTGCAAGACGGTCATTACGACCTCCAAAGCTGATTTCTTCTCTTTTTCGTGGAAATCTACCGGAATACCGCGTCCGTTGTCCTGTACGGTGATGGAATTGTCTTCATTGATGGTTACTTCGATGTGGTCACAATAGCCTGCCATAGCTTCGTCTATGGAGTTGTCCACTACTTCGTAAACCAAATGGTGCAAACCGTTTTCGCTGATATCGCCAATGTACATGGCCGGGCGTTTTCGTACCGCCTCAAGTCCTTCCAGCACTTGAATGTTGCTGGCCGAATAGCTGTTCTCACCGATTATTTTTTCTTCTTCTGTCATAAACTGTTGCCTTATTGAAAAACTGAGCAAAGATACAAATTTTCTTCGGAATAACCGAATAGAATGGGAAGAAACAAACGCGGGAAACTGATGCTAAAAAAGGCCGAACCTTTATGGGTCCGGCCTCTATGGTGTGCAAAGCTATAGCAATACTTTTAAGCCAGCTTATTGATGTGCAGAGCCAATTTAGACTTCAGGTTGTTAGCCTTATTCTTGTGAATAATGTGCTTCTTGGCCAACTTGTCCAGCAGGCTTACCAATGCAGGATACATGCCTGTTGCAGTAGCCTTGTCTGTCGTAGCACGCAACTTACGCACAGCATTTCTCATGGTCTTGCCATAATATCTGTTGTGAAGTCTTCTTTTTTGCTCTTGTCTGATTCTTTTCAGTGATGATTTGTGATTTGCCATCTCGACTAATCTTTTAATTCGTTTATTTTTCTATTACTTAGTAGCCTCTGGGGGAATCGAACCCCCCTTTCAAGAATGAAAATCTTGCGTCCTAACCGATAGACGAAGAGGCCAAGCCTTTGTAGCGTTTCCGCTTATGCAAGCGTTTCCTTTCGTTTGCGGATGCAAAGGTAGAAACTATTTTTGAATTGGCAAAATATTCCAAGCAATTTTTCTGCAACTTTATTTCAAGAAACGTATCTTAGCACTGACTATCAGCATTTTATATAGAATAATATTTTCGATATTTATTTCCCGGCGAGCGATACAAGGAGTTCTCGCTTTCTGTTTTCCGCATTTTTTGTAATTTTGCACACACCATTTCATATATTATAATATAAACTCGTATGCTACAACGAATATCGGGCATCGTGTTGCGCACGGTGAAATACAAAGACACGGCATTTATTGCTGATGTGTACACAGACATTGCGGGACGAGCTTCGTTCATGGTATCCGCATCACGATCGCGCAAATCGGCCGTGAAGTCGGTCTTATTTCAGCCTTTGGCATTGGTAGAGCTGGAAGCGGACCTACGCCCCAACACTTCTATCTACAAGGTAAAGGAAGCAAAATCAAATTATCCGTTTTGTTCCATTCCTTACGACCCATACAAATCCGCCATCGCTTTGTTCTTAACTGAATTCTTGTGCAGAACCCTGCGCGAAGAACTGGAAAACCGTCCGCTCTTTACCTACCTACACCACTCCATCATATGGCTTGACGAATGTCGTACCGGCTTCTCCAACTTCCATTTGGTGTTCCTCATCCGCTTGACCCGCTTCTTAGGCTTCTACCCCAACCTCGAAGGCTACACGGAAGGTTGTTGTTTCGACTTGCTCAACGCTTGTTTTATTCCTTTCCGTCCGTCACATTCCTATTATATAAATTCCGCCGAAGCGGCTCAACTCCTCACATTGACACGTGTGAAGTATGACACCATGCACGTCCTCTCCATGAATCGCACGGAACGGATGCGTTGTCTTACGGTTATTGAGCAATACTATCGTCTGCACCTGCCCGACTTTCCGGAGCTGAAGTCCTTGGACGTGTTGAAGGAATTGTTCAATTAAAGAAAGTTCTTCGGAGCCGTGGTCAATGCCTTGCGTTGACACGCACAAAGTTTCGCGTTTATTCTTCTACGACCTCTTCCAAGAGAATATCGAATACCAATGTCGAATAGGCCGGTATGCTTCCATGTTCGCTCGTGCCATAACCGGATTGATAAGGAACGTACAACATCCAACGTTCTCCGGTATGCATCAATTGCAAAGCGGCTGTCCACCCGGCTACAACTCCACTTATCGAGAAAGTTGTTGGTGAATCAAAGTCCGTCGGCCCTTTGTCGGTAGCGTTCAACTCTTGTTGGTCTATGGCCGAATATCCTTCGAAGTTCCCGTCAAAACTGGCTCCGGTAATCACGGTCCCATAATAATAGGCTGACACGGATTCTGTATAGAGCGGGCGGCGACCAGTCGGATTATCTGTTATCTTTTTGCAATAGACATATTGTTCTCCGTCCGTGTTGCTGGCCTCGGTGCGGATGGCAAACATTGCTCCCACTGGCACCTGTATAACTGCCTCTTCGGTAGCTATGTATCTGTTGCCTATCAAGGAGGCGATAGAGTCAATGTAGGTCTCATTTCGTGTCTGCCAGTTGTCGTAGATGCTGGTTTCCTCTACTTCTTCGCAAGCTGCGAAGGCGAAAGTCAAGGAAAGGCATAGCAACAGAGGCAGGGGGGCAAAGATGTGTCTGAGTGTTTCTTTTATCATCATTTTTTATTGCATGAAATTTATTAATGTGCTAATATGCTAATGTGTCAATGTGCTAATTGGGTTGCGCTTGCGTTAGCGACAATCTGTTTTTCATGCTTCAGGCATTAGCACCTTGGCATATTAGCACATTGACACATTGTGGGGTTTGCCCCGCTTTTATAGTGTCTTCAGTAGCGCGGTAATGCTCACACGATCGGCTATGATATTATTCAGCTCGCTAATGGGCACACGTTCCTGCTGCATAGTGTCACGGTTGCGCAATGTCACACAGTTGTCCTGCAACGTCTCGTGGTCAACGGTTACGCAATAGGGTGTACCGATGGCATCCTGGCGACGATAACGCTTGCCGATGCTGTCCTTCTCGTCATACTGGCAATTGAAGTGGAACTTCAGGTCATTGATGATTTCACGCGCCTTTTCGGGCAGTCCGTCTTTCTTTACGAGTGGCATAACGGCCAGTTTTACCGGAGCCAAAGCGGCGGGCAATTTCAATACGACGCGTGTCTCGCCATTCTCCAGTTTCTCTTCGCAATACGAACCGGACATGATGCTGAGGAACATGCGGTCTACACCAATAGAAGTCTCGATGACGTACGGTGTATAGCTTTCGTTGGTTTCGGGGTCGAAGTACTTGATGTTTTTGCCGGAGAATTTCTCGTGTTGGCTGAGGTCGAAGTTGGTACGGCTATGAATGCCTTCCACTTCCTTGAAGCCAAAGGGCATCAGGAACTCGATGTCCGTAGCGGCGTTGGCATAGTGAGCCAGCTTTTCGTGGTCGTGGAAGCGGTAGTGGTCATCACCAAAGCCCAAAGCCTTGTGCCACTTCAAGCGGGTCTCTTTCCACGTCTTGAACCACTCCAATTCCGTGCCGGGCTTCACGAAGAACTGCATTTCCATCTGCTCGAACTCACGCATACGGAAGATGAACTGGCGTGCCACAATCTCGTTGCGGAAAGCTTTACCTATCTGGGCAATGCCGAAAGGAATCTTCATGCGCCCTGTCTTCTGCACGTTCAGGTAGTTCACGAAGATACCCTGCGCTGTCTCGGGACGCAAATACACCTTCATAGAACCATCAGCCGTAGAGCCCATCTCGGTAGAAAACATCAGGTTGAACTGACGTACTTCCGTCCAGTTCTTTGTACCACTGATGGGGCAAACGATTTCCTCGTCCAGAATAATCTGACGAAGTTCGTTCAAGTCCGGACCCGCATTCATGGCCTGAGTATAGCGCTCGTGCAAAGCGTCACGCTTGGCTTGATGCTCCAACACACGGGCGTTGGTGCTGCGGAATTCCTGTTCGTTGAAAGCATCGCCATACTTCTTGGCGGCTTTGGCCACCTCCTTATTTATCTTCTCGTCATATTTGGCTATTTGGTCTTCGATGAGCACGTCGGCGCGATAACGTTTCTTCGAGTCGCGGTTGTCTATCAAGGGGTCGTTGAACGCGTCTACGTGTCCGCTGGCTTTCCAAATGGTAGGGTGCATGAAGATGGCCGAATCAATGCCCACGATATTCTCGTGCAGCAACACCATGCTCTGCCACCAATATTGTTTAATGTTATTCTTCAGTTCCACGCCATTTTGTCCGTAATCATATACGGCGCCCAGGCCATCGTATATTTCGCTACTGGGAAATACGAAACCATATTCCTTACAATGCGAAACGAGTTTCTTAAAAACGTCTTCTTGTGCCATTTTCGTTTTATATTGTTTTAATCCATAATCTAAAAAACGCCACAAAGATAGGGATTTATCTGATACAAACACCTAATAGATAGGATAAATTAAGAGGGATGTCCGCTATTTTACTCATAATTTCCGCACGCAAATAAAAAATAGCGTGCTTTGAAATATGAGATCAAATGAATTCATTATCTTTGCCTATAATTCAGTTTAATGATTGATATGGAAGATATTAATAGACTCGAGATAATCCTTATTGAAAAGAATAAAACAGGCAAATGGTTCGCCGAAAAATTAGGCAAATCCGTTAACGGTTTCCAAATAATTAGATTGTTTTAATTATGACTTCAAAAGAACTTCAACAATACTTGCTCCGTGAGTTTCCACAAGAAAATGCACGTTGCGAATGGAAAGAGATGAAAAATCTTAAAAACTCTTTTGCCGGAGATGAAAAGAATGATGTAATTTCATATATATCTGCTATAGCCAACATGGAAGGAGGATATCTTGTGATTGGCGTGCAAGATAGAACATTGGAAATTGTTGGCACAGACTTATCCAAGTTTAATCTGAACGCCCAATCTGCCGTATGGAAACTGATAGAGCATTGCACCAATCTTTCTTCCGAAGGATTGAGTATTGACGAATATACTACAGAGGACACGCATAGGACAGTTTGGATAATCCATATCCCAAAGCATTTGCCTCGGCGTCCAGTATATGCGCATAAAAAGGCTTGGCAACGTGTTGAAGACTCATTGGTAGAGATGACGCAAGAACGACTTGCCGTTATTCTCGAAGAACCGGCTTTTGAAGCTAAAGATTGGTCAGCGGAAATAGTGCCCAATGCAACGATAACAGATTTGGATGAATTGGCTGTAGCCAAGGCCCGTATTATGTTCAAGAAGGTGCATTCTTCCAATATTCCTTTTGAGGAAATTGATGCATGGACGGTGGAAGATTTTCTTTCTAATAGTGGAATAATGATAGATGGAAAACTGACTCGTGCAGCCATTATTTTGTTGGGTAAACCTGTTTCTGCATTTAAACTTCGTCCCGCTGTAGTTGAAGTTACATGGACTTTACGGGACGAGCATAGGAATATTGTAGATTACGAACATTTCACTGTTCCGTTTATTCTCACTGTTGACAAAATATTGAGTAAGATTCATAATCTTACAATGAGGGAGCTGCCAGGTGGAACATTGTTCCCTGAAACGATGAAACAATATGATGATTATACCATTCGTGAGGCACTGCATAATGCAATTGCCCATCAGGATTATACACTGCAGCAGCGTATTAATTTTGTTGAAAACCCTGGATGGCTTTATTATGCAAACGGTGGCAGCTTTATTCCTGGTACTTTGCAAAAGGTATTGGAAACCAAAGGGCCTCAACGGCATTTTCGTAATGAATGCCTTTGTCGAGCAATGGTGAATTTCAATATGATAGACACCGTAAGCCGTGGTATTAAAAAGATGTTCAATGAACAACGGCGCCGTCATTTCCCGATGCCGGATTACGAAATAGATGTATTGAATAAAGAAGTTGGTGTAACAATATATGGAAATACAATCAATGAAAAATATACACAGTTGCTCAAAAGGAACGATACATTGACATTGGAGGATTGTATTCTTTTGGACTCAGTCCAAAAGGGACGTCGAATTTCTGAAGAGAATGTGATAGATTTATTGAATAGGGGGCTTTTGGAGGGTAATACCTCTGAATATGGCATATCACTTGATATAGCAAGAAAGACAAAGCAGTTACCCGATTATACTCGTAACAGGGGATTGGATAGGGTGAAATTGCAACAAATGGTTTTGCAGTATCTTCAAAATGCTGGTTCAATCGGAGCAAAGCGTGATGCAATATTTGAATATCTGAAAGATGCTCTTCCCAAGACCAAAACCCAAGGACAACAGGAGAGAATGTTAGGAAATATTCTTGTGGAAATGAAAGAATTAGGGATAATTATATTAAAGGGTAGAATTTGGTATATAAAATAGTCGTAAGGCTTAAATACGCCTAATTACGACTAAATACGCCTAATTACGACTAAATACGCCTAATTACGACTAAATACGCCCAATTACGACTAAATACGCCCAATTACGACTAAATACGCCCAATTACGACTAAATACGCCCAATTACGACTATAATAAACATATCCAAAGGCTCTTAATTCATATGTCTCTACCAAATTTCTAAGGATGAGTTTATGCTTTTAATAGGATATTTTATAAGTAAAGTACAAACTTATTGATGCGATATAACGCTGAGTTGCTACTTTATCCATGATTTTCTATGTGATAAAGTAACAACTCAACTCTATGATAGAGTTTCATAATAGCCGGATGCTTTTCAGTTTTCTCGAATTGGCTATGTGCCCAGTTGCTGTTTTAGTGGCACTCGTCCCGCAGCCGAAAAGCGAGTTTAAGAGCGAACTGAAAAATAGGATTATCCTCTCCGCCAGAGAAGATAATCCTATTTTCAAAATCAGTTCATCCTCTTTTTAAAAGAAGATGAACCTATAATTTATCCCAAGAAAGAAATCAGCACACCGGCAGCTACGGCAGAGCCGATAACGCCGGAAATGTTGCTGGACATGCAGTAGTTCAACACATGGTTCTTGGGGTCGTACTTCGTGGCGATCTCGTTGCAAACGCGGCTGGCCATAGGCACGGCGCTCAGCCCCGTAGCGCCAATCAGCGGATTGATTTTCTTCTTCGAGAACATATTCACGACCTTTACGCCAAGAATACCGCCGGAGATGGACAGAGCAAATGCCAAGAAGCCACCGATTACGATACCGATTGTCGTCCAGTTGAGGAAGGCTTCACTGGTCATGGTGGCACCTACGCTCAAGCCCAAGAAGATGGTGGCGGTATTCATGATGCTATTGGCTGCGGCATCGAACAAACGGCTCGTGTCGCTACCGATTTCTTTCAGCAGGTTACCGAACATCAGCATACCAATCAAGGGCACGGCGGTCGGCACGAACAAGGCAACAACCGTAGTCACCACAATGGGGAAGAGTATCTTCAACACGCGCAGGTTCTTGATTTCAGTCTTCGAAGGATAGAGTTTCTCCTGTTCCTTCATATTAATCATCAGTTCCTTCTTGGTACAAAGCAGCCTGACGCACAAGGGAATGATGACCGGCACCAATGCCATATACGAATAGGCCGCAATGGCGATAGGACCTAACAGGTGGGGAGCTAACTTAATGGTGGTAAAGATGGCCGTAGGACCATCAGCGCCACCGATGATACCCAACGATGCGGCCTCTTTCGGCGTGAAGCCCATGCAGATGGCCACAATCAGCACCAAAAAGATACCCAACTGGGCAGCCGCGCCAAAGATAGAAAGGCGCAGGTTGCGAAGCATCGGGCCGAAGTCGGTCAAAGCGCCCACGCCCATAAAGATAATAGGCGGCAGGAAACCGGTCTTTATCAGCATGTAGTAGATGAAGTTCATCAGGCCCAGTTCGTGGGCTATCTCGTGCAGAGGCATCTCCCACACGTTCTTCATCACCCCGTTCACCATCACCATGCCGTTCTCGTCCGCTTGGATAACGCCCATCTCGCCGCCGGGAAAGTTGGCGATGAGCACACCGAAAGCGATAGGCACCAGCAGAAGCGGTTCGTAGTGCTTCTTGATGCCGAGGTAGAGAAGGACGAAAGCGATGGCATACATCACGAGGAACGACGGATCAGCTATCAGGTTGCTGAACGCCGTCATGTCATAGAGTTTTCCAAATATATCTTCCATTACGCAATCTTCATTAATACATCATCTTCTGATACAGAGTCTCCCGAATTGACACAGATGGCGGTGATTGTACCATCGCGGTCGCTACGGATGGCGTTATACGTTTTCATGGCTTCTATGTAGCCCAGCAAGTCGCCTTTCTTCACCTTGTCGCCTACTTTGCGCGGAGTCTCCTGGGTATTCTTGGTAAGGAAGAATTTTCCTTCCAACGGGGCGGGAACCGGTTCACCTTCACCCATCACCACTTTGTCCGTGGCCGATGCGGGCAGGTCAATGTCTCCGTATGCCACCGTTACCCGGTATGCCTGTCCGTCCACCTGTACGGTAAGCGTCTTGGGTTTGGCATCGTCATTGGTGTGGGCGGCATTCTCTTTCTCGGCTTTGCGTTTCTCCACATCGGCCAGGAAGTCGGCTTTCGCCTTACCACTCTTGTAAGCCTCGTATTGAGCCGGGTGCATGGCGTATTCGAAGAGTTCCTCGTCGGCCTCGCCCGTTTCCCACTTGTTGTCTTTCATCATCTTGCGATACTTGTCCAGGCAATCGGGATAATTGTCCTGCGGATTGCCGGTAAAGAACTTGCGTCCCTCGCGCTCGGCCTTCTCTACGATTTCCGGTGCCAGTTCGCCCGGTAACTTGCCGGCCTTGCCCAATATCATGTCCCAAATGTCGTCGGCTATCATGCCCCAACGTTCCTTGCCTTTCTCCATGGCGATGACGTTCATCATAGCCAGGTTCTTGACATATTGGCTGAACGGCGTAACCAAAGGAGGATAACCTACACGCGGCCATACGTAAGCCACTTCGTTGAACAGCTTGATGAGCAATTGGTCTTGCGTCATGAAAGGTTGGTTGCGTTTTGCCTTATACTTGTTAATGCTTTCGAGGTTGGTCTCCAGGTCGGCCATCAATGACCCCATCATGCCGCCCGGCAACCCCGGACCGATGAGCAGGGAGTTCATCAAGCGGTTACGCGGAGAGATGTATAACCCTAAGAAATCATCCATAAATTCCTGAATCAGGGCACGCACCTTCATATAAGCCTCCATGTTGATTTCGGGCACCTGATAGCCGGCATCCTTCAGCATGGCCTGCACGCTCAGCAGGTCGGCATGACCCGTACCCCACGACAATGGCTCCATACCTACGTCAATATAGTCGCACCCGGCTTCGCAAACAGCCAGGATGCTGGCCATGTTGAATCCGGGACCCGCATGGCTATGGTATTGCACGGGAATGTCCGGCTTAATCTTCTTAATGCCGGCCACAATCTTTCCCAAAGAGACAGGGCGACCGATGCCGGCCATATCCTTGATACAGATTTCGTCCGCTCCGGCCTCAATAAGCTGTTTGGCCATGTTGACATAATACTCCACCGTATGTACGGGTGAATGGGTGATGCAGAGCGAGCATTGCGAAATCATGCCTGCATCGTGGGCGTAACCGATAGAAGGGATAATGTTGCGCACGTCGTTCAGGCCGCAGAAAGTGCGGGTAATGTCCGTGCCTTGCGCTTTCTTCACCTTATAAAAAAGTTTGCGCACATCGGCAGGCACGGGACTCATACGCAGGCCGTTCAAGGCACGGTCCAGCATGTGAGTCTGAATGCCGGCTTCATGGAAAGGTTTTGTCCAAGCGCGTACGGCTTTATTGGGATTTTCGCCAAACAACAAGTTCACTTGTTCGAATCCACCGCCATTGGTTTCTACACGGGCAAAGCAGCCCATCTCCACAATGGCGGGAGCCACCTTCACCAGTTGGTCGACGCGAGGTACATATTTACCGGCACTCTGCCACATGTCGCGGAAGACCAGACTGAATTTTATTTCTCTTTTCATTGTCTTTTAACGTGTATTTTATTAGTTATGTTCGCTATTATAATTTCTCTACTTTGGCCACCTTGCCCTTGCCGTGCGTTACGACTGATACGGCCGCATTGATAGCCGCCAGTATATTGGCCGGTATCGGTGCGGGAGCCGGTGTACCGTCTTTGTGCGTCGCCACTTCTTCGGGCGCATACTTATTGACTAAAGCAATGAGCAACTTGCCCATATAAATCACGATAAGCAGGATGGCGAACACGGTCACCATGCCCACCACCATCAGCAATAATGCAGTATCCAAGTTTTCCATATTGATAGTTTGTTAGATGTTTGCGGCTTTTTCTTGAAAAGTCGCCCGAATTTACGGATAATTACTTGAAATAGGATATTTGGGAATAATAAAAGATGCTAAAATGTTTTTTGTTTCCGATAGCTTTGCGGAAACAAAAAGGGTGTGTCTGTTTTTAGTTTCGACACACCCCTCAGAGTTTTGTATGCGCATGGCGTATTATCCCAACAGCTCTTTTACCTTGGCAGAGATAGCGCGGCCTTCTGCCAGTCCGGCCAGCTTCTTGCTGGCTACGCCCATTACTTTGCCCATATCTTTGCCGCTTGTAGCGCCCACTTCGGCAATAATTTCTTTCAAGGCAGCTTCCAATTCCTCTGCGCTCATCTGCTTGGGCAGGTAAGTCTCCATCACTTTTACCTGAGCCAATTCTGCATCGGCCAAGTCTTGACGTCCTTGTTGTACATAAATATCAGCCGCGTCCTTTCCTTGTTTCACCAACTTTTGGATGATTTTCAATGCGTCCGCATCAGCCAACGTGTCATTGGCCCCCGGGGCGGTTTTCGCTTCCAAAAATACTTTCTTGATGTTTCTCAGTGTGTCGAGGGCCACTTTGTCCTTGGCCTTCATGGCGGTTTTAATGTCTTCGCTGACTTTGTCGAACAAATCCATAATGCAATATCTTTTTTAAAGTGAATGTTTCTTGCTTAAAAGCACACGCAAAAATACGATTTTCATTTGATTCATCAAAATCATCCGCCCTTTTCCCACAGGTGCATGCCGTATCCGATATTTCCGCCCTATCCGACCTCTGTTCATTCCTACGCTTATCGGTAAAACAATTTAAATTTTATTTTACATGCATTTTTATGATTTATTGTATATTGGACCGTTGTATTGTTAATTAATGTATTAATTCGAAACCCCGCACCGTTCAATTCGTGTAAACATTTATATATCTAGCTGATTTATAGCAATTTATATTCCACAGAAACACTGCGCTATTTCCGTTCAATCAGCGCAGTGTTTACCCCCTAAATACTACGCTGATTGAACGGAAACAGTTAACTGATTGAGCGCAAATAGCGCAGTGTCTCTACGGCACTTCTTCGCTGAGTTTTTGGAAATAGAAATGATTTGACAAAAGAGCGACCTTGCTGCTCAATTTCAATCTGCCTGATAAGCGTGAGGATACTCCTGATTTGTCTGGGGGATATAGCTGCTTATGGTGTCTGATTACTAATCGTGCAAGAAAGGAAATGGTTATAAAATATAGGGAATCCCATTTTTAAAACTCTAAATAAAACAATCGCTTGCTGTTTAGAGCTATTATAATGATGCGGAAAGCTTTGTTATGAAGAAACGCGTAGCAGACAATAGCTCGGGTAAATCATTCTTTACGGTATCGAAAATTATTTCAGCGTCTATTTCAAAATAACCATGAGCGATGCGGTCACGTATTCCTTTAACTGCTTTCCATGGGATACCTGTATATTGTGGCAACAAAGTTCCTTCCGTTTCTTTGTCTATCTTCTTAAATGCTTCTCCGATAGCTTCTACAAGCATACTGCTGGCGGCCAAATTTTTTGTTCCTTCAGGTGTCAACATATAATCATCGGCACACATGGTGTCTCTGTTCCACTCTTGTAACAAAAGAATGGATTTTTCTATTTGCCGTAGAGTGCTTAGAATTCGTTTATCCTGCTTATAATACATAAACACCGTCTTTTTCTATTTCGTTTCTTAAAACAGCATTCATATTGCGGTGCATGCGCACTACATCTACATGGCAACCCAAAAGTTGTTCAAGGAACAGCCCCAATTCTACGAACAGATAGAGTTTGGGAGCCATTTCCACGCAAATATCTACATCACTTGTGGCTTTCTGCTCATCACGTGCGACAGACCCGAACAAACGAAGCGTTCGAACTCCGAATCGTTCACGTAAAGTGTCGGCACACGATTGTAATAGCTTTATGCACTCATTCTTTGTTATCATAACAATGCGTTCTTTTACTTCTCACAAAGATAGCCATTCGTAGAAATCCTGCAAAGTTTTTATTTCCCTTTTTATTGTACTGACTTAAAATCTTAATCTGAACATAAGTAAGTGTACAGAATTAACTTATACTATGGCACACAGATAACACAGATTTAACAGATGACCACAGATGTTATTAAAAAAATAATCTGTGCAAATCAGTCTCATCTGTGTCATCTGTGTGCTATAAGATAATTTTGATTAGTTACTTATATAGAAAAGCCTTGCACTTCCCCTACGGAATGGCATTACCGCAGGTTGGTGCAAGGCCTACATTTTTAAAACTCTAAATAAAACAATCGCTTGCTTTTACCTTAAAAATGTATATCTTATGTGCTTTAATATCCGGGGTTTTGACTCCAGTTCGTATTGGCATTCAGTACGTTGACGCTCAAAGGCCACAAACGATACTGCGGGTCGGTGTGGTTGGGATTGAAGTCTGCCTTGAAGCCCCATTCACGCTCGAAGTCACCGAAGCGAATCAAGTCGTTACGACGCCAGTGCTCATCTAAGAACTCACGGCCACGCTCGTCCAGAATCTCTTGCATGCTCGGGTCATGGTCGAGGAGAGGAGCATTGACATATGTACGAATTTGGTTGAATAAGCTTTGCGGCGTGTCACCATTGGTAGCCGTACCACCACGTTTGATAGCTTCGCACTTCATCAGGATAATGTCCGCATAACGGAAGATAGGTACGTCATTGTCTTGGTTGCGGCTGAACGTATTATAATCGTTGATGTCTGGGAAGAACTTAATGGAACGATAACCTTGTGTCCAGCCATTTATATCAGCGCCACAGTTCAAATCCGCATTGGGAACAACAGGAGGATCTACGGTCGGGTCATTCTTCAATGTGATAGATTTAGTGAAAGTTACATCTTCTCCACCATAAGTGTTACGAATGCTGGTTGGCTCTCCGGTATTGTTATCGTATTGGTACACATCGAATGTTGTCATTCCGATATTTTCGCCCGTGTTACCGGCAATCACATCGTTACGGCGGTCACCCGGCAAACAGAACAATTCTACAAACTCCGGAGTCAATGTCATATTTCCGCCGCAAGAGTTAGTCATCTCAATACTGTAGAAACCGTTATTGTTCTGACCGCGACGCCAAGTGCGGAAACGGGCGTATGTCATACCTTGCGCTGTAACTGCATCGTAAGGCATTACATAAATGAAGTCTTTGATGTGCGAACCGTTGGTGTACATGAACTTTGTCTTATAGTCATCGCTTAAATCGAATAAGCCGGAAGCGATGACGCGGTCGCAAGCGGCGATGCAGTCGTTTATTTTTTCATTTTTTGCATCGGGATTCCAATCAGCACTTGTTACATCCTGCGTGTACACATTCCAATTCAAGTATAATTTGGCTAATAGGGCATCAACCATCCAACGGGTCGGTTTGCCATATGTCGATGCATCTACATTTTCATAGCAGTTGTCACGTACTGCCAACAACTCCGACTCAATCCAGTTGGCAACATCGGCACGAGGCGAGCGTTGAATTGCTTCGTCATCCTCCAACAGATGGTCGATAACAGGAGTGTCACCCCAATGTTCCATAATCATAAAGTGATAGAATGCGCGTACGGCACGTACAGGAGCCAGTTCGGGAGCATCTTCACCACCCATGTCGAAGAGTATTCGGTTGCAATTCGTTATACCAGTCTGTAATTGGTTAAATGTATCATCTAATTGAGACGCTGAATTTGTCGGGCTGATCATGTGCAAAGTAAAGCTCGCCATATCACGGCCTTCCAGATAATCCCCATCGAAACTGACCGATGTATATTCATCCGAGTTACAGGATACACCTTCATCAAAACGGCGGCCTAAAGCCCCGCGAAAGGCATAGAACGCATTGTTCATTTGTGCTTCTATGGCAATCTCAGAATCCGGGAATTCGGTGTATTGGGACTTGATGTCAACGTCCAAGTCTGTACAACCGATGGTTGTCAGTGCCAACAGGGCACCCGTTAATATATTTCTTGTTTTCATATCTTTAATCGCTTAATGTTAAGGGTTAGAAATTCACGTTTACGCCTACCATGAACGTACGGCTACGCGGATAAGTGGCATTACGCCAATCAATACCCGGAGTCATACCGCCTAAATTGATTTCAGGGTCAACGCCCTTATAACCGGTAATGGTGAAGACGTTGTTGCAAGTAGCATACAAACGCAAGTTGTTAATGCAATTACCAATTTTGCCAAAGTTATAGCCCAATGTTAAAGTAGATAAGCGCAAGTAAGAGCCATTTTCCAAATAACGATCTGTCGGAGCCTGAGCGCGTGTATCAGTCGGGTTCTCAGAAGTAGCCACTTCAGCCAATACATTCTTACCATTGTTTACCATTCCTCGGTTATTGTAATAAGCACGAGTCGCATTGAAAATCTTGTTACCGGCGACACCTTGGAAGAAAGCGGTCAAAGTCCAATTTTTCCATGTAAGGTCATTATTCCATCCATAAACTATTTTAGGCTGAGCCGAACCATGCGGGCGACGGTCTGTCAAATCATCCGGATTGTCAGTCTCGCCAATTAGATTGCCATTTTCATCGTAATGATTGAACATCGAATTTCCACTTTCATCATAACCAGCCCATTCCAATACGTAGAACTGTCCAATGGGATCGCCCTCGTTAATACGTTGCACATTCCAACCCCATCCGCCTATATCAACATTGGATATGCCATCAATATAGGGAACTGAATAAGTTTCATTGGTAATCTTCTCCACGACATTCTTGTTGTGCGAAAGATTTAATGAAGTGCTCCATGTAAAGTTACGGGTTTGTACCGGTATGGCATTAATGGTGATTTCAATACCTTTGTTACTGATGTCGCCTACATTGGCTGTCATCCAATTATAAGAATAACGGTTCGTAGAAACCTGGTAGTTGTAAATAACGTCACTGGTCTTCTTGATATAATATTCAATGGTACCGGTCAGGCGATTATCGAAGAATCCGAAATCCAAACCGACGTTAAACATTCCGGTCGTTTCCCATTTCAAATCTGGATTTGAATTACGGGTCGCACCCAAAATACGGTAATCAGCCCCTGTTCCACTCGCATTTACATAATTGAACCAACCGGTAGATCCATATACTTGATGAGCGTAGAAAGCATCAAAACCAAATGAATTACCGCTGACACCGTAACCTATACGAAGTTTCAAGTCATCGAACACATTTTGGTCTTTCATGAAGTCTTCTTCCGTAATGCGCCATGCGGCTGATACAGAGGGGAACGTACCCCAACGGTTGTTGACACCGAAAGCGGAAGAACCGTCACGACGAACTGTAGCCTGCAACAGATATTTGCTGTTGAAACTGTAGTTGACACGACCGTAGAATGAAATCATGCGCAAAGTTGACAAAAGATAATTGTCGTTTACATCACTAATGCCATTTATATCTACATTGTTAGCCATTGCTAAATTGTAGTAGAGCAAATCATCATTATAGAAATTATAAGCACGAACGCCAAAACCGTCATTGTTATCTGCTTGCTCCCAAGAATAACCCAACATAACGCCTACCTTGTGCTTGTCTGCAAACGTGCGATCCCAGTTGATGTAGGTTTCCATTTGTTTGCGGATATTCTCCACCGATTGGCGCTCTGCTTGGCCATGAAGTGCCGATTCTAATTGAGATTGCGTGCTATTATATTTGCTATAGATGTATTGTTGGTTTTGATAAGACATATTCAAACTCCAATCCAATCCATCGATAATATGCAAAGTCGCTTGGGCTGTCCCTTGCAATAATTTTTCTCTTTCATGACGTCTGTCTTCTGTGGCCATCGATACGGGATTGTAATTCTGAGAAATCTGTAGGTTACTGTAATATGTGTCATCTGCATTTTTTACCGGCACCAAAGGACTGTAGTAGTACATGGCATCCAACACGCTCCGGCCTTGCACACTTTCGCCTCCATTGCTTGCCGGACCGAGATTGCTGTTGCGTACACTGGCATTTACGCTGAAAGACAAATCCAAACGGTCATTCAATGCTTTGGTTTGAACAAATGAACGAGCGGTAAGGCGATCCATATCTGTGCCTAATACGATACCTTCGCGATCCATGAAGTTGATAGAAGCACTATATTGCGTCTTTTCGTTGCCACCGTTGATGGATACGTTGTGGTTGTGGCTGAAACCGGTGCGCAGCACTTCGTCCTGCCAGTTGGTATTGACGGGGTTGTTAACATCATAATAGGGAGATAAGTCAATGTTATACTGGTTTGCATACGACAATAATTCATCTGCCGTCATCATATCCAGCGTTTTCATCGTCTTGTCCCATGCTACGTAGCCGCTGTAGCTTACATTGGTACGTCCATTCTTGTTTCCTTTCTTGGTAGTAACAATGATTACACCGTTAGCGGCTTTTGAACCGTAGATAGCCGTTGCGGAAGCGTCTCGGAGCACATCGATGCTTTCAATGTCCTCCGGAGCAACCAGTGACAAGCTGGCACCCGGCACACCGTCAATCACGTAGTAAGGTTCCATGGCCTCACCGGCACGCAGAGAAGAAGCACCGCGCAGCGAGATGGAAGCTGAACCGTTGGGGTCGCTGGTGTTGGCTACCGTCAGGCCCGGAACTTTACCTTGCAACATCTGGGCAGGGCTGGTGACAACGCCGATATTCAAGTCTTCTGACTTTACGCTGGTGATGGAGCTGGTCACATCCTTACGCTGCATGCTGCCGTAACCTACGACTACGACTTCCTCCAACGCCTGTGTGTCATCAGCCAGCACGACATCAATCACATTACGGTCTACCTTAATGTCCTGAGTCACGAAACCGATGAAAGAGAATTGCAGCGTCTTGCCTTTCTCCACTACAATGGAGTATTTACCATCGATGTCGGTTATATTACCGTTGGTTGTACCTACTTCCAGCACGTTAACGCCCGGAAGCGGCGCGCCGGTTCTGTCCGTTACGGTACCGGTCACTCTGTTTTGTGCGAATGCTAAGGTACTGCTTAGCAGGAACAGGACCAAGACTGCGCCCTGGAGCCATGTCCACCTCTTTTTAGATTGTACACTCTGCATAACAATTTGTGTTTTAATTAAAAAATAAGTTACTTTTAGGTTCTCAAATTCTACATATCCGCCGTCCGCCATTTGGGACAAGTACGGGAAGAACTTGGTACTCCTACGGATGAGCCCATCAGTCGATTTCCATACTGTTTTTCCGGCTTTTTACGGATATTCATAATCTTTGTTTTACATTACTTTATTTTATCTAAAAACGCTTTGTACACTTTCTAACAATCTTTCCGGCTGCAAAAGTAGCGCCTGGACATTACAATGATGTTTCATTCCGATTGCGAGTATGTGTTAAAAATCTGATATATAATAGTTTGTGCTGTGTTATGGATAATACAAGAACTGTCTTCGTTTCCTCTTTATATAAGACCGGAACGAAGTCTGTTTAGTGACCAAAGACCGGATCCGGAAAGGACCGGTTTTGCTTTTGTTAGTGGAATATTGCAAAAAAGTGTCCATAGTTTTGTTAGATTTTTCACAAAGTTAGGTATATTTTAGCTTATCCAAGGGGGAAAATAGTGTAGAAATGGGGGAAAATAGTAAACCATAGGTTGTTTTTCATCCTTTAGAAACATTTTCCTACCCTAAGCCAGCGTTTCTTGCAAAGACTGACCGGATAAAACGTTCACTTGACATGCCATCCACAAATGGAATGAAACGTCTTACCAAAGACGGCCTCTGTGTTCGTAAAGAGGGACTTTGGCTTTGTAAAGGCCATCTTTACAACAACAAAGAGAACTTTCACCCGGTGGAAGTTTCACGCTTTCACCATTCTGCACTCTCCTGACTTTTAAGTACATACTGTGAAACATCCGTTCCTTTCACGCTCAGACATATTTCACCAATATGCTAAAATCGTACACCTATATACACAAATCGTACAGAAACGGTTTCTAAGGGAACATCCCGCATCCTTCACTCAAACGGAGGGGTGAAACATCCGTGAAAGATGTATCTTTCACCGTATTTCCCTTAAAGCCAATCAGTTGAAAAGGATGTGAAAGCGTGAAACATACATTGGCAAAACTTCTTGTAATGTGTGAAACATCGGCCGGACAACGCAAATCATAGGCTTATCCGATACAAAACGCCGCTTCTTCCGTGTCCTTTCACCGCTTCTCGTGAAGAAAAACACCGGATGATTTTCATTTAAAGAGAGCACCCTTTTGATTTAAAGGGACGAGGCCGGAGATTAAATCAGACGGGGCGGGAGATTAAATGATAAATTCCCATTTATGGCGTACCAAGTTCTTCCCGTACTCGTTCATGAGTTAACTGGTGGACGACGGATGTACAATGTGAGAATTCAAAACAATCATTATTAACTTAAAAACACAAATTGTTATGCAGAGTGTACAATCTAAAAAGAGGTGGACATGGCTCCAGGGCGCAGTCTTGGTCCTGTTCCTGCTAAGCAGTACCTTAGCATTCGCACAAAACAGAGTGACCGGTACCGTAACGGACAGAACCGGCGCACCGCTTCCGGGCGTGAACGTACTGGAAGTAGGTACAACCAACGGTAACATTACCGACATTGATGGTAAATACTCTATCAATGTAGAGAAAGGCAAGACCTTGCAATTCTCTTTCATCGGTTTTGTAACGCAGAATATTAAAGTGGATCGCAACGTGATTGACTTAGTTTTGGCGGAAGACGCCCAGGCTTTGGAAGAAGTCGTGGTTATCGGTTACGGTAGCATGCAGCGTAAGGACGTAACCAGTTCTATTACTACCGTAAAGGCTGACGAGCTGAATGTCGGTGTGTTCTCCGATGCGGCAAGTATGTTGCAAGGCAAGGTGGCCGGTTTGAACATCACCACTACCGGTGACCCGAACGGCACACCAAGCATCACGCTGCGTGGCGCTTCTTCTCTGCGTGAAGGCGCTGCCATGCAACCCTATTATGTAATAGACGGTATTCCCGGTGTGGACATTTCGATGGTGGCTCCCGATGACATCGAGAGCATCGACGTGCTCCGCGACGCTACCGCAACGGCCATCTACGGTTCAAAGGCCGCCAACGGCGTTATCATCATCAACACCAAGAAGGGTAAAGCCGGTCAGGGCCGCACGAACGTGACCTATAGCGGCTACGTTGCCTTCGACAAGATTCTGAAGAAGATGGATATGGCTACCGCCGATGAACTTCGCGCTTATGCGGAAGCGAACGGCAAGACGTTTGCCAACGACTTGGGTGCCAATACCGACTGGCAGGACGAAGTGCTCCGCACAGCTATCAGCCACAACCATAATGTCTCCATCACCGGTGGCAATGACAAGACAACCTACATGGCAAGTATCAACTTCCAGGACCGTGAAGGTGTTATCCTCGGTACGAACATGGACCGACTGAACGTACGTTCGTTGGTGACGACGAAAGTCCTCAAAGACCGCCTGGAGATTTCGGCCGGCGTTAACTCCCGTTATGGAAAATCGCAAGGCGTTCCTATGGACGATGAAGGTATATCCGTAATGGACGCCATGAACTATTTCTCACCGGGTCTTCCCGTGAAGGACGAAAACGACAACTGGAGCGTGGCTTCCGGTAGCCAGAATGTGAACCCGATGTCTCTGATTTACGAAGATACGTCTGAAACTGTCTGGAAGAATACACAAATCATCGGCAAGGCTACGCTGGAGATTCTGAAAGGTCTGAAGTGGACTGCCAACTACTCTTTCACCAACAACCAACGGACGTATAGCGAATACCATACGCACCAGACTCAACAACCGGGTATCAATGCGCAGAACGGTCAGGCCAAGCGTAACACTTACTTCGGCCACGAACACATCTTCGAGACCTACGGTAACTACGACGCCACGTTCAACGACGCTCACAAGTTGGCTATCATGGCCGGTTATTCTTGGGAAGAGAAGATGTCGAACGACGGCTTCGGACTGACCGTACACGATTTCTATGATGACATGCTGAAATGGTACCAACTGACTTACGCCAGTACCATCGACGGCATTCCCGCCATCGAAAGCGGTACGAAAGAGACGGTTCGCAACATCTCGTTCTACGGTCGTGTCAGCTACTCGTACAACAGCAAGTACATGATTCAGGCAACAGTTCGTCGCGACGGTTCTTCCGTATTCGGCAAGGACAACCGTTGGGGTACGTTCCCCTCAGTCAGCGTGGCATGGAACATCACGGAAGAGGACTTCATGCAGAACCAAGACGTACTGAGCAATTTGAAGCTCCGTTTGGGTTACGGTGTCAGCGGTAACGCTCTCGGCTTCGGTGCTTATACTCCGTACGAGACTTACGGTGCATCAGGCTTCTTCACCTATAACGGTAAGGAGTGGCGTACATTGGCCGCTACCAAAAACGCCAATCCCGATTTGAAGTGGGAGTCTACGGGCATGTTCAATGTGGGTGTAGATTACGCATTCCTTGACGGACGCATCAACGGTACCATCGAGTTCTATAACAAGAAGACGAAAGACTTGATTTGGAGCTATCCGGTTTCTCAGAACCTGTACCCGTACAGCACCATTAATGCCAATGTCGGCGAGATGACCAACCGGGGTATTGAAGTTTCCATCAACGCCATTCCGGTCCGTACCCGCAACTTCGAATGGAACACGACCTTGACATTGGCCCACAATAAGAATACCGTGGACAGACTTTCCAACGAACAATTCAAGACGGATAGATTTACGCAAGGTGACCCGATGGTTGCGGGAGTTTCGAGCGAAGGATTTACCCAGCGCATTATCGAAGGCGAGCCTCTCGGAACTTTCTATACGTGGGAATTTGCAGGATATAATGAAGACGGCATGGCTTCTTACTATGTAAGAGACGCTGAAACCGGAGAGCGCACGGGAGAAACGACAACGAACCCGGAATACAAAGACCGTACCATCACCGGCTGCGCACAACCTAAGCTGAATTTCGGATGGAACAACACCTTCACTTGGAAGAACTGGAACGCTACCGTATTCTTGACCGGTGTGCTGGGCAATGACATCTATAACGGTTCACGCGCCAATTACACCAGCCCCGAAGTCTATACGGCCGGTAAAAACGTGCTGAAAGAGTTCATCTACGAGCGTCCCGCAACAGATACGGGAGGTAACATACCTTCCGACCGTTTCATTGAGAATGGTTCGTACCTCCGTTTGGCCAACTTCACGTTGGGCTATACGTTCAAGAACTTCAATAACTGGCTGCAAAACGTACAGTTGTATGTCACTTGCAACAACCTGTTCACCATCAGCGGTTACAAAGGTCTTGACCCGGAAGTGAATATGGGCGGTTTGGCTCCCGGCGTAGACTATCGTTGGAGCGTTTATCCGCACACCCGCACGACCTTGATTGGTTTAAAGGTTAATTTCTAATTAAAAACTGACTTATCATTATGAAAACAAATATAAAATCTTTATTTGCCGTTTGCACAGCCGCTCTATTTGTCGGATGTACAGACTTGGATGTACAGATTGAATCCCAATACACGGAATATCCGACCAACGATATTGCGGTGGAAGCCAAAATGGCCGATGTGTATTATCACTTGCGCAGTGTCTTCGGGCGTAGATACATGGAAGCGATGTCTTTGTCGAGCGATGAGTACACTGCCGTTTCCTATGGTGGCGGTTGGTATGACAATGGCGCCTATGCTCATCCGAGCCTTCATGATTTCAGAACCGAAGACGCCACGCTGGACTGGATGGGAGAAGTTACGGGAGGTATTACAAAGGCCAATACGGTTATACGCGACTTGGGCGGCGACGAGGCCGGCGAGCTGATTGCGCCTGCCCGTGCGATGCGCGCGTTCTTCCACTTTATTTTGATGGACTGCTGGGGTGACGCTCCTATTTTGGACCACCTGCTCGCTGAAGGCGAATTGGTAAACCGTTCTCCGCGCGGCGATGTAGCCCGTTTCATCGAGAAAGAGTTATTGGAAATCATTCCCCAGCTTACGGATGAAGTGAGTGATAACACGTATGGCAAGCCGAATAGATGGATGGCGGAAGCGCTGTTGGTAAAACTCTACATCAACTGGGCCGTTTATACCGCTCCGTCTGTAGACCAATACGATGCCGCTACAGCTACCAATGAGAAACTGAACGACTGTATCGCCCATTGCGACAACATCATTCAGTCCGGTTTGTTTAACTTAGGTTCCATGACTTACGCTGAAAAGTTCGGTCCGACGAACGGTTCGCATGTGGAAGACTTTATCTATGCCATGCCTTATGACACTTACACGGCTAAAGGCATGCAATATGGTCGTGCGCGTACTTGGAAGAAAGCCGGCGATGTGGCAAAGAGTTATTACGGCATGTCACTTAGCAATTCGGCCGGTGGTTACATGACCATGACTCCGGAGTTCGCAAGTCTTTTCTGCTTAGAGGGTGACCAGCGTAACAACAGCGTCATCCGTGGCACGGCTTATGTTTATAATCCCAATACCTATCAGCCGACATCGGAAGTCGCTTTGGATACGGAAGGCAATCCTATCGTTTTGACCAAGACCGTTACCCTTGACAATCCGGACGATGTCCAGTTAGGTGTAGGCGATGACATTGAAGGTTACAACCAAGGTTACCGCTCGGTGAAATTCTTTGTAATCGACGATGACTATAAGAACGGAAGAGACCAATCCAACGACTTGCCGATATTCCGTTACGCGGACATTCTGCTGACCAAAGCGGAAGCCATTGAACGTGGCGGTAATGCTACCAACGGTGACACTTCGATGAGCCTGTTCAACCAGGTTCGCGCGTATGCCGGTGCCCCGCTCCTGACGGAAGCCCCAAGCTTGCCGGACATTTTGGATGAGCGCGGACGTGAACTCTTCGATGAGAACTGGCGTAGAAATGACATGATTCGTTTCGGTACGTTTGAAAGTGAGTTCTTCCCGCATTATCACGATTTCCCGACAGCCAATTTCGATAAGACTCGCCGCATTTTCCCGTTGCATACGAATGTGTTGAGCTCTAATCCGAACTGGGTGCAGAATCCGGGATACTGATCACTCATTCATATATTAGATACATTTTTAAGGTAAAAACAAGCGATTGTTTTATTTAGAGTTTTAAAAATGGGAGCCTTGCGCAAACCTACGGTAATGCCATTCCGCAGGGGCGTGCAGGGCTTTTTTTAGAAATAAAGTTTGGATATATCCCTGTGAATAAGTATTTTTGCAGAAAAATGAATGCAATGGAAACGATAGCGCAAGACAAAGAAGTCCGGATGAAAAAGAGAGAAGAACTGATGAAACGATATAGAGCATATAAGGAACAGAAAAAGACTCATATTGAAAAACTCAAAGAAATCGTAAGAAGTGAATATAAAAAACGTACAGGCAAGGAGCCTGAAGGTATTGAAGTATGGGGATAAAATTGAATCTGGGCAATATTAATGCCATTGCCCCTTATAAGTTAACTGCAAGTATTGCAGATCCTGCCACGTTTTGGTTCACGACTGATTATGATGTAACTTATGCTATGAGTCTTAGTCTCAATAATCTGCTGTATGGTATAGATGCTTATGAATTTGCTATCGTTAATACCAACAATCGAAAGTCTCCTCGTGATCCTAAATTGCGACAGACAGTGCAAGCGTTTATTTATGATTTTTTTAAAGAACCCGATGCGGTGTTGCTTTATTTATGTGAAACGGGGGACAATAAGCAACAATCACGTAACCGACTTTTTGAATCTTGGTTCAAATCTTCTTCCCATAAATCAGAACTTGTCTTTTTGACGTCCAGTATTTGCGATGATGAAGATGTAGCAAATTATTTCGGACTTATTACTCGCAATGACAATCCCAATCTTCCCAAAATTCTAACCGAGTTTGGAGAGACGGTATTATTGTTTTCCGAAAAACCAGAATAAGGATGGATAATAATCGGGTCTGTTGAAGGGCAATGCCATTCCGCAGGCGATGTGCAAGGATTGTAAAAACAGAAATAACTTCTAACTTTTATAGGAATGATAGTCGATTTATTACTCGGGTTAATGTGGGTGTTGGGCGGATACGGGATGGTTTCGCAACCTACAGAGAACGGAAGTGAGATAGAAGTGGTGGTGCACCGCGGTGCAAACGCTTTGGCACCGGAAAACACGGTAGCTTCCGCGTTGGCGGCTTTAAAGGAAGGAGCTACGTGGATAGAAGTGGATGTACGCATCAGCAAAGACAGTGTGATGTACAATCTGCATGACGAGACTTTGGATCGCACAACTGACGGAGAAGGCTTGTTGCGTGACGCGACTTCTGCGGAAATTGATAAACTGGATGCCGGAGAATGGTTCAGCCCGGCGTTTAAGGGAGCCCGGGTGCCACGTGTCAGCGAAATGCTTGATTCGTTGAAGGGGAAGGCTTACGTGTTTTTCGATGTAAAGCGGGGTACTCCGGTACGTCCGCTCATAGAGTTGGTACGGGCGAAAGGGTTCGAACACAATAGTTTCTTTTGGTTTGCCGATTCACGGATGTTACAGGAATTTGTCCGATTGGCGCCGGAGATGAAAATTAAAGTGAATGCCCACGACATTGAAAGCCTGAAAAAATGGCAAGAGGTCTGTACTCCGTCTTATGTGGAAATTGCTCCGGCAAACATTACAGGAGAGTTTCGTTCGTATTGTCATGCTAACGGCATACGTATCATGGCAGCCATACAAAATGCAGACATTGAGTCTTACAAAGAAGCGATTGCCGTCCAACCGGATTTGGTGAATTTAGACCGTCCCGAGCTTTGGAAGCAAATCATTAGTGAACAAAGGGAACAATGAATACCTTTTTAAGGTAAAAGCAAGCGATTGCTTTATTTAGAGTTTTAAAAATGTAAGAGGATGTGTCAAAATGAGGAATGGCTTTCATCCTGTCATGAGCGAAGCGTGGTCGAAACATCTCACATAGCACGACATGAGACCCTTCGACTACGGGTGACAAAATGATAGTGACTTAACATTATGACACATCCTCTTGATGATAATCTTTATTTTATCGGTACCATTATATATTATTGTAGTGAGAAAGATAATTTTGAAACCTATCAAAGCCTTTCTCTACGTTATAGAAGATAAGGCTATTCCGCAGGGGGCGGAATCAGGATATCTCCGGCAAGCTGTTCCCGTTTATCTTGCGGTAGAGGTCGAGGGCGAAGACATCGGTCATACCGGATATGTAGTCCAGCACCGCCTGAAGGCGTTCACCAAGGCGGGGTGAGCGGATGTTGTACTGGCCGGACACGCGGCCTATCAGCAGGCGCGAATAAGCCTTCTCGGGCGAGAGCACGGCGTCCGTCATTAGCTCCAGCAGGGTGCCGATGATGCGGAAGCCGGCCAGTTCGATGTCCAGCACATCGCGCGAGCAATATATCTTCTTCATCGACACCTCGGCGCAATGTCGGTAAGCCTCGGCGGGCAGTTCGTTGATATGCCGGATGAGGGGGCCTTCGAACTCGCCACTGAGCAACGTCTCTTCGTTCTCCAAGAAAACCCGTGTGCATTCGCTCGTCAATAATCCGATGACGCACGAACGCAGGTAGGCTATCTGCTCGTTCACGTCCGTCACACGGCGCATCGTCTCCAGCATGTGCGTGCGCCGCTCGTCGCCAAAGTAACCTAAGAGCAACTCGCGCGTCTCGTCCGTGGTGAGCAGTTTCAGTTTGTGCGCGTCCTCTATGTCCATTATCTGATAGCAGATGTCGTCGGCAGCCTCCACGAGGTACACCAGCGGATGGCGGGCGTAGCGCAAGGGGGAGTCGCTCAATTTTTTCATGCCAAGCTCTTCGGCTATGCGCCGGAAGGACGCCTCTTCGCTGGTGAAGAAGCCGAACTTCGACTTCTTCCCCGCCAAACTCGATGCGAAAGGATACTTCACGATGCTGGCCAAGGTGGAGTAGGTCAGCACGAAGCCTCCCGGCCGCCGTCCCTCGAACTGGTGGGTCAGCAGGCGGAAGGCGTTGGCGTTACCTTCAAAGTGGGTGAAGTCCTCCCAAAGTCCCGCGGAGAGGCCGTCATAGTTCCGCAGAGCCAGTCCCTTTCCTTCGGAGAAGAAGGTGGAGATGGCCCGTTCGCCCGAATGCCCGAAAGGCGGATTACCCAGGTCGTGCGCCAGGCAGGCGGCGGACACGATGGCACCTATCTCTGGCAGGAAGCTGTCCGCCAGCTCCGGTCTGCGCGAGAGGATGCCCCGTGCCACGTCGTTGCCTAAGGAGCGGCCCACGCACGACACCTCCAGGCTGTGCGTCAGGCGGTTGTGGACGAAGATGCTTCCCGGAAGGGGAAACACCTGGGTCTTGTTTTGCAAGCGCCGGAAGGGCGCGGAGAAAATCAGGCGGTCATAGTCGCGCTGAAACTCGGAGCGGTTCTCGTGACGCTCGCGGTGAAACTCTTCCAAGCCGAAACGCTTGGCGGAGAGCAGGGTATTCCAGTTCATCATACAAGTAAATGATAATTTATCTGTCTCAGGGAACGCAGAAGACGCAGAATACACAGATGAACGCAGACTTATATTTTTTTCAGTGCAAATAGGCGAAGCCCTTTATTTTCTGCGAGCCTCTGCGCCCGTCTGCGTTGTCTGCGTTCTCCTAATTCAGCCCGCTAAATCCCCATTTATCAGCCTATTTGCAGGCGGTTACTAATATTTAACTGCAAATGTAGGATTATTTGGGACAAAATCCGTACTTTCGCCCGTTAAAAAAAGAACGAAGATGCTGAACGTACAAATCATTAACCGCTCCAAGCACGCGCTTCCGGCTTACGCCACGGAGCTTTCCGCAGGCATGGACCTGCGAGCCAACCTGTCCGAACCCGTGACACTGGCTCCCCTGCAGCGTTGTCTCATCCCGACGGGACTCTACATTGCCCTGCCTCCGGGCTACGAGGCACAAGTGCGCCCGCGTAGCGGGCTTGCCTTGAAGAAAGGCATCACGGTGCTGAACTCACCGGGGACGATAGACGCCGACTACCGGGGAGAAATCTGCGTGATACTCATCAATCTGTCCGCTGAACCCTTTGTTATCGAGGATGGCGAGCGTATCGCCCAGATGGTCATCGCCCGTCACGAGCAAGCCTGTTGGCAGGAAGTGGAAACGTTGGACGAGACCGGTCGGGGCGCGGGAGGCTTCGGTCACACGGGCGTATGATTAAATTTTGGATGAAGGATGAAGAAAAGAGACATAAGACACCTGTCGGCCTGCTTGTGGGGCATCGCGCTCATCGGCTTGCTCGCGGCATGCGGTTCGGTACGCCGAAGCGCGCGACCCTCGGTCACGTCCCAAGCGGATAGGAGCATTGTGCGCGACACTTTGTCGGCTGAGCAGCAGCGCAAGTACGACTACTTTTACTTGGAAGCCATGCGGCTGAAGATGCAGCGCAAGTACGACGCCGCCTTCGACCTGCTTCAGCATTGCCTGCGCATCAGCCCTCACGCCTCGTCCGCGCTGTACGAAGTGGCGCAATACTACGTGGCGTTGAAACAGCCGGAGCGGGGTGAAGCCATCTTGGAACAGGCCGTGCGCCATGCGCCCGACAACTACTGGTACTCCCAAGGGCTGGTCAACCTCTACCTGCAACAACAGGAGACGGACAAAGCCATTGCCCTGCTGGAGGATATGACCGCGCGCTTCCCCGACAAACTCGACCCGGTGTATAGCCTGCTGGACCTTTACAACCGGCAGGAGAAGTATGACGACGTACTGGCTCTGCTCAACCAACTGGAGGCGAAGTTGGGAAAGAGCGAACAGATGAGCATGGAGAAGTTCCGCATCTATGTGCAGCAACAAGACAAGGCGAACGCCTTCAAGGAGATAGAGAGCTTAGTGGCGGAGTACCCCAAGGACACGCGCTACCAAGTGCTGCTGGGCGACGTCTACTTGGACAACGGGAAGAAGGAAGAAGCCTACGGCGTCTACCGCAACGTGCTGGACGCGGAGCCGGACAACGCCGCGGCTCTGTACTCGCTGGCCAACTACTACGAACAGACCGGCCAGACGGAACGGTACGAACGACAACTCGACACGCTGTTGCTGAACAAGAAAGTAGAGCCTGAGGTGAAGCTGGACGTGATGCGCAGGCTCATTGTCCGCAACGAGCAGACAGGCAAGGACAGTACGCGCGTCATCACCCTGTTCGACCGCATCATGGAGCAGGACACGGACGATGCCAACATGCCGATGCTCTACGCTCAGTACCTCTTGTCGAAGGGCATGAACACGCAAGCCTGGCCCGTGCTGGAACGTGTCATCCAGATAGACCCCACGAACACCGCCGCCCGCATGACCCTGCTTGGCGAGGCCGTGCGGCAGGAGGATTACGAGGGCATCATCCGCCTCTGCGAGGCCGGCGTCGAGTCCAACCCCGACATGCAGGAGTTCTACTTCTACCTGGCCATCGCCTACAACCAGGCCGAGCGGACGGACGAAGTCATCGCGACTTGCCGTAAGGCCCTGACGCACCTTACGCCGAAGAGCAACAAGGAAGTCGTGTCCGACTTCTACGCCATCATGGGTGATGCCTACCATCTGAAGGCGATGGACGAAGCCGCTTACCAAGCCTATGACTCCGCACTGGTGTACAATCCCAACAACATCGGCGCGCTGAACAACTATGCCTACTATCTCTCTTTGGAGCGCAAACACCTGGACAAGGCAGAGGAGATGAGCTACAAGACGGTGAAGGCCGAGCCTCAGAATGCCACTTACTTAGATACGTACGCTTGGATACTCTTCGAGAAGGGGAACTACGTGCAAGCGCGCCTCTACATCGATCAGGCAATGAAGAGCGACGAAGAGAAGAGCGCGGAGGTGGTGGAGCACTGTGGAGACATCTATTACATGGTAGGAGAAGTAGAGGAGGCCGTCGGCTACTGGAAGCAGGCGCTCGAATTGGGAAGCGAATCCAAGACCCTCCGGCAAAAGATAGAACAACGGAAATACATCCGCGAACCGGATAAAACGACAACAAAGGATGAACATGAATGACATGACTAAGCAAGCGCAACGATGGGGACTGGTTCTCCTTGTGTTACTAAGTCTGGCAGGATGCCGCACCTCCCGCCAGGCAGAGTCCGTCATCCATAGAGAGACGGGCTGCCTCTCGTCCAAGGTCAGGCTGACCGTACCGACTTCGAAAGACGCCATATTGACCGTAGACGGCACCTTGAAGCTGAAAGCGGGCGAACGGGTACAAGTCTCCTTCCAAATGCCGGTTCTCCGCACCGAGGTGGCGCGCATCGACCTGACGCCCGATGAAATCCTCTTGGTAGACCGCATGGGACGCCGCTATGTGCAGGCTTCGCGCAAAGAACTGAAAAGCATGTTGCCCAAGAAAGCCACCTTCGCCCGACTGGAGAAGCTGCTCTACGAAGCCGCCCGGCCGGGCGCCAAAAACTACCTGACCGGCACGGACTTGGGCATTCCTTCGTTAGAACGGGGAAAAATAGAGCTGACAAACTTCTCGTCCAAGCCTTTTACTCTGACTCCGACCCAACTCTCTTCCCGCTACAAACGGGTGGAGCTGGAGGAGTTAGTCGGGCTGTTGCTTTCTTTAATGAACACTTGATATGCGTCGCGTCCTCGTCTTTCTCTTCGGCTTGCTTGTCTCCTTTTCTTTGGCGGCCCAATCCAATAAGCTCATCAAGGAATTGGAGGGACGTCGTGGCGCCTTACAGAAGCAGATAGCCGAATCTGAGTCCCTGCTGCAAACCACGCGGAAGGATGTAGGTAGCCAACTGCAAGGCCTTGCCGCTCTGACCGGACAGATAGAAGAGCGCAAGCGCTACATCGCGACTATGAACAACGATGTGACCCTCATCGAAGCGGAGCTTGCCTCCCTGCAGCGTCAGTTGGGTAATCTGCAAAAGGAATTGGGGCAAGTCAAGGAGGGGTACGCTTCTTCCGTCCGCTACCTCTATCGCAACCGCACCATTCAGGACAAGCTGATGTTCATTTTTTCGGCAAAAACCTTGGAGCAAACCTATCGGAGGCTGCGCTATGTACGGGAATATGCCTCTTACCAGCAGCGGTTAGGCGAAGACATCAAGCGGAAACAGCAACAGATAGAAGACAAACGGCAGGAGCTGGCGCAAGCCAAGGCGTCCAAAGAGCGACTTTTGCAGGAACGGGAAACGGAAAAAAAACGGTTGGAGCAACAGGAGCAGGAACAAAAGGCCTTGGTCAACTCCTTGCGGAAGAAGCAACGGAGCCTCCAGGGCGAGATAGCCCGCCAGCGCAAGGAAGCCGACCGCCTCAACGCACGCATCGACCGCCTCATCGCGGAAGAGATAGAAAAAGCCCGCAAGCGAGCCGCTGAAGAGGAACGCCGCGAAGCCTCCAAACAGGAAACGGCAGACAAAAAGCTACCCGAAGTGAAACCGCTTGAGGCTTATACCCTGAGCCGTGCCGACCGCAAGCTCTCCGGCAACTTTGCCGATAACCGTGGCCGCCTGCCCATGCCGGTCAACGCTCCTTATATCATTACCAGCCACTATGGCCAATACACCGTACCCGGCCTGCGCGGGGTGAAGCTCGACAACAAAGGCATTGACATACAGACCCGCCCTGGCGCGCAAGCCTGCGCCATCTTCAACGGCAAGGTAGCCGCCGTCTTCCGCCTGAATGGCCTACTTAATATCCTTGTGCGCCACGGCTCCTACATCTCCGTTTATTGCAACCTGTCTTCCGCCTTGGTCAAGGCCGATGATACCGTCACCACCGGCCAGCCCTTAGGCGTAATCTTCTCCGACAAGAGCGATGGAGGACGCACGGTGCTCCACTTCCAACTCAGACGGGAAACGGAGAAACTCAATCCGGAGCATTGGCTCAAGCGGTTTTAGGATTACAGGCTTTCCAGCAAACGCTTCAGCACAACCGTAGCTGAAATCTCACGGTTGGCAGCTTCGGGAATGACAATGCTTTGCGGACTTTCTATCACATCGTCCGTTACAATCATGTTGCGGCGTACAGGCAGGCAGTGCATAAAGTAAGCATTGTTAGTGACGTCCATCTGACGGTCACTCACGGTCCATGAGCGATCTTTACTCAGAATCTGGCCATAGTTTTCTCCGGTATAAGCAGCCCAATTCTTTGCATAAATGAAGTCTGCTCCTTCAAAAGCCTTCATCTGGTCATATTCCACACGGGCATGGCCTACAAACTTCGGGTCGAGTTCATAACCTTCGGGATGAGTAATGACAAACTCATAATCCGTAGCGTTCATCCATTCAGCAAACGAATTAGGTACCGCCTGTGGCAAAGGACGTGGATGAGGCGCCCAGGTCATCACCACCTTGGGATGCTCTTTCTTTTTATACTCCTCAATTGTGATAAGATCCGCAAAACTTTGGAGTGGGTGGCGCGTAGCGGCCTCCATAGAGAATACCGGACGTCCCGAATGTTGTATAAACTGATTCAGAATGACTTCATTGTAATCATATTCACGGCTTTCAAAGCGGGCAAACGAGCGTACACCGATGATGTCACAGTAGCAGCCCATTACAGGAATGGCCTCTAACAGATGCTCGGGCTTGTCACCATCCATAATAACACCTCTCTCAGTCTCCAGTTTCCAAGCCCCTTGATTAATATCAAGCACAATGACATTCATACCCAAGTTCAGCGCTGCCTTCTGTGTGCTGAGGCGAGTACGCAGGCTGGAGTTGAAGAAAATCATCAAAAGTGTTTTGTTACGTCCCAACTTCACGTATTTAAAACGGTCTTTCTTAATCTCAAATGCTTCATCAAGTGCGGATTGCAAATTGCCGATGTCCTGCACACAGGTAAAATTCTTCATAACCTTCTTCCTTATTAAATTAGAATATGCTTTCAATATTGGGCAAATATAGTGGATTTTAACTTTTCTGCAAAATTTAGATGCGTTTGCCCTGCTTTCCGCACAGAAATGCAAGTTTTTCAGGAAGGTTTATATATCTTTGCAATGAGAATTAATAAATATGTTTTAAACATTTAATGATGTAACATGAAAAAAGTATTGGTATTTCTGTTTGTCGTAATGGCGGCCTTGTCTGCCAAAGCGCAGGTGTACACCGGAGGGTCGCTCGCTATTTGGGGGGCAGATGAGAGTTTTACGTTTAGTGTCGCGCCAGAGGTAGGTTATCACCTTACTGACAAGTGGGCCGTGGGCGGTATGTTGATACTTCAGTATGCCAAGGCAAATGATGTAAAGGTGACAGGGTTTGCGTTTTCGCCATACGTGCGTTATACGTTCTTCGAGAACAAAGTGCTGAGGCTTTTTGCGGACGGTAATGTCGGCGTTCAGACAGCGCACGTAAAGGGTAGCCACGATAATACGAACGGCTTTGAAGTGGGTGTGCGTCCGGGGCTGGAAATTAAGGTCACGAAACATTTATCTTTCCTTGCAAAGTTCGCCTTCTTGGGTTATCGAGACGATTATTTAGGATACTCGAATGGGGGAGGCCTTAGTGTCGATGGCAAGGACCTTTCGTTCGGACTTTATTATACGTTTTGACGAAGAATATGCCAAGAAGATGAGGGGATATTTAGGTCGAAAAGCGGCAGATTGCCAAGAAAGCCCTACCTTTGCAGCCGGAAACAGACTAATATACCTATTATATATGATATCAGTAGAAGGACTTAAGGTAGAATTCAACGCCACACCCTTATTCGAAGGCGTATCCTACGTCATCAACAAGAAAGACCGCATCGCTCTGGTGGGGAAGAACGGAGCGGGCAAATCAACCATGCTCAAGATACTGGCAGGGCTACAGCAACCTACGGAGGGCACTGTCTCCGTGCCCCGTGACTGCACCATCGGCTACTTGCCCCAGGTGATGAAGCTGGCGGACAGCCGCATGGTGATGGAGGAGGCGGAACTTGCCTTCGGACACATCCGCGAGATGCAGGCTGACATCGAACGCATGAACCAAGAGTTGGCTGACCGCACCGACTACGAGAGTGAGGACTACCAAAAGCTCATCGAACGCTTCACGCACGAGAATGATCGCTTCCTGATGATGGGCGGCGCCAACTACCGGGCCGAGCTGGAGCGCACGCTGATGGGCTTGGGTTTCGTCCGTACGGACTTCGACCGTCCCACGAGCGAATTCTCCGGCGGATGGCGCATGCGCATCGAGTTGGCCAAACTCCTGCTGCAACGTCCCGACGTCCTCCTGCTGGACGAGCCGACGAACCACCTCGACATCGAGTCTATCCAATGGTTGGAGCAGTTCCTCGCCACACGTGCCAATGCCGTGGTACTGGTAAGTCACGACCGCGCCTTCCTGAACAACGTCACCACCCGCACCATCGAGATATCCTGCGGACACATCTACGATTACAAGGTGAAGTACGACGAGTTCGTCAAGCTCCGCCAAGAGCGGCGCGAGCAGCAGCTCCGAGCCTATGAGAACCAACAGAAGCAGATAGAGGACACCGAAGCCTTCATCGAACGCTTCCGCTACAAGGCCACCAAGGCTGTGCAGGTGCAGAGCCGCATCAAGCAGCTGGAGAAGCTGGAGCGGGTAGAGGTGGACGAGGAAGACACGTCCGCCTTGCGCCTGAAGTTTACGTGCAGCAGCCGCAGCGGTAATTATCCCGTCATCTGCGAGGATGTCCGCAAGGCATACGGCAACCACGTGGTGTTCCACGACGTGAACCTCACCATCAACCGGGGCGAGAAGGTGGCCTTCGTGGGCAAGAACGGCGAAGGTAAGTCCACACTCGTGAAGTGTATCATGGGCGAGATAAGCGACTACACCGGACGCCTCACACTGGGTCACAACGTGCAGATAGGCTACTTCGCCCAGAACCAGGCGCAACTGCTGGACGAGAACCTGACGGTGTTCGACACCATCGACCGGGTAGCCGTGGGCGACATCCGCCTGAAGATACGCGACATCCTGGGTGCTTTCATGTTCGGTGGAGAGGCCTCGGAGAAAAAGGTGAGCGTACTGAGCGGGGGCGAGCGTACCCGTCTGGCCATGATAAAACTCCTGCTCGAGCCAGTGAACTTCCTCATCCTCGACGAGCCGACGAACCACTTAGACATGCGCTCGAAGGACATACTGAAGGAGGCCATCGCCGGCTTTGAGGGTACGGTCATCGTCGTCAGCCACGACCGTGACTTCCTTGACGGGCTGGTCACCAAGGTGTACGAGTTTGGCGGCGGGTTGGTGAAAGAGCACCTTGGCGGTATTTACGACTTCCTGCAAAAGAAGCGGATAGACAGCCTGAACGAGTTGCAGAAGTCCGCCACACCGTCCACGGCAAGCTCCACGCCGGATGAGGCTCCCAAGGAATCGTCCGCCGCCCGCCTCTCCTACGAGGAGCAGAAGGAACGCAACAAACGCCTGAAAAAACTGGAACGCCGTGTGGCGGATTGCGAAGCGGAAATCAACCAGACGGAAGCCGCCATTGCCATCTTGGAGCAAAAGTTGGCTACGCCCGAAGGAGCTTCGGACATGAGTCTCTACGACCGACATCGCAAGCTGAAGGAGCAGCTGGACCGTGTAATGGACGAATGGGAAGCCGCCAGCCTAGAGCTTGAGGAGGGGAGGGCCGGCCTTGTGTAAGCCGGTCCTTTCTGTTGTATTACTCCAGGTACTTGGTTATCTTCCCGCTGATTTGCAAGAGGGATATCTCGCAGAGCTTGGTGTCGTATTCGGCACTAAGGATGCGCTCCTCGGCGTCTAAGAGGCTCTTCTGCGCCTCGCGCATCTCGATGCCGGAGAGGTCGCCCAGCATGTAACGCTCCATCGCTATTTCGTGGTTGTCGCGTGCGGCGATGAGGTTCTGCCGCTCCAAGTTCAGCATCTCCAGGTTGTTGCGGTAGGCCTGCCACAGGTTGCTGAGGTCGGCGCGCAGGCTCAGTTCCAGTTCGTCGCGTTGCAGGCGGGCGTTCTTCACGGCGATGCTTGCGTTGCGGCGTTCGCGCTTGCGGTTGCCGTCGAAGAGCGTGAAGCCCACGGTGATGCCTCCGTTGAACCCGAAGTTGTTGCGGCGGGTGTAGTTGCTGACGTCATACTTGTTATACGTATAGCCGTAGCCTGCGTTCAGCCGGACGTAGGGATAGTCGCGCGAGGTGGCTTTCTTGTAGTCCATCTGCGCCAGCAGCGTGTTCTGGTCGGCCTTCAGCAGGGAGGAGTTGACGGTGAGCGTCGCTTCCCACAACTCGTCGAAGTCCAGCGCGGCGTTCACGTCGATGAGGCTGTCGGGGATGATGATGGGCTGGTCTACATTCTCGTTGCCCATCAGTTCGTTCAGGTTGATGCGCGAGGTGTGCAGCAGTTCCTGTTGCTTCATGTACTGCGCGCTGTCGGCGTTGAAGTCCACCTTTGCCTGCTGGTAGTCCAGACGGGAGAAGTCGCCGATGTGGTAGCGGGCCTCCACGATGCGGAGACGTTCGCGGGAGAGGCGCACGGCATAAAGGAAGTTCTTCATGCGTATCTTCTGCTGGATGAAGTTGTAGTATTCGGCGGCCAGCGAGGCGATGAAGTCCTCCAAGGCGATGCGGGTGTTGGTCTCGCCCTGCTCGCGGAGGAGCTTCAGTTGCTGGTAGGTGGTGGAGATATTGAAGCCGTCGAAGATGGTCCAGTTCAGGTCAATGCCGACATCGATGGTCTGGTCGAACACGCCGTTTTCTTTCTCCGTCAACCCGCCATCCCTCAATGTGCTGTGGGTATTGTCAATGGTCGCCTGGTAGCCTCCGGTCAGGTCGATGGTGGGCAGGGCGCCGGCGTTGGCCAGGGTGGCGTTGTTCCTGCTTATCTGCTCCTCGTTGTGGGTGATGCGCAGGGAATAGTTGTTGAGCAACCCCGTCTCGAGGCACGACTTCAAGGTGTAAGTGGCCGCCGGCTGCGCTTGCAGGGCAGCCACGGCACTCAGTATGATGATAAAGGATAATAGGATGCGCTTCATATCTTTCTTACTTTACTTCGGTTGGTCGATATATAACTGTAGATGGCGGGCACGATGTACATGGTGAGCAGTGTGGACACAATCATGCCGCCCACCACCGCCGTACCCATGGCGATGCGCTGGTTGGCTCCCTCACCGCTGGCAAACGCCAACGGGATAAGGCCGAGGACGGTGGCCGCACTGGTCATGAGGATGGGGCGCAGACGTTGCAGGGCCGCGTCCTGGATGGCCTGCATCTTGTCCTCGCCGTGCTCCTGCTTCAGGTTGGCGAACTCCACGATGAGAATGCCGTTCTTCGCCACCAGGCCGATGAGCATGATGATGCCAATCTGGCTGAAGATGTTCATGGTGATGTCCCCGAAGTACATGAACACCAACGCTCCCGCAATGGCCAGCGGCACGGTGAACATGATGACCAGCGGGTCCTTGAAGCTCTCGAACTGCGCCGCCAATATCAGGTAAATCAGGAAGATGGCTAAGATGAAGGCGAACATCAGGCTGGACGCGCTCTCGCTATAATCCTTGGAGTCGCCGGAAAGGGCGGTGCGGAACGTGTCGTCCAACACCTCGTCGGCTATCTTGTCCATCTCTTCCAAGCCCTGTCCGATGGTCTTTCCTTCGGCCAGACCGGTGGAAACCGTGGCGGAGACAAAGCGGTTGTATCGGTAGAGTTTGGGCGGAGCCGTGCCGTAGATGATTTCCACCAAGTTGTCCAATTGCACCATGTCGCCGTTATCGCTACGGATATAGAGACCCACCAAGTCGGAAGGCTTGTTGCGCTGCTGCCGGTTGATCTCGCCCAATATCTCGTATTGCTTGCCGTTCATGTAGAAATAGCCCATGCGCTGGCCGCTCAATCCGTATTGCAAGGTCTGGGCGATGTTGCGGGTGCTGATGCCCATGGTGCCCGCCTTGTCGCGGTTTATCTGGATGCGTGCCTCCGGGTCGCTGAACTTCAGGTCTACGTCCGCCATTTGGAACGTGGGATTTTCGTACACCCGCTCCATGAACTTAGGCAACACTTCCTGCAACTTCTCAATGTTGGTAGCCTGCAACACATATTGCACGGGCATGCTGCTGCGCCGTCCGCCGAAAGAGGATTGCTGCTGCACGAACGCACGCGCCTTCGTCTCCTTCTGCACGGCACGCGACAACTGCTCGGCCACATCCATCTGCGTATAGTCACGGTCTTTGATGTCCTTCAGCGTGATGCGGATGTTTCCGCTACCGCTGGACACACGTGCCGTAACGGCCTGCGCGTCGGGGATGATGGAGTCAACCACATCATTAATGCGTTCCGTATAGTCGCGGATGTATTCGTAGCTGACACCCTCGGCGCCGCTGGTATTGATGGTTATCTGCGAACGGTCTTCCAGCGGAGCCATCTCGGCGGGGATGTGATTCCATAAGAAGACGATGAGCACGAACATCAGCCCTGAAAAGACCAACGCTATCCAACGCTTGCGCAAGAAAGCGGCCAACGAACGGCTGTACAAGCGGTTCATCCCCTCGAAGAAAGGTTCCGTCTTGCGGTAGAACCAATTCTTTTTCTCCTGATGCTTCAGCAATTTGGTGGCCAACATCGGGGTGAAGGTCAGGGCGGCAAAGGCGGAAATCAGAATAGAGCCGGAGATGACGAAACTGAACTCGCGGAACAGGCGTCCCGTGGTGCCTTCCATGAAGACAATGGGGAAGAACACCGCCACCAGCGTAATCGTGGTAGAGATAACGGCAAAGAAGATTTCCTTCGCCCCCTCGATGCCCGCCTGCAAAGGCTCCATGCCCTGCTCGATGCGCACATAGATGTTCTCCGTCATTACAATGGCATCGTCCACCACCAAGCCCACCGCCAGCACCACCGCCAGCATGGTGAGCACGTTGATGGAGAAGCCCGCCACGTACATCACGAAGAAAGCGCCGATGAGCGAGACGGGAATCACAATGCAGGGCACCAGCGTCACACGCCAGTCGCGCAAGAACAGGAAGATGATGATAATCACCAGCACAAACGCTTCGTACACCGTGTGCTCTACCTCGTTGATGGAGGCACGGATGAAACGTGTGTTGTCGAATCCGTAGGTATAATCCACATCATCGGGCAGGTCCTTCTTCATGCGCTCCATACGTTCGTACACCGCGTCGGCAATCTCGATGTGGTTGGCGCCCGGTTGCGGAATAACCACAACGCCCACCATCGGCACGCCGTTCATCTTCATGTAACTCTTGATGTCGGCGGCTCCCAGTTCGGCACGTCCGATGTCGCTGAAACGGATGATGCGGTTTCCGTCCTCGCGGATGATAAGGTTGTTGAACTCTTCTGGCGTGTGCATTAAGCCAAGGGTACGGATGGTAAGTTCCGTGGTGTTGCCCTCAATGCTTCCCGAAGGCAACTCAATGTTCTCGCGGTCGATGGCTTCCTTCACATCCACCGGCGTGATGCCGAAGCCCGACATCTTGGTGGGATCCAGCCAAAGGCGCATGGAGTATTTCTTCTCACCCCAGATGCTGACGCTACTTACGTCGGAAATGGTCTGCAGTTGCTCCTTTACGGTAAGGTCGGCAATCTCGCTCAGCTCCAGCAACGAACGTTTGTTGCTTTGCAAGGCCACCATCAGGATAGGCGTGGCGTCGGCATCGGCCTTCGACACGGTAGGCGGGTCGCAATCATCGGGCAGGTAACGCTGGGCACGCGACACCTTGTCACGCACGTCGTTGGCGGCGGTCTCCAAGTCTACGGAGAGTTCGAACTCCACCGTGATGCGGCTCTGTCCCTGCTGGCTCACACTGGTCAGCGAGCGGATGCCCGGTATACCGTTGATGTTCTGCTCCAATGGTTCGGTTATCTGGTTCTCTATGACGTCGGCGTTGGCACCCGTGTACGAGCATTGCACGGAGATGATAGGATTGTCCACCGACGGATATTCACGCACGCCCAAGTAGGTATAACCAATCATTCCGAAAAGCAGGATGATGATGGTCAATACCGTAGAGAGTACGGGGCGGCGTATGCTTAGTTCGGAAATGTTCATTGGGCTGATTGGGTATTATCCATTGAAACAATATGGTCGATAGTCACGTCCATGCCTGTACGCAATTGCTGGGTACCGGACACGATAACGGTGTCGCCTGCGGACAAGCCTTGCTTCACCTGTACCAAGGCGTCGGTACGTATACCCGCGATAATTTCCACAGGTTCGGCCTTGCCTGAGCGATAGAGGTAGACTTTGTCCTTACCCATTTCGGGCACGATGGCTTCCGAGGGGATGGCGAGGGCGTTCTCATACTCCTGCTTCTTCAGACTGATGGAGACGTAGCGGCCCGGCATGATGAAGCCCGATTCGTTGGGATAGAGGGCACGGATGGTCAGTGTATGCGTATTGGGGTCGATACTTGACTCGCGGGCATAGACCTGGGCATGATAGGTATTCAGAGAGCCTTCCAGGGTAAAAGTCAGGTTCGTACCTTTTTGTATCATGGAAGCGTAACGTTCGGATACGGAAAACTCCACTTTCAAGGGAGAGGTTTTGGTGAGTTTGGCCACTACGGTCGTGGGCGAGGCATAACTTCCCACGCTGACCTGGCGAAGTCCGATGATGCCATCGAAGGGCGCACGTAGCTCCGTTTGCTCTATCTGCGCCTCCACACTTTCTATATCCGCGTTCAAGGTGGCAAGGTCGGTCTTTACCTGTTCGTAGGCTTCCTGGCTGACGGCATCGCGCTTCAACAGGGCATCCTGGCGGAACACACGGTCTTCGGCCAACTTCAGTTGCGACACTAAGCGTTGCAGTTGGGCTTGGAGAGGCCGGTCGTTCACCTTGGCCAATAATTGTCCTTTCTGCACGACGGTGCCTTCCTGGAAGTTTATCTCGGTAATCTTGCCCGAAGTCTCGAAAGAAAGGTCCACCTCCTCATCGGGTATCAGACTACCGATGATGGGGATTTCATCGGTCAATGTTTGTGGTTTGACTATCACGGCGTTGATGTTCAAGACTCGTTTCACGCGACTTGTTCCGCTCATCACCTTGTCGGCTTCCGCCAATTCTTCATTGGGTTTGGGCATCTGCGTCCAAATGCCCCAGCCTATCAGTCCGGCACCTGCGATTGTGATGATGCTCCATTTTAATTTCTTATTCATTGTTATTGTGGTATTAGTTAGTAAAAGTAGCCATTGATTTGGATAAGGAGAACAATAAAGGTTTAAACAAGCCGCTTTAAATTACGGTTTCTTAACGAAAGAGTACGAATTCAGTAGGCTTCCCGGTACTTGCCCTCCTCTTTGTCCTCCAGCATGCTGAGGTAGGAGGCGTAGCGAGACTGGCTGATGCGGTGCTCCTCCACGGCTTGGAGTACGGCGCAGCCCGGTTCGTGCCGATGGGTGCAGTTACCATAGCGGCAATCGGCCGAGGCTTCGAATATCTCCGGGAAGTAGTGGCCGATTTCTTCCACATCCATGTCGAAGGT
>CALUOR010000027.1 GCA_944322285.1 uncultured Bacteroides sp.
AATAAAACATACTTTAATTTCATTGTTTGAATCATTAATTAATTAATAATCTGTATTACTAAATTTTCTTTTTACCCATCGATTTCATCTCCGGTTTCGAAGCCGCCCATACTTCCGGCGAATCCTTTCTCTACAGCCACTTCCAGAACTTCCACTTCCGGAGCCACATAAAACTTTTCCATTTCCATAATCTTTAATAATTTAGTTGTTAATTGTTAATAAATTGATTTCTCGTTTTTCCTCTTGTATTCTATAGCAGCGTGCGCTATATATAATATGGTGTAAAACCCGATTTGCCCATATCCCCAAAAACCTCATCTACACATGCCTCTCGGGCATATTTCAGGCTACAAAGTAACATACAAATTTCCCAAATAGGGATTGGCGGGAACTAGGGAGGAAAAAAGGTTAACATCCTCAGCACCTGTTCGAGACAGCCGAGATTGCGAAGTTCGACCACAAGGAGCGTTACGAATATGAAGAGAGCCTGAAGGCTTACCGTGACAGGTTCAGCATGATGGAGACGGCGGAACAGCGGGGGCACAAGAAAGGGTTCTCTGAGGGACTAGTAAAAGGGAGAAAGAAGGGATGAAAGAAGCTGCCATAAAGATAAAGCCGCAGGATTATCCGTGGATATGATAGCTCAAGTAACCGGACTCTCCCTCGAAGATATAGAAGTATTATAGACTACACTTAAATAAAGAAGTCCCCATCTATGACATTACTATGATGCCGTAGGTGGGGATTTTTTATGCCCACACTTTCCCTTTCCTTATTGCCCTGTTTGTCAGCTCTTTTCCTCCCCAATCCCCTTCCAATCTGTATTTGGGAAATTTGTATGTTACTTTGTAGCCTGAAATATGCCCGAGAGGCATGTGTAGATGAGGTTTTGAGGGGTACGGGAATTTGAGGTTTTACACCATATTATATATAGCGCACGCTGCTATAGAATACAGAAAGAAAAACGAGAAATCAATTTATTAACAATTAACAACTAAATTATTAAAGATTATGGAAATGGAAAAGTTTTATGTGGCTCCGGAAGTGGAAGTTCTGGAAGTGGCTGTAGAGAAAGGATTCGCCGGAAGTATGGAGGGCTATGATCCTGATCACGACATGATTTAAATGCGTGTGATGAAAGAATAAACAAGGACAACTAACAGAATTATTAATTAATTAATGATCTAAACAATGAAATTAAAGTATGTTTTATTTAGCGGTTTGTTACTGTCTGTAGGTTTTACGGCATGTACAAACGAGGACTTTACTGAGGTTACAGCCCCGGTAAATACATCTGAGGCTATTGCGCTGGGCGAGGGCTACACCATCACGGTGAACAACGGTGCCGCTACCCGCGCTGCTCTTGATGACAAGTATGCTCCCTATTGGGAGGAAGGTGACAAACTGGGTGCCGCTTGGGCGCACAAGGTTACCAAATATGATGAGGACACGTATGAAGTTTCCGACTGCAGTTTGATCGGCAGCTCTTACAAGGGCTTCTACTCCAACCATCCCTTTACACTGACTAAAGGCGTGAATAGCGCTGAAGGAATATTCAAACTGGCGGAAGGTAACGCGATGGCCGGCGCATACGTATTGTACTATCCGTATGACGAGACGATCGACACTCAGTCTGACGCTCTGCCTGTAAGCATTAAGGAGTATAAAGTGGATTGCGCTGACCAACTGGGTTCTGTTAATAAGAATATGTTCGCTTATAGCCCCGTAAAGTTTGTGCCGGGCGGCAATCAGACCGCTGATTTCTTCTTGAAGCAGGTTCCTGTTTTCTTCGAACTGAAATTTACGCCGGATAATGTGTTCAATAACGACCTGGTAGGTAATGTTACTATCCAGAACATTGTTGTGGAAGCAAGCAAAGGCGGAAGCACCGTTTTGACCAAATTGGGTGAAATCAAGACAAAAACAGCTCCTAACAAGGATAACTACAACAAGAATACGTTGAGCGATATCGTGAAGTACGAGGCCAATATGACTGCTGATTACGCTGCCGATCACCTCTTTATTACTGTAGAAGGTGGTGACAATGCCGATTATCAGCTGATTAAGAACGAGCAGACAACAAACAAGAGCTTCATTTTCTCTATCCTGCCGTTCAGCGAAAAGGCTGACAAGGTTGTTATCAAGATTGTGACTGACAAGGGCGTATTCAAGAAAGAATATACCTCTGCCGACAAGAACGAGGATGGCAAGAGCTATCTGGATGAATTCAACAACGCAGCCGTTGAGGGCGGACAAGTTGCTGTAAACGTATGGCTTGACACAAGCGAGAACGATGGTTCCGTTATCTATAATGAGACTTACTTCAAAGAAGCTTGGAGCAAGATCAAAGCCGGTGAGGAAGTAACTCTGAACTTGGGTGAAGAACTCGACCTCTCTGACACAGACCTGAATTTGGCTGTTAACGCCAAGAAGGTTACTATCAAGGGGGCTCCTCTGACCGTTAAGTCTCTGACCGCTACGAACGGTAATCTGGTTATTGAAAACGAAGTGACTGTAGAGGGCGACGCTGAGATTGGTTCTAACTCTAAAGGCTTTACTACTGGGACAAACGGTCAACTGAGCGTAGACGGTGACCTGACGATAGAAGGTGGCGAAGTAGGTAATATTAGCTTTACTTTGGCCAAGGCCGCTTCGTTGCAGGTAGACGCTTCCGGTATCGCTGAAATCACAGGTATCAAGAATACGAAAGGTGAATTGGCTACCGAACTCGGTTCTATCACGAACGAGGGTGAGTTGACGCTGAACACAATCGCTATCGCAGAAGATGAAAAAGTTGACAACACGGGTACATTGACCGTAGGTGTAGAGGTGGAGAACAACGGTACCATCAACCAGAATGGTGAGTTCGTGATGGAAGCTGACTTCACTAACAAGGGCGAGTTCAACATCAACGATACAATGAATGGTAACAACAAGACATTTACCAATGCTGCCGGTGCCACGTTGAATATTAATTATGAATTAGGAACTCAAGTTTCTAAGCTGACAATAACCAACGAAGCTGCCACCGACAAAGCTGATGCAGCCGTAATCAATATCAACGAAGATGTGGATATTAACACTACGAACAAGCTGACAAATAAGGGCGTTATCAATGTGAATGCTGGTACTTTGGCAGAAGGAAATGGTGCAATTGTTCAGACAGAAGCTGACGCGGAGATCAACGTTGCAGCTGATGCGACTTTGACGCTGAATAGTACTAGCGGTGTAACTGGCGGTAACATCGTTCCGGAGGATGCTGAAGCTAATATAAATAATGCTGGTAATGCTCCTATCTCCGCTACAGTAACTTCCAGCACGAAGTTGAAGGACCTCAATAAAGATGTCAACACTTACATCATGAGCGGCAGCTTCACATTCGATGAAGATAACTGGAGTAACTACAGCGGTAAGAAGCTTGTCTTCACAGGCGGTACAATTACGCTGAAGGGCAGCGCAACCAGCAAAGAGTTCGCAACTACGAAAGCTGTTGAATTCACCGGAGACACGACGCTGAAGAACGGTGCTGAAGATTTGACCGATGATGACAATAAAGTTACGTTTAAGCTTGGTGAAAATGCCGTAGTTAGTGCGGGAACATTGACCGTAGGTAATGCAGTGGTATTGAGTCTGAATAGTAAGACTCTGAGCGTTGATTTGAGTAATAAAGCCAGTCTGGTAAAGGCTGAGGCTTATGAAAGCGAAGATGGAGAAATCCTTGCAGGAGAAATCAACGGTGATCCAGATTACAAAAATTAAAAAATAAAGTAATCTATAGACTAATTATTGAGAGGGCATCTCCTACAAGGTGTCCTCTCTTTTGTATTGTAGTGCGGAATCAATCTATAGGCAGATTAGGAAATTATAAAATTGAAAATAGCTTCGCTCCTAAGCATCCTTGGTTCTATCCCGAAGTATCCAAGGTTTCTTGGCAAAGTATCCAATGTCCTATCGGGAAGTATCCAAGGATACGTCAGAGAAGGGGATAATCAAAAATTAGATACGGGGAAGCGATATACAAAAAATAGATAATGACAAGAAATCCCGGCAAGGACGGGCCTTGTCGGGATTGTCTCTAGAAAATTTTGTCCAACTACTTACTTTATTACTTCATCAATCAAATAAGTAACCTGGGCAGTAGTATAATTCCACTTTGTAAGGATCTCAGTAGCCAATTCATCTGACACGATACCAGAGTTCTTGATGAGAAGTTTATCGCTAGCACTCAAGGAACTTGCGCTCTTGTTGTACTCGTTATAAAGAATCTCATAAGCGGCAACGACACCTTTCTCTTCTTTCAGTTTAGTATCAGTTATGTCCTTGTTCCATCCACTGATCCCGTCACCTTTGAACTTCAACAGAGTTGCAACAACCTTGTAAACATTAGCAGTTTCGTAAGTTTGGATGTAAGAATAAGCAGGAACAGCGGTTACTTTGTAGTCGTTAGCAGAAAGAGACATAGGCTTCGTAGTATATTTTGTTCTCGTCAGGTATGTCTTGAATCCTGCATCTACGCTAGTATTCGTAGCTATTGTGTTCATAATTTTATCCAATCCATCATCAGCCTTAGCTTGCACATAAACTTTACCACTCAACCATGCATTATCCATTTCTGCAAGATCCTCAGCCAACTGCTTGTTAGCAGCGGTCTCTGCAGCACTGATGGCGTCCTTTACTTCAGCCTCATACTCCTTCAGAAGTTCAGGAACATCAGCATTAGTTGTTGTAGCATCAGTCTTCCAGGCCTTGTATGCGGTAACCAAAGCAGTAGCAGCATCTCCGTTCCAACCGCTTGTTGCATCCCATTCAGAAGCAGCAATTTTATCTACTGTTACATCGCCCCATGAATTTACGGTAACTCTTGTATTCTCTAACCACTCGTTTACAAAAGTGCCGATTGCTTCGTAGAACTTAGCTTCGTTGCCAGTCGGAGTTGTCTTGCCGAACGTGATGCTACCTTGGTTAGAAGTAGTGCGGAATGTACCTTCACCGGCTTCATCCTCGAGAGTAGCGGTTGTGAACTTACCACCTACGTAGATAGTACCATCGTTATCAACTGCAGTTGCGGTCAGTTCGTTCGGGTTGTTCACGTTCAATACAGCGTCTTCTTCTACGATCAAGCTGCTGATTGTAGTAGCGGCAGGGTCGCCCGTCTTAGCCGGAGTGGCAACGATAGTAGCTTCAGCACCTTCTTCCACAGTCATTTCTGCCAAAGTAGCGGCAGCCGGAACCGTCAAAGTAGCGTCAGCAGCTACAACGATGTTCTTCAAGTCGCCATACTTCGTGATGGTCAGGTCAGCGTTCACATACAGCTTCGTGATGCCCTTACCGGTTGTCGTAAAGTCGATGCTCTTGTCGCTTGCACCCATGGTGTAGGCGATGATACCTTGCGCACCTTCGATGTCCCAGTTCTGTTGTCCCAGTTTCTCGAGGATAACTTCACCTTCATCAGTTGTATTTGCATTTTCTGTAATCAACAGTTTAGAGCCGTCCTTAGCGTCAATCTTACCGAGGTTGACGAACTTGGCATTTGTAGCTCTCTTGTCGCAAGAAATTTCAGCGCCCTTGTTGTTGGTGATGTCACCTTCGTTGCTCATTTCGCCCATAGCCAAGATTGTACCATTGTTGACGATAGAAGGAGTGAAACGACCCTTCACGTCATCGTCAGCGGCACCAGCGGGATAAATGTACTCGCCATTGTTAGAGAGTGTTCCGCTTACTTCACCGGTAGCGGCGATAGTCATCTCACCATCGTTATAAGAACCTGTGTTCAAAGCCAGTTCACCGTTAACGGTCACCGTACCATGAGCCATATCTTCGTTACTAGCATCAATTTCGTTCTCCAAAACGAATGCGGCAACAGTTTCTGCTTCAACGGTCAAAGAAGCACCCGGGTTATTGATAACCTTGCCAAGGCCTTCGTAATTGATAACCTTGTCGTTCTCATCGTATGCGGGAGTTACAACCAAAGTACCGTTGTTTTCTACAGAAGCGTCAGTCTGATCCCAAACTTTAGGTGTGCTGGGATTGTTGTCATCATCGACCCACTTTCCTACATTGATAGTACCGTTTGTAGTCAGCTTAGCACCTTCCTTAACAGTAATCTTCTCGGCCGTGATGTATTGCATACCTTTCACATCGTCACCGCTTATATTCAAGTTACTACTTACGCGAATTTCAGCACCGTTGGTCGGGAACTTTGTAGTGTTTGTAACAGAAAAATCTTCTGTAGCGATAATAAAGTTAGCGACATCATTTTTCTTCAGCAAAGATACATAGTCGTTCCAGTCCTTCTCTGAAGTAACTACGTAAATCAATTCGTCTGTAGAGTCAAGGTCTCCCTCTACAGTAGTCACAGCATTACGTACTATGTTGATATTATCACCGCCTTTATATACGTCACCATCGGTTGTGTAGAGATAAATATCTACGCTACCATAATTGGCAGCCGGCATAACGATATAGGTTTCAAACGTTTTGATATTCTGCGCATTTACCTCCATCTTAGTGCCAGCAGGAGCCTTAGCTACGATAACAGGACTAGGAGTATTCAACTCTTTGTCATAATATCCGGTTGCAGTTTCATCCAAACAGAAACTTGCGGTTGTCGTTTTAGCCTCAAGTGCAGTTTTGAACTTCTTTGCGTCTTTTCCATACTCTGCAAACAATGCAGATACAGCACTGTTATCGATTTGTCCATTCAAATGGAAATACTTGCTGGCATCAGCAGGCATCAACACAATCTTATCCACTTCACCACCGGCATATGCATTATCCAACGCAATTTTCAGTTTAGCATAACCGAAGATGTTAACCAACTGTACGTTGGCATTCAAATCTTCTTTATCCAAGAACTGCGCAGCAACACCCATATTGTATTTTTCAATGGCAGCCTTGGGATCAAAAGCACCATCTTCACCGCTTAAATCCTGCATTACAGGAATAGAGTACCGAATAGCTCCACGGGCATGGTTCTGTTGGTTATACGGATAATAGAATAAATAATTACCTTCTACCATCGTATGATTGATGGCCCATTCACCGTTGGCATCTAATACAAACGGATGATTAGTGCTGATGTAAGAAACCACATCATATTTATCTTCCGCACCGCCAGCTCCCGGAGTGTAGGAGTCAATAATTGCGCCACCGATTGAATCGCCTACCTCATAGCTGAACTCGAGGCCACTACCTTCGCCGGCACTGAAACGCGTATCAGCACCACCGAAGTTAAGTTTAAAATCCTCACTCAGCAGAGCGCGCTCAGCCACGCCGTTGCCGGTGATGGGTTCATTGAAATCATCGGCCGTACAAGCTGCGAAGAGTGCAGGCAAGACCAATGCTGTTAAAATGTGTTTTGTTCTCATTTTGAATTTAAATTAGTAATTACTTAATTTTAGTTCATAATAAAATTCATTCATGCCTCTTGCTTAAAGGTCCTCCTCAGGTTGTTCCGGAGTGAACGAACCGGCGAACCCTTTCTCCACGCTAACCTCCAGAACTTCCACTTCCGGAGCCACATAAAACTTTTCCATTTCCATAATCTTTAATAATTTAGTTGTTAGTTGTTAATAAATTGATTTCTCGTTTTTCCTTGTTAGTTTTCTATAGCTGCGTGCGCTATATATATAATATGGTGTAAAACCTGATTTGCCCATATCCCCAAAAACCTCATCTACACATGCCTCTCGGGCGCATTTCAGGCTACAAAGTAACATACAAATTTCCCAAATAGATTTTTGGAGGAATTGAGAAGGAAAAAGAGTTGACAATGTGAGAAAAGAGAAAGAGGGAAGTAGAAGTGGAGATGGACATAAAAAATCCCCGCTACCTTATAGAAGATAACAGGGATTCTAGTCATATTTATAACTGTGGTTTTCTACCTTACATCGGCTCCCCACATCATTTTGCTGCGCAGGGTGTCGAAAAATACATGGTTATAACGTTTTACCACCTTTACGGTGTAGTCGGCGCGTGAGATGGTGAGGCGGGTGGTCTCATTGCATGCTTCGCTACGTCCGTCGATGGCTACGAGGAAGTTGTGGTTACGGCTCTCTACATCTAAAGTGATTGTCCAGTCATCACAAATAACAATGGGACGCATGTTGAGGCTATGGGGGGCAACGGGTGTGATGGCAATAGTCTTGCTATGGGGCACAATGATGGGGCCACCCACGCTGAGTGAGTAAGCCGTAGAGCCGGTAGGGGTGGCGATGATAAGTCCGTCTGCCTGATAGGTGGTGAGCGGAACATCATTGATGGCAGTGTGTATGCTTATCATGGATGAGCTGTCCCGCTTCAGTACGGCTATTTCGTTAAGGGCGTATGGCTCTTTCATTAAAGTCGGGTCGTCACATTGCAGTTGGAGCACACGGCGTTCGTCCAACGTATAGCGGTGCTGGTGGATTTCCTCGAAAGTGTTTTCCATCTCTTCGGGTGAGATATCGGCTAGGAAGCCCAGGCGGCCGATGTTAATGCCCAAAATAGGGATGCTCTTCTTGCCTACGCGGCTGGCAGCTTTCAGGAATGTTCCGTCTCCTCCGAGGCTGATGACCATGTCGGCTTCGAAATCATCTCCGTCAAACAATTGTACAGGCGGGAGATTTAAGCCCAAATCCGAGGTGAGGAAATGGTGAAACTCGCGGCATACGCTTATTTGCGCATTGTATCGGCCGAGCAGATTGAATAACTGTTCGGCATAAAATGACTTTTTCGCTTGATACGTATTTCCAAAGATGGCAAATTTCATATAGTTTATTTGTGATTTGCGCTGCAAAGATGCTATTTTTTTATAAGAAATCGGTTAACTTATCACTATTATTTGTACTTTTGCCGCAAAACAAAGGGATCGTATATGACTAAACTGAGTGTAAATATAAACAAGGTGGCAACTTTGCGCAACGCTCGTGGGGGAAATGTGCCCGATGTTGTGAAGGTTGCTTTGGATTGTGAGCGCTTCGGTGCGGATGGCATTACGGTGCATCCGCGTCCAGACGAACGCCATATCCGTAGGAAAGATGTGTATGATTTGCGCCCGTTGCTGCATACCGAGTTCAATATCGAAGGTTATCCGGCACCGGAATTCATTGATATGGTCTTGAAGGTAAAACCCCATCAGGTGACTTTGGTCCCCGACAGCCCTACCCAGTTGACATCCAATGCCGGATGGGACACAAAGGCTAATTTCGCTTTCCTGAGCGAGGTGTTGGATGGGCTTAACAAGGCCGGTATACGGACATCGGTATTTGTTTCTACGGATGTGGAAATGATAGAGTATGCCGCCAAGGCGGGAGCCGACCGGGTGGAACTATACACTGAGCCTTATGCGTCCGGCTATGCTAAGAACCGGGAAGAAGCGGTAGCGCCGTTTGTAGAAGCGGGCAAGGCGGCGCGCAAGTTGGGCTTGGGCTTGAATGCCGGTCACGACTTGAGTTTAGAGAATCTGAATTACTTTTATCAAAACATACCCTGGCTGGATGAGGTTTCCATTGGTCATGCATTGATATGTGATGCATTGTATTTGGGATTGGAAAAGACCATTCAGGCGTATAAAAATTGTCTTCGCTGATGAATACTGTAATGCTTGTCATGGCTCAGGCGGCTTCGTCGCTGGCCGACTCGATTGCCGGAGAGAATCCGGTTTTGACTCCTGTGGCCGGGCCGGAGGAGATGACTTTGTGGGGAATGGCCGTCAAAGGCGGCTGGATTATGATTGTGCTGGCCGTGTTGTCGTTGGTATGTTTCTACATCCTTTTTGAACGTAACTACGTGATACGGAAGGCTGGTAAGGAAGACCCGATGTTTATGGATAAAATCAAGGATTACATCCTGGGCGGAGAAATCAAATCGGCTCTTGCTTATTGCCGGAATGTCAATACGCCTTCGGCACGTATGATAGAGAAGGGTATCAGCCGATTGGGGCGTCCTGTAAGCGATGTGCAGGCGGCTATTGAGAACGTGGGCAACTTCGAAGTGGCCAAGCTGGAGAAGGGATTGAACATCATGGCAACCATTGCGGGTGGAGCTCCCATGATTGGTTTTTTGGGGACGGTGACCGGTATGGTGCGTGCGTTCTTTGAGATGGCCAATGCCGGTAACAATGTGGATATCACTTTGCTGTCTGGAGGTATCTATGAGGCAATGATAACAACCGTTGGCGGCTTAGTGGTAGGTATCATAGCCATGTTTGCCTACAACTACTTGGTGACATTGGTGGACGGTGTGGTGAACAAGATGGAGGCCAAGACCATGGCTTTCATGGATTTATTAAATGAACCATGCTGAAGCGCAGAGCCAAAATATCGCCCACGTTCAGCATGGCGTCCATGACGGACGTGATATTTCTGTTGCTGATATTCTTTATGATTACTTCAACGGTGGTCTCGCCCAACGCTATCAAGGTATTGCTTCCGCAAGGCAAAGAGCAGACCTCCGCGAAACCTTTGACGCGGGTAATCATTGACAAGGAATTGAATATGTATGCGGCTTTCGGCAACGATGCGGAACAGGCCATCACGATGGAGGAGTTGACTCCCTTCCTGCGTGTGTGCGCCCAGCGTGAGCCGGAAATGTATGTGGCACTCTATGCGGACGAGTCTGTACCTTATCGGGAAATCGTGAAGGTGCTGAACATTGCCAACGAGAACCATTTCAAGATGGTGCTGGCTACACGTCCACCGGAGAAAAACTGATGAATCAGAAAAAAGAAAGAATCTGTGACTCAAAAAGAAAAAGGTAAATATATAGGTATTTTAGGCGCGCTGCTGGTTCACGTGGCGTTGCTTGTCTTTTTGATAGCAGTAGGCTTTATTATCCCTGCGCCTGCCGCAGAGGGAGGTATGCCGGTTGTGTTGGGTGAAGTGCCCGAAGCCGGTGGTATGGATGACCCCTCGCTGGTGGAGGTGGATGTGATGCCGGAAGACGTAGCGCCGGACATATCGGATGTCACGGAGCAGGATATTTTGACACAAGATTTGGAGGAAACCGTGGCTTTACAGCCGAAAACGGAAACCAAAAAGAAGGAAGAAACAGAGAAACCAGAAAAGACCGAAGCTGAAAAAGCCGAAGAAGCCCGTAAGTTAGCTGAAGCCAAGGCCGAACGTGAACGTCGTGAAGCCGAAGAAGCCGCGCGAAGAAGAGTTGCCGGTGCTTTTGGCAAGGGTGCCCAAATGGAGAATCGAGGTCATTCTTCGGGCGAAGGTGTGCAGGGAAGTCCCGAAGGTAATTCGTCTACAGGTGCCGTAACCGGAATGGGCGGTTATGGAAGTTTTAGCCTGAACGGGCGTTCCATTGGTGAAGGCGGTTTGCCCCGTCCGGTATACAATGTGCAGGATGAGGGGAGGGTAGTGGTTACCATTACCGTGAACCCTGCCGGGTATGTGATAGCTACAAGCATCAATCGCCAGACCAACACCGTGAATCCCGCTTTGCGAAAAGCCGCCGAGGATGCGGCCAAGAAGGCCCGATTCAATGCGGTAGAGGGGGTAAACAACCAAACGGGTACAATTACGTATTATTTTAACTTGAAATAATTTTATTCTAAAAAGAAAGGATGCATTATGGGAACTGTTTATGTTTTTTTTGCGGACGGATTTGAAGAAATGGAAGCATTTGCCGCAGTAGATATTTTGAGACGTGCCGAAGTTAAGGTGTCTATGATATCTGTAACTCCCGATGAAATAGTGAAAGGTGCGCATGGCGTTTCAGTCTTGTGCGACCAAAATATAGTCAACGCGGACTTTTATGATGCAGAAATGTTGGTATTGCCCGGTGGACTGCCCGGTGCCCAGACGCTGAACGATTGCGAGGACCTGCAACGCCTCTTGAAGAAACAAGTGGCTGATAACAAAAATGTGGCTGCCATTTGCGCCGCCCCGATGGTGCTGGGTAACTTGGGACTGCTGAAGGGTAAGAAGGCCACTTGTTATCCGGGATTCGACAAGTATTTGGAAGGAGCCGAATATACGGGAACGATGGTTGAGAAAGACGGGAACATCATTACCGGTAAAGGCCCGGGTGCCGCCGTAGAGTTTGCTTTGGCTTTGGTAGAACATCTTTGTGGTAAAGAGAAGGTGAAGGAGTTAAAGAACGCCATGTGCCTGACTCGATAAGCTTATGACGGAATATATTCTGATTGTAGCCGGAGGCAAGGGACTGCGCATGGGGACGGAATTGCCTAAACAATTTCTACCAATAGGCGGTAAGCCTGTGTTGATGCGTACCATGGAGGCTTTTTATGCTTACAATCAGAACATCCAAATGATAGTAGTGCTTCCGCACAGCCAGCAGGATTTTTGGACTGAACTGTGCGCGAAGCATCGTTTCGTTTTACCGCATCGGGTGGCGGACGGAGGAGAGACTCGTTTCCATTCGGTGAAGAACGGATTAGAATGGGTGAACGAACCAGCTTTGGTAGGTGTCCACGACGGGGTACGCCCCTTTGTCTCGCAAGAGGTGATAGCTCGCTGTTATAGAGAGGCGGCTTTGCGAAAAGCGGTGATTCCGGTGATTGACATTGTGGAGACGGTGAGACACTTGGTGTCGGGAAGTAGCGTCACGGTAAATCGTAATGACTATAAATTAGTGCAGACCCCTCAGGTTTTTGACGCATCCTTGTTGAAAGAAGCCTATCGCCAGGCTTATGTGCCCGAATTTACGGATGATGCTTCGGTGGTGGAGGCCATGGGACAACCGGTGGCTTTGGTGGAGGGCAACCGCGAGAATATGAAGATAACGACTCCTTTCGATTTGAAAATTGCTTCGGCATTGTTGGGTGAATGATAGATTGGGTTGCGAGTGACATAAAGTTTTTGCCGGGTGTAGGACCGCAACGCGCCGCAGTGCTCAACAAGGAACTGGACATTTATACCCAGCATGACCTATTGTATTATTTCCCCTATAAGTATGTAGACCGTAGCCGTATCTATTCTATCCGAGAGTTGGACGGAACCATGCCTTATATCCAACTGAAAGGGCAAATTCTGAGTTTTGAGGAAGCGGGTGAAGGACGGCAACGCAGATTGATAGCTCATTTCTCGGATGGTACGGGTGTGGTGGATTTGGTGTGGTTTCAGGGCATTAAGTATTTGTTAGGTAAATATAAGATTCGTCAGGAATACATCGTGTTTGGCCGTCCGGCTATGTTCAACGGGCGCGTCAATATCGCCCATCCGGACATTGACTTGGCTGCGGATGTGCAGATGAGCAGCATGGGATTGCAGCCCTATTATAACACAACGGAGAAGATGAAGCGCAGTTTCCTGAATTCGCAAATGATTGTGAAGCTGATGACCAATGTCATCAAGCAAATCAAGGAACCTTTGCCAGAGACGTTGTCTCCTGCTATTGTATCGGAATATCATTTGATGTCGCTGACGGATGCTTTGCTCAATATCCATTTCCCCGGCAATGCGGAATTGTTGCGTAAAGCCCAATATCGGTTGAAGTTTGAAGAGCTGTTTTATGTGCAACTTAATATCTTACGTTATGCCCGTGACCGTCAGCGCAAATATCGGGGCTATGTGTTCAGTAGAGTGGGGGATATCTTCAATACTTTCTATGCCAGGAATCTGCCTTTTCAATTGACGAGTGCTCAGAAGCGAGTGCTGAAGGAAATCCGGCGTGATGTTGGTTCGGGACGGCAGATGAATCGTTTGTTGCAAGGCGATGTCGGGAGCGGAAAGACGTTGGTGGCTTTGATGAGTATGTTGATAGCCCTGGACAACGGTTATCAGGCTTGTATGATGGCACCTACCGAGATTTTGGCCAATCAGCATTACGAAACCATTCGTGAGTTGCTTTGCGGGATGGACGTGCGGGTAGAGCTCCTTACTGGCTCCATCAAAGGGAAGCGGAGAGAAGGTATCTTGCAAGGATTGTTGAGTGGCGATGTGCAAATTCTGATAGGTACGCATGCCGTGATAGAAGATACGGTAAATTTTGCTTCCTTGGGCTTGGTGGTTATTGACGAGCAGCACCGCTTTGGGGTAGCGCAACGTGCCCGTTTGTGGACGAAGAATGTACAACCTCCCCATGTATTGGTCATGACGGCCACACCCATTCCCCGCACTTTGGCCATGACTTTGTATGGCGATTTGGATGTGTCGGTGATAGACGAACTTCCCCCTGGGCGTAAGCCGATAGCTACTCTGCATCAGTTTGATAATAACCGGGCAAGTTTGTATCGTTCTGTGCGTAAGCAGATTGCCGAAGGTCGTCAAGTCTATATCGTTTACCCGTTGATAAAAGAAAGCGAGAAAATAGACCTGAAAAATCTGGAGGAAGGTTATCTGCATGTTTGCGAAGCGTTTCCCGATTGCACGGTGTGCAAGGTGCATGGTCAGATGAAGCCGGCAGAGAAAGACGAGCAAATGCAGCGTTTCGTGTCGGGAGAGGCGCAGATTATGGTAGCCACTACCGTGATAGAAGTAGGCGTGAATGTGCCTAATGCTTCGGTGATGATTATCGAGAATGCCGAACGCTTCGGCCTGTCGCAATTACATCAATTGCGCGGGCGTGTAGGACGAGGCGCCGACCAATCTTATTGCATCTTAGTGACAGGTTACAAGTTGAGCGAAGACACTCGTAAGCGAATAGAAATTATGGTGCGCACCAACGATGGTTTTGAGATTGCCGAAGCCGATTTGAAGTTACGTGGACCGGGTGATTTGGAAGGAACGCAGCAAAGTGGTGTGGCTTTCGACTTGAAGATTGCCGATATCGTGCGCGACGGGCAACTTTTGCAATATGTGCGTGGGGTGGCGCAGCAATTGGTTGATGCCGATCCTAACGGTGTGGACCCCGAGAATGAAATTATCTGGAAACAATTGCAGGCTCTCCGCAAAACTAATGTAAATTGGGCTGCTATTAGCTGAATATTGGACAAAAAGTCATGATGTCTGCAATATATGTTGTAAAACATGTATTGCGTAAGTGCTTAATAAATAGTGTTTTGTCCAATTATCGGTTCTCTGATAGATCCTTTGCCTTAGAAAAATAGTTAAAATGGCATTCGCAATATCAAAGAGAAATGTTACCTTTGGGAGAATTTTTGGAAAACCGATATTCGCATACAAACTACAAGGTTTTGAAAAACCGTCCGTGCTTGACTACGGGTATCAAAAAAGAACGACAATACGGAATGAATTTGAATTGGATTAAAACAACTTTGTGCGCAGCTACGGCTATGGTGAGCTTGAACTCTTTGGCTCAGGATCTCATTGCCCGTCAAGCACCTATCGATAGAAAACTGAAAAGTGTAGACTCATTGGCTTTGCAAAAGCAGATACGGGTGGAACAGTCTCTCTATCCGGCGTTTGACATCTATCCCTCTTGGAATACAAAGCAAGTGCACGTATATGGTGATGCCATTATCCCTGAGAAATATATCATAGATCTTACAGGATTCTGTATGCCTACCGAGCATACTAAGATTAACGATGTGTTTGGTTATCGTCCGCGTCGTCGTCGTGCGCACTATGGCTTGGATGTCAAGGTCTATGTAGGCGACACCATCCGTTCGGCTTTTGACGGTAAGGTGCGTGTGGTGCAGAACCAGGGTCGTCGCGGATATGGAAAGTATATTGTCATTCGTCACGACAATGGCTTGGAAACCATTTATGGACATTTGTCCAAGCAATTAGTGAAGCCTGATCAGTTAGTAAAAGCTGGAGAACCTATCGGGTTGGGCGGCAATACCGGTCGTTCCACGGGTTCGCACCTGCATTTCGAAACTCGTTTCTTAGGAATAGCTATCGACCCCGCTTTGATGTTCAATTTCGAGAAGCAGGACGTCGTGGCTGATACCTATACGTTCGAGAAAAACAAGAAGGGAAAGGCCGGTAAAGGTGATTTGTTCTATAAAGTAAAGAAAGGTGATACGTTGTCACGTATTGCGGCTCGTCAGGGCGTAAGTGTCAGCCAGCTTTGCCGCTTGAACCACATTACACGCCGCACCATCTTGCGTCCTGGCCAAGTATTGCGCTGTTCTTGAAAATAACGTAAACAATCTGTAAATATCATCGGCACTAGCTCTGCACGAGCTGGTCAAGTGGACGATACGCACAGGCGACATGAAGAGAATGATTGCTATTCTCGTAGATGTTGTCTGTGCGTTTTTCTTTAAAAAAGATAATGCATCTTTTTCGGGTATCTCATTTTTTGTTCGATAAATACTCATGTTATTATCAAATAACTCTTATCTTTGCAAACGAATATCAATCTGATAGTAAAAACGTAATTATACTAATAAAAAGAATAGCGAAATGAACAAAATCGTAAGCAAGGAACATTTCTCTGAGAAGGTCTTCAAGCTGGTTGTTGAAGCGCCTCTCATCGCCCGCTCGCGCAAGGCGGGACATTTCGTCATTGTCCGCGTGGGAGAGAAGGGCGAACGCATGCCGCTCACCATTGCCGCAGCCGACCCTGTGGCTGGAACCATCACCCTGGTGGTGCAGGAAGTAGGGCTTTCGTCTACCCGCCTGTGCGAACTCAACGAGGGCGATTACATCACCGACGTAGTAGGCCCCCTGGGACAAGCCACACATATTGAGAACTTTGGTACTGTGGTTTGTGCCGGAGGCGGCGTGGGCGTGGCTCCCATGCTGCCCATTGTGCAAGCGTTGAAGGCGGCCGGAAACCGGGTCGTCACCGTGTTGGCCGGACGTACTAAGGAATTGATTATCTTGGAAAAGGAAATGCGCGAGAGTTCAGACGAAGTCATCATCATGACGGATGATGGTTCTTACGGTCAAAAAGGACTGGTCACTGAAGGCGTGGAGCAGGTCATTCTGCGTGAGAAGGTGGACAAGTGCTTTGCCATTGGCCCCGCCATCATGATGAAGTTCGTCTGCCTGCTGACGAAGAAATATAACATCCCTACCGATGTGTCGCTGAATACTATTATGGTGGACGGCACGGGTATGTGCGGTGCCTGCCGCATTACCGTGGGCGGAAAGACCAAATTCGTTTGCGTGGACGGACCGGAGTTTGACGGGCATCAGGTGGACTTCGACGAGATGCTGAAGCGCATGGGGGCTTTCAAGCCCATTGAACGCGAGGAGATGCACAAACTGGAGTCCTGCCAATTGGAGCCCCAGACAGAGGACAAGACCCGCAATGCCCCTTGGCGTGTGGAGCTTCGCAAGAGCATGAAACCCAAAGAACGTACCGCCATCGAACGCGTGCAGATGCCGGAACTCGACCCGGAATACCGTTCGCACAGCCGCAAGGAGGAAGTCAATCTGGGCTTGAACGAAGAACAGGCGTTGACTGAGGCCAAGCGTTGTTTAGACTGCGCCAACCCCGGCTGCATGGAAGGCTGTCCCGTGGGCATCGACATTCCGCGCTTCATCAAGCACATTGAGAAGGGCGAATTCCTCGAAGCTGCCCGCACACTGAAAGAAACCAGTGCGCTGCCCGCCGTATGCGGTCGTGTCTGCCCGCAGGAGAAGCAATGTGAGTCAAAATGCATTCACCTGAAGATGGGAGAGAAGCCCGTGGCCATCGGTTACCTGGAACGCTTTGCCGCTGACTTCGAACGCGAAAGCGGACAGATTTCCGTACCTGAGATTAAAGAGAAGAACGGCATCAAAGTGGCTGTGGTAGGTTCAGGTCCCGCCGGATTGTCCTTTGCGGGTGACATGGCGAAAATGGGCTACGACGTTACTGTCTTCGAAGCCCTGCACGAGATTGGCGGCGTACTGAAATATGGTATCCCCGAATTCCGTCTGCCCAACAAGATTGTGGACGTGGAGATAGACAACCTGGCCAAGATGGGTGTGAAGTTTGAGAAGGATTGTATTATCGGTAAGACCTTGAGCGTGGAACAGCTGGAGCAAGACGGGTATAAAGGTGTGTTCGTGGCCAGCGGCGCCGGTCTGCCCAACTTTATGAACATTCCCGGTGAGAACTCTATCAATATCCTTTCGTCCAACGAATACCTGACCCGCGTCAACCTGATGGATGCCGCCAGCGAGGAGAGCGATACGCCCGTGCCTTTCGGCAAGCGGGTAGCCGTTATCGGCGGTGGCAATACGGCCATGGATTCCGTGCGTACTGCCCGTCGTTTGGGTGCCGAACGCGCCATTATTGTCTATCGTCGTTCCGAGGCCGAAATGCCCGCCCGCATCGAGGAGGTGAAGCATGCCAAGGAAGAAGGTGTAGAGTTCATGACTTTGCATAATCCCATCGAATACATAGCCGATGAGCAAGGCCGCGTGAAGCAAGTTGTCTTGCAAAAGATGGAGTTGGGTGAGCCGGATGCCAGCGGACGTCGTAGTCCTGTGCCCATTCCCGGCGCTACGGAAACCATTGACATCGACTTGGCCATCGTCAGCGTAGGTGTCAGCCCCAATCCCATTGTGCCTCATTCCATTCCCGGATTGGAGTTAGGTCGTAAAGGTACTATTGCCGTGAACGAACAGATGCAGTCGTCCATCCCCACCATCTATGCCGGGGGCGACATTGTCCGCGGAGGCGCCACAGTAATCCTCGCTATGGGTGACGGACGTCGGGCGGCCGCGGCTATGGACAAGCAGCTGAGAGGATAATTTATTCATTTTTCAGGCACGGAATCATTCATACGAAAGCCGTGCCTGAAAATTTATTCATTGTTTCACTTTACAATACGGTCAATTTCTTATAGAACACCCGTTCTCCTTTGAATACCTTTACATAATAATTTCCTGCGGGTAAGGAAGATATATCCATTGATACCGTGCTACTTCCTGTGGTGAAGTGTTGCGAAGTCACCGGTTGCTTGTCAGTAGTCAGAATCTGTACCGTAGAAATGCTTTCTTCCGTTCCTGAAGCCGATTGGGCAGATATGCTTCCGGCTTCATTGCTTGCGTTGGGAGCAATGGTCATGGTATTTCCCATTACATGGAGGGACAGTTCGTTGACATCGAATACTGTATAAGGGATAATAAAGGGCACTCCATCTACGGTGCAATCATTGGCTACGTAGATTTCCAGGTTCCCTTCGACACTTCCTCCATAGGTAGGGGTAATTTCTATGGTGTTACCATTTGGTATGCCTATCAGGTCTAATGCAAACATATCAATGTTCGGATTGGTGATGCTATTGCCGGCTTGGTCGTAATACTGGGTAGCCGTGAATGTCTGCGTGCCGTTACTTTCTATTTCTATGCTTCCATTGTTCATTGTATGACTGGTTTGACCGTTCTTTACATAGCTGCAGTTCCAATACAGTGTTCCTACATAGGGGGAGGTTTCACCGCTGGTTGCTTTTATCGTATTATTAGCAGGTTTCGTTTGCCCATCTGCATAGGTAACTTCTGCGGATATAGTATGTATGCCGGGTTTTAACAGTCCGATATTATTTGCTTGGAAGTTCAATACAGTGCCGGTCGTCTCATAAGTGGATTGGCTTTGAGTGCCATATTGATCCCAATAGGTAGAATTGACCGTCCATGTCACACTGCTGATCGCTTCGTTTCCCTCTACATTGACATTGTAGAGTCCATTAGTACAGAAGTGGGTAGGTCCTTCAATGGTAGCATCTCCTCCTTTTAACGCATTCTTCAAAATACTTTCTCGATCGATGTAGTCGTGCATTCTGGCAAATTGGTCTTCTGTAAAATAGTCTCTGCAATGGTGAGCATAACTCATTATATTATTAGGATCCGGATGGTATATATCTCCATTGGCATCTGTATCCATTATTATATAATTACACCAGCCCATTTCAGGATAAAATCTCAAATCGGGATCGGCAGGAGTATCCACAATATAATCTCCCGCTACAGCCGCATTACTGCCATCTACCAACTCAGGTGTACCTTCTTCAACAGGACTCGTTCCGTGATGAGTGTGATATAATCCCAAACAATGCCCTACTTCATGTGCTGTTGTCAATTCATCATAATAGTCTCCATGAATAGCGCACGCTGTAGAAGGAATATCTTGTGCACGACCGCTATATGGTCCATCGCAATTACTTACTACATAAATATCAATAGCTTCTGCATGTCCATTTATGCTAAAAAGTTGGTCTGTCGCCTCTTTAGTAAGTATTATTCTATTTAACGAAGTATTGTCAATATATTCCGTACCGTATAATTCAAATCCAATATTACCTTCGGCATAATATAGATTCAGATTAGAAATAATATTACTTGCTACGGTTTCTACATTCAAAGGGCCGTTCCCGGACGAATCTCTGGTGACATGAACAAAAACATTAAATACTCTTTGGGGAAATTCAGCTGTGCTTCTTGTTTGTGCTGAGAAGATCCATGAAGGAGGTGGTGGAGCAGGTGTACCACATATAGCTTGTTCTGTTGTTGTAACACTGCGCGTTTGAGTAGCATCTGTGTCCTCTATCGTCCAATTCACTGCTTCTTCGCATCCAAATAATACAAAGCTTACTAAAAATAGAAATGCAATCTTTTTCATAATTTATCGTTTTTATGGTTAGTTCTTAAGGTTATTCAATCTCATAAATATCTGCTACGTAATAATACATTACTACGGGATATTCTTCGTATGGCAGACCTGAAATATGGTGATTAACATCATAAAGAGTCAGTTTTACTGTGAATGTTTTCTCTATATATTCTATTTCGTCAAGCGAAATATTGTTGGGGAAGCTTTTAATTTTAATCTCAGCTCCTTCACCTCTATCCATATTAATCACAGGTAATTTAGTTCCTAAATACCAAGTCTCATCTTCATTGTAAACATGACCAGTGAGTTTCACAGGTTCTTCAATCGTCTTTCCCGGAATCTGCAAGTCTTCGTACTCATCATCCGAACAGGCCACAAACAGCAGCGGCACTACGAAAAGCAATAGTAAGTTTACAATCTTTTTCATAGATAATCGTTTTAAAAGTTAATATTCAGCTCATTCTTAAGCATAGTCAATGTCATAAATATCAGCTACATAATAATAGATTGTACCGACATATTCTTGATATGGAGAGAGGGGCTTGTCGTGCTCAATACGATAAAGAATCAGCTTAACAGTAAATGTATGCCCACCATAATCAAGATTCAGTAAGTTCTCAAGCGAATCATCAGAGAAAACATTTCTAATTTTGATTTCAGTAGCCTCTTTACTGGGATCTAAATTCAAAATTGAATTTAAATCAGCGATTAAAAACCAAGTCCCATTTACATAATCAACAGAACCAGTTACTTCCACAGTTCCATTAATCGTTCTTCCCGGAATCTGCAAGTCTTCGTACTCATCATCCGAACAGGCCACAAACAGCAGCGGCACTACGAAAAGCAATAGTAATTTTACAATTTTTTTCATAAGACAATTTGTTCTAATAGTTAATAGTAGGTTTATTTTCGGCTGCATAATCATTATTCAATAGAGGAAATCCTTGTAAAAAATAGGAATACGCACATCCCATATCTTCCCTATTTTTAAGGATTTAAATCTGTACCTTTGCAAAGATAATCAGAATTTTGCTAAAAATTTCCTGATTGTTTATGTTTTGCAACACTAAATACCATAAAATAAGTCGCTAAGTAAGTGAACAAGATTAGTTTGTATTATAAGCGCACGGGGTGCGCAGTTACGAGCTATAGGCTACAAGTGGCTGCGCATAGTATACTCAGTAACTTTACTCGTAACTTGTAGCTGCGGGGCTCCGCCCCGCTAAAGTATCACTTTGTCACTTGTAACACTTTGTATTTCCTAATCGCCGAGAATCGCTTGTTTCGGAGCGAAGGACGGGTCGGCCGGAACGGACGGATTTTGAAATTGCTTATTCATTTATATTCAGCTGGATAGAGTTTTATTTGCGAGAATGCTTACAAATTCTAGAAGTGAAAATTTGTCAATAATAAGGGTGTTTAAATTAAAATTTACTATTTTTAGCAGACAAAGGGAATATTGCCTCAGAAACACCACACTATTTGTTCCCGGTGAGCGCGGAGGTTCACTCCAACCGGTTAAGTGTTACGTACCCGACACTTCGCTCGTTGGGAGCAACCTGCGCAGTGATTTTGCGGACGCATAATTATGCATTTCTTTTTCATCGTTTTTTGTAAAATGAGGAGTCTGTAAAAGCACGTGAAAGCAGCGCTTTCTGACAGCAAACACGCCAAACAGCGAGCAATATGACAATCTTTTATAAGTAGGCTTCCTTATGTCGGGCAGTGTCCGGCTATATCCGCCGATTCAGTTTTCCATAATATCGGCTATATTCTGTAACAAATGATACGGATTATTTCAAATAGGTTACAAAACGTTTGCAAAACGACTTATGTGCTATCTTGTTCTTGACGTAAATCAAAAAAGGAGGGGGAGAACGCATGTTTTCTTTCGCTTTGTTTTTGTGTTATAAAACATGTTTTTACCTTTGCAGCGGTAAAAAGATGAAGACCTAACGTTAGGCACAAAATGTTTTCAATAGGTATTAGCGCTAATAGAGTATTAGAGATTAGTTTTTAGGATTAACAAATTTAAAAAAGTTAGGTATTATGAAACGTTTAGGATTAACATTAGTGGCAGCGTTCTGCCTGATGGCTGCGTCTTTCGCAGCGGGTAACCAACCGGTAGCCGAGTCAGCAAAGTGGGATGGCAACATCAATGTGACTAAATTGAGCCAATATCTGAAACTGAACGGCAAGCAGCAAGAGGAAGTGGCAAACATTTGCATGTATTTTGATGAGCAGATGTTGCGTGCCACGAACGCGAGGAAAAATCGCGAAGAGAAGGTGCGTAAGGCCGTTTATGGTAACTTAAAGCTGATGAAGCAGACGTTGGACGAGAAGCAATATGCTGATTACGCCAAAGTGTTGAACGTGACCTTGCGCAACAAGGGCATTGAGGTGAAATAAAGGAAAGTCATTATTTTGTTTATAATGTAAGTAAAGGCGCGGAATTCACATTCTGCGCCTTTCATTGTAATGTGGCAGACGTTTCAGAAAAACATCTGCCAGCACCCTAACCTAACACTAATTTTATATTGATGGATGAGTCGCTCCTTGGCTTTCACAAGCAGAAGCGCTCTTGCAGTTTCTTCTTGTACTTTTTCGATACCAGCAATTCTGTCACCTGGTCGAAGGGCGGATACATCACGCAGTGATTGTCCTTTATTAGCATCAGGTAGTCTAAGTTGATGATGTAGGACTGATGTATCTGTATGAAGTTGGGCAGATTGGACGTTATCTGGTCGGCCGTGATGCCCCTGCGCAAGGTCAGGGGGGCTTCGTGGGTGAAGATTACTTCCCATATCTTACGATCGGAGCAGTAGCGGAAGAATCCTATTTCGGCCGAGCGGAGTACACGCATGTCGTTCGTGGGGGTGAATACCATGAACGATTGTCCGGCGGGGATATGAGCTATGTTGCGCATTTCGGGCTGAGTGGTCAGTCGTTTTTGTTGCTGGCGGAAACGTTCCAGTATGTTGTTCAGCTCTTCGTCATCGAAGGGTTTCAGCAGGTAGTCGAAGGCCGACTCGCGTATGGCCTGAATCATGTACTTGTCGTAGGCGGTGTAGAATACTACCTTCATGGGCCAAGTCACGTCATCGCGAATTTCTTGCAGCAGCTCCATGCCGGTCATGTCGGGCAACTCCACGTCCAGAAACAGCAAGTCGGGCCGGGTCTCCATAATCTGCTTCTTGCCTTGCCGGGCGTTGCGTGCCACGGCCTCGGGCAGGAAGTCCGGCTGGTTGCTCAGTGCAGTGCTCAGGTTCTCCAGCGACAGCTCGTCATCGTCCACTATGACTATCTTGTATAGATACATGAAAAAATGCTTTTGTTTTCTGCGGGTGAAGATAAAAATTATCTTTGTGAGTTGCAAAACCCGGAAGTACGGAAAATGCACTATATGTGCGAAAAGCCGTACTATCGTGTCGAAATTTGTAACTAAAGCATCTAATTTTATAGTTCGTACCGATAGTCGGGAGGAATGGAGAAGCTTACCCGGCATCCGGTTTCGCCCTCGCTCAGGGAAACGTTGTGTACGCCGATTTCAATATTCTCGTTGTTCCGGCCGTTCAGAATCTGGATGGTCTGCATCACTACCTTCATGCCTGTGCCCGTGCCGCGTGAGGGACTGTCCGGGCGAAATCCTCCCCCGTTGTCGGTTATCTCGATGTGGCATCGACCGTCCGGGGTACGGCGGATGTCAATCCAAAGGTTTCGCTGGCCATCCTTGCTGCGTAGGGCATGCTTCAAGGCGTTTTCTACGGGTATTTGTATCAGCATGGAAGGTATCAGCTGGCTGTCCGGGCACACATTGTCTTCCATCTGAATGGTAAAATGGAAATCGGGCCCCATTGCTTTGCGTTCTAAGTCGATGTAGGTTTTTACAAAATCTAATTCTTCGTTCAGGGTCACACTGAGTTGTTCCGCCAGCTCCAGATTGCGCCGCATGAGCTTCACCAGCAGAGGAAGTTCCGACTCGGCGCTTTTTCGCCCGGGACTTGAGATTTCCTGATTCAGCACGTTGAAGATGAAGTGGGGTGAGAGGCGGCCGCGTATGTTCTCCAAGCGCAGGGAGGAAATCTGCCGGCGGCTTTCGGCTTGCAGCAGGGCGCGTTTCTTCTTGCTATATAGATAAGTAAACCCGGCCAGCAGCAGGATGATGAGTGCCACAATCCATACAATGAGTTGCGTCTGGCGCAGGAGCAGCACTTCGTTCTCTGCTTCGCGTATCTGTATTCGGTGGGCCAGCAGAGTGGAGTCCTGCTGATAGCGTAGGGCGAGATCGGCCGTGCGCATGCTGATGCGTTCGTTACGGATGGAGTCGTCCAGCCGGCGGCTTTCGTTCAGATAACGGTAAGCTCGGCGATAGTCGCCCGTCTCCTTGAAGTATTGGCGCAGGTAGTTGTTGCGGATGTGGAGCATTTCCGGGTCGATGTCCGGCGGGGTCAGGCTTTGGCTGAGTATTTCACGGGCTTGTGCGAAGTCTTTTTTCAGCAAGGCTAGTTCGATGGCTTGCGTGTCCAGGTAGTAGAGGGCGGTAGTGACACCCATTTTCTCGAAGAAAGGCCGGCACGCTTGCATACACCACAAGGCCGAGTCTGTCTTCTCCAGCTGCAGGTAACAATCGCTCAGGTTCAGGCGAGCCAGATTCTGTTCGAAAAGCATGTCGGGATATTCCCCGGCCAGGCGGATGACTTCCTGAAAATAGCCCATCGCTTCGCGGTATTCCTTGCGGTAGTAATAGGAAGTACCCCGGTTGTTCAGGTAGATGTATTTCTCGTAGGGCATCATTTGGTGGAAGTAATGAGCGGCAAGGTTGAAATAGTAGTCGCATTGCTCAAAGTCGCGTAAAGTGACGTATACTTGCCCCAGCCCGTAATAAATAGGATATTTGCGGGTGGATGGAAGTTGCAGGGAGTCGCACAGGTATAGGGCGCGGCGATACCAGGCCGCTCCCTCGTCCAGTCGTCCCAAGCGGTTGCAGGCATCGGCTAAATTAATCAGGATGTCCGGCACCACTTCTTTTTGCAGGCCTGCCATTCGCCACTCGTAGGCTTGGCGGAAGGCCTGCCGGGCCGAGTCACTATAGCCCGTGCGGCTATACAGGTTGCCCGCCATGTTGAGGCAGTCGGAATAAAGGTCGGCTAGGTTGGCGGACATAGGCCGGCTTAGGATGAAGTGTTCTATCTGGCGTATCACCATCCAGGCGGAGTCGTATTGGGCCGTTATCAGATAGGTTTTCAATGTCATGCCCAAGTAGAGATGGCGCACTAGGCTGTCTTTTGTTTCGGCCATTTGGGCTTGCGCTTTGGCCCGGAGTTGACGGGGGGCTAAAGCCACGGAGTCGATGTTCTCCGCAAAAAAGCGTTCGTAAGCCACCATCTCGGAGGAAACGGCAGGCGACGGATGACGCCGGCAAGAAGAGACGCACAAGAGTAAACCGCATAAAAGGATTGCCCATCCACCCCGGAACAGGCTTCTGCGGGAACTCGCGTGTCTTTGCCTTCTCTTCATCTACTCTTCTTTATAGGATTTGATGGGGCAAAGTTAACCATTGTAACAGAATAATTCGTACTTTTGCCGCCGAATAATTGAAAATGAACATGAATCCTTTGGAAATAATCGATAAATATTACCCGGAAGCGGGGGAGCTGAAGCATATTTTGCTGACCCATAGCCGCTCGGTGGCGGACAAAGCGTTGCAGATAGCCGAACGCCATCCCGAACTTCACCTGGACAAAGAGTTCCTGTACGAGGGAGCGATGGTGCATGACATCGGCATCTTTCTGACCAACGCGCCGGATATCTTCTGCTTTGGCGACAAGCCTTACATCTGCCACGGCTACTTGGGAGCCGACCTGATGCGTGCCGAAGGTTATCCGCGTCACGCCTTGGTATGCGAACGCCACACGGGCGCCGGACTGACCTTGCAGCGAATCGTGGAACAGGACCTGCCCATCCCCCATCGGGAGTTAGTACCGGTCAGTCCCGAAGAACAGGTTATCTGCTTTGCCGACAAGTTCTACTCCAAAACGAAGCTGGACAAGGAGAAAAGCGTGGAAAAAGCGAGGAAAAGTTTAGAAAAACACGGTCAAGACGGGCTGGCTCGCTTTGACCATTGGTGCGAACTCTTCTTGTAGCAATCTAAAATAAACTAAAAAGAAGCGGTTTATCCGTGGAATTTATTTACTTTTGCCCCGTTTAAAGCATATTGTTGTATAGTTAATTGGCGTCATTGAAATCAAAAGCTACCATATTCATCGTTCTGTTTGCGTTGTTGTTTCTTTCGGCCGAAGCTGTATCACAGCGTCGGGGGAGGGGATTTATGCCTCCGCCACACCCCAGTAGGGACACCGCGCAGTTGGGGGATTCCATCGCGCTGAGCGATTCTCTGGCCACTGATACGTTGTCAGTTGACACGGTTTCCAAAAAGGATGAAGGACTGGATGCTCCGGTGGAATACGAGGCCAGCGACTCCATCGTCTTTACGCAGAATGGCTATGCCCACTTGTATGGAGAAAGTAAGGTGAACTATCCCGGCGTGGAGCTGACAGCGGCCGTTATCTCTATGAACATGGACAGCAGCACGGTGTATGCTCATGGCGTGGAGGACTCGCTGGGCAATAAGAGCGGGACGCCGGTGTTCAAGGACGGGGAGACTCCTTACGAAACCAACACCATCCGTTACAACTTCGAGAGCAAGCGAGGCATCATCAGCAATGTGGTGACCCAGCAGGGCGAAGGTTACGTTGTGGGCAACAACGCCAAGAAAGGCACGGGCAACGAATTCTACATGAAGGACGGTATGTACACCACCTGCGACAACCACGAGCATCCCCATTTCTATATGCAAATGACTTACGCCAAGGTGCGCCCCAAGAAAAACGTGGTGACCGGTCCGGCTTATCTTGTAGTAGAAGACGTTCCGCTTCCCTTGGCGGTGCCGTTCTTTTTCTTCCCCTTTAACGACAGCTATTCCTCGGGTTTCCTGATGCCTACCTACATGGACGACTCCAGCCGTGGTTTCGGCCTTACGGACGGAGGTTATTATTTTGCCATCAGTGACCAGATGGACCTGAAACTCCGCGGCGACATCTTTACCAAAGGTTCGTGGGCACTGAACATGGAGAGCAACTATGTGAAGCGTTATAAATACTCGGGCTTGTTGCAGGCCAGCTATCAGGTGACCAAGACGGGCGACAAGGGCTTGCCGGACTATGCCGTGAGCAAGGACTTCAAGATTGTATGGAGTCACCGCCAGGACGCCAAAGCCAACCCTAATTCTTCGTTCTCGGCCAGTGTGAACTTCTCGACCAGCAGTTACGAGCGTTCCAACATCAACAACCTGTACAACCCGCAGGCCATGACGCAGAACACCAAGACTTCAAGTATCAGTTATTCGCGCTCGTTTCCCGACATCGGGCTGACCATTGCGGCCACCTCGAACATTGCCCAGACCATGCGCGATTCCTCCATCTCGCTCACCTTGCCTGATATAAACATCTCGCTGAGCAACATTTATCCTTTTAAACGTAAGAAGGCGGTGGGTGACGAGCGGTGGTATGAAAAGATTTCGTTGCGCTACACGGGACGTTTCACCAACAGCATTAAGACCAAAGACAACCTGCTCTTCAAGTCCAACCTGATAAAAGACTGGGAAAACGGTATGCAGCACCAGATACCTATCAGTGCCACGTTCACTCTCTTTAAGTATTTCAACGTCACCCCCCAGGTGGATTATACCGAACGCTGGTACACCCGCAAAGTGCACCAGGATTGGGATGCGCAGCGGGGCGAAGTGGTTAATACGGACACAGTGTACGGCTTTCATCGCGTATGGGACTATAGAGCCAGCATCGGTGTCAACACCAAAATATATGGTATGTATAAGCCATTGTTCCTCCCCAAGAAGGAAATACAAATCCGCCATATCATCACCCCGTCCGTCAGCATCAGTGCGGCCCCGGACTTTACCACGAATAAATATGGTTACTACGGCACTTACTACCGGCCCAACAGCAATGGCGGACAGGACACCGTACGCTATTCCTACTATGTCGACAGCCCCTTTGGCGTGCCCAGCGGAGGCAAGCAGGGAGCCATCAACTTCAGCATCTCCAACAACTTGGAAATGAAGTATAAGGACAAGAACGACTCCATCCGCAAAATCAGCCTGATAGACGAGTTTGGCGCCAACCTATCCTACAACATGGCGGCACAGACCCGTCCGTGGAGTGACTTGAGTTTGAACTTGCGTCTGAAACTGACCAAAAGCTATACTTTCAGCATGAACTCCACGTTCAAGACCTACGGTTATAAGTTCGATGAGCGGGGTAACGTGGTGGACAACGACCGCACGGAGTGGTCCTACGGGCGCTTTGGTATCTTCCAAAATTATAGTTCATCTTTCAGCTATACGTTCAATAATGACACATGGAAGAAGATTCGTGCTTTCTTCAAGGGAGAAGACCCGGATGAAGAAGGAGGTGAAAACAAGGATGGTACCTCCGATGGCGCGGATGCCGGAGAAGGTGAGGAATCTTCGGGTATTCCCGCGAAGAAGAAAGAGCAGGCAGCTGTGGACGAGGACGGATACCAGGCTTTCAAGATGCCGTGGTCTATTAACGTGAACTATGGTTTCAGCATTTCCGAAGACCGCTCCAAAGAGATAAATAAGAAGAAAATGCGCTATCCCTACCGCTATACACAAAACCTGAGTTTGAACGGCAATATCAAGATATCCAACAAGTGGGCCATCAGCTTCAACTCCGGCTACGACTTCGATGCCAAGGAGATTGTGCAGACCACCTTCAACATCACCCGCGACTTGCACTGCTTCAGCATGTCCGCCAGTCTTTCACCCTTTGGCCGCTGGAAGTACTACAACTTCACCATCCGCGCCAACGCCAGCATCCTGCAAGACCTCAAGTGGGAGCAGCGCAGCCAGACGCAAAGCAATATCCAATGGTATTAACGGGCACGCTGTGAACATGTTTCAGCCTGACTGTAGACCTGTATCCGCACAGATACATCCTTGCATCCGCACAAGTACATCTTTGCATCCGGGCAGGTACATTTTTGTATCCGGGCGGCTACAGATATGCATCCGGGCGGCTGCATGAATGTATCCGCACAGATACTCCCCTCCTTCCGAAAGAGAGAGGGGAGTTTAGTAAGCGTTTGCTGCTGACAGATAAATGATTATTTCACGCCCATTTCCGCTTATAGGAGCGGTGGCCGTAGCAGATTACTATCACAAAGCAAATAAAAGGCATGATGAACGACAGGTTGACCGCCGGCATACCCCACAACTCATATTGGTCGATGATGGATGCTTGTAGGGGCGGCAATATCGAACCTCCCAGGATGGCCATAATCAGACCTGCGGCACCAAACTTGGCGTCTTCGCCCAATCCCTTTAGGGCTATGCCATAGATAGTGGGGAACATGAGGGACATGCAGGCTGATACGCCCACAATGCAGTACATCCCCCAAATGTTGTGGAAGGCTATTACTCCGATGGTGAACAAAGCCGCGCCGATGCCCAGCGTGCGCAACAGCATGCCCGGATTGAAGAAACGCAGCAGGAATGTGCACACAAAACGGCTCACGCAGAATACGGCCATGGCGGCAATGTTAAATTGCTGGGAACGTACTTCGGCAGCCTGTTCCTCCATACCCATGTCCATGAACAGACGGGTGCCGTACTGGATGATAAACGTCCAGCACATGATTTGCGCGCCGACGTAGAAGAATTGGGTAAGTACGCCTTCGCGATAACGCGGCACCGCAAGTATGCGTTTCAAGGTAGGGACGAAGTCTATTTTTCCCGATGTGTCGCCGTTTTTAGGCATTTTCGTCAGCCGGATCAGTATCAACATGCAGAGGATAATGATGCCTATGATGAGATAAGGGGCTATCAGTGTGCCTAAATCCGCATCGCGCACGGCTTCAAATTCGCTGTCGGATAGTGTGGCTCGTTCAGCCGTGTCCATCGGATGCAGCCGGCGCTGGATGAATTCCATGGCCACATACATGCCCAGCAAGGCTCCCATGGGGTTGAACGCCTGCGCCAGGTTGAGGCGGCGGGTGGCTGTTTCTTCCGGTCCCATGGAAAGGATGTAAGGGTTGCAGCTGGTCTCCAGAAACGACAAACCGCACGTGAGGATGAAGTAGGCGATGAGGAACGGGTAATAGTCGCCCGTCATCTTTGCCGGGAAAAAGAGAAACGCCCCGAGGGCATACAATCCCAATCCCAGCATGACTCCGGCTTTGTAGGAATAACGTCGGATGAACATGGCCGCAGGGAAGGCCATGGCAAAGTAGCCTCCATAAAAGGCTACTTGTACCAATGTCCCTTCCGTCACACTCATGCGAAATATCTTGGAGAAGGCTTTTACCAACGGCGTCGTGATGTCGTTGGCAAAGCCCCACAGGGCAAAACAACTCGTGATGAGTGCAAAAGGAATGACGGCCGTCCATGTGCCGTCTCCGATAATCGGAATTTTGCGAGTGCTCTTCATGGTTTGTCTTATTTGTAGATAGGACCGTATGCGGCGCATGCGCGATAGTCGGCTCCTTCCTTGTCCATGCCGAAGGCGTTCCATGCGGCCGGGCGGAAGATGTCTTTCTCATCTATGTTGTGCATGCATACCGGGATGCGGAGCATGGAGGCCAAGGTAATCAAATCGGCTCCAATGTGTCCGTAACTGATGGCACCGTGGTTGGCTCCCCAGTTGTTCATGACGGAATATACATCGCGGAAAGCCGGTTTGTCGCACAAGCGGGGTACAAACCAGGTTGTAGGCCACGTGGGGTCAGTACGCTTGTTCAGCACTTCAAATATTTCCGGCTCTACATCGGCTGTCCAGCCTTCGGCTATCTGCAAGACAGGGCCTAAACCTTTTACGATGTTCAGGCGAGACATGGTGACCGGCATACCTCCTTTTGACAGGAAGTTGCTGGAGAAACCGCCTCCGCGGAAGTAATCACGGTCTGCCGGCAACCAGTTCGTGGCCTTCAGGCAGGCTTCGGCATCTTTCTCGGTCATTTCCCAGCACGGTTTCATACACGGTTCGCCTGCGGCGTTGATGCTTTCGCCCGTAGCGTCCAGTGTGGTTGCGCCAGAGTTAATCAGGTGTATCATGCCGTTAGCGGCCAGTCCGGTCAGTTCTTTACCCGTTACGCGCTTCACGGCTTCCGGACTCCAGTAAGTACGTACATCGCTGAACATTTGTCCGCATCCGGTCAACAGATTGCCGAACAACATGGCTACGGCGTTGCACGAGTCGTTCTCCGTAGCCAGCACGTAGGCCTTGCGTATGCCGTTCCAGTCGAACGTGCTACACATCAACGCTTCGGTAAAGTCTCCGTTCGGTTTCCAGTCGGTCCACTGACGTTGCCCTTGGAAGCCGGCAGCAATGGCATGATGTCCGATGGCTTCTTCCTTGAATCCTAATTCGCGCAGTCTTGGATTACCCAACATCAAGTCTCTCACAATAAGGGTCATCTTTACGACAAATTCCCAGTCAGCGTCTTTCTGTTCGCGGGTCTTCTGCCGTTCAGGACGGTTCTTGTCCCATCCTTCTTTGGACTTGCAATACTTTTCGGTCCATGCCATGGCCTTTTCATATTCTACCGGATCATAGATGCCCTCGTCCATGCGGCGCAGGATTTCCGTTTCGTCCACGCTTTCGTTCCGCATGCCCAGGTAGGTTTGGAAGAAGTCTTGGTTTACGATACTTCCCGCGATACCCATGCACTGGCTTCCGACAGACAGGTAGCTTTCGCCTCGCATTTGGGCTACGGCCACGGCAGCACGTGCCCAGCGCAGAATTTTCTCCGCTACATCTGCGGGGATGGAGTTGTCGTCAATGTCCTGCACGTCGTGTCCGTAGATACCGAATGCAGGCAGTCCTTTCTGCGCGTGTCCGGCCAATACGGCTGCCAGGTACACCGCTCCCGGACGTTCCGTTCCGTTGAAGCCCCATACGGCTTTGGGCCAATAAGGATTCATGTCCATGGTTTCCGAGCCGTAGCACCAACAAGAGGTCACGGTCAGCGTGGCTCCTACGCCTTCACGCTCAAACTTCTCTGCGCAGGCTGCGCTTTCGCCTACGCGCCCTATGGTGCCGTCTGCTATTACGCATTCCACCGGCTTGCCGTCGGCATATCTCACTTGTGAGGAAATCAGTTCGGCCACAGCCTTTGCCAAACACATTGTCTTCTCTTCCAAACTCTCGCGTACGCCTCCTTGCCGGCCGTCTATGGTCGGGCGGATGCCAATTTTAGGATATTTACTCATGGTATAAAAAGTTTTTTGTTGTTAATACAGTTTGTAAAGTTCTTACAGCAGACAAATTTAGCGGATTCCTTTTTCCCGGCAATGGTATTAATCCGGCAAATAATGGTAAAATATCGACTTTTTCCTTATCTTTGTGCGGCAAAGTGCCGGAAACGCCATGAATAACGATATCGATCATATGCTTTTTCTCGTCCTTCATATAGGCGAGGCTCATTGTGGGGCAGACTGGAACTACAAGGACATCTGCAGCCCGTTTACGCGCATGTATTATGTAACGGAAGGACATGCCCAGATAGTGTTGCCTGACAAGAGGCAGGATTTACGTCCGGGTTTCATGTACATTATTCCTGCCTTTACTCCGCACAGTTACGTCTGTCGGGAAACATTCAGCCACTATTATATACATATATATAATGAGTCCGGACACGACATCTTGGAAGATTGGAATTTGCCTACGGAGATAGAACCGGAGGGTGGCATTTTGTCGCGCATCAGGAAGTTGCATGCTTTGTGTCCGGGTATGGAACTGACGCAACCCGACCCGCAATATTATGACAACAGTTCTTCGCTGGCCCGCAACATTCTGAAGAACAAACAACGGGAATTGTATGCCCGTGTGGAGTCCCGCGGCATTATCTTTCAGTTGCTGGCGCAATTTCTGCAAGGGGCGAATCCCAAGCAGTATGTGGCGGACGAGCGCATTACCAAGATATTGGAATATATCCGTACCCATTTGGGTGCTTCGCCCGATCTTGATGCTTTAGCCGCTTTTTCGTGTCTTTCCAAGGACCATCTGATACGGATATTCAAGCGAGAAATGAAGATGACTCCCGCCGCTTACATCAATAAGAAGCGGATGGAGAAGGCTCAACTGCGCCTGGTGACCGAAACGACTCCTGTCAAGGAGATAGCTTACCAACTGGGTTTCGAGGACCAGACTTACTTTAACCGTGTGTTCAAGCGGATGACCGGGCAGACTCCTTTGGATTATCGGAAAGCGGCGCGCAATGTGGTTTAAAGTCGTATGAAATCCCAAAAGTTCTCGGGCGTTACAACTTCGTATTGAACCGGAGAGTAGTTGTCGGCAAAGCTACGGGGAAGTTTGCTCTTTGCCCGTGGGTTCCATTTGAATTCAAAGGCCCGGAGCATTCCGTCCTCTTCCTCAATGAGGTCGATTTCCTGTTGCTCGTGTGTGCGCCAAAAATAGAGATTGGCGTATTGGGAGGCATAGGAGTTCCGTTTAATCCGTTCGCTGACCATCAGATTTTCCCATAAGATTCCTACGTCTGAACGTAGTGTCAAAGGAGCAAAATTCGCAAGGACCGCGTTGCGTATACCGTTGTCGTAGAAATAGATTTTCTTTCCTTTCTTGATTTCATTCCTTAGATTTCTGCTGAAAGAATCCAGACGGAATATGACAAAGCACTTTTCAAGCAAGTCTATGTATGTTTCAATCGTTCCCCGGTCGGCTCCCAGTAAGTTCGCCAGTTCGTTGTACGACACCTCGCTCCCCACTTGCAAGGCCAATGCTCTGACAAGCCTCTGTACTAAATCCGGTTTCTTAATGCCTTTATAAGTAAAGAGGTCCTTATATAGATAGCTGTTGGTCAGGGTCATAAGTGTACGTTTGGCGTCAGAAGGCTCATTCACCACCTCCGGGTATAGGCCGTAAATCATGCGTGTCTCCAACAGACGCCGCTCATCACGTTCTGATGTAGTGTCGGCCAGTTCGGATAACGAGAACGGATAGAGGTTGTATTCTAACAATCTGCCGGTAGCCGGTTCATTTATTTCGTTAGCCATGTCCAAGGACGATGAGCCTGTGACAATGACTTGGGCATTCAGTCGCAGGTCTGCAATGATTTTAAGGGTAAGCCCGATATTCTTGACGCGTTGCGCTTCATCAATAAATACTAATTCGTATGCCGACAGCATATTGGCGAGTTCGGTGGAAGTCTTTTCTTCTAATGCCTGTGCATCGTCAAAATTATCGCAATTTAGCGTCAGTATCTTCTGTTTCCCTTGGGCTATGGAGTCGAGCAAAGTCGTTTTGCCCACCTGTCGGGCTCCTAAAATGACAATTACCTTTTTCCGCTTAAAGTCGGCAATGATTTTGGGCTCTATGCTTCTTCTTATCATGGCTTTTTGTTTGCGAAAATACTGAATTTTGCGATTGTAACCACAAAATTTGGCTTAATTTTGCGATTGTAACCACAAAATTCGGCTTAATTTTGCGATTTGCAGTATTCTCCTCTACCTTTACCATATAATCGGCGTCTCACCATGCGCTTCCAGATAAGCGTTTGTGCGGCTGAAGTGCTTGTTGCCGAAGAAACCGTTATAGGCAGACAAAGGAGAGGGATGGGCGGAAGTCAGTACTAGGTGCTTGTCGCGGTCAATGAAAGCTCCTTTGCGTTGTGCATAGGCTCCCCATAGGATGAATACCAAATGCTCCTTTTCTTCAGCCAATAGGCGTATCACGGCATCAGTGAACGTTTCCCAACCATGCCCTTGGTGCGAACCAGCCTGATGGGCGCGTACGGTCAGCGTGGCGTTGAGCAGCAATACGCCTTGTCCGGCCCAGCGGGTCAGATTGCCTGTAGCGGGCATATCTGTGCCGATGTCATCTTTTATTTCTTTGAAAATGTTGATTAAGGAAGGCGGAAAAGGTATGCCATCGTTGACGGAAAAGCATAATCCGTGTGCCTGTCCGGGGCCGTGATAAGGGTCTTGCCCGATAATGACCACCTTTACTTTGTCGAACGGGCAGAGGTTGAAGGCATTAAAGATGAGGCGTCCCGGAGGGTAGACCGGGCCCTTGGCATATTCTTCGCGGACAAAGTCGGTTAATGTGCGGAAGTATTCTTTGTCGAATTCCGGTTGTAGGCGTGCTTTCCAGCTTTCTTCTATTTGTACGTTCATAGTTGCAATGTTTTCCTTTATTCATTTGCAAATTAACGCAGATTTTTGCACATGAAGAAATCTTGCGTCCTTTTTATGCGCGGAAATCTTGCACATTTGTCATTTTGTCACTCCTGACACTTTGTATTTCCTAAACGCTGAGAATCGTTTGTTTCGGAGCGAGACAGGGATGGGACGGAAAGAACGGATTCCGGAAACGCTTATTTGCTTATATTCAGATTGATAGCGTGATTTTTGCTTGAATATTTACAAATTCTAGAAACGCGTTTTCCCTGATTTGAAAGGTTTGTTAAGATGTATTTTACAATTGTTAGCGGATTGGGTGGTACCTTCCTCCGAAAAACTTAACTTTTTGCGCTCAGTCGGCGAAGTATTGTCATCAAAACAGTTAAGTGTTATGCAGCCAACACTTAACTGTTCCGACCTCAAACACTTAAGTGTTTTCGGACGCGGTATTTTTATGCGCTTCTAATTCATCGGTTTTGAATAAATGGAGAGTCAGCGAAAACGGGGATATGCGTCTTTCCCGATAGCAATTAAATGGAATTGGCATCAATATGACAGGGTGTGACCAGTTTGATTTCAACGGGCAAATGCTGTATTTATCGCTTTTTGAAAAACATCCGCAATGGTTTGCCATGCATCTTTTTCTGTCTCATAAGTCAGACTGTGACTGTGTTCTATGATTTGATTGAACAGTCTGCTTCTGTCTTCTTTCTCAATCTCCTTTTCAATGCAGTTCTTGTAATAGGCAATCTGTTTTTTGTTCAATAGAGAAAGCAGGTAGTGGGCAAGCCAATATCCTCCAACTATATATTCATCGGTTTATTCGATCATACTTGGGCTTTTCATATTGAATACTTGGGCAGCTCAGTTTTCGAGCTAATCCGTTTTTCAAATCATTCATTAAAAAACGCCCGGTCTCAGCGTTTTGAGGCCGGGCACTTTGCACTTAAATCAAATGAATATTTAAATCAGGTAAATGTTATGCTTCAGGCATTCTTTGCGCATGTCTTCCGGCCAGATACTGGCTTGTATTTCACCGATGTGCGCCTTGCGGAGGTAGAACAGGCAGAGGCGTGACTGGCCGATACCTCCTCCGATGGAGAGAGGAAGCGTGTCGTTCATCAGCCGTTTGTGGAAATACAACTCCAGTCTTTGTTCCTCGCCGGATGCTTTTAGCTGGCGTATCAAAGCCTCCTTGTCCACACGGATACCCATGGAGGAAAGCTCGATGCTGCGTTGCAGTGGCGTGTCCCATACTAAAAGGTCACCGTTCAGGCCTGGCAAACCGTTCAGTCCAGGCGTGCTATAGTCATCATAGTCCGGGGCGCGTCCGTCATGCTTCTTCCCGTCACCCAGTTCGCAACCAATACCTACGATGAATACGGCTCCATACTTTTGGGTGATGGCGTGTTCACGTTCCTTGGGCGAAAGGTTCGGATAGAGTTGACGCAATTCTTCGGCATGGATAAAGTGAAGCTTCTCGGGCAGGCAGGGCTTGATTTGCGGATACATTTCGTAGACCATGTATTCCGTGCGAATCATGGCTGCGTAGATGCGGTTCACAATTTCTTTCAAGAAGTCGATGGTGCGGTCGGCAGGCGTAATAACCCGTTCCCAGTCCCATTGGTCCACGTAGAGTGAATGCAGGTTGCCCAGTTCCTCATCCGCACGGATGGCGTTCATGTCCGTGTAGATGCCATAGCCTGGCTCGATGTGATAATCCGCCAAAGTCATACGTTTCCACTTGGCCAAAGAATGCACTACTTCAGCTTTGGCGTCGCCCATGTCTTTGATTGGGAAAGACACCGGCCGTTCCACTCCGTTCAGGTCATCGTTGATGCCCATGCCTTTGAGGACAAACAAAGGGGCGGTGACACGGCGCAAGCGCAGCTCGGACGACAAGTTCAGCTGAAAAAACTCTTTGATTTGCTTGATACCCAGCTCCGTCTGCTTCAAGTCCAGCAACGGGGTGTAGTATTCAGGTGTTATCAGATAACTCATAAAATCAGTTTCTTTTTAAAGGTTGTTTTGATATTCTGTGCGGCAAATATAGATAAAATATTAATATGTGTCGATGATTTGCTTGAAAAAATATCAAAATGAATTGTGTTTTGTTTGATTGAGTGTCGTATTAATATCATGTCTGAATGGGATCCGCTCTTTCGTGCAAGAAAAAAAAGTAGGAATGTTAGGCAATTTCCGGGATTTTTTATACTTTTGTCCCGCAATAAAGGCCTGGTAGCTTAGCTGAATAGAGCGTCAGATTCCGGTTCTGAAGGTCGCGGGTTTGAATCCCGCCCGGGTCACAAGAGGGAATGTCGGGAGTGACATCCCATTATTTGCTATTTGGGCTTGACTGGATTTGACAGCGGGCAGAAATGGTAGGTAAGCATGCAGTGGGTCGGTAATTTCCACTTTAATCTCAGTTATCGAACAATTATCTGGCAACGAAAATTATGCTCTCGCTGCGTAATCGAAGTATAGTAGATTACCTTTATTTCCGCTAAAGTAGCGAAAACGGGATGTCGTTCAAAAGCTCTTGTTCCGAAGCGTTTGGTATAACGGCACAGCAAAATCGGGAATAGCGAAAGTTCTTCCTCGTGGCTTCCGTGAAAATTTAGAGGATAAGGCGTAAGTTGGTGGCTCTGGTCTTGCTTGCGCTCGAAAACTGAAGGCAGAGATAAGCATGTAGAAAGCTTATGGTTTCCTCGTTTGGACGAGGGTTCGATTCCCTCCAGGTCCACTGGTTAAACAATTAATCCGCTGATTTTTCAGCGGATTTTTTCTTTTATATAACTTTTGACCACTCATAAGTGTGTCATACAGCAACGAAAAAAGGAGCCAAGTCAAAGACTTAACTCCTTCATTTTTTCAGTCGGGGTGACTGGATTCGAACCAGCGACCACACGCCCCCCAGACGCGTACTCTAACCGGGCTGAGCTACACCCCGAATTGCGGATGCAAAGGTACGGCTTTATTTTGAATCTGCAAATTTATTGCTCTTTTTTTCTTGGTAAATCATGATTTTATTGCTTTTTCAGGCTCCCATGCATTCCCGATAGAAGTCGAACATCTCGAATATCGTTGTTTTATCGGCCGTTTGGTTGAGGCTGATGTCACCAATGTCCTTTAATAAAGTGAAGTTGATGATACCTGCGGTGTTTTTCTTATCGTGCTTCATCAGTTCGTAGAGGCGCTCGTAGTGTTGACAGTCGAAGTTGAAACAACCATAGTGCTCGCGGACGAATAGGTTAACTTGGCGCAGGCGTTCTTTGGGGAAGCCGGCTTGGATGTGCGAAAGGTAAAGTTCACATACTAATCCCCATGCCACTGCATATCCGTGCAGTACAGGGCGATTTTCCGCCAAGGCCAGGCTTTCGAATGCATGACCTACGGTATGCCCCAAGTTGAGTGCTTTGCGGATGCCTTGTTCTTTGGGGTCTTGCTCCACGATGTATTCTTTTACTTGCACGGACTGGCCTGTCAGTTGTTTCAAGTGTTCGTAATCCGGACGTTCGGTATCGAAAGCCAAAAGTTCGTCCAAGTGTTTGGGCGTGCTGATAAGTCCGTGCTTCAGCATTTCGGCATAACCGGAAAAGAAGTTGTGCGCGTCTAATGTGCGGAGGAATTCCGTCTCTATCAGCACGCAAGCAGCGGGAGCAAACGCTCCGATTTCATTTTTCAACCCATTGAAGTTAATGCCCGTTTTCCCACCTACCGAGGCGTCCACCATGGCCAGCAATGTAGTTGGTATATTAATATAGGTAATGCCGCGCTTAAAAGTGGCTGCGGCAAAACCGCCTAAGTCGGTCACCATACCTCCTCCCAGGTTTATCAGAAGTGAATGGCGTGTAGCTCCTCGTTCGCTTAATGTTTGCCATACCTGTACCAGCGTTTCGATGTTTTTATGCACGTCCTCGGCGCCGATGCAGATTTCTTCGGCCTTTTGTAAAGCGGGCATACCCTCTAGCTTAGGCAGGCATAGGCGGTGCGTGTGTTCATCGGTTAGGATGAATAACTTGTCATGCGGACATTTATCGATAGCTTGCGTCAGGCTGTTTTCAAGGCCTTGGCATAAGATTACTTCTTGCTTATTCATGATTTCTTTTTGTTTTCAAGTCGCAAAGATAATGTAATTTGCTTATTCTATGCTCGATTTGCATTATCTTTGCGGTCAAAATTTTATTGAGACTAAAGATTATGAAAGCGTTATTGCCAGTATTTTGCCGCCCGTTGGGCTATTTTGTGATTGCTTTGGGTTTGTTCATGCCGTTCCTGATGATGCTGATGGGACGGGTGACCGATGCTAATCTGTTGTTTTACAAGGAGTGCTCCAAGTTGTTGATGATGATGGGGGCGTTGATGATAATTTTTGCCTTGAGCAGGCACGAGTCAGAAGAAACCGTGAAGGTGCGTAATACGGCCGTCCGCAATGCCATGTTTTTGACGGTGTTGTACATCTTTGGCGGCATGCTTCTCCGGGTATGGAAGGGAGACTTCATGTCGGTGGACAGCTCCACGTTTCTTATCTTTCTTATCATAAATGTGCTTTGTCTGGAGTTTGGTCTTAAAAAATCTTCAGTAGACCGTCTTTTTAAGCAAAAAGGACGCTAAAAAACATAAAACGCTTCCCTGTTGATTAAACCTTCGTAAGAGCCTTCTGTCAAACCGAACAGAATTATCGGACTTTTTTATTTAATAGTAAGGAATAGACAAATGAAGAAGATTTTGACGCTGGTCGTGCTGCTTTGGGCAGTAGCATTATCGGCGATAGCTCAGAGTAGAAGCCAAGGCAGGAGCCAAAGCAGGTATATCACCGTTACGGGACGTCTGATGGAAGCTGATACCAAGGGACCGGCTATGGAAGCCACCGTACAGCTGTTGGCCTTGCCCGATAGTACGTATGTGACAGGTGTGGCCAGTGATGGTCAGGGTAACTTCCGCTTATCGAGGGTGAAGACGGGAAAATACTTGTTGAAGGTGTCATATATCGGTTTCAAAACCTTGTATAAGTCTTTGCAACTTAGTGCATCGAAACCTGCGCTGAATGTGGGGGCGTTGACCTTGGAGTCGGATGCCATTATGCTGGCCGAGGCGGTTATCGTGGCCGAAGCTCCGCAGGTGCAGGTGGTGGAGGACACGTTGCAATACAACTCTTCGGCTTATCGCACTCCGGAAGGCTCTACGCTGGAGGAATTAGTAAAAAAACTTCCCGGTGCCGAAGTGGACGAGGACGGCAACATCAAGATTAACGGAAAGGACATCTCGAAAATCATGGTGAACGGCAAGGAATTCTTTGGCGGAGACGTGGCTACCGCGATGCAGAATCTTCCGGTAGAAATGATTGAGAAACTGAAGACATATGATAAGAAGTCCGATTTGGCACGTATCACTGGCATAGATGATGGAGAAGAAGAAACCGTGCTCGACCTTACTGTGAAGAAGGAAATGGAGACCGGATGGTTTGGCAATGCAGATGTGGCCGGAGGTACTAAAGACCGCTATTCTGCTCGTGCTATGATTAATCATTTCCGTGGTCCTACGCAGATGTCTATCATTGGTCGAATCAACAACGTGAACAATCAAGGTTATTCCGGAGGCGGAGGTGGTCCGCGCTGGCGTCGTAATAATGGTATGACCACTACCAAGGAGATTGGTGTCAACTTCGCCACTTCCAGCGAGAAGCTAGATGTAGAGAGTAGTGCCCGTTACAATTATCGGGACAATAACCAGATAAGCACCGGTTATACTGAAAACTTCCTGGCCGGAGGTGCAGGCTCATCTTTCTCCAACTCCAATTCTTCCGGTCGAAGCAAGAATATGAATTTCAATGCTAACGTGATGTTGGAGTGGCGTCCGGACACGTTGACGAACATTATTTTCCGTCCTAACTTCTCCTATGGAGATACGGAAAGCAATACCGTTTCCCAGTCGGGAACTTTCAACGCTGATCCTTACGAATACATCGGCAATCCGAATGACTATTTGGATTTGTCAGCTTTGACTCGTGCCGCAATTCTGAGTGATGACCCATTGGAAGATATTCGTGTCAATACCAGTAATGATTGGAAAAGAAGTAATGGCAATTCCTTGTCGGCCAATGCTACGCTACAGGCCAACCGCAGACTCAGTTCCAACGGCCGTAACATCACGTTGCGTGGACGCTTCAGTTATGGAGACAACGACAATGACCAATATAGTTCATCGGATACTCGTTATTTCCAAGATGCCACACGCGAGGATGATGTTATTCGGCGTTATATCACTTCTCCTTCGTCCAACTACAGCTATCAGGCACAGTTGACTTATAGTGAACCCATAGCCAAGGCTACTTTCTTGCAATTCAGTTATCGTTTCCAGTATAGTTATAGTGAAAGCGACCGAAATACGTATGATCTTTCCGGTTTAGGTTGGGAGATGGGGAATCAGCTCCCTTCGGATTATCTCAACCATCGGGATGATGACCAAAGTAAGTATGCCGAATATAAGACGTATGAGCACGATGCTCGTATCGGCTTGCGCTTCATTCGTCCGAAATATCAGCTGAATGCGGGCTTGTCTTTCCAGCCTCAAAATACAAAGCTCTCTTATAAGAAAGGAAATATTGATACACTGAGCACCCGTAGTGTGTTCAACTTTGCGCCGAACATCGATTTCCGTATGCGTTTCTCCAAAGTAAGCCAGTTGCGTGTCACTTATCGTGGGCGAAGCAGCCAACCCAGCATGGAGAATCTGTTGCCGGTGACTGATGACTCCAATCCGTTGAGCATCCAGACCGGTAATCCCGATTTGAAACCTTCGTTCAGCCACAACATCAATGTGTTCTACAATAATTATATCGCCGACCTGCAACGAGGCATTTTCGTGCGCTCTTTCTTCCAGGCTACACAAAACAGCATTAGCCAAAGCCGTTCCTATAATGCGGCTACCGGTGGCTGGACATCCATGCCGAAGAACATCAATGGTAACTGGAACCTGATGGGATTGTTCGGCTTCAACACGGCTTTGAAGAATAAAAAGTTTAATGTTGGCACATTCTCTAATGTGCGATATACTAATAATGTGGGTTATTTGACTTCGGGTAGCGGTGCGGATGCTGTTGAGCAGAAGAACACGACTACTAATTTGGCTTTCAACGAGAATCTGCGGGCTACCTATCGTGACGATATTTTCGAGGTAGGTCTGAACGGAAACTTCTCCTACACGATTGAGAAAGACAAGTTGACGCCTTCTAATAATCAGAATCCTTACACATTTGCCTATGGCGTGTTTACTAATATCAACGCGCCTTGGAACATGAGCTTTAATACCAATATCTCCAATCAGAGCCGCCGTGGCTATCGGGACAGCAGCATGAACCGCAATGAGTTGATATGGAATGCCCAGATAGCTCAGACCTTCCTGAAAGGAGACATGACGCTTAGTTTTGAGATGTATGACATCTTGCGTCAGCAGAGTAACATTACCCGTTCTCTGACCGCCAGCGGCCGTTCCGTATACGAGTACAATGGTGTGAACAGCTATTGCATGTTGCACCTTATCTATCGTCTGAATATCTTTGGAGGTAAGATTAGCCGTGACAGACGTCCGGATATGCGTGGCGGTTTCGGTGGCCCGCGTCCTCCTCATCGTCGCTTCTGATAAGAAATTGTTTGTTTTTTAATTTGTTTTTTCTACATTTGTTTCCCATAAACGCATGGGAAACAAATGATAGATTTGACTTCATTGTTGGGTCAGATAGCCGGGACCGCTTTTTATGTGGTTTACCTAGGCTTGATAGTCAGCACTATTGTGGTTATTATTCTAGAAAACCGCAATCCGGTGAAGACATTGGCATGGGTGCTAGTCTTGATATTCCTTCCTGTCATTGGTTTGGTGTTCTATTTCTTTTTCGGGCGCAATCAGCGTCACGAACGGATGATAAGTCGGAAGGGGTACAACAGCCTTTTGAAGAAACCGATGTTGGAATACATGACTCAGACCTCTCTGGTAATTCCGGAAGAGTATAATCGGCTTATTTCATTATTTCGTAACACCAATCAGTCTCTGCCTTTTGATGGTAACAGGCTTGAGGCTTTCACAACGGGCGAAGCTATGTTACAGGCTTTGCTGCGCGAAATGCAGAAAGCAACTCATCATATTCATGTGGAGTTCTATATTTTTGAGGATGATGCCATTGGACGTATGGTGCGCGATGTATTGATGCAGAAAGCTCATGAGGGTGTAGAGGTGCGCGTACTTTATGATGATGTAGGTTGTTGGCATGTGCCCAACCGTTTTTTTGAAATCATGCGCGAGGCGGGCATTGAAGTGCGCGGCTTTTTGAAAGTGCGTTTCCCGTTGTTCACCAGCAAGATGAACTATCGTAATCACCGTAAACTGGTAATTATTGATGGACGCGTGGGTTTTGTGGGCGGCATGAACTTGGCCGAGCGTTACATACGTGGAGTGGATTGGGGCATTTGGCGGGATACCCACATGCTGATAGAGGGCACGGCTGTACATGGTTTGCAGACAGCTTTCCTGCTGGATTGGTATTTCGTGGACCGTACGTTGTTGACAAAAGCAGTTTATTTCCCGAGAACCGTTTCTGGAGGCTCCGCGCTGGTACAAGTGGTGACCAGCGAGCCGGTAGGTCAATGGAAGGAGATTATGCAAGGGCTGGCCATGGCTATTTATCGGGCGAGGAAATACTTCTACATTCAGACTCCTTATTTCCTGCCTACCGAGAGCATACTTGTGGCGTTGCAGACCGCAGCTTTAGCTGGGGTAGACATACGTCTGATGTTGCCTTGGCGTGCCGATTCCCGTCTTACTCATCTGGCTACCTGTTCCTATGTGGCCGATATGTTGCATGCCGGAGTAAAGGTTTATTTCTATCGCAAGGGATTCCTGCATTCCAAGCTGATGGTTTCCGATGACCAGTTGACTACGGTTGGTTCTACAAATATGGATTTCCGTAGCTTCGAGCACAATTTTGAGGTGAACGCTTTTGTGTACGACACGGAATTTGCCTTGCAGATGCGTGAAGTTTTTCTGCAAGACCAGCGTGATTGCGAACAACTCCATCTGAAGCATTGGGAAAAACGTCCTTCCTCACGCAAGATGCTGGAGAGCTTTGTGCGTCTGCTGTCTCCGTTACTATAGCTGTCGCTCGAATTTTATCGGATAGCAGCTTTTCATACCCTTTTGCACATTGTCCGGAAATCTGATGTTCACATAATATTGGATAAATGTTCAAGTATCCTTGGATAAATTGCAAAGTATCCAAGGATATTCAGGCGAGTAACCAATATTATTGTCTTTTCCTGATTTCACTAGACACTTTTTTATTTTATAAACTAAGTTAGTAGACACTACTCTAAATAATATACTG
>CALUOR010000028.1 GCA_944322285.1 uncultured Bacteroides sp.
ATGGGGACAATTCCGTTCTTCTCCTTGCTGCCGTTCGCATAGAACAGCACGCGAAATGTGCTCCTTGTCATACTCGTCCTTTTTTGGTTGCAAAACTATAAATCAACGAGTTAAACCTTGACAAGCAAACCTATGCAGAACGGCGTAAACGGGACGAAAAGTGTTAAATCTGCATTTCTGACGGGTAACGAATAGGAAACCGTTCTATTTCTCTAATCCGCTTTGGAACGCTTTTCAGCCCTCAGCCCTATTTCCGTAATTTTCTCCTAACTGCTTAAATCTCAATTCCTATTGCGTTAATCTGCTGATTTTGTTCGATTATTCCAGCGATATTCCGTAATTTTGTACACTTACTTATTATAAATAGCGCGCAACTAAATATCTCCAGACACTTATCTTTAAAACCGAATAAGCTTTAGCAGGGAATCGGATGAGGTTAAGTGAAAAGTTGTGTTCAAACTTACGGTTGTATAACCGAAACTTTCAGTTGTACAACCGGAGCTTTCGGTTTTACAACCGAAGACTTCGGTTATAGAATATCGTTAAGGAAAAAGGAGTTTACATGAAACCAAAAACCTCATTATAAGGCAGTCTTACATATTAATAAGTATGTACAGTTAAGTAACAAATTCGCGCTGTGGACCCAACAATACTTTCCACACGCTATGATATAAAGATAATATGATTAAGCACTTATTATAAACATTATCACATGACCCAAACACCTGAGATAGCGATTATTGACCCAAACACGTTGACCTGTCTAGGACTGCGAGGCTTATTGGAAGAGCTGATACCTATGGCCATCATCCGTACATTCAGCTCATTCGAGGCGTTCATTGACGATACACCGGACATGTATGTCCACTACTTTATATCAGCCCAAGTGTACTTTGCGCATACTGCATTCTTCTTATCCAGAAGCCCTAAAGCCATTGTACTAACATCGGGAGAAAGTACTCCACAGCTCTCCGGAATACTGACACTAAACATCTGCCAGGACGAGAAGGCATTGATACGCAGCATTCTGCAACTACATCAACATGGGCACTCTTCTCACTCTACCCCACAAGCTTCCAATACTTCACCCGAACACGAACTTACTTCCCGAGAAATTGAGGTATTGACACTCATTGTAAAAGGATACATTAACAAAGAAATAGCCGACCGCCTGCACATCAGTCAGACAACCGTTATCAGCCATCGCAAAAACATTGTTGAGAAATTGGGCATCAAATCCGTATCAGGACTTACCATCTATGCCGTAATGCGCGGCTACGTAGAAGCGGATGCCATCTAAGTAAATATCCTCATAAGTAGGGATTGCGTGGATGAAATATTTGCCGTTACTTTGCAGGCTGAAATTAAAAGCCTACAAATGAAGACGAAAATAGCACTTTTAACACTCCTGTTTGCATGTCCGCTGGCTACCATTGCCGATGAGACCGTGACTGATACCCTACGTACCATTGACATGGATGAGATTATCATCATTGCCCAGCCTAAAGAGAACCGAGGGCTGCGTGAGCTGCCCACCGCAGTCAGCCGCTTGACTCAGCTGGATATGCGAAGCAAACAAATCACTGGAATCAAAAGTCTGACCGCTGTCGTTCCTAATCTTTTTATACCTGACTATGGGTCGCGTCTGACAACCGCCGTATATATTCGCGGTGTTGGCTCACGCATCAACACACCGGCCGTTGGTCTCTACGTAGACAATATTCCATACATAGATAAATCCGCCTTCGACTTCAACTATGCCGACATTGAACAGATAGAGGTATTACGCGGCCCGCAAAGTATGCTCTACGGACGCAACACGATGGGAGGCCTCATCAAGGTACAGACCAAATCACCTTTCAGCTATCAGGGTACAGACATCCGTTTAGGTGCTGCTACTTACGGCGATTACAATGCCTCGCTGACCCACTACCACCGTATCAGCAGCCGCTTCGCATTCTCCGCAGGAGGATTTTATGAGCATGAAGGAGGATTCTTCAAGAACAGTGCTAACCAAAACCAACGCATAGACCATAGCGATGCAGGTGGCGGACGCCTACATAGCATCTTTCTGCCTACCGATAACCTGAAAATGGACTTGAACCTGAGCTATGAGTACAGCGACCAAGGCGGTTATCCTTACTATTATATAGGTACATCCAATTACACCTCGTCCACAGACCCTCTACAACCCTACCTCAACCAAATAGCTTACAATGACCCCAGCGGTTACCAACGTAGCATGCTGAATGGCGGACTGAACATCGAGTATCAAGCTCGGAACTTCATCACCAGCTTCATCACCGGTTATCAGCATTTAAACGACCGCATGGATATGGACCAAGACTTCAGTCCCCGCGATTATTTCACTCTAACGCAGAAACAACGTTCCAATACGCTGAGCGAAGAAATAGTGCTTAAATCAAAACCCGGCAAACGGTGGCAATGGACTACAGGGGCCTTCGGCTTCTATCAACAGCTTAAAACAGAAGCCCCGGTAACTTTTAAAGAAGAAGGCATACAGGATTTGATTGAGAGTAATGTAAATAGTCTGTTTCCCTCATCATCCGCCGCACCATCCATGCAACTTAGCATTCATAACAACCAACTATCCATCAACGGCAAGTTTTCCACACCCTTAGCCAGTGCCGCCATTTATCACCAAAGCACACTAAATGATCTTTTCATTCCCGGATTGTCGGCCACAATAGGCTTACGTCTGGATTATGAAAAGATGTGGCTGGACTATCAATCAGCCTCCGCACCGATGGATTTTGGCTTTGCCTTTGCCATGGGGCCCATGCGTTTGGAGGATCCTGATATGCAAGCTGTCACAAATTTAAATGGTAAGTTGAAACACGACTACCTGCAACTGCTTCCCAAATTCTCCTTGCAATACGAATGGAGCAAAGATAACAACATCTACCTCACTGCTGCCAAAGGTTATCGCTCAGGCGGTTACAACATCCAGATGTTCAGTGACATGATACAAAGCCTTATGCGCAATGACATGAAACAAGCACTCATGGAAAGTCCGCAATTCCAAGCAATGGCAAGCATGATCGACCAAATGCTACCCGATGTGGAAGTCAACGTAGAAGAAACTGCCCTCTACCGTCCTGAATACAGCTGGAGCTACGAACTGGGGGGGCACTTGACGTTCCTGAACGGGAAACTGACAGCTGACATAGCCGGTTTTCTGATGAACATACGTGACCAGCAAGTGTCCCAATTCTCAGAAAACGGAATGGGACGTGTTACCCGCAATGCCGGACGTAGCCGCAGTATAGGAGGAGAAGCATGCCTGAACTGGCAAGCCTGCCGTTCTCTTAGCATAAATGTAAACTACGGATATACCTGTGCCACCTTCCGCAATTACCAAAGTATAAACGCAGATGACCAACCAGTGAACTATCGGGGCAACTTTGTTCCTTTTATTCCCCGTCATACGCTCAATGCCGGCGCACAATATACCTTTTTCTTGAACGGCCACCGCATCTTCGACCGTATCCGCTTACAAGCCGATTACAACGCTGCCGGACGTATCTATTGGACCGAACAAAACGATTTGAGCCAACCTTTCTATAGCACGCTGAACGGTCGTCTTAGTTTGGAAAAAGGACGTGGCTCGCTTGCCTTATGGGTGCGTAACGCTTTGGATAAAGATTATGCCTCATTCTGCTTCGAATCTATGGGGAACCGATTTATGCAAAAAGGGAATCCCGTACAGGCTGGTATTGAATTACGATGTCGGTTCTAAGAAACTTACTCATTCAAAGCTCCGCAATACGGACAAACGCCTTTCTGCCGCAACAAACCGCCACAACGGCCACAACGGTAACGAGGCTGAACAAGCGAACACCTCACGCGATAAACAAACCAGATAATGAAAACCGCCAAGAAAACATAGCCGACATAAATACGGGTTGTCCAAATAAAAAAGAAATAGCAAACGATACAAGCCGATGCCAAACCTAATAAGTAGGAGAAAGCCGATGCAATAGACAATTGCCTGAACAAGACATCGATTACAGCCAGTAACACAACTACAATGAGCCACAGACTGATAAGAAATAAAGCTAAAATAAACGGCACTTTGAAAGGAGACAACGTAGGATTGTAATAATAATGTTGCCACGTTTCCGGCACAAAGACTTGCATCGACTCATATACCGTAGCACTTACAGCCACCAACAAACACAACAACAGTGGATAGAGACTATCTATATCATTGAAAAACACAACTTGTAACTGTTTACGATAATAGGCACGCACCAACCAGACAATTACACACAAAGCAAAAATAATAATGAAATAAGAAAGGTGTGTATCGCTAAATAGATATATGGCTTCTGAAATACTATCATCGGGAACAAAGTCGCGAATCAAATCACATTCATGAATCCATCCCTGCACTTGCTCCGAATGGGCCAATTTCACCCACACACTATCCACACTATCTGCCGGCTGTATGGCAAACTCTGCCACTACTACCCGATCTCCCTTAGAAAGCCAATCGTAACGTCCCTTTACCGGCCACGTTTCCAATCTCACCGAATCTGCTCTCACCAGCAGATTTGCATTCCATGTATAATGACGCTCATAAAGATATTTCAATGAATCACGCGCATCCTTCGTCAACAATTCATTCGCCCAATCCGGCTGGGTATAATGACAAGAAGAAAGAGCAAACAAGAAAACCCACAGCACACAAAGCAGTTTACCGTATTTCATCTCCATACACTTTCATCTGACAATGTTTGCAATCAAATTCCAAGCGAAAACGTCGTCCATCGGAAGATACCAGGAAATAAGGTTCCCGATAAGGAGAATGTACTTTGTGATGTACCGGACACCAGCCCATACTATAGCGCAAACAATGACGGCAAAACATCAATGCCGCTCCCGATACAGCCTGACATTCATAAGCAGGAGCCATATTCTTCACACCATGAACAATGTAAAAGCGATGTGCCGCGCTGTTCATCACATTACCCAAGTAAGTAAGGGATGAAGCAGGGAAAGCATGATGGGTAGATTGCCATACCGCCAACTCTTGCCGATAGTTTATCGACCTCAACCTCGTCAATAACTCCACAAGCAACCGACGCCATTCCGTCACTACCGATGCCGGCAGGAACCAATCGGCCGACAAACTTATCACAGCCGGCGTTGTTTCCTCATAAGGTGTATTACCTAACTTGGATAATTGCGCACGCAGATTGTCTGTCTGAGGTGTGCGCGCCAATTCTTTAGGATAAGCAAAAGCCTTAACCGCCCTATTGCCATCCTCATCGGCCAAAGCCAGAGAAAACCCGAAAGCATTTTCCGTAAGTTGCCAATTCACGCCAATCTTCCGTTCGGCGGATTGACGTGCCAATAAACGGTCGAATTCCTGATCTTGATTACGGTACAGAAGCGTATGGGGCTTTATACGAGGTATGTTACCCGCCGGAAACAGTTTGTTGCCTTCTACCCGATTCACTCGAAACCCCTGCAAACGGCCTTGTTCGTCTAAGAAACACACACCATCACCATTATGAAATGGTTTCACTCCAGACACGCTCAGCCAACCGCCACGTTGTTCTTTCAAGGTTCCCATTGTTTCACCCAAGGATTTAGGCGAATCAGGGGAACCGATATCCGCAATTCTTCCATCCAAAAAATAATGTGTAAAGCCACGGTTAAAACTCTTATCTAACTGAGGACGGAAATGAAAATGAGACGTGCCCGATGAAGCTCGCACATACTCCTTACGCCGTACAAAAATAGCATCCAGCCTCTGACGATAAGCGGCTGTCACATTCTTGACATATCCTACATCTTTCAATCGCCCTTCTATCTTCAACGAAGTGGCACCCGCATCCAGCAATTGTTCCAAGCGGTCACTCTGATTCATATCCTTCAATGACAACAGGTGCTTATCGCGCACAATCGTTTTGCCGTCCGCATCCACTAGCGAAAAAGGAAGCCGGCAAAATTGTGCACATTCACCCCGGTTGGCACTACGTCCGAAACATGCCTGGCTGATATAGCATTGCCCACTATAGCTGACGCATAAGGCTCCATGCACAAATACCTCCAACGGCACCTCCGGACATGCCCTATGAATGGCGGTTATCTCCTCCAATGACAATTCACGGGCCAATACAATCTGACGGAAGCCCGCTTCTGCCAGAAAGCGAACCTTTTCCACCGTACGATTATCCATCTGTGTACTGGCATGCAAAGGGATAGGAGGCAAGTTCAGGCAGGTAATGCCCATGTCCTGCACTATCAATGCATCTACCCCCATGCGATAAAGCGCCCAAATCATTTGCTCGGTCTCAAGCAATTCTTCATCCTTCAAGATGGTATTCACCGTCACATAAATGCGTACATTATACAAATGGGCATATTCCGTCAACCGATGAATGTCCTCCAACGAATTGGTGGCCATCGCCCGTGCGCCAAATTTTGGAGCACCGATATACACGGCATCCGCCCCATGATTCACGGCTTCCATTCCACACTCCAAATTCTTGGCCGGAGCCAGAAGCTCTATCTTCCGTGGTTTTATCATGCTATTTCGTTGATGTTATACGGAGTCTCCTGATAAACAAAGTAGTTCAACCAATTGGAGAAAAGCAAGTTAGCATGCGCACGCCACCGCACACTCACTCCTTTCTCCGGATTGTCATCAATATAGTAATTCTTCGGCATCTCGATAGGGAGCCCCTTGGCTAAGTCACGCCGGTATTCACCATCCAACGTTAAAGGTGAATACTCCGAATGTCCGGTCACAAAGAATTCACGCCCGCCCCGCGCCATTACCATATATACGCCGGCTTCATCCGACTCGGACAACAAGGTCAGTTCGGGCACCTTCAATATATCTTTCCGACGGACTTCAGTATGTCGGCTATGAGGAACATAGAACACATCATCGAATCCGCGGAAGATGGGATGCAGAGACTGCAATACCCGATGCTGGAAGATGCCGAACATTTTCTTCTCCAACGGATATTTGGGCACGCCGTAATGATAATAAAGTCCCGCCTGTGCAGCCCAGCATATATAAAGAGTGGAAGTGACGTGCGTCCGTGCCCAAGTGAATATCTCCGCTATCTCGTCCCAATAAGTCACCTCCTCAAAGGGCATTTGCTCCACCGGTGCCCCGGTGATAATCATGCCGTCATACTTCTCGGACTTCATCAGCTCAAAGTCTGTATAGAAGGCCTTCATATGCTCAATGGGCGTATTTTTAGGCGTATGACTCTTGATTTTCATAAACGAGATTTCCAGCTGTAAAGGCGTGTTGGACAGCAATCTCACCAAGTCCGTCTCGGTAGTTATCTTCAACGGCATCAAGTTCAGTACCACAATCCGCAAGGGACGAATGTCCTGGCGGGTGGCGCGCGAGTTGTCTATCACAAAGATGTTTTCTTTCTTCAGCAACTCTATGGCAGGCAGTTTATCGGGTAAATTCAGTGGCATAATTCGACTCTATCTAACTCTATATTGTTTCAACCCACAAAACTACTACTTTTTCATCAAATACCCGTGAAAGCAGAAAACTTTTTAAACGCCAATCTTCCAATCAATAACTTATCTTCACACCCGCAAAATAGGAACGTGGCGAACCGGGACCGTAGATGTATCCCGAATCGCGCAACTTTCCTTGGTCAAAATCCTTCTGGTAAGCATTGAACAAGTTTTGCACGCCGGCATTTACCTGAAGCGTGATGTTTTTATAAAGCGTAAAATCATAAGCCGCCTTAATATTCATCTCCCAAAAGTCCGGAGTGCTCTCGGCACAATCCTTTTCTATGTATCCGGAGCGATGCTCCACCAGCATGCTGCCTGTATACGTGCCAGACAAGGCTATGCTCAAAGGCTTCAATGGGTTATAAGTCAGTGTCATATAACCATATGTATCCGGAGTACGGAAAATACGTTTTTCCAAAGGAACAGTGTCATCATCGCTCCATTGACGGGCTTCCTTATACTCAGCTTTTTGCAGAGTGACGCCTGCCTGAAGCTGAAGCGTATTGAGCCAAGCCAAGCGCCCTTCCAGCGTCAAGCCGTAAACACGCGCCCCGCTCTCATTATAACGTTCATTCTTCAGAATACCGTTTTCAACCCCCATCTCGCGCAGAGCAAATACATCAGAAAGGTCCGTAAAGAAGCCCTCAACAAGAAAATTGCCTTGCCAAGCTCCCCAGCGATGGTAAATGTCTGCGGAAAGGCTGGCACTGCGCGATTTCTCCTCGCGCAAGTCTTCGGCAAGTTGAATCATAGATACATTGCCACCCACATTCTCGATGTGCAAGTCTTCATCAAACGCCTGAGGAGCACGGAATCCCACTGAATAACTGGCACGCAGGTTAATGTTCTCCGTAGGATTGAAACGTAGGTTAACACGCGGGCTGAAGATGACGTGGTCTATCAGGTTGTGCTTGTCCAGCCGGCCTCCGACAAGGAAGCTCCATTGCTCATTTTTCCACTCGTTTTGAAAAAAAGCACCGGCTATGCGCACCGTCTGATTGATATATCGGTTATAGCCCCACATATTGTCGTGCATGGCATCCTCGTTATACTCCACACCCCCTGTCAGGTCGGCCGGCAGGAAAAGGCAATGGTCGAAATGATAGACATATTGTGTGCCCACAACCCAAGTCAAGTCCTTAGTAGAGCCATAGGCATCGAGCGAGCGATCGCCTCCATAATAGCTGTCACGGTCAATGTGCTGCACGGAGGCATAGACGTTCATGCGATGCTTCTCATCGGGCGAGAAGTAGTCGAATTTCACGCTTCCGCTATTGATGCTGTGCTGCGTCTGCTCGGTGATGTCAGTCTCATGAGGCGGAAGATCAAGCAGGTTTCCGCCCCGGCGAAACTCCTGTAAATGATGATATTCAAAGGTAAGCTTGGAGTAAGTGCTGGTCTTAAGGTATGAGCGGAAGCCTATGGTCTGATTGTGCAGCTTGGGCAGTTCGGTAAATCCGTCCCCGTCGTAATCGAAGGCGCTCCGCTCGCGGTTCTGCCCGAAGATGTAGATGCCGGCCTTGTGATTGTCCGTCACTAAGGAAGCGTTCATCGTCGTGTTGTTGTCAAATGTCGAAAATCCGTCCACGCCGGTAATGGTATGTCCCAATTGGGCAGAGTTGCGCATAGGCTCTTTCGTAATAATATTAATGGTGCCCGCAATGGCCGATGCGCCAAACAAAGCCGAGCCACCTCCACGCATCACTTCCACCCGTTCTATCATATTGGCAGGAATCTGCTCCAAGCCATACACGCCCGCCAAAGCACTGAACACAGGGCGCGAGTCTATCAGAATCTGCGTATAAGGGCCGTCCAACCCGTTGATGCGCACCTGCTGGAAGCCGCAGTTCTGACAATTGTTCTCCACCCGCACGCCCGGCTGGAAGTTCAGTCCCTGCGCCAAGGTAGTGGAGTTGGTCTGCTCGAACACCTTGAAGTCCATCACGTTGACCAACGTAGGCGCCGTGCGGCGGGTCGTCTCGCTGCGGTTGGCGGTCACCACCACCCCGTCCAACGCCACGAGGTCCTCTTCCAGCTCAAAGTTTTCTTCCAGCGTGACGCCTTTACGCAGCACGACGTCGCGCGTCACAGTCTTGTAGCCCACGGCGCTGACCTGCAAGACGAACTCCCCTTCGGGCAGATTCTTCAGGAAATAGTGCCCCGTCGGGTCGGTCAGCGTACCGATGGTCGTCCCCTTCAGCGAAACGGTAATATAAGAAAGGTGTTCCTGGGTATGTTTGTCCAATACATGCCCCACGATGTTAGCGTCCGAAGATTTCAGCTCCTCGGCAAAAGCTGTGGCAGGCAGCCATGCGCACAGCACCGCCGCCACAAGAAAGATATAATTTTTCATGTGTCTTCTTTACTTAATAAAATAATTGATAACCAGATAACAAACAAAAACAAATTCTATGTCAGAAGACACGGAAAGGCGGAGCACGCAGGCGTATGCCATCCTCCCCCTGCGAAAGAGCAAGACTTACCGTACGAGGAACGGCCAAGACGCCCAACAGAAAGAAAAAGCACAAGACGGCAGGTCCCAACGCGGGAAGCGAAGATGCCACATAATGGCCTAAGAAAAGAATAGTCTCGGCCTCTGCCTGCGTGTGCTGATGATCGGCTTTAAAGGGATGCGAATGCACCATGATAACCCCGTTCACCACATGCGAGTGGGCGAACAAGGTAATGCTTCCCCAATACATCAAAAACAACAAGGGAAGAAAAAACTTCATAATACGGCGCAATCTTTCCAAAAATGAACAGCGTTATCGGTTTTAGGCGGCAAAGATAAGGCGATTTATGCTTTTGGGCAAACTTATATCCAATAAAATCCTTTATTTTACATTCCCAGGTTTCATTTCAAGCTCATGAAATAAGGATTCCCTTATTAAAAATAACTCTATACACGAATCTGATGACATGCCATGGTTTACCCCTCTTCAGTCCGAACAAAATATGGGAATTTTATTTTACAGTAAAATTTAACTACGATTAAGATTCGCAACATCGTTTTATTAATATATGTATAAGATTTGCTCTCGAAACGCTTCTTACAATGTAACATTTTATGGATATGCCTGATTCTTAGCGAGTTAATTACTGTAAAAACACTGCGCTATTTCCGTTTTGTCAGCGCAGTGTTTACCCCTGAATCAGCGCAGTGTTTATGAATAAACACTGCGCCGGTTGAGAGGAAATAGCGCGCTGATTTAGCGGACATTTTACAGTGATTTTGAAAGCACAGAAATGATTTTACAAAATGACGGACACTTACTTCGAAACTTCCAAGTGTCAGCCAGAGCCGTCTCCCGGTTTCGCGGAACAAAAAAATCTCTGCATCCATTTTTTCTTCTCTCTTTTCACGCTTATTAACTCACTATCCATTGTATCATTACGAATTATTCGTAGATTTGCAATGAATTCAAATTAAAAACGTTATTCCATGGAAAAGTTAACAAAGCAAGAAGAAGAAGTGATGTTGTACATCTGGAGTCTGAAGGAATGTTTTGTAAAAGACATCCTCGCCAAGTATCCTGAACCGAAACCACCCTACACCACCGTGGCTTCGGTAGTAAAGAACCTAGAGCGAAAGCACTACGTAAAACCCAAACGCGTGGGCAACATGTATCGCTACACACCGCTGATACCTGAGAGTGAATACAAGCGGACGTTTATGAGTGGCTTTGTACGTGACTATTTTGCCAATTCGTACAAAGAGATGGTGTCTTTCTTTGCCCGCGACCAAAAGATTTCGGCCAATGAGCTGAAGGACATCATCGACATGATAGAGAAAGGAGAAGAAAAGTAAGCACTTGCTTACACCATATTATATATAGGACATTTAGAAATCAAATATCGTGTAACTCCAAAACGAAGGGTAAATCATTATGATATACTTGTTGAAAATAAACATAGCGATAGCCTTGTTTTACGCCTTCTACCGGCTGTTCTTCTACAAGGACACGTTCTTTACCTGGAGACGGACGGCCCTGCTGTGCTTCTTCGGTGTGTCGGCACTGGTACCCTTGCTTGACATACAGACGTGGATTGCCGCCCAAGAGCCGATGGTAGCCGTGGCTGAGCTCTATAGTGTCGTGCTCACGGAGTTGACCGTAACGCCCCAGCCACAGACTATGGATTGGCATCAAGCGATGAGGGGAGGCATTGAGCTGGTTTATTGGATAGTAGCAGCCCTGCTATCGGCACGCCTCTTCGTGCAATTAGCAAGCATCCTGCGCTTAGCCCGGCAATGCCCCACGGAGGAGGTAGACGGCATCCTTATTCACCGGCTTTCCCGTGAGAAAGGACCATTCTCTTTCTTCCGCTGGATATTCATCTGCCCCGACGCGCATAGCGGAGAGGAACTACACGAGATATTGACGCACGAACGCACCCATGCCCGCCAATGGCATTCGGTGGACGTATTGGTAGGTGAATTAGCTTGCATCGCGTGCTGGTTCAACCCCTTTGTATGGCTCATGCGTCGGGAGATACGCACCAACCTGGAGTATCTGGCCGACGAACGGGTATTGGCCACCGGACACGACGCTAAGGTTTACCAATACCATCTGTTGGGACTTTCACATCATAAGGCTGCAGCAACCATCTATAACAGTTTTAATGTATTACCTTTAAAAAAGCGCATCATTATGATGAACAAGAAAAGAACCCGAAAGATAGGGAGAACCAAGTACCTGATGTTTCTCCCGCTGGCCGCTTTACTCATGATAGTAAGCAACATCGAAACCGTGGCACGAAGCACGAAGAAGATTGCCACGGAAGTGCTGACTCCCAAAGCCGACACACCCCAACCCGCATCGGTGCAAGCAGTCTCTCCCGAACAGGAAAAATTGGTTACCTATAAAGGGAAAATTGTGGACGAAGCGGGCAATCCGTTGAGTGATGTACAGATCATTACTGACAGGAAGTTCCAGTCGACTACCGTCAGCACAACTAACACAAACGGGACGTTTCGAGTAAAGACTTCCTCCGAAGCAGGAATCCTCTTCGAATATACCGGAAAAGACGGTAAAAAGCTGGCACGTGCGTTTCGTGCTACTGAATTGGCACAAATGGATCCGGATAACATTACTGTTGTACTGTTCCCTATTAGAAACACTACCCCTACCGCCCCGGACATTTTTGAAGTAGTAGAAAAGATGCCCGAATTCCCCAACGGAGGTATGGCAGGCCTGATGCAATACCTCAGCCAGAACATCCGCTATCCCGAAGCCGCTAAAAAGGCAGGCAAGCAAGGTCGTGTCACCGTGCAATTTGTAGTGGAGAAAGACGGAAGCATCAGCAACGTAAGCACCTTGCGCGGGGTGGAACCCGACTTAGACAAAGAGGCTATCCGGGTCATCAGTGAAATGCCCAAATGGAAACCGGCCATGCAACGGGGTGAAACCGTGCGAGTAAGATATACCGTGCCAGTGATGTTCCGGTTGGATAACAAAGCCGAAGAAGTGGTGGTCGTATCCAAGACGCAAGAAAATAAAAGTGACGCTTACGAAGTGGTGGAGCAAATGCCCGAATTCCCCGGAGGTTTTGCGGAGATGATGAAATACCTCGCCAATAACATCAAGTATCCGTCGGAAGCGCACAAAAACGGGACACAGGGACGGGTGACGGTGCAAGCCATCATTGATACGGAAGGACGTGTGACTAACACGAGAGTGATTAAAGGCGCAGACCCTTATTTAGACGCCGAAGCAATCCGCGTGGTCAGCTCCATGCCTAAATGGAGTCCCGGCATGCAAGATGGCAAGCCGGTCAACGTGAAGTTCACAATCCCCGTCATGTTTCGCCTGCAATAATCATTTCTCTCTTAAAGTTGTATCTTAACGAAAAAGCGTTCTTGCTCAAAAACAGGAACGCTTTTCTTCATTCGCCACTTCTTGTCCAATGCGCTATCCTACTATCCGTATAAGCCACTCATATTTTTTCACCTTCAATCATATTTCCGTGATTTGCTCAGTATCTCATTTTTTTGTATTACCTTTGTTCGAAAGAGACAGAATGTTATGAGCAACAAGATTTATCCGATAGGAATTCAGAACTTTGAGAAAATCCGCAAAGACGGTTATTTCTACGTGGACAAGACCGCCTGGGTCTATCAGTTGGTACATACCGGAAGTTACTACTTCTTGAGCCGCCCCCGTCGGTTCGGCAAGAGCTTGCTTCTTTCCACCATCGAGGCTTATATGCAAGGCAAGAAAGAACTGTTTAAAGGACTGGCCATCGAACAATTGGAGAAGGATTGGACAACGTACCCCATCTTGCACATCGACTTGAATATCGAGAAATATGATTCGACGGAGAGTCTGAACAATATATTGAACACTTATTTAAGCAGATGGGAAGATTTGTATGGAAGAAATTCATCCGAAGTCTCTTTGTCCTTACGCTTTGCCGGTATTGTCCGCCGTGCCTGCGAGCAGACCGGAGAGCGGGTGGTCATTCTGGTGGACGAGTATGACAAGCCCATGCTGCAGGCCATCGGCAACAAGGCGTTGCAGGAAGAATTCCGCAACACGTTGAAACCTTTCTACGGCGTGCTGAAGACGATGGACGGATGCATCAAGTTCGCCATGCTGACGGGAGTGACGAAGTTTGGAAAGGTCAGCGTGTTCAGCGACCTGAACAACCTGAAAGATATTTCCATGGATAGAAGATATGTAAGCCTGTGTGGCATGACAGAACAAGAAATCCACCACAACTTTGAGGAGGATTTGATGGAATTGGCTGAAACGCAGGGAATGACATACGAGGAGGTCTGCGCCAAACTGAAAGAATGGTACGACGGTTACCACTTTGCCCCGAACACGGAAGGCATCTACAATCCATTCAGCCTGCTGAACACATTCGATTCAATGACATTTGGAAGTTATTGGTTCGAGACAGGCACGCCCACTTACTTAGTGGAGCTGCTGAAAAGAAGCAACTACGATTTGGAAACAATGTCCCGTGCCGTAACCAATGCGGACGTGCTCAACAGCATTTACGGGGACGACGAGCCCCTGCCGGTCATTTTCCAAAGCGGTTATCTGACCATCAAAGACTACGACACACGTTTCAAGAGTTATCTGTTAGGCTATCCCAATAAAGAAGTGGAGGAAGGTTTCATCAACTTTTTGATGCCTTATTATACATCGATTTCTAAAAAAGAAGCGACCTCCGAAATGGAATGTTTAGTCCGTGAGGTAGAAAGCGGAAATCCCGACGCCTTCCTCCACCGCCTGCAAAGTTTCTTCGCCGACACTCCCTACGAGTTGATACGTGAGCAAGAACTGCACTATCAGAATGTGTTGTACATCGTCTTCCGCCTCATCGGCTTCTACGTAAAGGCGGAATATCACACTTCGCAAGGACGTATTGACCTAGTGCTGCAGACGGACAAGTATGTCTATGTGATGGAGTTCAAGCTGGAAGGCACCGCGGAGGAAGCCTTGCAGCAAATAGAAGAGAAACAATATGCCTTGCCGTTCGCTTCGGACAGTCGGAAGGTGTTCAAGATTGGCGTGAACTTCAGCAGACAGACGCGGAACATCGAGAAGTGGATTGTGGCATAAAAAAATATGTTTGTATTACTAATATGTATAACATGGAAAGATTATTACTTATATTCGCATGTGCATTCGTATTCGTATCATGCGCTTCTGACGCTATTAAACAAAACGGTGAAGAAGTACTGACCGCCTCTGTGCGGGAAGCGTTTCGTTCGCCGGGCACGCTTCCGATTGCCGATGAAATAACAGATGTGGAATACATTCCATTAGAAACTACAGAAAGTGATGAATCGCTGATTGACGGCGTAGTAGATTATGCGATTACGAGCAAGTATATATATGTGTTGGTAGGAAAGGAAGCACGCATCGTTCTATTTGACCGAAAAGGGAAATTCGTTCGTACCTTTTTACGGCAAGGACAAGGTCCGAATGATTTCCGTGGCATGATAGGCTTTATCCAAGCGGATGAAACCAATGACAACTTATATGTCATAGGCAGTAAAATCGGCGTCTATTCTTTAGAAGGGGAATTTAAAAAAGACATTCCATTGGAACGTCCGATTATTTATGCCCGCCATTTACAAAATGATTGCATTGCCGCTATTGGCATGCCGTTTATTCCTTTCAAAGACAGCTTCGGGATTGGAGTTTTTCATGAAAACGGAGAGCCGCTTGCAACAAAGAAAGATTTTTGTTCCCCATTAGTGCCTGAAAAAGATTCCGGGTTTACGTTTGGCATTGCGGGAGTGCCGTCTGATAATTATCGAAGTGTTTTGTTTAAGATGGCAGCTAATGATACAATATTCCGTTTAACGACGGAAGGTATACAGCCCACCTTGATATGTCTTTTGGAAAATTCCCAAGAGGAAATCGTTCGAGGGCTTAATATCCGCCGAATTGAGAAGTTCGCTTCTCCCAACGATATATTCGTCAGCGATGTATTTGAGACGGAAAAGAATTATTATCTCCGATTAATCAAAGACGGGAAATTTTACGTGGCTTCAGTAAACAAAGTGAATGGGAAGACAAATGTAGAGCCTTGCCTTACTCCTAAAGATGACATTTACAATCTGGCAGACATAAATATCCAGATGGGAATGACTGGGACAAGAGGCTGGCATAGTTTCCCATTATGGGGACGCATGGCAAATAACAGCACTTTGGTACAAGTAATAACTCCTTATGAATTAGAATTATATCAGTCTTTGGGTGAGATTAACATTCCTAAGGAACTTACAGAGAAAGTCAAAGACGATAATCCCGTCTTTATCTTCTATACGATAAAAAGCGGGAACTAAAATAATTGTGCCGAATACTGCTTTAAACGAATATATCCCCCAAAGAATACCATATTTCATAGAAAAAGAGGATGCATCATTTGACACATCCTCTTTTTTAATGCTTTTGCCGCACAAATAATCCGAAGATTACTTACGCAAGCCGAGCTCTTTCAAGAGGGCACGATAACGCTCGATGTCGCGGTCCTTCAAATAGTTCAGCAACGAACGGCGTTTGGCAACCAACATGGTCAAAGCTCTTTCTGTACTATAATCCTTTCTGTTGAGCTTCATGTGCTCAGTCAGACGAGCAATACGGTAGGAAAACAATGCCACCTGAGACTCAACCGATCCGGTGTCAGTGTTAGACTTTCCGTACTTGCTGAAGATTTCTTGCTTTTTAGCAGCGTCTAGATACATAATTAATTGTTTTTGAAAAATTAAAAGGTTGATAAATATTCTCTCTTTCGAGGGCGCAAAGGTAAGCATTATCTTTTAGATAACAATGCTTTGCGTGAAAAATATTCCCCACATACCGATTTTACGCTCAATTTGCACTATCTTTAAATAAGATAGGCGGCATTTCGGAAAAACATTTTCAAGCAAGCTTGAATGTTTTACGCTCAATTTGCACTATCTTTGCACCCGAAATAATAGGTATTTGTATGCAGAACATTAGAAACATTGCCATCATCGCCCACGTGGACCATGGCAAAACGACGCTTGTAGACAAGATGCTTCTGGCCGGACACCTGTTCCGGAGTAACCAGAACGCCGGTGAATTAATGCTGGATAACAACGACTTGGAACGCGAACGAGGCATTACCATTCTCTCGAAAAACGTTTCCATAAACTATAAGGATACTAAAATCAATATTATAGATACTCCGGGGCATAGCGACTTCGGTGGGGAAGTAGAACGTGTGCTCAACATGGCGGACGGATGCCTCTTGCTGGTAGACGCGTTCGAAGGTCCCATGCCGCAGACCCGTTTCGTTCTCCAAAAAGCCTTGCAGATAGGCTTGAAGCCAATTGTAGTGGTGAACAAAGTGGACAAGCCCAATTGCCGCCCCGAAGAAGTGTACGAAATGGTGTTCGACCTCATGTTCAGCCTGAACGCTACGGAAGATCAGCTGGACTTCCCGGTCATCTACGGCTCGGCCAAGAATAACTGGATGAGCACCGACTGGCAGAAGCCTACAGACAACATCACGCCTCTGCTGGACTGCATCTTGGAGAACATCCCCGCCCCCCAACAATTGGAGGGCACGCCTCAGATGCTGGTCACGTCCTTAGACTATTCGTCCTACACGGGCCGCATCGCCGTGGGACGTGTACACCGGGGAACGTTGAAGGAAGGCATGAACGTCTCGCTGGCCAAGCGTGATGGAAGCATCATCAAGACTAAAATCAAAGAACTACATACATTTGAAGGCATGGGCCGTGTGCGCGTGTCCGAAGTCTCATCGGGAGACATCTGTGCCTTGGTAGGCATCGAAGGCTTCGAGATAGGCGACACTATCTGCGATTACGAAAATCCCGAAGCGCTGCCCCCCATCGCCATCGACGAGCCGACAATGAGCATGCTTTTCACCATCAACGACTCTCCCTTCTTCGGACGCGAAGGAAAGTACGTCACTTCGAGGCACATTCACGACCGCTTGATGAAGGAATTGGATAAGAACCTCGCCTTGCGTGTGCAGAAAAGTGAAGAAGACGGCAAATGGGTGGTTTCAGGCCGTGGCGTGCTCCACCTCTCCGTGCTCATTGAGACTATGCGCCGCGAGGGATACGAGCTTCAAGTAGGTCAGCCGCAAGTGATTTACAAAGAGATAGATGGTGTACGATGCGAGCCGGTGGAAGAGCTCACCATCAACGTGCCCGAAGAATATGCCAGTAAGATAATAGATATGGTAACCCGCCGCAAAGGTGAAATGACGAAGATGGAAACGGCCGGAGGCGACCGTGTGAACTTAGAGTTCGACATGCCTTCACGCGGCATCATCGGACTGCGCACCAACGTGCTGACGGCCAGCGCAGGCGAAGCCATCATGGCACACCGTTTTAAGGAATACCAGCCTTACAAGGGCGAGATTGAACGCCGCACCAATGGTTCCATGATTGCCATGGAGAGCGGGACGGCCTTTGCTTACGCCATAGACAAGTTGCAAGACCGCGGACGTTTCTTCATTTTCCCGCAAGAAGAAGTCTATGCCGGACAGGTGGTAGGCGAACACTCGCACGAAAACGACCTGGTGGTGAACGTCACCAAGTCGAAGAAGCTGACCAACATGCGCGCCAGCGGTTCGGATGAGAAAGCGCGCCTCATCCCGCCCGTGCAATTCTCCCTGGAAGAAGCGCTGGAATACATTAAGGGCGATGAATACGTGGAAGTCACGCCCAAGTCAATGCGTATGCGCAAGGTGATTCTTGATGAGATAGAACGCAAGCGAGCCAATAAGAAAGACTAAGTTTGTTTTTTAATAAAAAGTGACGAAAAGAATGCTTTTAAGTCCTAATGGATGACCGGATTTCGCTTGGAAATGCTTTTCTTTGTTCTACCAACTAATAACTGAAATAATGAAAGGAGAACAAAAGATGAATTTGAACCTAAACTTTATCAAGAGAAATAGCATGCAAGTGTACAACATCCTGTCGCACTATACGCGATGCACCTTTGCGCAATTGGAGCAGCTCTGCAACTTGGCCAGTACCGACCTGTGCCTGGCATTGGCCCAATTGATGCGTGAAAACAAGATAGAGCAATATGCCGACCGTCAGGCCGTGTACTATCGCCCCTTGTTGCTGCCCGCTTAGACAAAGGACTTAAAGGCTCCTTATCTCTAAAACAGAATGAATACAGTAATAGACGAAAAAGAAGCCTTAAGCCGCATAACCCGCTTTTGCTCGATGGCAGAACATTGCCGGGCGGAAATAGAAGAAAAACTCCGAAAATGGGGATTGCCGGGTGATGCAATCAAACGAATTATTAACACCTTGGAGCAAGAAAGCTATGTGGACGAGGCGCGCTTTAGCCGCGCTTTTATCCGCGACAAATACCGTTTCGACAAATGGGGTAAAGTCAAAATAGCTCAAGCTTTGAGACTTAAGCACATCCCCGAAGCTATATACATCCCTTTGATGAGCGAAGTAGTAGACCAAGAAGAGTATCAGGCCATATTATGTAAGCTGCTAAGCGCAAAGCGCCGCAGCCTTCATGCAGAAAGCGATTACGAACTGAACGCGAAGCTCGTCCGCTACGCATTAGGACGCGGTTTTGAAATAACCGATATAGGCCGTTGCATAGACCTTCCAGAAGAAAATGAATAAATGCGTGCAAAAAAATGCACGCATCGTTTTTTTATTTCATTCTCTTTCCTTACTTTTGTATCTGAATTTATCTAATTAAGAATTCGCTATGAGAAATTTAGAAAAGTTGTTCGCAGAGAAGTTATTGAAAATCAAAGCCGTAAAAATCCAGCCAGCCAATCCTTTCACATGGGCTTCCGGGTGGAAATCCCCTTTCTATTGCGATAACCGCAAAACGCTTTCTTATCCTTCTCTCCGCAATTTTGTTAAGACAGAAATCACACGTCTGATCTTGGAACGTTTCGGTCAGGTAGACGCCATTGCCGGTGTAGCCACAGGAGCCATACCGCAAGGCGCATTAGTAGCTGATGCTTTGAACCTGCCCTTTGTATATGTACGCTCTACACCGAAAGACCACGGTTTAGAGAACCTGATTGAGGGCGAGCTTCGCCCCGGTATGAAAGTGGTTGTTATTGAAGACCTTGTATCTACAGGCTCCAGCAGTCTGAAGGCTGTAGAAGCAATCCGCCGCGACGGATGCGAAGTTATCGGTATGGTAGCCGCCTACACGTATGGATTCCCCATTGCAGAAAAGGCATTCAAGGACGCCAAGGTGCCTTTGGTCACATTGACCAACTATGCTGTCGTGCTTGATGTTGCCCTGCGTACCGGCTATATCGAAGAAAGTGATATCCCTACATTGGAAGAATGGAGAAAAGACCCTGCCAATTGGGATGCCGGAAAATAAGAAAGTTTTCAATTTCATATTTAGTAAAATTTAGGTGAGTTAAAACTATCCGGACAATCCATACACCGGATAGTTTTTTTGTGCCTCTCCCCAAAAGGATCATATTATGACAAAATTCGAAAGCGAAGTAAAGACGATTGCTTCCTCCCAACATGCAGTCTACGGAAAGTTATCCGACCTGAGCAACTTGGAAAAAATCAAGGACCGCCTGCCCGAAGGTAAAATGAAGAACCTGGCGTTCACGTCAGACACTCTGAGCGTGGAAGTGCCCCCTGTAGGCACTATCACCTTGCAGATTGTAGAACGCGAACCAGAGAAGTGTATCAAATTTGCCACTACTGCCTCTCCCCTCCCCTTCAACTTGTGGATTCAGCTGCTTCCCGTTAACGAGTCGGAGTGCAAAATGAAGCTCACCATCGGAATGGAAATCAATGCCTTCACTAAAATGATGATACAAAAGCCTCTGCAAGACGGACTGAACAAAATGGCGGATTCTTTGGCTATGATACATTATTAATTAGAAACCAACACCTAAAAATATGGCTCAGAAACTTTGGGAAAAGTCGGTTCAGGTGAACCAAGAGATTGAGCGTTTCACCGTAGGACGCGACCGCGAGATGGACATCTACTTGGCCAAGCACGATGTCTTAGGCTCTATGGCGCACATCACCATGCTCGAAAGCATTGGCCTGCTTCAAAAAGAAGAGTTGGCACAACTCCTGGCCGAACTGAAACAAATCTATACTTTGGCCGAACGAGGCGAGTTCGTCATTGAAGAAGGCGTGGAGGATGTCCACTCGCAAGTGGAACTGATGCTGACACGTAAGTTGGGGGACGTAGGCAAGAAGATACACAGCGGACGTTCGCGCAACGACCAGGTGCTGCTCGACCTCAAGCTCTTCACCCGCGCCCAAATCAAAGAGATAGCCGAGGAGACAGAAGAATTATTCCATGTCTTAATCGCACAAAGCGAACGTTACAAGGACGTCTTGATGCCGGGGTACACTCATCTGCAGATTGCCATGCCTTCCTCTTTCGGGTTGTGGTTCGGAGCCTATGCCGAAAGCCTGGTGGACGACATGCTCTTCCTGCAAGCGGCGTTCAAGATGTGCAACCGCAATCCGTTAGGCTCCGCCGCCGGTTACGGATCATCTTTCCCATTGGATCGCGCCATGACTACCCGTCTGTTAGGGTTCGACTCCATGAACTACAACGTCGTGTATGCCCAGATGGGACGCGGCAAGATGGAGCGCAACGTCGCTTTCGCCATGGCCACCCTTGCCGGCACGCTTGCCAAGCTGGCTTATGACGCCTGCCTGTTCAACAGCCAGAACTTCGGTTTCGTCAAACTCCCGGACGAATGCACCACCGGCTCCAGCATCATGCCCCACAAGAAGAATCCCGATGTGTTCGAGTTGACGCGCGCCAAATGCAACAAGCTCCAGTCACTTCCCCAGCAAATCATGATGATAGCCAACAACCTGCCTTCCGGTTATTTCCGCGACCTGCAAATCATCAAAGAAGTCTTCCTGCCCGCTTTCCAGGAACTGAAAGACTGCCTGCGGATGACCACCTACATCATGAATCGCATCCGGGTGAACGAGCACATCCTTGACGATGACAAATACAGTCCTATATTCAGCGTGGAAGAAGTAAACCGCCTGGCACGTGAAGGCATGCCTTTCCGCGACGCCTACAAGAAAGTGGGACTGGACATTGAAGCCGGCCGCTTCATCCCCAACAAGCAGGTACGCCACACCCACGAAGGAAGCATCGGCAACCTGTGCAACGACCGCATCGCCGACTTAATGCAACAAGTGGTGGACGGTTTCAACTTCGTCCGGATGGAACAAGCGGAGAAGGAATTGCTGGGCAGATGACTATCCACCTTCAAAGAAATACTGCTTCAATGGCAAAGTAAGCTTACTTCTTTGCCCGCACGAAAAAGTATGGAAAGCGACATCATCAAAACCGCATTTATCGGCCTGGGTTATAGAGGCATGCAGTTGTTCAACCTGTTGCGACACATCCCCGGCTTTCGGGCAACGGCTTTTGCCGACCCCGGAAAGCCCGGCATCGCCTTGCCTGAAACAAAGGCATATACCCGCGGCGAGACCGACTACGTGCGGATGCTACGCGAGCAAACGCCGCGCTTAGTGTTCGTGGCCTCCCCCTGGAAGTGCCACGTAGAACATGCCATGCGCTGCATAGAACACGGCGCCGATGTAGCCTTGGAAATCAAAGGAGGACTTTATGTGGACGAGTACCGTCCCCTGCTGGAACTGGCGGAGCGGACCGGACGCAAGGTCTACCCGATGGAGAACACGCTTTTCATGCGCGATGTCATGGCCATGTCCTGTCTGATACGAAGCGGGGCGTTGGGCGAAATCGTGTACATGCGCGGAGGTTACCGGCACGACTTGCGCCATATGCTGCTGGATGACAACGGCACGTTGGGCAACCGGGAAAAAACGGAAAGCGTCTGGCGCAGCCGGTTCTATCAGGAAGAGAACGGCGACCTATACCCCACGCACGGCCTGGCTCCCTTGTGCTTCATCGCCGGCATCGGACGGGCCGACCGGTTCAAAAGCCTGACTTCCTTTGCCTCCCGCCCCGCCGGACTGATGCAGCGCATCCGCGACTTGGGAGGAAACACGGACATCAAGATAACCTTGGGAGATGTGGTAGTCACCCAACTGGAAACGGAGAAAGGCGTCCTGCTCTCGCTCACCCACGACACCACCCTGCCCCGTCCCCGCAGCCTCGACTTCGAGATACAAGGCACCAAAGGCATCTGGCAAGGCGACCGCCACCTTATTTATATAGAAGGAAACAGCCCTTACGAGACGTGGGAAAAAGACGACGCTTACATCGCCCGCTACGAACATCCTTATTGGCAACGGTGGGGGCAAACCGCCCTGGAGGTGGACACCCATCACCAAGGCATGGACTTTGTGATGCTGAAAGCCCTGGAAGAAGACTTGCGTGGCGGAACTCCCTACCCCGCCAGCCTGCAAGACTTGGCACTGTGGACATCGGTCACTCCGTGGTCCAAGGTATCTATTGCCGAGCGCAGGACGGTCAGTATCAGCGAGAAAGCCAAGACATTATAGTATTTCATTTCAATCCGCATTTCATTATCCGATTATTATCCGGTCCTTTCTTTTTTATTTTCCCATGAAAATATTTGGTGGTAAGACTGAAACTCCTTATCTTTGCACCCGTTCTACAAAAGTCTGCGGAAATAGCTCAGTTGGTAGAGCACAACCTTGCCAAGGTTGGGGTCGCGAGTTCGAGTCTCGTTTTCCGCTCACACGAAGGTTCGCTCGAATGGTGGAATCGGTAGACACGAGGGACTTAAAATCCCTTGGCCAGTAATGGCTGTGCGGGTTCAAGTCCCGCTTCGAGTACGATTTACAACGCTAATTACTTTATTAAGCAAAGTAGTTAGCGTTGTATTTTGTGTTTTGGGGGCGGATTTTTTGGGGCCACGTGCCGGCTGCATTCTTGCAGCCGCCCGGATGCAAAGATGTAACCGCCCGGATACAAAAATACACCCGCCCGGCTGCAAAGATGCAGATAGGCGGGTGTGGTTTTATAGTCGGGCAGATACGAGCGGAAATCCGGGCAAATACAGACGGTCACGCCAGCGGGTCGTCAGTTTCCTCATCGTCAGTTCCGCCGGTGCCGGGCTCTTCGGTGTCGTCCGGCTCTGTGGCGGAAGTAGTGCCGCGGCCTTCGGCCAGCTTGTCCACCCAGGCGAAGTTGGCTTTTTGCAGAGCGGTCTTGAAAGCCTCGTCGGGCTGGAAGTTGAGGTTGACACTTTTTATCTGCTTGGCAGAGACTTCGTCCTTGGTGGCCACGCCGTTACTGGAGATGGTGACGCTGAAGCTGCCCCAGTCGCCCAGCTTCACGCTTTCGCCCCCCAGCAGGCGACGCAGCAGAATCTTGCGCAGCTGGCGGATGGCCATCATCGCCTCGGAAGCGTTGAGCGTGGTTTCATCGGCAATGTCCATTGCCACTTCGGTTTCGTCCACCTGTGCGGTGGTCACTTGCGTTACATACCATTTCTTCGGTTCTGTGGGTTTGTTCGGATTGACCCGTTGCACGGGTTTTACTAATATAGCCATAATCTATCGAATGTTTTTTAAGGCTTCCGCCCGCCCGTCCGTAGCCCGGAATCGGACAAACGGGGCGAAAGCGGGGTTTATAAATAGTTAATATTCTGTTTTTTAATCTACTCCATCTTTATATTCCGTTCCGTTGATTACTACGCCTTCCCACTCGGCTGTATTATCAGTATTCCGGAATGTAGAAGGAGTTAAAGGCCACTGTTGTCCTTTTCCTATTTTTTTTGCTGCAATCCTATCCCCCAGATAACCTTGATCCAGTGTCAAACAGGATAAGAATTTATCCAAATCATCAGTCGTAATGGTTATTTTTCCGGAACAATAAGTGGCTGCTCCCCCTTGCGTATAACAAGCGGAAAAACCGATTGCCGCAGCAGCATATCCGCCATTTGCCGTGATATCGGAGTTAGTGATTGTAATAGCCCCGATAGAAGCAGCTGGAAAATCGACGTTAACCGAGTTGCATCCCATGCCTATAGCTGCGGCATATTCTCCGCCATCAGCAAAAATCACCGCGTTTGCTATCATAATGTCACCGCAAGTGCCGTTACTGGACGAGCCAATGCCCGCACCACCTGCGTTACTGCTAAGTTCTCCGCCTGTGGCATATATCGTCACATTACGAATGATGATATTCCCACCTTGCGTTCCCCCTATGGGTGAACCGATGCCTGCCCCAGTTGTACTATTGCTACCGGCTCCACCGGAAGTACCTCCCTTTGCGGTCAGCACGTCCGCCGTGCTGCTGCCCGTTATCGTCACGGTTGCTCCGCCGGACACGGCGATTCCCGTGTTATTGCTGGAAGATACGGAATTGCCTTCTCCAAAAACATGTATGGTAGGCGTTCCGCCTGTGATGCTGATAGCCGGACCATCGCTAACATTGATGCTGGCATTCTGTAAAGTCAGGTTGACATTGTCGGCACTTATCGTAATGCCGGTAGTACGGCTGCCTGTCAGGAGGTAATCGCCCGCTGTGTTTATCGTGGTTATCTTGTCAGTTACTTCTGTTACCGCCTTTACTACCTGCGAGGCGGTAACCTTGCCGCCGTCCTTACACACGAGGGTGACGTCGAGCAATGCCGTGCCACTGGCGGGAGCGGTGACGGCAACGGTCTTGTTCTCGAAGTCCGCCGTGACGCTCCAGCCGCCTGTGCCGCTGGCTCGGGTGCTGATGGAGGTATCGGTGCCGTCTTCGGAGATGATTTGCGCCATGAGGGCGGTGTAGCCGTCAGGTTGGTAGGATAGGTTGATGGTGGTCTCATTGCCAGAGGCGACTATCAATGCGCCTGAGGTTGGGTCCGTAGTTGCGCCTTCGCCGATGGTAAGGGCCTGGTAGGCGGGGACTTCGAAGGTCTTGCCATCGGCTAAGGTGAAGATATAGTGCGTGCCGTCTTCGGAGAGAGTGATAGGTTCTTCGGCAAACATGGTGTCTCCGTCATCGCCCTCGGCTCCGGCGGGGCCTTGTTCACCTTCGGGGCCGCGATCGCCCGTCTCGCCCTTGTCGCCGCTGATGCGGTACCACGTCTGGCCGCCATCCACGCTGAGGTACCAGGCATCCGCCTGTTTTGTGCCGTTATCGGTCTGAATGGTGCCGGAGGCAATCGTGCGCCCTGCATGATTTGCGGTGTGGGGGCGGAGGTGCCGGGTTTACCTTGCGCGCCGGTAGCACCGTCTGAGCCATCTTCGCCATCGGCTCCGTCTTGTCCGTCCTCTCCATCCTTACCGTCCTCACCGTTGGCGCGGATGGGGTTGCCGTCGGCATCCTGCATCAGTTGGCCGTCCAGCGTCCAGTACCAGTTGTTGTCTTCGCCCTGCGTCAGGCCTATTTGAGGCGTGTGGCCGGTGTCGCCTTTCGTGCCGTGATAGATGGTGATGGGGTCGGAGTGCAGGAATTGGATGGTGTAGCCCACCTCCTGTCCGCCTTCCATGAGCGGAGTGACCGCCGTGATGCAGTCAGTCGTGTTGAGCAGTTGCCGGATGGCGGAGATGTTGTGGTTGGTTTCCTCCTGCCATTGTTCGAGGGCGGCAAGGCGTTCTTCGTGGTCGTTCACCTTCTGCCACAGCGAGGTGTCGTCGTAGTCGTCGCACGAGGCAAGGCACAAGGCGGCAAGGAATACCAGCAAGTTAAACTTTGCTAAAAATGAGGGGGGGGTAAAATTGGCTTACAAATCTTTATCATTATCCTTCTTTAGTTAATAGGTTAGACATGTTGCTAAAGGTATGGATTTATTCTCAGTTGGGCAACAGTTGCGGGGGAAAATTTGCGGGAAAAACTTTCGCGATGAAAATATATGTGTATATTTGCAGTGGATATAAGACTTATTGTAGAATTATGGAAGAAAATAATCCACCTATCGAGCAAAAAGAGACGTCCAAGGAACAAAAAGAAATGGATTTGGAAATGCGTAAAAAGTGTGCCAGCTTCTTCTTTACAGCAGCCCAACTCGTATTGGGAACGTTCGTATTGGGAAGTTTGGCCATCTTCTTCCAAGACTGGAAATTTACGTGGGGGCTCTTTACGATGTTCCTTGTAGGTATCGTTATCGTTGTCGGCCTCTATATCATCGCCACCCGTTTTTATCAACTTTCTAAAAAATAACAATATGAACGCAGGACTATTATTTATGGTAATCATCGCCGCCATCGTCGTAACACTTGCCGTTGTGATGTCTACCCAAAAAGGTCGTAAATGGATGTTGGGCGAGCACTAAAAACGTAACTGCCCATGAGATTAAAAGGCACAGTGCCCTGCCTCAATCAGGTAGGACACCGTGCCTTTTGTATATACTTATCAGTCGGTGATGAGCTTAGTCAGATACTGCCGCAAGTCCGTCCAGCGGTAGTAGGAACCAGAAACGGGTGCCAGTCCGGCAAGACGCACTTCGTTTTCGTTGTGGAGCAGCAGCACCAGCACGTCGCCGTCCGAGGCACCGCGGAAGAAGATGAACTGCAGGTTAGCGGCCATGGGCGACACGCGATAGTCCTGCCAGGCAAGGTGGAACCGTTCGGGATCGGTCTCGCGCCCGTCGCAGCCTTCCACGCCCATCAGGGCCAACAGGCGGATGAGGTGGGTGTCGTGCCCGAAGCGCAGGTCGGCGCGGGGACGTCCGGAGGCAAGGGCACGGTCGGCGCTCTCTACGATGTTGCGCAACAAGTGTGCGGCCTGCCGGGGCATCAGTCCCTTGTTCAGCGGGGCGCAAGCGTTGCACACGTACATGCGGGCGTTGACCAGCCGCCAGAGGTGGAACAGCTCGTCGTAGGTAAAGAGGTCGAAGAAGCTGACGCCCCGCAGGTGGTCGCAGTTCTGCATGTCGATGGCTATCCAGTAGAGGCCGTCCATCAGGGCACGGGCCTCGGCCTCCGTCAGGCGGGAAGGGTCGGTCAGCAGCGCGCGGGTGAAACGGGCGGGACGGATGTGCTCCTGCTCGAACTGCCGCAAGCCGGCACGCCACAAAGCGGTGTCGCTACAGAAAGCCTCGGCCTCGGGCGAAGTATAGGCAATATAGTCCATGTACTGCTGGTAGGCGCGGCGGCTCACCCGCAGGGCCGGATTCTGTTCCTTCAAGGCTTCCGTAAAGTAGCTCATGCTCATAGCGCAACGCAACGATGTGGACGAACGGGCGTCTACCACCGCACTGTCGGCAAAGACTTCGGGGTAAGCGCGATACATACGCAGGGCAATGTCATGGTGTTGCCGCTCGCCCAGGGGGGTGATGTTACCGCTACGTCCGCGGGCATCTTCCCACACCACGTGCAGGCGCCGGCGTACATCTTCGCCCAGCGGGGTCAGCCCCTTGCATTGATAAAGGGAGTCGAACGCGTCCACCACCACTTTGTAGTGCTCGTCCGCCGTGCGCCAACGGGAGCCGTGACGGCCGTAATGGGAGATGTAGACGGGCACGTAGCCCGCGGGAGCCGGCGTCCGCACGCCCTCAGGAGCGGGATAGGCGTAGTAGATGCTGCCCAATTGCTCGGGCGTGGGCTTTGTCTGCGCCGAAGCCGACAGGGCCATGCACAGGCAGGCAAGGGTAAGGAGTAGTTTTTTTGTTTTCATATTGTGATTGTTTTTTTAATGATAATTTATTTGTCCGGGGAACGCAGACGACGCAGAATACACAGATGAACGCAGACTTTTTTCTATTGTCATGCTGAACGTAGTGAAGCATCTCCCAGTGCGTGCGGGAGATTCTTCGCTTCGCTCAGAATGACAGATACTTGGCGAAGCCCTTTATTTTCTGCGAGCCTCTGCGCCCGTCTGCGTAATCTGCGTTCTCCTAATTAGCCCGCTAAATTCCCGTTTACCTCACCGTCACCTCCGCGTTGACCTTCTTCAACAGCCGGCCGGAAGCGGCGGCGGGACGTTCATCCCCCCACGTCAGACGCGGACGGTTGATAAAGATGTCATTGGCGGTGTCGATGTAGAAGCCATACACCTGGTCGTGCACGAAACCTTCGCCGTCGCAAGGACGCTTGTCGTACACGCCGCCCGGATAGTCCGTACGCCGGAGCAGATGGATGTCCACGTCGTCAAAGTAGATGTTGTTCACCTTGCCGGGAACGTCTCCGCCGACAAAGACGCCGTTCTCGCTGATGCACTTGATGCGGCTGAACCAGATGCGGCTCACCTCACCACAACGGCCTTCAGTGGCCCCCTTGGGGAAACGCCAACCGGCATCCTTGTGGTTGCCCACGGCACGGGGATAGGACGTGACATAGATGGGTTCGGCCTTGCCCCACCACACGTCCGACCACAGACGGCAGTCTACAATCAGGTTGTCGAACACAACGTTGGTCACCGTCCCTTCGTCACGGTTCTGGATGCCGATACCCCGGTTGCTGTCGCGGATGATGCAGCCCGTGAACAGCACGTTGTTGATGACGTCCATATTCTCAGATCCTATCTTGATGGCGCACGAGCGGGAAACCATGGTGCAATTGGTCACCACAACGTCCTCGCATGAACCGTATTCCTCGAACTCGCGACGGTTCTTCAGGCAGATGCAGTCGTCGCCGCTCTCAATGTAGCAGTTAGCGATGCGCACATGGCGGGAATGGTCCACATCGATGCCGTCGCCGTTGCGTATCTTCAGGTTGTTGCGGATGCTGACGCCGTCTATCACCGCATCCTTGCAGCCGATGAGGTGCACCGTCCAATAGGGGCTGTTGCAGATGGTCACGTCCCGAATGACCAGGCGGTCGACAGCCTCTAATGTCAGCACATGCGGACGGGGGTCGAAGTCGGTCACGGGCTTCAGCTCGTAGGAGTCTTCCAATTCCTTGCCCATGAAGGCCACGCCGTTACCGTCGATGGTACCCGTGCCTGTTATGGAGACCTGCCGGAGGTTCTTGCCGCTGATCCACATCATGCCCTCGCCCCGGTTCTCGCGGAAGGCGCTCTCGGTATAGACCTTCTCGTCCGGATTGGCCAGCAGGCGCGCATTGGCTTCCAGATGCAGATCCACGTAAGAGGCCAGTTTGAAAGGACTGCACATAAAGGTATATCCCGCAGGCACTAATACACGCCCGCCGCCGGCCTGCGAACAGGCGTTGATGGCTGCCTGCACGGCCACAGCATCGTCCGTCTGCCCGTCGCCCACGGCTCCATAATCTCTGATGTCATACACATTACCCGCCTGACGGCCCGTCCCGCAAGCGGAAAGCATCACGCAACAAAGCGCGAAAAGAAACAACTTTGCATTTACCATCTTACTATTTACTATTTTACGATTTACTATTTACGATTTTACGATTTTACGATTTACTATGTAATTAATCATATTTAGTTTATACTATATCAGGAGTTAAGGAGTTAAGCCGATAGCAGGCTTATCATATGCACTAAATTAAAAGGTATTGGCTTAACTCCTAACGGAGCGAAGCGGAGTGATAACTCCTTAACTTCTTAACTCCTACAAATAATATCAATTAATTCTGTACACTTACTTATTTATATTCGTCTGTCATCACACAATCTTCGTAACGGAACGCCTCGTATTTACTGCCCGGGGCTTTCGTCCCTTCCACGTCCTCTAACTTCAGCCCGTCAATCCGGCGGAAGAGGTATGCGCTCTCCCAAGTCGGTTCGGGATGCCGCTCGTTCCAATGTACGCTGCAGTCGGTCAGCGACAAGCCGTCAATCCCGTCGAAAAGGAAAGCATTGCGCGAACGTTTGTCCACAGCCGCTTCCGGCTCCATGAACAGCTGCACACGGCTCAAGCGGACGTTCTTCAGCCGGTTGCTGAAGCCTTCCATGCGGATGCCGCTCTGTCCGTAGGCTATCACATTGTCTATGACCACATTCTCGATGCCTCCGCCCGTGGGATGTCCGTCGCGCCGCTGGATGGTGAACCACAGCGGGTCACCGTTGCCCCACCAGAAGGTCTCCTTGCGCTCCGTACGGATGACCAGGTTGGAGAACAGCACATTGCGCACCGTACCACCGTCGCGCACAATCATGTTCAGCCCCCGGTTCGCTCCGCTGATGACGCAGTTACTCACGGTGATGTCCTCGAAATCTGCATGCGACTCGGTCCCTATCTTCAATGCGGCCGATGAAGAGGTCAGGATGCAGTTTGTCACCGTTATGGCCTTACAGGGACTTGCCTTCGCGCTACGGGTCGTTTTCAGACAAAGTGCGTCGTCTCCGGTATCTATGCGGCAATTGCTCACCGTCACATAACGGCAAGCGTCTATGTCCAGCCCATCGGCGTTGACACCGTTATGCCGGTCGGAAGCGATGTACAGGCCGTCTACGTTCACCCGCTCGCAATCTTGCAGATGCACGGACCAAAAAGCGGACTCCACCACCTGCACGTCACGGATGCTGACGTCCGTACAACCTATAAAGTTGATGATGCCCGGAGAGGGAGGCACCCGCCGGAATTTAGTCTGGTAATCGGCACCGTACCTGACGGCATTGGCCACTTCGCGCCCCGTCACCGAGTCGGCCGGCGTGGTTGTAGCCGCTTCCCGCCGATATGACTCGCGCACGGCCCGGCCATGCAACGTGCCGCGCCCGCTAACCGAAATGTTGCAGGCGTCCGTCGCCCCTATCAGCATTTCCGCGGTGGTTTTATCTGTTGCCGTCAACGCACGTGAACCGGTTTGGAAGTCTTCGACCCGGCGGCTGGCATAGAGCGTCGCGCCACTCTCCATATGAAGGTTTACGTGACTCTTCAGCACGACCGTCCCGCTCAGGTAATTCCCGGCCGGAATCACGACCGTTCCTCCTCCTTTTGCCGCACAAGCGTCAATGGCCGCCTGTATGCCCTTCGTGGACAACACTGCGGTATCGGCCACAGCACCATAGTCCAGGACGTTGAATGTCTGCTGGCTCCAAAGCGGAATGCAACAGAGACTAAACAAGATGAGAAGACATTTATTCATTTACTATTTCACTATTTACTATTCATTCCTCATTCTTAATTCTTCATTCCTCATTCTTCGCCATCACGTCCGGCGGACAATCTTCCGGTCGGCTGCCCCATTCCTTATTGGGTTCAGATCCCATCTCCAGTTCCAACGTGCCGCCTGCCACAATGTCGGCATGGCTGATGTAGTTGCGGGTATAAGGCCGGCCGTTCAGCGTGGCACGCCGGATGTAGATGTTCTCTTCCGAGCCGCCTGAAGTCCGGATGGTGAAAGGCTTCTCGCCTTCGGGACGCAACGTGACTTCCGGGAACGACGGACTGGCTATCATGTAATAAGGAGTACCGGGGCACACGGGATAGAGTCCCATGGCGGCAAACACGTACCAGGCGGACATCTGACCGGCATCGTCGTTGCCCGACAGGCCGCCGGGCACGTTGCCGTATTCGGTACGCATGATGTGGCGCACGGCACGCTGCGTCTTCCAAGGCTGTCCGGCGTAGTTGAACAGAAAAGCTACCTGGTGGCAAGGCTCGTTGCCGTGCCAGTAACGCCTCTCGCTGAACATGGAGTCCAACTTGCTCACATACGCCTCACGTCCTCCCATGAGCTCCATCAGGCCGTAAGGGTCGTGGGGCACGTACCACGTGTAATGGCACGGCGCACCCTCGGTGATGAAACGGGCGAAGTGGAAGGCGTTATCCTCCGTAAGGAATGTGCCGTCGGCACGGCGGCCTTGAGCGTAGCCGGTACGCGGGTCGATGACGTTCCGGTAGTTCCCGGCACGGCCGAGCAGCGTGTCGTGGTCGGCAGTACGCCCCAATGCATCGGCCACCTGCGCTAAGGCGAAATCGTCGTAAGCGTATTCCATCGTCCGGGAAACTTGTTCACGGGTATGGAAAGCGTCCGGCACACTGTCCTCCAACGGGATGTAGCCGTACTTCAGGTAGGAAGCCAGCGCGCGCCGTCCCATGCCGTCGCGGTATTCCTCCACCGTGGCCGGACTCTCGAAAGCGTTCCGGCGCATACCTTCGTAAGCTTTCCGGATGTCGAAGTTACGGATGCCCTTTACGTATGCATCGGCCATGGCGGCGGTGCAATGGTCACCTATCATGGCGGCGGTATAGCTGTTCCAGCAGGGGAAGATGGGTAGCCAGCCGCCTTGTTCGTATTTCCGCACCAGCGACTGCATCATCTCGCCTCCCCGTCGGGGCGTTAGCAGGTTAATCAGCGGATGGAGCGCGCGATACGTGTCCCACATGCTGTAGTCTTCGTAATAAGTCCCGCCTTCCGCCAACTGCCGGACGGGTTCGCCCGTGGCAAACGACGGGTAGCGGCCGTCCGCATCGTTAAAAGTGCGGGGCAGGAAAGAGGCCCGGTAAAAAGCCCCGTAGAACTTGCCCAACGCATCGGCGTCATTGCTTTTCACCTCCAGGAGTGCCAGACGTTCTTCCCAAATCCGCGCCAGTTCGTCACGGGTACGGTTGAAATCCCAATGCGGAATCTCCGCCTGCAAGTTCCGTCCGGCTCCTTCTCCATCCACGAAGGAAGAAGCCGCCTTCACCAATACTTCCTCACCGGCCTGCACATCAAACTCCACGTACGCACCGATGCCCCGTTCATTGCCCGCTTGCGCCACGCCGGGAAAACATTGTCCGCCCCGGTAAATGCCGTATGCCGTAAACGGTTTCCGCAAGACCACCACAAAGTGCCCGCTATAACCGGCAGGCTGTCCCCAACCTTGGTAAATGCGGTGCACGGGGTTGTAACCGCGTATCACCCGGTTCAGCGTATCAATCTCGACAAACCCTTGTCCCTCGTCACTGTTGGGGTTCACCACTAAGTAACCTTTGCCGTCCTTGGCGTAGGTGAAACGGAAGATGGCCGAACGGGAGCGTCCCGTCAGTTCCGCCTGTATGCCTTCGTCGGGAAGAAGAACACGGTAATAGGCCGGCTGCGCCACTTCGTCCGCATGGCTGAAACGGGAAGCCCGGGCCGCAGGCTGCGTGCGCAGGCTACCGTAAAGAGGCATCAGCGTCATCGAGCCATAGTCCTGCGTGCAGCCGCCCGTAATCCAATGGGAATTGCGGAAACCTTGCAGCAGGCTGTCTCTATAATAATAGGGCGCGATGCATTTCTGCTCCGTGTCCTGCGTCTGCGGCGTCCAGAAGTTCATGCCGTTAGGCTCCAGCACGGCGGGAAGCGTCTGCCCGTATTCCTCCGAGCCTTTGCCGAAAAGGCCGGCCGTATGCATGGCACTGGCCGCCGTACCCACACGGGTGTCTATACAGACCAGACGCCCGCCTCCGGAGGAAACCTCTCCGCACCCCGACAGCAGCAGGAGCGGAACCAATGAAAGAATCAATAATCGCCTGTTTCGCATAAAAATGATAATTTAATGTGCTAATATGCTAATGTGCCAATGTGCTAATTAGGCTGCGCTGTGTTTGCTTTGGCGTGTTCTCATGCCGCAGGGCATTAGCACATTGGCATATTAGCACATTGACACATTGCGGGGCTCCGCCCCGCTAAATTCCCATTTAACAAAATCGTAAATTGTAAATTGCTAAATCGTAAATGAACTAAATTCCCGTTTATATTTTAATATATATCTTCTTTTTATACAACGGATACCCCGCCGCTCCCATAACGGCCACAAACAGCAGGGAGTAAATGGCGGATGCCAGATACGGGTCCGTCACCACAGCATGAATACCCCCATAAATCACCGGTTTGGCATCTGTAGCGCCCAACACAATGGCAACCACTTCGCTCAACACATAGAGGAAGAGCGGATTGACACCGAACACTTCGAAAAAGCGGCACCAGTTCTTTTTGCCTTGCCCATCGATGAAGTACAGCAACGCCGCTTGCAACGAAGCTGCCAGCCCGCAGGTGACCAACGTGTACGAAGGCGACCAGACGCGCTTGTTCAGCGGCAGAGCCTCCGTCAGCAGGAAGCCTACAGCCATCAGCAGGAAGCCCGTCACGAACAGCCCGACGATTTTCCTGTTCAGCGTGTCGGCCTCCATGATGAGCCGTCCGCACAGGAAGCCTATCAGCGTATGGGCGATGGCCGGGAGCGTGCTCACGATGCCTTCCGGGTCAACGGGCATCTTGGCATAAAGGTGCCCCGTCCCCAACAGGGCACGGTCTGCCACGACCAGCACATTGTTCTCATCGTTCACATATCCACCCCCAAGCATCAACAGGGCCGCATAAGCCACCAGGATAATCCCGGCTGTCCATCCCAACTGCCGGGGACGCAGGTACAAAGCCAGAAGCGACACCACGCAGTAACACAACGCGATGCGCTGCAGCACGCCCGTAATGCGCAACGTATCGAAAGCAAAGAATTCCCCGCCGCATATTTGGTCGAACCAATGTATCGCTACTCCTATGAGGAAAATCAGCACCGTGCGGCGCAGAATCTTCCTCCACACCGCCGCGGAAGGCCGGAACTGGAACTTGCGCAAAGCGATGTACGTGGAAATTCCCATAATGAAAAGGAAGAAGGGGAATACCAGGTCGCAGGGTGTCAGCCCGTTCCACGCCGAATGTTGCAGCGAGGCATACGACTGCGGCCCGCCCGCGTTGTTCACCAGTATCATGCCCGCCACGGTGATGCCCCGCAACACGTCGAGGGAAAGCAGGCGCCTTTTTTCATTTACCATCTGACAATTTACTATTTACAATTCATCATTAATCATCCCCAAACGCTTCGTTGAACACCGCCTTGGCCACATCCACGGCATCGCCTTCCCCGGCGGCCGGATACGGGTTGTGTGCCTTCGTCCAAGGTTCTTCCATGCCATACCAGTCTATATCCGCCAGTTTCTGTTTGCCGTCCAGCACGCCCTGCAGCATCTGCCACCAGGCCGCCCAACGTTTGTAGTAGAAGTCGCGCAGCAGGCCGTTCCACTCCTTGTGGGCATAGTCGCGCAGGCCGCCCGTGTCAGCGCAGTAGCGGTTGCCCCAGGTCGTTATCTGCGTGCGGGCGTTCCATTCGTAGAGGTCTTTCTCTTCAGGAGTCGTTCCCAAGTTACGCGCCTTGGCTATCCAGCTGCCTACACGGAACTCCGTCCGAGTGGCCAGCAAGCTGTCCTGCAAAAGCAGCAAGCGGAGGAAGCGTTTGGAATCTTGTTCATAGGCCTTCTTGTCGAAGCTCTTGAAGTCGGCTATGGCGCGGTTGTACGTGATGCGTCCTTCGTCGGCCAACGCCTGGCGCACGATGTCCACCAGGTCATATTCAAAATTGTTGTTGCCCCGGTACTTGTCGGCCACAGACACCATCAGGCGCGCCGCCTCGGCCGTCACCGTGGGGTCGTAATAGTTCTCCATCTTCGACCAGCTGGACACCTGAAAGTTATTCATTGACGGCCGCCCGCAGAAGATACTCTCGTGAGGCCCCTGCTGGTTGTTGCCGAAAGGGCAGTTGTAGATGGAGTTCGCCAGCAGCGTCCACGCCCGCTCTATCTGCGGGTCGCGCGTGCCGTAACGGGCAAAGATGTAGTCCTTCAGCCACTCTTCTTTCGTAAATTTCTCCGGACGCCAGGGCAGTTCGCACATCAGTTCGAACATCACCGGATTGTTCTCCGAGCCCTCCATCGTCAGGCCGATGCCCTTCAGGTGCGCGGCCAGCGGGTTATTCTTCGTCAGGTAGAAATTATCCAGCAGTTGGTCCATGCGCCCGTGCAGCCCCACGTTACCGCCGAAGTTTTCCAGCATACAGAACAGCCATTCGTGCTGCTCGTACCCCTTCTCGCGTTTCCAAATGGAAGGAATGCCCCACATGGGACGGCACTCGCTGAAGAGGTCCAGTATAAGCAGGTCGCCCGTCCGCAGGTTCTTTATCATCTCCGGGCGCGGGTTTTCCGTCCATCCCTGCACCACCCATACGGCCCGTGGGTTCACTTTCTTCATCTCCGCCATCACGGCCTTTCCGGCGGCGTCAAAGTCCACTTCGCCTGCGTTCTCCAGTTCGTGGAACGGATCCATGGAGTAATAGTCGGCCGTGCCGAAGAGTTTCTTCTGTTCCTCGTAATAAAGCGCGGCAATTTCGCTGTAACGCGGGTCGGTGGGCTGCAGGAAAGCCGGCCGGGTAAAGCCGTTCCACAATTCGGGCTTGTCCAGGTCCAGCCCCAGTTTTACGTCCGCATTGTTGGGCACCATGCCGCTATAACCGGGAAAGACGGGCATGATACCATACTCCTTCATGCGCTTCAATATCTGTTTCTGCAAAGCTTCCTGCTGGGCATACCACGTATCCGGGTTCGGGCCGCCCCAGCCTTCCAGGTTGTTCATAGCCCACCACGCCAAGAAAGCGGGTCCGGCGATGAATTGGTTTACCTCGTCATTCGTATAGCCCAGCTTCAGCAACATGTTGCGCCATACGCACTCCATCCCCACAGCCGCCAATGGCAGGTTGATGCCGTGCAGCGCCATCCAGTCAATCTCCTGTTCCCAACGCTTCCAGTCCCAGAAAGCCATGGTGTAGCTGTAGGTACAGTAGTTGAAGTCATAGCGCAGTTTCAAGTCCGTCTCCTTGCGCAACAGCTTTTCCACCGGCGGCAGCACGTCGGGCAGTTCGGCCGTCATGCCGTTCCACGTCAGGTTGATGCCTGCATAGTATTTCAGGTACCAGTTCAGCCCCGTGGCGATGTTGACGTACGTGTTTCCGCGTATCACGACTTTTTTCCCTTTCTGGTCCAGTTCGAAGAAGTCCTTATCCCCCTTCTTCAACTCGATGACAAACTTACGCGACGCGCCTTCATCGATGCGCTCCAACAGTCCTTTTATAGGATTAGCACACACGCCGCCCATCCAGACGGAAAGCAGCAGAACGAATAAAACGACAGTTCTTTTTCCTTTCATATTATATCACTTTACTATCTTAATTCAATGGCAACAAAATTAAATACTTTTCCGCTCCCCGAGGAGGAAAATAGTGCGCTTTCGGGAGAATATAGTGCAATACACTAAGAAGTCACTCATTTCCCGCCTCCTCACTGGGCAGACGACCGAAGAATTCCTTGTAACATTTCGTAAAATACTTGGGATCATTAAACCCTACCGCATAGGCCACTTCGGAAATGTTGACGTCTCCCGTACTCTGTGTCAGCATACGCTGCGCCACATTCAACCGATACCCTTTCATGAAACGTCCGATGGGCTGACCGGCAAGCGCCTGCATCTTCTTGTTGACCATTGTTTTGCTATACCCCATATCACGCACAAAGCTGTCCAGGTCATACTCCGCTTCCGCGTAATGGACGTTCATCAATCCGATGGCTTTATTCATAAACTGCCTGTCGCGCGAATCCTCTTTAATGTTCAGGTCTTCCACCTTGCCGCTGACAGAGAACTTCTGTTTATAACTGTCGCGCAACCGGAGCATGTTACGTATGCGCAACCGGAACACGTCCTCATCAAACGGCTTGCACAAATATTCATCCACCCCTATCTCAAAACTCTTCTTTTGCTGGGCTTCCGATGTCAACGCCGTAAGCATCAGGAACGGTATGTGCGATGTGGCAAAGTTTTCTTTCACACGGGCCGACAATTCCATCCCGTCCATCACAGGCATCATCAGGTCGCTTACAATCAAGTCCACCGCCTGCTTTTGTATGATCTGCAAAGCCGCTTCCCCGTTTTCGGCTTCAAGCAACCGATAGTCGCCGGACAGCAACATGCAGATATACTCGCGCATGTCTTTATTATCTTCCGCCACCAATATGACAGCTCTCCGCCCGGAAACATCCGATGTTGGCGATGTGCCGGCTTCACCGGATTCATGCTCTGCCGTCACAGGCTCCTGTGCGAAAACATTCGTGCCGTTGCCTTGCAACAAAGGCATCAGTATACGGAATGAAGCGCCTTTCCCATGGTTATTGCGGGCATAGACGGTTCCTCCGTGCAGTTCCACAATCCGACGGCACAGGAAAAGGCCGATACCCGTCCCGCTCTGGCCGAACACCGGATGGCTGTCGTTGGCCTTCGATTGATAGAAGCGGTCGAATATGCGTTCTATTTCCTCCTCCGCAATGCCATAACCCGTATCGCACACACTGATGTACAGCAACCTGCCCCCATCCGTTCCATGCTCACGCACCGATGTGACGAACACGTCAATCCGTCCTCCGTCCGGTGTGAACTTCACCGCGTTCGATACCAGATTGACCAACGCCTTGCGCATATAGGCCGTGTCCATCATCACACAAGGATTGGCCAGGCGGGAACAAAGCCGTATCTTCACTCCCCGTTCGCCCGCAAAGACCTTGAACGGCAGCAACAAGTCCGTCAGAAAACGGACTATATCACACGGCTTCCGGTCCATCAGCACCTTGTCCGTGTCCAGCTTGCGGAAGTCCATCAGCTCGTTCACCAAAGAAAGCAGATAACCGGAGTTCCGTTCCGCAATCTTCAGCCAAGCCTTCGTACGCCCATTGTCCGATTCGCGCAATGCCTGTTCTATGGGGCCGTGAATCAATGTCACCGGAGTCCTGAACTCATGGGTGATGTTGGTAAAGAAGGAAATCTTCTCCTCCGTAACAGCTTTCACCTGCTCGGCCATCGCCTCCAGGCGTTGGTTTTGCACAGCCAGCTCGTGTGTGCGTTCTCCCACCTTCCGTTCAAGCTCCGCCCGCTGCTCCCGATAGTGTTTCACCTTCCAGCGATACCATACCCACACACCCAGAGCGGCCAGCACCAACATGTTCACATAAAACCAGAAACGTTTGTAGAAATAAGGAACAATGCGCACTTCCAGCTCCGCAACATTGTCCGACCAGCGTCCCAATTCGTCCGTGGCACATACCTGCAACGTATAGTCGCCCGGAGGCACAGCCGTATAACGCACCACGTTGTCGCCCGGCCGCGTCTCGTTCCATTCCTCCTCAAACCCCTTCATGCGGTAAGCATAACGTATGCGGCCCGCCTCGCCATAATCGCACGTGGTCAGGCGGACGGTGAAGCGGCTCTCGCTTTCATGCAACGTCACAGATGACGCATGTACCGGTCCGCCGGCCACAGTCAACGCGGAGAATTTCACCTCCCGGTCGGCCGGCATGGGCAGTGTCTCGTCCGGACGTATGACCAGCAGCCCCGCATTGGTAGCCACATATACCCGGTTATACTTCCGCGAATAATGTATTCCGTTTCCGTAATATTGCGTGGCGGGCAAACCATCGTCCGCCGTATAGTCCGTAAAAGCCATGGTCAGCACGTTCAGCCGGCAAAAGCCATCGGGGGTGGTTATCCACAAGTTGCCCTGACCGTCTTCCGCCATACCGTTCACCGTATTATCGGGCAGCCCGTCGCGCACCGTATAGTTGGTGAAGGCGAACCCGCCGTCCGCCTTCTCCTGCATCCGATACAGCCCGCTGCCATTCCCGCCAAACCACAATGTTCCTCCCGCATCCTCCAGAATGCTGCATATTTTCTCCACCCGTCCCGATGCGGGGTCGTCCAGCTTATGCTTCAGATACACATAGTGAAAATCCTCCCGCGAGCGGGCAAACGAGCGCAAGTCCACCATCAGCAGTCCCTGCGTAGTGCCCACCCACAGACGATTCTTACGGTCCGCCCGCAACGCAGGTATCATCCCGAATTCATTTTGCAAACCCTCGAAACGGACACGTTCGAAGCCCCCCGTCCGTTTGTCGTAGAACAGAAGCCCGCGTGTGGAGCCGAACCACACGCCGTCATTCAACGTATCCTCGCAAGCGCTGTTGATGAAGTCGCCCCGCAACGTAGGGAATGCGTCACGCGTATAGCGACGGAAACGGCTTCCGGCACGGCCCAAGTCCAACTCATTAATGCCCACCCCCCACGTATAAGCCCATAGGTGGCTGTCCGTGTCAATCAGCAAGCCGTTAATCGTATTGTTACTGATGGAAGTCTCATCGCCGGGCGCAAACAAGTAACGCCGGCACCGGTCCGTCTCCGGATTCCAACACACCAGCCCGCGTTCCATCAGTCCTATCCAGATGTTGCCCTCCATGTCCTCGCCCACGGCATTGACCGGCGGATTGCTTCCCGGTATGGGGAAAAACCGTGCGGCATCCCACCACGAAGCCTGCAAACGCCTCAGGGGAAGCATATTCACCCCGCCCGTCTCCGTACCAATCCACAGCGTCTCCCCCGTAGCATACACACAACAGATGGCGTCACAATTGATGGAACCGCCGCTCAGCCCTGCCACGCTGCTCCGGCGGATAAACTCAAAGCTGTCCGTCTCCCTGCGATAAACGTTCAGTCCGTTGAGCGTGGACACGATGATGTGCCCCTGCCCCGTCATCTTGATGTCCGTGATGTAAGCCTGGCTCAACATGCCCGGCCTGTGCGTGGAGTAACGGTAGCGCACCATCTCATGCGTCTGCACGTTGTAACGGAACAGCCCCCGGTTCGTACCCATCCAAAGCCACCAACCGTCCTCCAGCATACAGGCGATGCGCCAGTCGTCGCTGAACGGAGTCAAATCCTCAGACAGAAGCACGGCCTGTAGCTGATGTTCCGGGCCTTTCTCCAACAGATACACCTGATTATCCAGCCCTGCGCAGATGCGCTCCCCCACACCCGCTACGGCCACTATCGGCGAAGCACAATCCTCCTCCAAACGCCAATAATCAGCAATCCGGCCCCGTCCGTCCATCTCCACACACCACAACGTGTTGCCAACCGACACCCACACGTCTCCCCCCTTATCCCGGTAAAGAGAATGAATAAGTCCTGATGCCAGCCCGCGCAAAGCTTCGTCCGCCTGCGCCCACACGTCCACCGTGCGATACGTGTCCAGGTCCACTACCTCCAGTCCCCCCTCCGTACCCATCCAAAGCCGGTGGAAGCCGTCCTCGCACAAAGCGTTCACATAATTATTCTTCAGGGTCAGCGAAGCGGTTTGAGAGTTGTATACATCCACCTGGTAACTGTCATAGCGGCACACCCCGCCGGGCGTGGCTATCCAGACAAAGCCGTCCGAGTCGCGGACGATGTCGTTCACCATCCCCGAAGGCAGTCCGTCCCTCTCCGTCAGGTAATGGAAATTATACCGGCTGAAGAAGCCATCGCCCGCCTGCGCCAAGACATTCCCCAACACGGCCAGCAGACACATGGCACACGTAATCAATCGTCGTTTCATAGCATTCACATTTCAATGGCACAAATATACGGAAAAATCTTTCACATCCAACACTTTCCGCCCGTCACTCCCTACTTCGTCCCACTTTTCTCTCTACCTCAGCTTGTCTTACTCCCCACCTCGTTCTTCATAACAAGTCTTTTTAATATTACTAAAAAGGCTTATTCGTCATGTCAAAAAGCCTTATTCGCATGACCAATAAGGCTTATTCGTCAGACTAAAAAGGCTTATTTATTTCTATAAGAAGTCTTCTTATATAAGGCAAGGTAGAGAGTAAGGGTGGCTGGGGTAGAGAGAAAGGCGGGACAAGGTGAGGAGAAAGCCCCCATCGCCTGCGTAGAAAGTCATGGAGCGTGCAGTTTTCGCCCATTTTTTTGTTGTTTCACAAAAATGCATTAGTTTTGTATCTGAAACTATAAACGTAAGATTATGACCAAATTTGAAATCGAAGAAAGAATCGTAGCCATGCTCAAGACGGTGTACGACCCGGAAATCCCGGTCAACGTCTACGACTTGGGACTGATATACAAAATAGACGTGACGGACGAGAGCGACGTGACCATCGACATGACGCTGACCGCCCCCAACTGCCCCGCGGCAGACTTCATCATGGAGGACGTGCGGCAGAAGATTGAGAGCATCGACGGCGTGCGCACCGCCACCATCAACCTCGTCTTCGAGCCCGAGTGGAACAAGGACATGATGAGCGAGGAGGCAAAGCTGGAGCTGGGCTTCCTGTGAGAACGAAGAGTTTAGAATGAAGAATATAAAAATGAACGTATGAAAAAGACAGTATTCACACTTCTGGCGGGCGCGGCCTTGCTGACTGCCTGCCAACCAACGGACAAGAGGGCACGCATGGACATCACGCTGACGGAGATGCAGAGCGACACGCTGGTGATAGGCAGCCACGCGTTCTCGGACCTCAATAACGAAAAGATGAAACGGGACACCCTTCTGCCCGGACAGACTACGTACACGTTCGTGGCCGAGACGGATTCCCTGCCCTACCAAGTGTTCATCGCTTCCACAAAAGAAATGAACCGAACCGTGGTGGCAGCCCTTCTGCCGGGCGACCGGGTGACGGTGACGGGCAGCATCAAGGACTACCGAGTGACAGGCAGCGAACTGAGCGAAGGCATCCGGCAGATGCAAATCATCAGCGAACCCTACCGCGCCAAAATGGACTCTTTGGTGCCGACAATGACGAGGGAAATCTACCGAAACGTATACATCCCGCTGTGGAACCAGATGGATAGCGTTAAGGCGGATTACGTCCGCCAGCATCCGGATGATGACCTGTCGCTCTACATCCTCAACGACATCCGCGGGGATTATTTTAAGGAACTATATCCCACGCTTTCCGACAAGGTGAAGAACGGGCCGCTGGCTCCCATCGCACAAGCCTTTGAAGAGGGCATGAAGCGTGCAAAAATATTTGAGGAGAACAAGAAGAATATTGTGGAAGGCACCATGGCTCCCGACTTCACGCTGAAGGACATCAACGGGGAGGAGCTGACGCTGTCGTCCCTACGCGGCAAGTATGTCGTACTGGACTTCTGGGGAAGCTGGTGCGGCTGGTGCATCAAGGGCATCCCCGACATGAAGAAGTATTATGAGAAGTATAAGGGCAAGATGGAAATCCTGGGCATCGACTGCCGCGACACGGAGGAGAAGTGGAAAGCCGCAGTGGCTAAGTATGAACTGCCCTGGCTGCATGTGCGTAACGAAGAGACGCCGGACGTCAGCCTACTCTACGCCGTGCAAGGCTATCCGACAAAAATTGTCATCGACCCTGAAGGCAAGATAGCCAAGATAGTCGTAGGCGAAAGTCCCGCCTTCTACGAATACTTGGACGAGTTATTCAACTAAACTTTTATTTACCGATGATGAGTGGTTACCGTATGAAGAATGTATATTTTATCTCCGACGCCCATTTGGGTTCGCGTGCCATCGAGCACGGACGTACACAGGAACGCCGATTGGTGAACTTCCTGGACAGCATCAAGCACAAGGCCGCAGCGGTCTATCTGCTGGGCGATATGTTCGACTTCTGGTATGAATTCCGCTTGGTGGTTCCCAAAGGCTACACGCGCTTCCTGGGCAAGCTGTCCGAGCTGACCGACTTGGGTGTGGAGGTGCATTTCTTCACAGGCAACCACGACATTTGGTGCGGAGACTATCTGACGCGGGAGTGCGGCGTCATCCTGCACCGCGAACCGCTCACCACGGAAATCTACGGGAAGGAGTTCTACCTGGCTCATGGCGACGGGCTGGGTGACCCGGACCGTAAATTCCAATTCCTACGCACCATTTTCCATAGCCATACACTACAGGTTCTCTTTTCCGCACTGCATCCCCGTTGGAGTGTGGAACTGGGATTGACCTGGGCCAAGCACAGCCGCCTGAAACGAATAGAAGGGAAAGAACCGGACTATATGGGCGAAGACCAAGAGCCGTTAGTCCTCTACACAAAGAAATACATGAAAAGCCACCCAGACATCAACTTCTTCATCTACGGCCATCGACACATCGAGCTTGACCTGATGCTTAACGCCACTGCCCGAATCCTTATCTTAGGCGATTGGATACGGTATTTCACCTACGCCGTATTTGATGGGGAAAACCTGTTTCTTGAGAACTACATAGAAGGTGAGACACACCCTTAACCACATTTTGATGACAGGAATCAAGAGAAGTCATTAAGAATTTCCAAAAGGAATAAAGAGCTTCCTACATACAAGTATCATAAACAAAAAGAGTCCCTTCCTCGGAAACTCCGGTGAAGGGACTCTCTGTAAAGACGGCGGCTA
>CALUOR010000029.1 GCA_944322285.1 uncultured Bacteroides sp.
TGGCGATTGCTCTACTTACCTATGTCAATTTTTAATTCTTGAATCAGAACGCCAACTCCTGATTCGCATTATATAGGTATATATGCGAAAGACGTGGGGAACTGTACCTGTTGCTTATCCCAAAGTTCAGGCCTTCGCATTGCCTACCAATAGAGGATAAGCAACGCAGAAGCCCACGCCGATATGTAAGTACTCGGCACGCCACTTATGCGTGCCGAATATCTATTACACACCCGTAAGCATCTACCGTTGCCCTGTCTTCTCTATTGGTTTCAAAGTTGCGAAGTTTGAACTTTAGAAGACAAGACGTCAAGTAAACGCCTCTAACATATATGTTGCCCACATCCCTGTCAATCGGCGTGGACGCTGCAAAGTTATGAATTATTTCTCATACCATTGCAAAAAAGAGAGTAAATTCCGTTGATTTGACATTTTTTTCTATTTCCTATTTTATCAAACGGCGTGCCGTCTCAATAATCGTATCCAGTCCGCGCGCTTCATCCTCCTCGGTCATATCTGCCCAAACGTCCGGTTCAATGCCAAACTCGATATGCTGTTTATCCGCATCCAGATGAGGGCTGGCAGAGAAACGGACAGTCCACCCGTTGGGCAATTCAGATGTAAAGGGCAAGCCGGCTCCTCCACCCGTCTGGTCCCCTACAATAGTCACTTGAGGCAAGTAGCGCATGGTATTGACGAAATCGTTGGTAGCACTATAAGAATGACGATTGGTCAACACAACGGCCGGTTTCTGCCAGCGCAGGTTAATGGATGGCTCCAAATAAATGGGCTCAGGATCGGAAAAGTCATTATGCCCCGGCCCGGTCTTGTGCTGAATATACCCTGTCAGGACAGTCTCGTTGGTGAAGCGGGCAGCTATACGGGTGGAATAACTCAGGTTTCCTCCTCCATTGTTGCGCACATCAATAATGAGACCATTACAAGCCGCCATGTACGAAAAGGCTTCATCCAAATTGCCCTCTCCCACCCCGCTGGAAAAGGATGTATAGGAAATATAACCCACATTATCTTCCAGGATGGTGTATTTTAGTCCGCCCGAAATACGATAATCCCGCCCCAGATATTGTTCTACGAGGCTTTCATCGTAATTGCGCGGATAGTCCAAATACCAGTCCCAATAACGGGCGGTGTTTGAGGCGGAATAGAGATTGACGTGCCCGTCTTTCAGCTCGGCCAACATATTGCCCAACACCTCAAACAATCCATCACTACTCATGTCCTGCGTAATAAGCGGCTGATACTTGTCATAAATAGCATCCCAATCTATCTGTTTATAGTCCAAGTAACAATATTGTTCATCGATAATTTTCCACAAAGCCTCAAAGTTGCCTTGTGGAGTATTGACATATTCTTCCTCACGGATGCAGGAAGTAAGAATCAGAGGAAAGCATAGGATAAAAAATATGAGTTGTTTCATGTTGTTCATTCAAGGATTGGTTCTTATTTCCGTGGTTTCTTCAACAGGTAGAATTCTTTCACGAATCCTACCATGAATGCATGCGAGTAAGCGTGGGTACGTATGTCGTTGACTTTGGATTGCTGGGCATCCCACAGGTAGGCCAAGCGCATCTTCATCCGCCCCACGGGTATATCTGCGGTCAGCAACTGGCGTAGAGAGGGCTGATTGTGCAAGGAGGTGAATTTTACGACTCCGGCAGCATTTCCCAAAGAAAATATCTCATAATACGACTGCCCGTAATGCGGAGAGAACATCACACCCATCACCGGCAGATTCAGCTGGTAGCGTAAACGGATGGGACAGTGTTTTATCTTCACGTCCCATACGGCCATCACCGAGGCATCGACGTTGAGATAGGCACGAGCCGAAGCTGGATTATTCCCATTGCGCAAGTTATAAAGAAAGCCTCCGTTCAAATCCGCCAACCCTCCGGCCAGCAAGCGGAAATTATCGGTCAGAGGGAAATGATAGTGCAAGCCGTAATTCCAATTGACCTGAGCGGCCAGCATGTTATTGTTATCCACACGATTGTGCGTATAGTTGACGTAGCCTTGCAAGAAGTTCTGAAGTGAAAGATTTCCATCCACCCAACGGGTCATACGCATGCTTTCCCGCGCCACACGAACTTCTACGCCTTTGTATTCCTGAGGAGAAAGGTAGGTGTCGTACATGTTGGCTGCACCTACTCCATACATCGTGGTACGAGTAACAAAATGCGTCCGACGAGCAGAGTCAGGCAATTGGAGTTGTGCACGCAGCGGCAAAACCGACAGCAACAATATGGCTCCTATCCAAAAGACTTTATTTTTTATTTCCATTCTTCATTCCTCATTCTTCATCTTTCTTTTAAAATAATTTCATTTGCCCGGTTAGCTCATCCAATATGTCACTTTCGCTCTTGTCACGATCTGGATCAAGATTTTCCGGTTCTTCCTCCGGAATTTCTGTCACAGGAGCAGGTTCGGGATGACGAGTAGGCTCCAGCTCATTGATGGTGTCTATGGTATAGTTGGTCAATCGTTTCCCTTTGGCTTTGTAGCCTTTGACGGCAATAAATTCATCCACATCCACTACCAAAGATTCACGGAAATTGTCGTGTCCACCAAACACCACCTCCAATCGCGGATAAACCTCATCGGTAAGCAACAAAAGCTTGTTGTGCTTATTCTCACCCAAATAATTCTGCTTGCGAATGAACGGCTCGAAACAGAAACGCTTGATGTAAGGATAGTTCTGCTGATCAGCATCATAAAGCACTGCTGTCCACACCTTTTGCGGATCATATTTCTCAATGATGCGTATATCAGCCTCGTAATGGTTGCTTAAGTCGAAGTTTGTGGTGTAATAGTCACCATTATTCAACACCACCAGGATGCGATCGTCCGTTTGGAATTCCCCCAAACATTCGCCCCGTCCATCATAGTTGAGGCGAAGCACGTCACGGTCGAACCACACTTTACGCCCGCCTAGCGTAGAGGCACCCCGTTGCTTTAAAGTAATTTTATGCACCGGATTGCGGGTCAATATGTTGCCTATCGTCTGACGCCCCTTGATAGCAAGCTGACTGAAGTCTTCTTCAAAAATGATTTTGCGTATCTTCGGATTGGGCTTCAAAGTTACTTTGATAACCTCGGCTTCCCCATTGGGGTTAGCACTGAAATACATGATGCGTGAGTCCGGCGTACCTTGAGTGACATCATACTCACGATCGCGAATCACGTTCGTCACCGCAAAACGTTTGATGTAACACGTACCGTCTTTCCCATCACGATACACCACGTTATAAATGGTACGCTTGTCATTCTTCTTGAAAATGTTTACATATATAACGTTCTTTCCCACAAACTTCTTGTCGGCTACAGGGGTAATGAGATATCGTCCGTCACGATAAAAGAGGATTACATCGTCTATATCCGAGCAATTGGCCACGAATTCGTCCTTCTTCAGGCTGGTGCCTATGAAACCTTCCTCACGGTTGATGTAAAGTTTCTCGTTGGCCTCAATAACTTTGGTGGAATCTATTGTGTCGAAGCTGCGTATCTCAGTACGGCGAGGGAAATTGCGACCATATTTTTCTTTGAGCATACGGAACCAATCAGCTGTGTACTCCACGATGTTGTCCAAATGGCGGTTTATTTCTTCCACTTCGGCCTTCATGCGAACAATCTGTTCTTCGGCTTTATCGGAGTTGAACTTCAGGATGCGGGCCATCTTGATTTCCATCAGCTTCAAGATGTCATCTTTGGTCACTTCACGGATGAAACTGGGATACCACGGTGTAAGGCGCAAATCGATATGTTCGCAAGCAACATCCATGGTTCCGGCTTCTTCAAATTCCTTATCTTTATAGATGCGCTCCTCAATGAATACTTTCTCCAAAGAAGCGAAATGCAGGCTTTCCAATATCTCGTTCTTGCGGATTTCCAATTCACGGCGCAGCAGATGCAGGGTATTGTCCACAGACTTGCGCAACACATCGCTCACGGTGAGGAAGTGTGGTTTTTGGTCATCGATGACGCAACAATTAGGCGAAATGCTCACTTCGCAATCCGTAAAGGCATAGAGGGCATCGATGGTTTTGTCTGAAGAAGTGCCGGGCGTCAAGTGCACGAGAATCTCCACACTTCCCGAAGTCAAGTCTTCCACTTTGCGAATCTTTATCTTTCCCTTCTCACTGGCTTTTACAATGGAGTCACATACATTGGCCACGGTTTTGCCGTAGGGTATTTCGCGCACGGCCAGTGTTTTATTGTCCACTTTCTCAATGCGGGAGCGTACGCGCACCGAACCGCCTCGCTCGCCATCGTTGTATTTCGACACGTCTATCAATCCGCCCGTTTGAAAATCGGGGTAAAGACGGAAATCCTCTCCATGCAGGTAACTGACGGCCGCATCGCACAATTCATTGAAATTATGAGGAAGGATTTTAGAAGAAAGTCCTACGGCTATGCCTTCTACGCCCTGCATCAAGAGCAGGGGAAACTTGACGGGCAGGGTCACCGGCTCGCGGTTACGTCCATCGTAGGACATTTTCCATTCCGTTGTTTTGGGATTGAAGACTACGTCAAGGGCGAACTTGGTCAATCGCGCTTCGATATAACGGGCTGCCGCGGCATCGTCTCCCGTCAGGATATTGCCCCAGTTCCCCTGACAATCAATGAGCAAATCTTTTTGGCCTAACTGCACCAAAGCGTCCTTGATGGAGGCGTCGCCATGCGGATGGAACTTCATGGCCTCACCTACGATGTTGGCCACCTTGTTGTAGCGTCCGTCCTCCATGCGGCGCATGGTGTGCAAGATGCGCCGTTGTACCGGTTTCAGACCGTCCATGATGTGGGGCACGGCACGTTCCAGAATGACGTATGAAGCATAGTCCAAAAACCAGTTTTGGTACATGCCGCTCAGTTGGTGTTTCACGTTGTCATCCTTGGCATCCGCAGGGCGGTAATCCGAGTGTTCCTCCTGTCCGGAGGCATTGTTATTGATTTCAAAGTCTTCGCTCATAATTTTTGTATCGGAGAAGTTTTTTGCACTGAAGCTGTTGGTTCAAGTGCAGGCAAATATACGGTTTTCTCCCCAAAAAGGCAAGTTTTGCGCATTATTTGTATGCCGCAACATTAAACACGGCGCAGCGCAGCCGGTAATTTTTCTCATTGCTTGACGAGGTATTCCTACTGCGCTGCGCTATGTCGTGTCTGTCTATAAATAGTCCTCAAAATACCGCGTAATCTTCTCATGCAGATGCACACGGTCACGCCCCAAGACGTTGTGTTTGTGGCACGGGTAAATGAAGAGGTCGGGATAGGTGCGGGCATCCACGCAGGCTTTGATGAACGACAGGGTGTGCTGGGGCACGCAGGTATCGTCGTGGTCGTCGTGGATGATGAGCAGATGTCCTTTCAGGTTTCCCGCGTATTGCTTCAGGTCGCACTGCTTGTAGCCTTCGGGATTGTCTTGCGGCGTGTCCATGTAACGCTCGCCGTACATCACTTCGTAGTATTTCCAGTCGATGACCGGGCCGCCGGCCACGCCTACCTTGAAGATATCGGGGTAGCGCAGCATCAATGCCGTGGTCATGTGTCCGCCGAAGCTCCAACCATGCACACCGATGCGTGAGGAGTCTACATAAGGCAGCGATTTCAAGTATTCGATACCCTTCACTTGGTCTTTACCCTCCTCAATGCCGAGGTGGCGGAAGGTGCAGTTCTCGAACTCCAGGCCACGGTTCGAGCTGCCGCGGTTATCGAGAGTGAACATGATATAACCCTTGTTCGCCATGTAGAGGTCCCAGCCACGAGCAGTGTACATCCAGTTGGCGGTAATCATCTGCGCATGCGGACCGCCGTAGACATAGACGATGACGGGGTATTTCTTCGCCGGGTCGAAGTCACGGGGCTTCAGCATACGCCAGTAAAGGTCTGTCTTGCCGTCGGCGGCTTTCAGTGTGCCGGTCTCTACGGTAGGCATCACCAAGCCCTTGAAGGGGTCTTCGGCCGTCAGCAGATGGGCGATCTCCTTACCATTGGCGGTGGAAAGGATGCCGATGCTGCGAGGCACTTGAGGCGAGGACCAATTGTCTATCACGTAAGTGCCCGAGGCGGAGAGTTGGGCGTTGTGCACACCTTGTCCGTTGTCTATCGGGGTCAGTCTGCCATCCTTGATGCGCACCTTATATATATTGCTCTGCAGGGGCGATTCCTTGGTGGCGGCGATGAAGACTTCTTTCTTCTTCGTGTTGAAGCCGAGGATGCTTTGCACGAGCCATTCGCCTGAAGTGAGCTGTACGCCTGCTGCTTCCTTGACGTTCTTGCCGTTTCCAACCTTTTTGACGGTGATCCACATCTTCTTGATGGCTTCGGCGTCAAGCGGTTGAGGCTGGCGGGCAGCCGAGAGCTTGGCCAGGTCATAGAGGTAGAGGTGGTTATATCCGTCACGCTGACTTTGGTAGATGAACTGATTGTCGTCCCACGGCAGGAAGGTGATGGGCTGCTGAGGCTCCACGTATTTCTCGTGTCTTTCTTCAAGGAGTACGCCCAGAAGTTTGCCCGTCTGTGCGTCGTACTGGCAGAGCTTGGCGTGGTTCTGGTCGCGGTTCACTTCGATGAGGAAGAGCGACTTCTCGTCCGGTGCCCACGAGATGTTGGTGAAGTAACGGTTTGTGGGATCGCCCGCATCAAGGTAGAGTGTCTCGCCCGTGGAGGGATTGTAGATGCCCACCTTCACCTGATGGCTCAGCATGCCCGCCATGGGGTAGCGGATGGGGTCGGTTACGGCGATACGCTGCGTGATGTCCACCAGCGGATAGGGTGTCACCATCGACTCGTTCATGCGGTAGAAGGCCAGCAGGTTACCTTTCGGGCTCCAGAAGGTTCCCTTGGTGATGCCGAACTCATTGCGGTGTACGGACTGGCCGCAGACGATACCTTCTGGCTCGTTGGTCACCTTCTTGTTGTCCACGTAAAGGTTGTTCTTGACGGTGTAGGCCACGTGACCGCTCTCGGTGTTGTAGTCGATGTTGGCGGCGCCTTTCTCCACAGTCTGCCGGCTGACTACTTCGCCCTTCTCCCAGTCGTAGACGATGTATTTGCCGGACAGGGAGAGGAGCAGTTGCGGCTTGTCGGGCCAGGGCGTCTGCACACTGTAGAAGTGCTGGAGTTTGCCCAATTCAGAGGCTTCCAATACTTGATTCACCTGCGTACGGGTGGTGAGCAGTGTCTCCCGTCCGTTCTTGGGGTTGATGGCAAAGAGGGAGTCTATCTCCGGCTTGATGCATTGGTCGCCCCACCACTGTAGGCCGTATAGGTTCTCAGTGTAGCGGTAGGTCTCACCTCCGGGGATAAGGTCTTCCAAGGTGGGCATTGTCAAGGATTGCTGGTCTTGTGCCATGGTGTCTGTCGGGTATAAGGCGGCTGCCGCCAAGAGTGTGGCAAGCAGGCCGCGAGTCAGTCTTTTCATCATGTTTATGAATAGGTAGGTAGTTATTATTCAGCTTGCTTCTCTCCCCGTTCACGTGCTTCGCGCCGTTTGCGCTCAGGGTATGACTCGCCGGAGCGGGGACGGCGGTCGTCGTAGCGGGGGCGGTCGTCACGTTTAGGACGGTCATCACGTTTGGGGCGGTCACCATACGAGGGACGGTCGTCTCGACGGGGACGGTCGTCGAAGCGCCGGGGCTTGCGTTCTTCGCCCCGGCGGTGTTCTTCGCGCTTGTCCAGCCGGCCTCCCTCGCGGCGGAAGTCGGGGTATTTCCCGTCGAAGATTTCATATTCGCGCAACTCGCAAGGCAGGGCACCGTTGAGCAGGGGGATGCGGACGGTAGCCTTCAGGCCTATCTGGTCGAAGCACTCGTCGCGGTAGGACAGTATCCATGCCGTGCCGCCCATGAAGGCGTGCTTCAGCCGCTCGCCTATCATCTCGTACAGTCCCAAGAGGTCGTCCGTGGAGATGCGTTCGCCGTAGGGCGGGTTGGTGATGAGGACGCTCTTCTCCTTGGGACGGGTGAACTGCTGGAAGGGCTGCAGCTTCAGTTCCACGTCCTTGCTGACGCCGGCCGCCTTCAGGTTGCGGGTGGCTATCTCGATGGCACGGGGATTGTTGTCGTAGGCGTATATCCGGTGGGTGAAGTCGCGCTCGCGGCTGTCGTCGTTGTAGATACGTTCCAGCAGGTCGGCATCGAAGTCGGGCCACTGCTCGAAGGCATAGGACTGGCGGAAGACACCGGGTGCGATGTTGCGGGCGATGAGAGCGGCTTCGATGGGGATGGTGCCCGAACCGCACATGGGATCGATGAGGTCGCACTGCCCGCTCCAGCCTGTCATGAGGATGATGCCGGCGGCCAGCACTTCGTTGAGGGGGGCTTCCACGGCCTCCTGACGGTAGCCCCGGCGGTGGAGCGACTCGCCGCTCGAGTCGAGCGAGAGGGTGCATTCGGTGCCCGCTATGTGTATGTTGAGTTGCACGTCGGGACGGGTGACACTGACGCTGGGACGCCGTCCTGTCCGCTCGCGGAAGTAGTCGGCTATGGCGTCCTTCACACGGTAGGCCACGAACTTGCTGTGGCGGAACTCCTCGCTGAACACTACGGCGTCTACGGCGAAGGTCTTGTCCGCCGGCAGGTAATCTTCCCAGCGGACGGCTTTGGTCTGCTCGTACACTTCGTCCGCCGTCTGCGCCGTGAAGTGCTTGATGGGTTTCAGTATGCGCAGGGCCGTGCGCAGGCTGAAGTTGGCACGGTACATCATCTCTTTGTCGCCCTTGAAGGACACCATGCGGCGGCCTATCTCTACGTCGTCCGCGCCGAGGGCGGTCAGTTCCTGTGCCAGTACCTCTTCCAGGCCTTGGAAGGTCTTGGCTATTAATTCGAATGGTTGTTCGTTCATCTGATCATGAAGTTATTTCTTGGCTTTTGTTTGTACGATTCTTGCTCCCGCGGGCACGTCTTCCGTCACCCAGATGTTGCCTCCCACGGTGGCTCCGCGTCCGATGGTGATGCGGCCCAGGATGGTGGCGTTGCTATAGACGATGACGTCGTCCTCCAGTATCGGGTGGCGGGGGATGCCCTTCACGGGATTGCCGTCGGCATCGAGGGGGAAGCTCTTGGCACCGAGGGTGACGCCCTGGTAGAGCTTCACGTGGTTGCCGATGACGCATGTCTCTCCGATGACCACTCCCGTGCCGTGGTCGATGGTGAAGTGTGTGCCTATGCGTGCGCCGGGGTGTATGTCGATGCCGGTCTCGCTGTGCGCCATCTCGGTGATGATGCGCGGCAGGAAGGGGACGCCTTCCGTCAGCAGGGCGTGGGCCATGCGGTAGTTCAGTATGGCCCGTATGGCGGGGTAGCAGCTGATGACTTCGCCGTGGCTCTTCGCCGCCGGGTCGCCGTTGTAGGCGGCCTCCACGTCGGTGGCAAGCACCTGGCGCAGTCGGGGCAACCGGGTGATGAACATCGCGGCGCAGTCGGTGGCCCGCAGGCGCAGGATGCCGATGTCCTCGCCCGTGTCCTCGAAGCAGAAGGCGGCGAGTATCTGCTCCGCCATGACGCCGTAAAGCTCTTCCACCATGACGCCCGTGTGGTACTTGAGGGTGCGGCTGTTGACGTTCGGGATGCCGAAGTAGCCGGGGAATACGAGGTTGCGGGTCAGTTCCACCGCCCGGCGCAGGGCCTTCGCCGAGGGCAGGGGGTCACCGTCGCGGTGGCGGTGAAGGAGGCCCTGGCAGGACTGTGGGTCCGACAGAGCCTCCACCGCTTCTGATAGAAAGGATGTATGATTGGATAATGTCATATATATAAATATGTATATGCGGGCGCAAAGATAATGCTTTTTTTAAAAAGTTACAACTCGCTGGGCCTATTTCCAAAGCTGCGTGCCGTAATTTCTTCCGCATCTATGCGCCAGACGCGCACGCCCCTCACCGCCGCCTCGCTCATGCGCAGAGGCTCCTGTGTGAAGTGACGCATCATCAGCATGAGCGCGCGGCGCTTCTCGTCGGGGTCGGTGATGGCAGAAACCTTTCCCCGCACAAGAACGCTGCGGCTTTTCATGCTGTATGAGCAGGCCATCTCGCGGTGCATCCACACCAGCTCCGCTCCGTCGCAGAAGGTGAGGCAGGCCACGGGTTCGCGCTCCAGCAGTCTTGTCTTGGTGCCCTCCGCGCCGCTGTGCAGGTAGGCGTGCCCGTCTTCCCAGGCGAAGTTCATGGGCACGACGTAGGGCTTGCCTTCCTCGTCCGTAAGGCCCAACATGCAGTAGGGGCAGCGGGTGATGACGTCGTCTATCGCCGCCCGGTCGGTCAGTTCGATGGTTTTCATATCTCTTTATCTTTAGTGTTAGCATTCAGTTTGCCTGCTTGCCAGTTGCGGTAGGAGGCAATGTCGGCAAAGCCAAATCCGCCCTCCACCACTCCGTCCAGTTCGTAGAACATGGCCGAGGCCACCGCCCGTTGCAGTTCCTTCGAAGGTTGGAAGATGACGCGGGGCTTACGGATGAGGTGATAGTTGAAATCCTCCGGCTGGGCCACGCCCTCGCTGCCGAACTCCACACGGAACGTCCCCAGCCGGCCCGCCTGCACGGTGTTGCCCTGCGCCAGCATCTCGGGCAGACGGTTGAACAGCATGTCCAGCCCCATGCTCAGTTCGAAGGGCGACAGGGTCGTATGCTTTGTCACATACCGGCACGTCTCCCGCGTGTCCAGGTTGTTGGTCGAAGTCGGTTCCGCATACCACAGGTTGTCCTTCTCCGCATTCAGTCGGTTTCTTTTCCTTGATAACTTATATCGGGCCATACGCTTGTGTAAGTAAAATTAGCCGGTGTTTCCTTCCTAAAGAGATGTACATCTATTCTCAGAGAGATGTACATCCCGTTATAAATGGATGTACATCTTTTCAGGAAACGATGTACATCTTTCTGCAAAATGATGTACATCTCTTTACGGGCAAAGATAGGGGAAATTTCGCATATACGCAAGTCTGTTCCCGTTTTATTTGTCGGGCAGTCCCGACTTTCCTATCTTTGTCTTCCAAATCAATATACTAAGACTATGATACGGGAAGTACAGGCTTCGGACTTCGAGGCCATCAGCGAGATTTATAACGAATACATCCTCCACTCGACGGCGACCTTCGAGGTGGAGCCGGTGACGGCGGAGGAGATGGAACGGCGGATGGGGGAGATACCCCTGCGCTGTCCTTACTTCGTGTGGACGGATGAGGACGGACGGGTGCAGGGCTACGCTTACGCGCATCTGTGGCAGGAGCGGGCGGCATACGCACGGACGTGGGAGACGACCGTCTACGTGCGGCGGGGCTGCGCGGGGCGGGGCATCGGATCGGCACTGATGCGCAGGCTGATAGAGGAGTGCCGCCGGTCGGGGTGCCACGCGCTCGTGGCGTGCATCACGGCGGAGAACGCCGACAGCCGGCGGATGCACGAGCGGCTGGGCTTCCGTCAGGTGTCGCTGTTCCGGGAGGTGGGATGGAAGTTCGACCGCTGGCTGGACGTGACGGACTATGAACTCTTGTTGGAATGAAGAATGAAGAATGAGGAATGAAGAATAGCCGTTCGGATGGAAATTCGTCATTCCTCATTATTGGTTACGCCAGCGCGAAGTCCAGTTGCTTCTTCTCCAGATTGGCGCGAGCCACGCGGATGGTGATGGGGTCTCCCAAGGAGTAGGTGTGGTTCTTGTTGCGGCGGCCTCGGAGGCAGTAGTTCTTCTCGTCGAACTCGTAGTAGTCGTCGTCGAGGTCGCGGATGGGCACCATGCCTTCGCATTTGTTCTCGTTCAGTTCCACGTAGAGGCCCCACTCGGTGACGCCGCTGATGACGCCGTCGTACACCTGCCCCACGTGCTCCTGCATGAACTCCACTTGCTTGTACTTCACGCTTGAGCGTTCGGCCTGGGCGGCGAGTTGCTCCATGGCGCTGGAGTGCTCGCACAGGGCTTCGTACTTCTTCTCGCTGACGCTGCGGCCCCGCTCGTCGATGTATTTGGTGAGCAGCCGGTGCACCATCATGTCGGGATAGCGGCGGATGGGCGAGGTGAAGTGCGTGTAGTAGTCGAAGGCGAGGCCGTAGTGGCCGATGTTGTGGGTGGAGTAGCGTGCCTTCTGCATGGCGCGTATGGAGACGGTTTCGATGAGGTTCTGCTCCTTCTTGCCCTGCACATCGTCCAGCAGGTGGTTGATGGACTTGGAGACGTCGGTCTTCGTGCCTGTGGTGCGCAGCTTGTAGCCGAAACGGGCGATGAACTGCGAGAGGTTGTCCAGCTTGGCGGGGTCGGGCAGGTCGTGTATGCGGTAGGGGAAGACCTTGGCCTTCTTGCCCGCCGGTACGCGGCCGATGCGCTCGGCGACGGTGCGGTTGGCCAGCAGCATGAATTCCTCTATCAGCTTGTTGGCGTCCTTCGATTCCTTGAAGTAGACGCGTATGGGGTGCCCCTTGCTGTCTATCTCGAATTTCACTTCCACGCGGTCGAAGGCGATGGCTCCGTCCTCGAAGCGGCGCTGGCGCAGGAGCTTGGCGAGGCGGTCGAGGGTGAGCAGTTCGGAGGCATAGTCGCCCTGCCCGGTCTCGATGACCTGCTGGGCTTCTTCGTAGGTGAAGCGGCGGTCGCTGCGTATGACGGTGTGGACGATGCGCGAGTCGAGCACCCGTGCCTGGTCGTCCATGCGGAAGATGACGCTGTAGGCCAGCTTGTCTTCGTCGGGGCGCAGGGAGCAGAGGTTGTTACAGAGGCGTTCGGGCAGCATGGGGATGGTGCGGTCCACGAGGTAGACGGACGTGGCTCGGTGTTCGGCCTCCTTGTCGATGACGGTTCCTTCGTGCACGTAGTAGGTGACGTCGGCGATGTGTACGCCCACTTCCCACTGTCCGTTCCCTAAGCTGCGGATGGAGAGGGCGTCGTCGAAGTCCTTGGCGTCGCGGGGGTCGATGGTGAAGGTGGTGACGGGGCGGAAGTCCTCGCGTCGGGCTATCTCTTCGGGCGTGATTTCGGCGGGGATGCGTTCGGCGGCGTCTTCCACGTTCTTGGGATAGCTGTAGGGCAGGCCGAACTCGGCGAGGATGGCGTGCATCTCGGTGTTGTTCTCGCCCGTGCGTCCCAGTATGTCGACAACCTGTCCGATGAGGTTCTTGCCTTTGCCGGGCCATTCGGTAATCTTCACCACGGCCTTGTCGCCGCTCTTGCCTCCCTTCAGTTTGTCTTTGGGGATGAAGATGTCATTGGCCAGGGTGCGGTTCTCGGTGACGAGGAAGGCGTAGGACTTCGACACTTCCAGCGTGCCCACGAAGGTGTCTTTGGCGCGTTGCAGGATTTCGATGACTTCGCCTTCGGGCTGACGTCCCCGTCGGCGGGCATAGAAGGCGATGCGCACACGGTCGCCTGACATGGCGTGGGCACAGTTGCGCTCGGCGATGAAGACGGGGTCGCCGCCATCGTCGGGGATAAACGAATTCTTTCCGTTGCTTTTGCGCTGGAAGGTGCCGGTCATCTCCACGCCGTGGTCGTTGAGGCGGTAGACGTGCTTCTCCGGCTCCCGGATGTAGTCGTCCTCCTTCAGATCGGCGAGGATGTCCACGCAGAGCATCTTCTGGGGATGCGTATTGAGGTGCAGTTGGTCGAAGATGTACTTCAGGGGCAGGGCTTCACCTTGCTTCTGCTGGAAGAAGTCGAGCAGTGTCTTGACGAGTTGCTTCTTGGTCATGTGCTTGCCCGCCTTCTTCTCTTTCTTTTCTTTTTTCTTTCCCATAATGGTCGGTTTGTTAGAAGTTATGGTCTGAACCTTTGCAAAGGTAGCAAACATTTGGGAAATTAAGCCTATCTTTGCCGGTATAACTCCTGATTCACGCGGATTTTATAAGGCCTGCCATTTATTTTTCTCCTAATATTTTGTGGACGAATAGATTATTTATATCTTTGCACGCGAAATGGATGATTAGGTGGAGGGGCAGTCAAAGCTCCTCTTTTTTGTTCCTGTTAAAATAAAGCTATGATAGAAAAAACTACCGTTTGCCAGATAGTAGACGAATGGCTGCAAGGAAAAGATTATTTTTTAGTGGAAGTGACCGTCAGCCCGGACGATCGCATCGTGGTGGAAATAGACCATAAGGACGGAGTGTGGATAGAAGATTGCGTGGAACTGAGCCGCTACATCGAGAGCCGGCTGAACCGGGACAAGGAAGACTATGAACTGGAAGTAGGCTCGGCAGGGATAGGACAACCGTTCAAGGTGTTGCAACAATACATCAACCATGTGGGAAGTGAAGTGGAAGTGCTGACGCGTGACGGGCGTAAACTGCAAGGCACGCTGAAAGATGCCACGGAAAGCGACTTTACAGTGACGGTGTTGCGAAAGGTGAAACCCGAGGGTGCCAAACGTCCGCACATGGAACCGGAGGACATAACTTTGGGGTACGAAGACATTAACTATACGAAATATTTAATCAGCTTTAAATAAAGAGACAGACGAATATGGCCAAGAAAGAAGATGCCATCAGCATGGTGGACACATTTACGGAGTTTAAAGAACTGAAGAACATCGACCGCACCACGATGGTGAGCGTGTTGGAAGAATCGTTCCGCAGCGTGATAGCGAAGATGTTCGGCTCGGACGAAAATTATGACGTAATTGTAAATCCTGATAAGGGCGATTTTGAAATATGGCGCAATCGCGAAGTGGTGGCCGATGAAGATTTGACGGACTCGAACAAGCAGATTCCGTTGAGCGAGGCGCAGAAAATTGACGCTTCTTATGAAGTGGGTGAGGAAGTGACGGACGAAGTGGATTTTGCCAAATTCGGCCGCCGCGCTATCCTAAACTTGCGTCAGACATTGGCCTCGAAAATTCTGGAGTTGGAGAAAGACAGCTTGTACAATAAATATATAGATAAGGTAGGAACCATCATCAGCGCGGAAGTTTACCAGATATGGAAAAAGGAAATCCTCTTGTTGGATGATGACGGGAATGAATTGTTGCTGCCTAAAACAGAGCAGATTCCCTCAGACTTCTATCGCAAGGGAGAAACGGCACGTGCCGTGGTGGCCCGTGTGGACAACAAGAACAATAATCCCAAGATTATCTTGAGCCGTACATCGCCCCTTTTCCTGCAACGCTTGTTGGAGCAAGAAGTACCTGAAATAAACGACGGCCTTATCACCGTCAAGAAGATAGCCCGTATTCCCGGTGAGCGTGCCAAAATTGCGGTGGAAAGCTATGATGACCGCATAGACCCGGTGGGAGCCTGCGTGGGTGTAAAAGGTAGCCGCATACACGGCATCGTACGTGAGTTGCGGAATGAAAATATTGACGTTATCAACTATACGGCCAATACGCAGCTCTTCATACAGCGCGCGTTGAGCCCCGCCAAGATTTCATCCATTCGCCTGAATGAAGAAGAACATAAGGCTGAAGTGTTCTTGAAACCCGAGGAAGTGTCATTGGCTATCGGCAAGAACGGACAAAACATCAAGCTGGCCAGTATGTTGACGGAGTATACCATTGATGTATTCCGCGAATTGCCCGAAGGCGTTGCCGAAGATGAAGACATCTACCTGGATGAATTCCGCGATGAGATAGAAGGATGGGTCATTGATGCCATCAAGGGCATAGGCATAGATACAGCAAAATCCGTGCTTAACGCTCCGCGTGAGATGTTGATAGAAAAAGCGGACCTGGAGGAAGAAACTGTAGACGATGTGCTGCGTATCCTCCGCAAGGAATTTGAAGAATAAAATGAATGACAATTAAATTATAAATTATAAGTTATAAATTATAATCCAAAAGCATTACCATTTGTGGGAATATGACTAAGGGAGCGATTCATAATTCATAATTTATAATTTATAGCTTATAACTTATAAACTATCATAGATGACGATAAGGTTAAACAAAGTAACAAGAGACTTAAATGTAGGCATTACGACGGCTGTCGAATTCCTGCAAAAGAAAGGTTTTGTCGTGGAGGCAAACCCTAATACCAAAATAACGGATGAACAGTTCGACTTGTTGAAAAAAGAATTCAGCACAGATAAGGATTTGAAATTAAAATCGGAACGTTTTTTGCAAGAACGTCAGACCAAAGAGCGCAACAAGGCTTCTGTTGCTATTGAAGGATATGGCTCGGAAGAAGCAAAAGCAAAGGCCAGTGAACAAAAAGCCGTTGTACCGGGTGACTTGCGCCAAAAGTTCACCCCGGTAGGCAAAATAGATTTGAATCACCCGGGAAAATTCGAGCCGCTAACAAAACCAAAAGAAGAAGAGAAAGAAGAAACCACCGAATCTGTCTTGGAGCCGGCTTCAGAATCAATAATATCAGCAGAGCAACCTGTGGAGGAAATTCCTGTGCAGGAAGTGGCCGCTGCATCGGAACCAGAACCAGAGAAAACGACTGAAGAAGAAAAAACACCTATTGAGGCAGAGGAAACAAGCACTGAAACTGAAGAAGAAAATATAGAAGAACAAAGCTCAGAACCTATGAAAGAGGGAGAAAAGCAGGAAGAGGAAATATTCCAATTGCGCAAGCCTGAATTTGTGTCGAAGATAAACGTTGTCGGACAGATAGATTTGGCAGCATTGAATCAGTCGACCCGTCCACGGAAAAAGTCGAAAGAAGAAAAACGGCGTGAACGTGAAGAAAAAGAGAAACAGCGCATGGACCAAAAACGCCAAATGAAAGAAGCCATAATGAAGGAGATTAGGCGTGAGGACAATAAACTGAAAGATGATCGGGACGGAGAATCGAGCGGTAAGAAAAAACGCATTCGCATCAATAAGGAAAAGATTGATATTAATAGCGCCGCTGACAGTTTTAAGAAAGGTGGCGATCATGGAAAGGGCGGAAATACCCAAGGAAGTGGCAAAAAGAATAAAGACCGCTTCAAGAAACTTGCCCTGAAACAAGAGGTAAGCGAAGAAGATGTAGCCAAGCAAGTAAAGGAAACTTTGGCTCGCCTTACTGCCAAAGGTAAAAACAAAGCCGCCAAGTATCGTAAAGAGAAACGTGAGCAGGATGCCGAGCGCCGCCATGAGCTGGAAAGCCAGGAAATGGCAGAAAGCAAGGTTTTAAAGCTGACAGAATTTGTAACGGCTAACGAATTAGCCAGCATGATGAATGTACCCGTCACGCAGGTCATTGGTACTTGCATGAGCGTGGGCATCATGGTATCCATCAATCAACGGCTAGATGCTGAAACCATTAATTTAGTGGCTGAGGAGTTTGGTTTCAAGACGGAATATGTCAGTGCAGAAGTGGCTCAAGCCATCGTGGAAGAAGCAGATGCTGAAGAAGATCTCCAGCCACGTGCGCCGATTGTTACGGTAATGGGACATGTGGATCATGGTAAGACTTCGTTGCTGGACTACATCCGAAAGTCCAACGTTATTGCAGGTGAGGCAGGCGGCATCACGCAGCACATTGGTGCCTACCACGTGACATTGGAAGACGGTCGCAAGATTACCTTCCTTGACACACCGGGCCACGAAGCTTTCACTGCCATGCGTGCCCGTGGAGCCAAAGTAACGGACGTAGTTATTGTTATTGTAGCGGCCGATGATAATGTAATGCCACAGACTAAGGAAGCTATTAATCATGCCATGGCTGCCGGTGTGCCTATTGTCTTTGCCATCAACAAGATAGATAAACCCGGGGCTAATCCGGACAAGATAAAGGAAGAATTGGCCAATATGAACTTCCTTGTTGAAGAATGGGGAGGCAAGTACCAATCACAAGACATCTCCGCCAAAAAAGGCATTGGAGTGAACGAATTGTTGGAAAAAGTGCTGTTGGAAGCCGAGATGCTCGATTTGAAAGCCAATCCCGACCGCAAGGCCACAGGTTCCATTATCGAATCATCATTGGACAAAGGACGTGGCTATGTAGCTACCGTATTGGTATCTAACGGCACACTTCGTGTGGGCGATATTGTATTGGCTGGTACGCATTACGGTAAGGTAAAAGCAATGTTTAACGAACGTAACCAGCGCATGAAGGAAGCCGGTCCGTCTGAGCCAGCTTTAATATTAGGCTTAAACGGCGCACCTGCCGCAGGCGACACATTCCACGTCATCGAAACCGAGCAAGAAGCACGCGAGATAGCCAACAAGCGTGAGCAATTACAGCGTGAGCAAGGCTTGCGCACGCAGAAGATGCTTACATTGGACGAAGTGGGCCGTCGCTTAGCATTAGGCGATTTCCACGAATTGAATATCATTGTCAAAGGTGATGTGGACGGTTCTGTAGAGGCTTTGAGCGACTCACTTATCAAGTTGTCTACAGAGCAGATTCAGGTGAATGTTATTCACAAGGGTGTAGGACAAATTTCGGAATCCGATGTCTCGTTGGCTGCTGCTTCAGATGCTATTATCGTGGGTTTCCAAGTACGCCCATCAAGTGGTGCCGCCAAGTTGGCAGAACAAGAGGGTGTAGACATTCGCAAATATTCTATTATCTACGATGCAATAGAGGAAGTGAAAGCTGCCATGGAAGGTATGCTTGCCCCAACGATGAAAGAACAGGTAACTGCCACTATTGAGGTACGCGAAGTATTTAATATCAGCAAAGTGGGTCAAGTTGCTGGCGCCATGGTGAAGACAGGCAAAGTGAAACGCACCGACAAAGCACGCCTCATCCGCGATGGTATTGTAGTCTACACCGGTGCCATCAACGCTTTGAAGCGTTTCAAGGACGATGTGAAAGAAGTTGGTACCAACTTCGAATGTGGTATCAGCTTGACTAATTGTAATGATATTAAAGTGAATGACGTTATTGAAACGTACGAGGAAGTAGAAGTAAAGCAGACATTATAAAGTGCTAATATAAACTTTTCATGAAAAATACGGGACCCTTTCACAGGATCCCGTATTTTTGTATATCGTAATCATATAAAGAATATTACCCCAAACGCCCTTCGTCATTAAAACTATAATAACTTCCGTCGGTGATAACAAGATGATCAATCAGGCGAATGTTCATAATTTGGGCAGCACGCTGCACGGCTTGTGTCAATTTCAGATCATCGTTACTGGGATTTATATTCCCCGAAGGATGGTTATGGACTAAAGCTATTTGAGTAGCACGCTTAATAAGCGCTTCGCGCAAAATAGTTCGTACATCAGCCGTGGTTTGGTCTATACCGCCACGACTGATACGTATTTTATCTATCACTTTGTTAGCTTGATTGAGCAGCAAGGTCCAGAATTCTTCGGTAGGAAGATCACATAGCAAGGGATGAAAAAGTTTATAAATGTCAGTAGACGAAGAAATACGAAGACGCTCTGCTTGCATCTGCAAATTACGCCTTTTCCCTAACTCCAAAGCAGCCATAACAGTAATGCTTTTGGCCGGCCCCATCCCTTTAAAGCGCGCGAAGTCACGTACCTCCCATTTGGCCAATTGGTTTAGGTTATTGTCACAAGAAGCTAATATACGTTGCATTAAAGATACTGCGCTTTCATCCGTACTTCCCGAACCAATCAAAATTCCTAGCAATTCAGCGTCCGTCAATGCCTCAGCGCCCTTTTGCATCATCTTCTCGCGCGGACGGTCCTCCTCTGCCCATTGATTAATTGTCAGTTTCTCCATTATTTATAGAAGTTTTTTTTGAACGCTTCAAATTCTTCTTTATGGCAAACACAACGATTCCACCATGCGCGCCAAAAACCAGTTCCATATCCGATAAGCTGAATATAAGCCGCGACAATAGAATAAATGCCAATGCGCAGACTATGATTTTGTATGGTAGAATCTGCATCTATCAATAAGGCATAAAGCACCAAAGGAAGCAAGGCATAAGGGCAAAACAAAGAAGCGATGAGCAACATTAACGTCCCTAATGTAAACAAAGCGGGAAGTAAATGCACCACTTTCAACGAGTCAGGATACTTTTTATAAAGGTTAATACGTGCAATGCCTGAATTATGCACTTGCTTAAAGAACTTGCGGAAATCTGTACGGCGCTTATGATACACCCAGGCATCAGGAAAAAGACGGCATCTATACCCTCCTTTAAAAATACGAATGCTGAAATCGATATCCTCACCAAAGCGCATCTTAGAGAAACCGCCTAAAGCCTGATAAACATCACGGCGGACTCCCATGTTGAAGCTGCGAGGATAAAACTTATCCATCTTCTTTTGCCCTCCACGGATACCTCCGGTAGTAAAAAACGAAGTCATGGAGTAGTTTATGGCCTTTTGTGTAACTGAGAAAGATGCATGGGCACGGTCGGGACCTCCAAAGGCATCGGCAGGCTCACGTTGCAACTCTGCTTCAATGGCGGCAAAATAATCCTTTGGCAAGATGCAATCAGAATCCAGGATTATGAGATATTCTCCATGGCTACGTTCAGCACCATAATTCCTCGTTTGTCCGGGTCCTGAGTTCGGCTTATTATAATAATGTATATCCAAACGACTACTATACCGCTGCACCACATCTTCGCACGAGATAGTCGAACCATCTTCCACAATTAGCACCTCAAAATCCTTCAACGTTTGTTCGGTGAGGCTTTGCAAAAGTTCGTCCACTTCATCGGGACGATTGAACACGGGAATGATGACGGAATATTTCATCTACGAATAACCATTATAAGAGATACTTTGTTTTTGGCAAAAAACACGGAAGCATCAGACTTGCGCAGGAAGAATCATCCCGCCTCTGTGCTTCCGTGTCAGACATTATGAGGAAACTATTTCATTTATGCCTTTACACGGCCTACATACGAACCATCGCGTGTGTCGATTTCAATAGTTTCACCTTCGTTGATAAATAACGGTACGCGAACCGTAGCACCCGATTCAACTGTAGCCGGTTTCAAAGTGTTAGTTGCCGTATCACCTTTCAAACCCGGTTCAGTATAGGTTACTTTCTGCTGAACTTTAATTGGCATATCCGCATAAAGTACGGTCTCTGTCGAAGCATCGGAAACCACATCTACCACCTGACCTTCTATCAGGAAGTCCACACCGTTAATCAAGTCGTGGGCGATGGGAATTTGCTCGAATGTCTCTTGGTTCATGAACTGGTAATCGTTGCCATCGTGATAGAGGTATTGGTAAGGACGACGCTCCACACGTACATCTTCCAACTTTTCACCGATGTTGAAACGACGCTCCAACACATAGCCGTCCACTACATCTTTCAACTTAGTACGCATGAAAGTGTTACCTTTTCCCGGCTTTACATGCAGGAAGTCAATGCAAAAATACAACTTTCCGTCCATGCGGATACAAGTCCCGATTTTAATGTCTTGTGCATTAATCATAACTATATTCTTTATTATATTATTTAAATATGATCCTTTTAAAATGTGCTCCCGTCTTGAAATGCGGTGCAAAATTAATGGAAATCGGTAAAAATCGCAAAAACTTTTGAGAGAAAATGAGTTATCGTTTGGTTTATTTGAAAAAAGTGCCTATTTTTGCAGCCCGAATTCGTGAGAATAATAACGTAAAAGAAGATATAGCAATGAAAAGAACATTCCAACCCTCTAACAGAAAGAGAAGAAACAAACACGGTTTCCGTGAAAGAATGGCTACAGCCAATGGCCGCAGAGTATTGGCAGCACGTCGTGCCAAGGGTCGTAAGAAACTGACCGTTTCGGACGAATACAACGGTGTAAAGGCTTGATGCCTTTCCAATAGAAAGAATTAAGAAAGCCGCAAGGACACAGATAAGTGGTCTTTTGCGGCTTTTCTTTTGCCGCTTGCACAGAAATGCCTATCTTTGTCCCCAAAGTATATTAAAGATTATGACATTCAAAGAATTCTTTTCTTTCCGGAAGAACAAACTCTTCTGGGGTAACATAGCTGCCATGATTATCGTGGTAGTAGGTTTGGTGTTCGGTGTGCTGAAGGCATTGGATGTGTACACCCGCCATGGGGAAGCCGTTGTAGTGCCCGACGTGAAGGGTATGAACTTGCGGGAAGCCCAAACGCTGTTTGCCGAACGCGAACTGCTGTTCGAGGTGGCCGATTCCAACTATGTAAAGACCTTGCCTGCCGGATGCATCCTCGACTACAATCCGGTGGCCGGTCAACGGGTCAAGAAAGGACGTACCGTCTACCTGACCATTAATACGCTGAGCGTGCCTTTGCTGGAAGTGCCCGACGTGGCCGACAACAGTTCGGTACGCCAGGCTGAGGCACGCCTGTTGGCCGCAGGTTTCCGCCTCACGAGCAATGATTCTATCCCCGGGGAGAAAGATTGGGTGTATGCCGTGAAGTACCGGGGCGACTCGTTGGCCATCGGAGCGAAAGTGCCTACGGGAGCCATCCTGACGTTGGTGATAGGGAATGGAGAAGAACCGCCTCAACCGACCGATTCGTTAGGCATGGACTCGTTAGGAATAGACTCCTTGAGGCGTCACCCTGTCGGGATGCCTGCCGGCGAAGGCCAAACGTTGGATGAAGAAGAATGGTTTTGACGAGAAGGTATGATAACGGACGAAACTGACATAGACATAGAAGAGAATGACGACCTGGACGATGTGGAGCCGATAGCGGACGAAGCGCGGCTTTACGAGCACTTCCGCGTGGTGGTGGACAAAGGGCAGGAGATGGTGCGGGTAGACAAGTATCTGTTCGACCGCATCACGAACTCCTCGCGCAACCGCATCCAGAAGGCGGCCGACGCCGGGTTCGTCATGGCTAACGGGAAGCCCGTGAAGTGCAGCTACCGGGTGAAACCATTGGATGTCATTACGGTGGTGATGGACCGTCCGCGTTATGACAACGAGGTGGTGCCCGAAGACATACCGCTGGACATTGTGTATGAGGATGATTACGTGATGGTGGTGAACAAGCCCGCCGGTCTGGTGGTGCATCCCGGCCATGGCAACTGGAGCGGGACGCTGGTGAACGCCATCGCCTGGCACCTGAAAGACACGAAGGGATATGACGCCAACGACCCGCATTTGGGATTGGTGCACCGCATCGACAAGGACACAAGCGGCCTGCTGGTGATAGCCAAGACGGCCGACGCCAAGACCAACTTAGGTTGGCAATTCTTCCACAAGACCACCAAACGGCGTTATCGGGCGTTGGTGTGGGGAAATGTGGAGCAAGACGAAGGCACCGTCACGGGCAACATAGGCCGTAACCCGAAAGACCGCCTGCAGATGGCCGTCCTGCCCGAAGGACAGGGCAAGCCGGCCGTGACCCACTACCGGGTGCTCGAACGCTTCGGCTATGTAACCTTGGTGGAGTGCATCCTGGAGACAGGGCGTACGCACCAGATACGTGTCCACATGAAGCACATCGGGCATGTGCTCTTTAACGACGAACGCTATGGAGGCCACGAGATATTGCGCGGCACCCATTTCGCCAAATATAAGCAGTTTGTAAACAACTGCTTCGACATCTGTCCGCGTCAGGCCTTGCATGCCATGACGTTGGGGTTTGTCCATCCCGTCACGGGTGAGGAGATGTACTTCACCTCCGAATTGCCTGACGACATGGCGCGCCTCATCGACAAGTGGCGCGAATATGCGAAGACAATGACGAGCAATGATTAATGACTAAATAAATAATAATAAAGATAACAATGAAACGCACTATTGCTATTGTTGCCGGAGGCGACACTTCGGAGTATGAAGTTTCCCTGCGCAGTGCACAAGGAATTTATTCGTTCATTGATAAGGAGAAATATACCTTATATATAGTAGGCATGCGCGGGCTCGACTGGCACGTCCGGCTAAGCGAAGGAAAGACGTTGCCAATAGACCGCAATGACTTCAGCTTCACGAAAGAAAACGGAGAGAAGGTCACGTTCGACTTTGCCTACATCACCATCCACGGTACGCCCGGTGAGGACGGACGCTTACAGGGCTACTTCGACATGCTTCACATCCCTTATTCGTGTTGCGGCGTGTTGGCGGCGGCCCTTACCTACGACAAGTTCGCCTGCAACCAGTATCTGAAGTCCTACGGTGTGCGCATAGCCGACTCGTTGTTGCTTCGCGCCGGACAACATGTCTCCGATGACGATGTGGTGGAGAAAATCGGATTGCCCTGCTTCATCAAGCCCAGCTTGGGAGGCTCCAGTTTCGGCGTGACCAAGGTAAAGACGCGCGAGGAGATACAACCTGCCATCGCCAAAGCGTTCGCCGAGGCACAGGAAGTCATGGTGGAAGCCTACATGCCCGGCACGGAACTGACGTGCGGATGCTACAAGACACGGGAGAAGTCAATCGTATTCCCCATCACCGAGGTGGTAAGCCACAATGAGTATTTTGACTATAAGGCAAAGTACAACGGAGAATCGGACGAGATTACCCCGGCCCGCATATCCGACAGCCTGACCGACCGTGTCAAGAAACTCACTTCGGCTATCTATGACATTCTGGGCGCTCAAGGCATCATCCGTGTGGATTATATCATTACCGAAGGTGAGAAAATCAACCTGCTCGAGGTGAACACCACGCCGGGCATGACCGCCACCAGCTTCATCCCCCAGCAAGTGCGTGCGGCGGGGCTGGACATCAAGGACGTAATGACAGACATCATAGAAAACAAGTTTCATTAATCCCTACTGCCATGAACGAAGAATTTGACGAGATTCGCCCTTACCACGACGAAGAGTTACCGCAAGTGTTCGAGGAATTGATAGCCGACCCCGCTTTCCGGCAAGTGGTGGAAGCGGCTTTCCCGGAAGCGCCATTCGAAGTGTTGGCGAACCGTATGCGCGGATGCAAAACCAAGCTGGAGTTTCAAAAGAAGTTCGGCTATGTGCTGATGCAGAAATTGGCTCAAAACAGCACGGACGGCGTCACGTTGGACAACTCCGCTTTGGGGGACAAGGAAGGCGCTTATACCTACCTGTCCAACCATCGGGACATCATACTCGACTCCGGCTTCCTGTCCAAACTCTTAGTGGATGAAGGACTGAACACCGTGGAAATAGCCATAGGAAACAATCTGCTCATCTATCCGTGGATAAAAAAGCTGGTACGCATCAATAAGTCCTTCATCGTGCAACGCGGACTCCCCATGCGCCAGATGCTCCTGTCATCGGCCCGCATGTCGCGCTACATGCACTACACCATTGCCGACAAGAAACAATCCATCTGGATAGCCCAGCGCGAAGGCCGTGCCAAGGACTCCGATGACCGTACTCAGGAAAGCGTGCTGAAGATGCTCGTCCTCGGAGGCGAAGGGGACTGCGTCGACCGCTTGATGCAAATGAACATCGCCCCGCTCTCCATCTCCTACGAATACGACCCTTGCGACTTCCTCAAAGCGTGGGAATTCCAGTTGAAGCGTGATAACCCCGACTATAAAAAGACGACCTCCGATGATTTGAAGAACATGCAGACGGGACTCTTGGGCTACAAAGGCCGCGTGCACTTCCGCATTGCCCCCTGCATCAATCCCCAATTGGCTGAAATAGACCGCAATCTTCCCCGTCAGGAACTTTTCATACGGATTGCCGAACTTATTGACCAATCCATTCATAGCGGCTACCGCCTTTATCCGGGTAATTACGTGGCCGCAGACTGGCTGGAGGAAGGACATCGCTTTGCCGCCCACTATACGGAAGAAGAAAAACAGAAATTTGAAGCCTATATCCATCAGCAATTGGCACGCATCGACTTGCCCGGCAAGGACGAAGCGTTTTTACGCGCCAAGATGTTGCAGATGTACGCCAATCCGTTGAAGAATTACCTACGTACGAAAGCCCATGAATAATTGTCTGCATAAAATAGGGATGATTGTAGGCTTGTGCCTGATGCTGGCCGGTTGCGGAGATGATTATTTCGTGCCGTCCGTGAAGCAAGACTATCTGACGGCTTATTCTTCGGCCGCCGGGGAACTGACATCGGTCATGACCGACAAAGGCGTGCGTCTGCCTGTCTTGGCCGATGCCACAAATAGCCGTATCAAAGCCGACAGCTTAGTGCGGATTGTATGCAATTATACGGAGGAGACAAGCTCCGATGGCATCGCAGGCATACGCATTAACGCATTGGTCGGAGCCGTTTCTCCTATCCCGGAACCTGCCGAAAACTTTGAGGACGGAGTGAGAACTGACCCGGCCGATGTGCTCAGCATTTGGATGGGGCTTGACTACTTGAATTGCATTCTTGAAGTAAAGGCTCAAAACCAAGCTCATTATTTCCATTTTGTAGAAGAGGAAGTGGAGACAGACAATGCCACAGGCCATCGTACGGTCGACTTGCTGCTCTATCACGATGCCGGTTCCGACCTGCAGGCTTACACCCAGCGTGCCTACTTGTCTGTTCCGTTGCGCCAATATGTTTCCGGGGATGTGTCCGGTGTGACCATCCGTTTCAGCCTCCATACTTACGAAAACGAAGTGAAAACCTACATTTTTGATTACAATCCCGCAAACTGACTTCATAGAATATGTATAAAACGTGGTTTACAAGCATTTGTCTGTTAATAATCTCCCTCTTCTCCTGCCAGCAGAAAGAGAAAGGCTTTAAGACGCTGTCGGTAGACGAGTTTGCCGATGTGATAAACGACCCTGACGTGCAACGCCTCGATGTGCGTACCGTGGCCGAATATTCAGAAGGGCATATCCCCGGAAGCCTTAACATCAATGTGCTCGACGAGGAACATTTCGCTTCCATATCCGAGTCTGCCTTAGACAAGAACCGGCCGGTGGCTCTGTATTGCCGGAGCGGCAAGCGCAGCAAGAAAGCCGCCCGGATTCTCAGCGGAAAAGGCTTCCGGATATATGAGCTTTCCACGGGATTCAACGGATGGAAAGAAGCCGGACAACCGGTGGAGAAATAAGTCTTATCCTGCATTATTGAAAATAAAATCTGCCTGTTAATGCACAAAAAGTACTTTTTGGTAGATATTGCGTGCATTTTCTATCAAAATCTTGCTGAGAATTAAAAAGAAGCGTTAATTTTGCGCAGATATTTATTTGATTCAAAGAATGGCGGATGACTCGTTGTTTTTAATAGACATTGACAGGATTCTTCGGGAGAAAGCGCCGAAGCAGGTTCGATACATACCCCGGTTTGTCGTTTCGTACTTGAAACATATCGTACATCAGGACGAACTGAATGTGTTTTTGCGCGACTCGAAGGACAAGGTGGGAGTAGACTTCCTGGAGGCTTGTCTCGATTTTCTGGATGCGAAGATAGACGTGCATGGAGCCGAGAACCTGCCCGAAGACGGTCTTTATACATTCGTATCCAACCATCCCTTAGGAGGACAGGACGGCATTGCCTTGGGTTACGTGCTGGGCAAGCACTACAACGGACGGGTGAAGTACATGGTGAACGACTTGCTGATGAATCTGCGCGGCCTGGCTCCCTTATGCATCCCCATCAACAAGACCGGCCGCCTGGCCAAGGATTTTCCCCGACTGGTAGAGGAAGGATTCTCCTCGGACAACCAGATGATTATGTTTCCGGCCGGATTGTGCTCGCGCCGTCAGAAAGGAGGCGTCATAGCGGACTTGGATTGGAAGAAGACCTTTATCGTAAAAAGCGTGGAGCACCATCGGGATGTAGTCCCCGTGCATTTCGAAGGGCGGAACTCCGACTTCTTCTACAACCTGGCTAATGTATGCAAGGCCTTGGGGCTGAAAGTCAACATCGCCATGCTGTATTTGGCCGACGAGATGCTGAAGAACCGGCACAAGACATTTAAAGTGACCTTTGGCAAACCTATTCCTTGGCAAACCTTTGACAAATCGAAGACGCCTCTCCAATGGGCGGCCTACGTAAAAGACATCGTTTATAAGTTGTGATGCTTACAATACATATATATTAAGAAGTATGGAAGAGATTATTGCACCGATAGACAAGAATTTGCTGAAAGCGGAGCTGACCGAAGACAAGCGGTTGCGCATGACCAACCGCAGCAATAACCAGATTTATATCGTTACGGCACAAGACTCGCCCAACACGATGAAGGAGATAGGGCGTTTGCGCGAAATAGCTTTCCGCGCCGCCGGAGGAGGAACTGGCTTGTCCATGGACATTGATGAGTATGACGTAATGGAGAACCCCTACAAGCAGCTCATCGTATGGAATCCGGAAGCCGAGGAAATCCTTGGCGGATACAGATACTTGTTGGGCACGGACGTGCGCTTCGACGAAAAAGGCGCGCCCATACTGGCCACGGCGCACATGTTCCGCTTCTCCGAAAAGTTCCTGAAGGACTATCTGCCTACCACCATCGAGCTGGGACGCTCGTTCGTCACGCTGGAATATCAGTCCACCCGCATGGACAGCAAAGGGCTTTTCGCCTTGGACAACCTGTGGGACGGGCTTGGCGCGCTCACCGTCATCATGCCCAACGTGAAATATTTCTTCGGCAAAGTGACCATGTATCCCAGCTACCACCGCCTGGGGCGCGACATGATTCTATACTTCTTGCACAAGCACTTTGCGGACAAGGACGGCCTGGTCGTGCCGATGCAACCCCTGCACTGGGAGGCCGATGAAAACCAGCTGAAAGCCCTATTCTGCAAAGACACCTTCAAGGAAGACTACAAGATTCTGAACTCCGAAATCCGCAAGTTCGGCTACAACATCCCCCCGCTTGTCAACGCCTACATGAGCCTGAGCCCCACGATGCGCGTGTTCGGCACGGCCATCAACGACGAGTTTGGCAACGTAGAAGAGACGGGCATCCTGATAGCCGTAGACGAGATTCTGGCCGAGAAGCGCATCCGCCACATCCAGTCGTTCATAGAGAACGAGCAAGACGCCGGCAAATTCATCTTCTCCAAACGGAAATAAAGCAACGCCCCGCATAAAAAGAAAGAGGGCGCGTCCTAATGTAAAGCCATTATGACGCGCCCTCTTTTCTTCTATTTCCTCCCCCTTATGGCTCCCTATGCGCTGCCTCAGGCCAACGGGTCGTCCGTCTCCTCATCGCCCGACTCGCCGCCGCCCGGCTCCGTGGTGCCGCCTCCCTGCGCGGGGTCTTGGTCCTCGGTGGCAGGGTTGAGTTCAATCCATTCCAGCTTCTTCGTGTCCACCAGGGCGCGGGTGTAGGCGCCGCTGCTCGATTTTTCGCGTTCGGGCGTGAACTGCACGCGCACGGCCTTCACCTGTTTCTCGAAGTCGAAGTCTTCGAGATTGGCCACTCCCTTCGTGTCGAGCACGTAGCGGAAGTAGCCCAGGCCGTCAACGTGCACGCTCTTTCCTTGCGCCATCAGCGTGTTCATCACGCGCGCGATGTCGCCCAGCACAGCGTTGACGTCCGAGCGGGACACGGTTGATACAAAGGCCAGTTCTTCGGCCAAATCCTTCGTCTCTACGGGCGCTCCCTGCACAATGGCTTGGGGATAATATACGCCCGTCCTCTTGTGGTATGCTTTTTTATAAAACGGCATAATGTTTTGGATTTTAAGGGTTATTTGTAAACAATTTTATTCTCTCTGCGTGATATGCACAACATACTGCATATCAGCGGTTTACAATCTCTCTCAGTTCTATTTTCCCGAGGTAGCTACCAAGAGGAGGTCGAGGTAGCTACCTCGGGGGTGCCTTGGTAGCTACTAAGGGGAGGTAAAGGTAGCTACCGAGGGAAAACCGAGGTAGATTGTAAGGGATTTTCTTACTGTTCTTTAAGTATCAACGGCAGGGAGGCCTTGGTATCGGGGTCTGTGTTCTCCGCGTATTGCCAGCCTGTACCGGACAGGGCGGTGTTCATGGCGGTCAGGGCGGCGGACCAGTCGTTGTTGGTGACTTGGGTAGCACTTCCTGTAACAGTTCCGCTACCACCTACACCTGCTGTTGTACTCGCACTTGCCCAGTAGCAATCACTAACATTCAGTGTAGCTGAGTTACTCCCGATGATACCTCCTTTAGATGGAACTTGGTTCTCTTCTTCATTGTCGAGTGTAACATTTGCATAGCAAGCTTTAAGGGTTACATTTGCATTATTCATTCCTATCCCGACAATTCCTCCAAGGGAACAGGAAGGAACGATAGATGAAGTAGTACCGCTACTAAAACTACCCGAAGCATAACAAGCAGTGATTGTTGCTGTACTATTGCCTATCACTCCTACAATGCCTCCCGCTCTTCCGCTTTCATAATCGGCTTTCAATGTCCCGTTAAACCGACAAGCAGTTATGACTGCCGTAATATTATAACCAGTTGACCCGATAATACCACCAACTTGGTCATTAGTTGCTGTAATTATTCCTGTCGCACTACAATTAGTAATATTTCCTCCATTCAATTCTCCTATTAAACCGCCCACATTAGTAATTCCAGATATCTCTGCATCTATTACGTGGCAATTTTCTATATTGGCATTATTACTATACCCGGCCAACGCACCGACCCTAGAACCCTTGGTTTCAATTACAGGTTCTTCAAGAGTAAGATTCTTCACTGTAGCATATTTTGCAAGATAAGGGAATAGACCCACATAGTCCTGATCCTTATTTTCGATTTTCAAACCTTTTATAGAATGACCATTACCATCCAGAGTTCCATAAAAGTACTTGCTGTTCTCACCACTAGGATCATATATACCTATCGACAATTCTGTTCCTTCAAGATCTATGTCTTGGGTTAATTGGATAACTTTTTGATAATAATAATAACCTTCTGAGCTCTTTTTAACCTGTTCAGCGATATAAGCCAGTTCGGTGGCAGAAGATACGGTGTAAGGAGCAGCCGCTGTTCCCTCGCCTTGAAGCCCTGTTTGCTTCACCGTCAGTTGATAAGTCTCTATTACTCGTCCGTTCTCCAGAAGTGTTATTTCCAATGTGGCTTCGGCATTTTCGTCTATACTGCCTGCATTTACCGTGATAGTGCCTTTTGCTGCACTTGCCGACCAGCCTTCGCCATCGATGATGCGCGCCGATACTTCCGCATCGCTGGGGGCATAAGTCAAGGTGCCGTCTGCCAGGTCTATGGTTTGGGTCAGGTCCAATGCCTTTCCGTTCTGCATGAATGTCAATGCGCCGTTGTATTTCGCTACTGTAAATGTTTTTCCGTCCGCCAAGGTGAATATAACATTGTTTCCTACTATCTCCACGTCCTTAAAGAAGCTGTCGCCATTGGCACCTGCAGGACCTGCCGGACCTGTGGAGCCGGTGTTTCCCTTGTCGCCCTGCTCGCCCTTCTCGCCCGTTACGCGATACCATGTCTCGCCTTCGTCCACACTGAGGTAGGCTATGTCGGCAATGATGGCGTCTCCTGCGGCATCGGTCTTAATGCCTTCGTCCTGCAAGGCCTTGCCGGTAGAGAGCTGCGGGGCGGCGGCGTCCTGTCCGTTGGCGGGGATGGGCGTGCCGTCAGGCGTGGTCAGTATCTCGCCGTCCAGCGTCCAGAGCCAGTTGCCCTCCTCGTCCTGCGTAATACCGATTTGAGAGGTTGTGCCGTTGTAAATAGAAATAGGGGTAGATTGATGGAAGTTGATGGTGTAACCAATGGTGTCGTTGGCTTGCATAATGGGTGCTACGGAGGTGATGTAGTCCATCGTGTTGATAAGTGTCTGCAAGGCGTTGAGGTTGTTGTCGGTGGTCTTTTGCCACTCTTCGAGGGCGGCGATGCGCTCCTCCAGTCCGTTTACCTTGTTCCACAGCTCGGTGTCGTCATAGTCGTCGCACGAAGTGAACAGCGACACACTACTCAGGCAGCAGGCTGCCAGTATCAAACAGTTAATCTTTCTTAAAAAATGGGGGGGTAAATTGGGCCCCTTTGGGTTCGTTTCTTCATTTGCTTTGGGGTTTTAAGGGTTAATAATTTAGTTGATTATATCTTCTTTATTAAAGAATGGTCCAAACTATTTATTCGCATAAGGCGTGGCGTTTGCGCAGTTCATCGCTGGTACAATAATGCCCTTGGCGGTAGCTCTGCATGGATTGTGACAAGCGTTGCTCCAACTGCTCTACAGTGTATTGGCAGGGGGCGTTCCCACTTTCTTCGCTTTCATACACATTCAGCTTGTCCTGCAACCAGTGACGGTCGCCGGCAGGGAGCGCAAGGATTTGGCTCCACAAGTCTTGTACGGATACGGTTGCGTTCATAGTCTGTTTCTCCTATTTTTATTTTATATTGTCAGCTTGAATGAGAGGCTCGCGGCGGGTGTCCCACACATCGGCAACATACACTGTATCGCCATCGACATAATAGACCAACTTGCAGTTTCTATGTACTACCACACTGCGGAAGCCTTCGGGACGTTCGGTCATCAAAGGCTCGCGAAGACCGATGCAGGGATTGCGGACGATGCTTGCGACCCATTCCCGAATATTTCGGTGAAAATTCCCCGCTGCTTTCCTGCCAAATACAGTCGCAATGTAGCGGGCAGTCTCTTTTCGTTGCCGTTGAGCATAGGGAGTCCATTTCGCTTTCATAAGGTCGCCAAGAATTCTTCCATTTCCTTGTCCGCTTCCTCGGCGGTAATACATCGGCCCGCCTTCACATCAGCCAATGCCTGGTCAATGCGTGCGTTCAGTTCTTCCATAGTGTAGGGCGTGAGGTGTTCTTCCTCTTCGCTTTCATACACCTTCAGCTTGTCCTGCAACCAATGACGGTCGCCGGCGGGGAGCGCAAGGATTTGGCTCCACAAGTCTTGTACGGATACGGTTGCGTTCATAGTCTGCTCCTCCTCAACTAACATATTACGAGGCAAAGGTACGAAAAGTATCCTTATTCACAACGCTTTTTCCCTTATTATTCGTATCTTCGCACGCTGTATCTGCCAAAAGATATTAATATACATATATACCATACTATTATGAACATCTTACTCTTAGGCTCGGGCGGCCGCGAACATGCCTTGGCATGGAAGATAGCCCAAAGTCCCCGCGTGGACAAACTTTACATCGCACCCGGCAACGCCGGCACGGCACAGGTGGGCGAGAACGTTGACATCAAGGCTACGGACTTTGCCGCACTGAAGGTGTTTGCCTTAGAGCGCAGCATCGACATGATTGTCGTAGGGCCGGAAGACCCGCTGGTGCAAGGCATCTACGATGAATTCAAGAATGACCTCACGACCCGCGACATCGCCATCATAGGCCCCAGTCGTGCCGGCGCGCAACTAGAAGGCAGCAAGGAGTTCGCCAAGGAATTCATGCTGCGCCACAACATCCCCACCGCCCGCCACAAGAGCATCACCGCCGAGACGCTGAACGAAGGTCTTGCCTTCCTGGAGACGCTGAAGGCTCCCTATGTACTGAAAGCCGACGGACTCTGCGCCGGCAAGGGTGTGCTCATCCTGCCCACGCTGGAGGAAGCCAAGAAAGAATTGCAGGAGATGCTGGGCGGTATGTTCGGTCAGGCCAGCGCAACAGTAGTCATCGAGGAATACCTCAGCGGCATCGAATGCAGCGTCTTTGTATTGACCGACGGCGAGCACTACAAAGTTCTGCCCGTAGCGAAAGATTACAAGCGCATCGGCGAAGGCGATACGGGCCTGAACACCGGCGGCATGGGCAGCGTGACGCCCGTCCCCTTTGCCAACGACGAATTTATGCAGAAGGTGCGCGAGCGCATCATTGAGCCTACCATCCAAGGTCTGCGTGACGAGGAGATTGTCTACAAAGGCTTCATCTTCTTAGGGCTGATGAACGTGGCGGGCGACCCGATGGTCATCGAATATAACGTCCGCATGGGCGATCCAGAAACAGAAAGCGTCATGCTACGCCTGCAATCGGACTTGGTAGACCTGCTGGAAGGCGTTTGCCAAGACGACCTGCACCGCCGCACCATGATACTCGACCCCCGCACGGCTGCCTGCGTCATGCTGGTAAGCGGAGGTTATCCCGGAAAATACGAGAAAGGGCTCCCCATCACGGGGTTCAACCTTGCCGAGACTACGGACAGCGTGCTTTTCCATGCCGGCACGACGGTAAAGGACGGGCGCATCGTGACCAACGGCGGCCGTGTCATTGCCGTCTGCTCCTACGGCGACACCAAGGAAGAAGCCTTGGAGAAGAGCTATCGTGTGGCAGACATGCTGAGCTTCGAAGGGAAATACTTCCGCAGAGACATCGGCTTTGACTTGTAAAAAAGATAAAGTGCGACCATCATGAGGAACAAGACACTGCAAAGTTTCATTGCTACAGGACGCTTCACGCTGCCTGCCGTAATCCTTATCGCCATCTGCTGCTGGACAGCGATGGGGATAGGGACAGGCACACCCGCTACCCGGCTATTACCCAGCTTCGCACTTTGCGGGCTTGTGGGCTACTTACTGGTAGAGACAAACAACAACTTTGCCTTGATTCGTGTCAGAGCCTCCGGACAAACTGCCTTGTACCTCTTGCTGGCCGCCACTTATCCCGCGCTATACAGCCTTTATAACGGACAAGCGGCATCGGTTTGTTTCCTGCTTGCTATCATGTTTCTGTTCCGCAGCTATCGGGGCGAACATACATCGGCCTGCCTGTTTCATGTATTTGCATTTGCAAGTATAAGCAGCCTGTTTATCCCTCAACTGACTTTATTCGTTCCCGTCTTATGGATTGGGGCTTATAACTTCCATTCATTAAACGTGAGAAGTTTTATAGCCTCCCTCATAGGCTGGGCGTTGCCTTACTGGTTTCTGTTGGGATATGCTTACGCAAGCGACAGAATGGAGGTATTTCTTACCCCGTTCAAGACATTGGCCTATTTCACCCCTATCGGTTTCCTGTCCGATATTTCGCAGATAGCCACCTTTGCTTACGTGTCCATACTCTTCGCTGTTGGTGCCATACATACTATCGTCTCAGGGAACGAAGACAAACTTAGCACGCGCAGTTACCTTCGTTTCCTTGTGTTGTTGGGCATTTGTTGCGGAGCACTCATCGGACTGCAACCGGCTTTATACAACCAGCTTCTTCCCTTACTATGGATATGTGCCTCCATCGTAGGCGGCCGGTTGTTTATCTTAAGCCGTGGACGTATAGCCAATATCTTTTTTGTCTGCTCCGTTATAGGAGCGTTCTTATTGTTTGCCTTCAACCTATGGACGCTTTTATAGACTCGCTTGTACAGTTACTCATCCAATGGGGATATTTGGGCATCTTCCTCTCCGCATTGTTGGCGGGTAGCATTCTGCCTTTCAGTTCGGAGCTGGTATTAGCCGCATTGGTAGGCATGGGGTTGAATCCCACGCTAGCTCTGCTATGCGCTGCAATAGGAAACACCGTGGGAGGCCTGACTTGCTACGCCATGGGCCTGATGGGCAAAGTAGAATGGATAGAGAAATATCTCAAGGTGGAGCGCGCCAAGGTGGAGCGGATGCAACGTTTCCTACACGGGCGCGGCGCATTAATGGCTTTCTTTACCTTCTTACCTTTTGTAGGCGAAGCCATTGCCGTAGCCTTAGGCTTTATGCGCGCCAATCCATGGCTGGTCACACTCTCCATGTTTGCGGGTAAATTGGCACGATATGCCTGCCTGCTATGGGCTTTCGATGCAGTGATTAATTAATATACGAACTATAAACATATATAAGATGATAAAGAGAAATAGCTGGTTGGTAATCGTCCTCCTGTTGTTCGTTGCCTGTCAGCCGAACAAACAGAAGAATGAAGTTCAAGAAAACCGCCCCATCCTTATGGTCACCATAGAGCCGTTGCGTTACTTCACGGAGGCCATTGCCGGGCCTCGCTTCACGGTAGAAAGCATCGTGCCACGAGGCAGCAGCCCCGAAACATACGACCCCACCCCAGCCCAACTCTTGGCACTGGCTGACAGCCGCGCTTACCTGCGCATCGGTTCCATCGGCTTCGAACAAGTATGGATGGACCGATTGATGGCCAACGCTCCCGACCTGCCCGTATTTAATACTTCCCAAGGCATTGATTTTATTCTGGAGGACGAAGGAGCGGAACCTCACGTTTGGACATCAACCGTCAACGCGCGTATCATAGCCGATAACATAGCCACTGCCTTATGCACCCTCGACTCAACGCATACCGCTGAATACTTGCACCGGCGCGACAGCCTCATGGCGGTCATTGCCCAGACCGACAGTCTCTGCCGTTCCCTGTTGTTGCGTCCCGATGCCGACCGCACTTTCCTCATTTACCATCCGGCACTCAGCTATTTCGCCCGCGACTACGGTCTACACCAACTCCCCATCGAGGAAGCCGGCAAAGAACCTACCCCCGCACGGCTGAAAGCCCTCCTTGACCTCTGCCAAAAAGAGAAAGTGAACATCATCTTTGTGCAGCCTGAATTCGATCGGCGCAACGCCGAACTCATAGCCCGACAGACAGGCACCCGTATTATCCCCATCAATCCTTTGTCTTACGATTGGCAAAGCGAAATAATCAAAGCGGCAAAAGCCTTAGCCCCCAATAACAACAGCAAATGAAAGAAGCTCCTCTCATCGAAATAAAAAGCCTAAACGTCGGTTATGAAGGCCGCACCGTGTTGCATAACGTAAACCTAAACGTCCGTGAACGCGACTTCTTAGGCATAATCGGCCCTAACGGAGGCGGAAAGACCACACTTGTGCGCTGCATCTTAGGTTTGCTGACGCCCCAAAGCGGACAAATCATCTTTCATCCCCGACGTCCAAGCCGCGTCAAGCAAGGGCTTTCTATCGGTTACTTGCCTCAATACACCAGCATTGACCGCAAATTTCCCATCAACGTACAGGAAGTCATTCTTTCCGGCCTTACAGGCATCAAAGGAACGGCTACCCGTTTTACAAAAGAAGACCGCTTATTAGCCCAGCAAGTGGCACAACGCATGGGACTCTCCGGATTGGAACACCGCCCCATTGGAACACTAAGCGGAGGCCAGTTACAACGTACCCTATTGGGACGTGCTGTCATCAGTGACCCGGAAGTTATCATTCTTGATGAACCATCCACTTATTTAGACCGCCATTTCGAAGCACAGCTCTACCAACTACTGACTGACCTCAACCGGCAATGCGCCATTATCCTCGTCTCACACGATATAGGCACCGTCCTAAGGCAGGTCAAGTCCATCGCTTGTGTCAATGGCACATTGGATTATCATCCAGACACGGGCATCACTACCGAATGGTTGGAGCGCAACTTCCAATGTCCTATTGACATACTGGGACATGGAAACCTACCACACCGTGTATTAGGACGACACACTCATCATTCAAACGAAGACGGCAATGAAAGCAACTGATACTTTAATGTCAACGCCATGCGACGATGCCCTTCCGCATTGGGATGCAGGCGATCGACCGACTTTTGATGGAAATATTGCGCATGAGCATCATTCAAAGGATAAAGCCCGCTCAAACTATTCAGATCGATAACCGGCACCGCCCATACATTACCCGCTTCCTTCACCGTCTGCACGTAAGCATCCACATAGATGCCCAGTCGATTGGGGAACGCCTCCTCCGGTTGTACATTCTCCGGACTGAATTGGGCAAATCCCCGGTGCAAAGGCGTCAACATAATGACTTGTTTTGTAGGAAAGTTTGTCTTCAAGAAATCCATCAACCGATTGATACGTCCCCTGAACGTATTCTTATCCATAGACGGACAACGATACGTCCGGCTTTCAGTAGCACCATGAGGCAACTGAGCATCTCGTCTTACCTCATCATACCACCAGCCCAAAGGCACTGAAGCATTAAAATCGTTCGTGCCGGCAAAAATAATAATTGCGTCAATATCCTGTCCCCGCTCCTCAAGCAGACGTTTGGCCTGTGCCAGTAAGCCATCCATACGATCCCCGTTGACAGCATAACTATACGCTTCCACACCCAGCATCTCGGTCAAATACTCCCAATAACATTTGGTAGTGCCTACATGACGCTCGTCAGTAATACTATCCCCCAAGAAAGCCACACGCTTGCCCAGCCATTGATTCCGCACATATTCTGCTTGCCCCGCCACAACTTGAGCCATAGCCACAGGCGTTACATGAGTTGCCATCAAGGCAAGTGCCAATACGCAAGCCATCCATTTTTTATTCATAAGTCAAAATCCTCCTATCATAAAATCCGTATGGGCAAAAATACAGAAAAAAAACGAAAATACAAACCAGGAAGCCCTAATGCAAAAGAAAATAGTTTCCTTTTTGCAATACTTCAAAAAATAATTCTTAACTTTGTGACGTTCACGCCGATTAATAGGGTGTGGGCAGACATATATGTAAGAGGCGTTTACTTGGCGTCTTGTCTTCTAAAGTTCAAACTTCGCAACTTTGGATATCTAACAAGAAGACGAGCAACAGTAGATGTCTACGGGTGTGTAACAGCTATCCGGCATGCGTAGTGAGCGTGTCGGGTACTTACATATCGGCGTGGGCTTCTGCGTTGTTTATCCTTGTTAGATGGGCAATGCGAAGGCCTGAACTTTTGGATAAACAACAGGTACAGTTCCCCACGTCTTTCGCATATACCTATTTATATATGTAATCACCATCAAAAACATGTCCTGCTTCGGGGAATTATCAGGCACAAAGAAAATATGTCAGGTGAGAAGTTTATGACTTCTCCCATTCGTTGAGGGCATGGCATTCCTTACTCAATAATGAAAAAAGGAATGTCACTGTTAACCTTATCGGGATCGTACTATGGGAACACCTGTACTGGGCGTTTTGTGAAAAAGGTCCTTTACTGCTTATAAAATTGTTTGTTTTGTTTATTTCGCCTCGGACCGACACCTCGGTTCGGGGCGAAAGTTTGATAAAGCCTTTGCGAAAGTAAGCAAGTCCTTATGCGAAACAAAAAGCAAAACAAAAATAGAGTGAGAACGAGAAAAAAACGACCGAATATTTGGAGGTTATTTAGAAAAGCACTATCTTTGCCCCGCTTTTTAACAGAAAGCCCTAATGTTTGGACTATGGTGTAATGGTAGCACAACAGGTTTTGGTTCTGTTTGTCCAGGTTCGAATCCTGGTAGTCCAACGTACAGAAGCTCCGGAGTCGATTACGACTGCCGGAGTTTTTTGTTTTTATCCGAAAAAAGACTATTTTTGCATCAAATCTTTGTGCGAAAACAATAATACGACCAAATATGAAATTTATCTCCTGGAATGTGAACGGGCTACGGGCCTGCAAGGATAAGGGCTTTGAAGAAGCCTTCCGGAATCTGGATGCCGATTTTTTCTGCCTGCAAGAAACGAAAATGCAAGCCGGCCAGTTGGATTTGGCTTTCGAGGGTTACACTTCCTATTGGAATTATGCCGAGAAAAAGGGATATTCGGGCACAGCCATCTACACCAGGCACAAGCCATTGAATGTCACCTATGGTATCGACATCGAGCATCATGACAAGGAAGGACGAGTCATTACAATAGAGATGCCAAATTTCTTCCTCGTGACGGTATATACTCCTAATTCGCAGGACGAACTCCGCCGGTTGGATTACCGCATGACATGGGAAGACGACTTCCGGGCTTATCTGCTCGCGCTGGACGCAAAGAAACCTGTCATTGTGTGTGGCGACCTCAACGTAGCCCATCAGGAGATTGACCTGAAGAACCCCAAGACGAACCGCCGTAATGCGGGCTTTACGGACGAAGAGCGTGCCAAGTTCAGCACGTTACTTGATGCCGGCTTTTGCGATACTTTCCGCTACTTTTATCCAAACAAAGAGGGCGTCTATTCTTGGTGGTCCTATCGCTTCCGCGCCCGCGAGAAAAATGCAGGGTGGCGTATCGACTATTTCTTAGTGTCTAACCGCCTGCAAGAGCGTCTTACCGATGCCCAAATACATACCGACATCTACGGCTCCGACCATTGTCCGGTGGAAGTAGACATCAATCTTTGAGAATTTGTACATTATTAATAGATATAAATAGAAGATTAATACTTGCCTATTTTCTATTTTTACTAATTTTGCATGGTTAATAAATAAAGCCCATGAGAACAAACTATGAAATCCGCTATGCCGCGCATCCCGAAGATGCCAAGCATTACGATACGCAACGCATCCGCCGCGATTTTCTGATAGAGAAGGTCTTTGCGCCGGATGAGGTAAACATGGTCTACTCTATGTACGACCGCATGATTGTGGGAGGCGCTCTGCCAGTCAACGAAGTATTGACTTTGGAAGCCATCGACCCGCTGAAGGCTTCTTACTTCCTGACCCGCCGCGAGATGGGCATTTTCAACGTAGGAGGTCCCGGAGAAGTAAAAGCTGGCGACGCGGTATTCACCTTAGATTATAAGGAAGCTTTATACTTAGGCTCGGGTGACCGGGAAGTGACTTTCCGTAGTCTCGATGCGGCTCGTCCAGCCAAGTTCTACTTCAACTCCACTACCGCCCATCGCAACTATCCCGACCGTAAGGTGACGAAGCAAGACGCCATCGTGGCCGAGATGGGTTCATTGGAAGGTTCCAACCACCGTTGCATCAACAAAATGCTGGTCAGCCAGGTGTTGCCTACCTGCCAGCTGCAGATGGGTATGACGGAACTGAAACCGGGAAGCGTATGGAACACCATGCCTGCCCATGTGCATAGCCGTCGCATGGAAGCCTATTTTTACTTTGAAGTGCCCGAGGAACATGCCGTATGTCACTTTATGGGTCAGCCGGAAGAGACGCGCCACTTGTGGATGCGTGGTGACCAAGCCGTACTCTCACCTGAATGGTCAATCCACTCTGCCGCGGCTACCCACAACTATACGTTTATCTGGGGAATGGGAGGCGAGAACTTGGATTACGGAGACCAAGACTTCTCCGAAATAACGGATTTGAAATAAAAAAAGAAACATATATTTAGTAGTTAACATTTAATAGTTTAACAACATGAATCCTTATTTGAATTTTTCTTTGGAAGGTAAGGTAGCCCTCGTAACAGGCGCTTCTTACGGTATTGGTTTTGCTATTGCTTCGGCTTTCGCAGAACAAGGTGCGAAAATCTGCTTCAACGACATCAATCAGGAGTTGGTAGACAAAGGTTTGGCTTCTTATAAAGAAAAAGGCATCGATGTTCACGGCTATGTATGCGACGTGACGGATGAGCCCGCCGTACAGGCCATGGTAGCCCAAATTGAAAAAGAAGTAGGTCCTATCGACATTTTGGTAAACAACGCCGGTATCATCCGTCGTATCCCGATGCACGAGATGGCGGCTTCTGAATTCCGTAAAGTAATCGACATCGACCTGAACGCTCCATTTATCGTATCAAAGGCTGTATTGCCCGGCATGATGGAACGCAAGCATGGCAAGATTATCAACATCTGCTCTATGATGTCTGAGTTGGGCCGTGAAACCGTATCGGCATACGCTGCAGCCAAGGGTGGTCTGAAGATGCTGACTCGTAACATCTGCTCTGAGTATGGTGAATACAACATCCAGTGCAATGGCATTGGCCCGGGTTACATCGCTACTCCGCAAACCGCTCCGTTGCGTGAACGTCAGCCGGACGGAAGCCGTCACCCGTTCGATTCATTCATCTGCGCTAAGACTCCCGCAGGCCGTTGGTTACAGCCTGAAGAATTGACCGGTCCTGCCGTATTCCTGGCTTCTGAAGCTTCTAACGCAGTCAATGGTCACATTCTCTATGTAGATGGCGGTATCTTGGCTTACATTGGCAAACAACCTAAATAAATAGATTTGATTTAGGATTTACCGGATAATGGATAATTGAGATATAGGATGGTATGTCCTGATTTCAATTATCCATTTTTCATTTAAAAGATTTTCTGATTATGAAAAAGATATTTACGTTACCCCTCATCGCATTCAGTCTGCTGGCTTGCCAAAGCAATCCCGAAGTTACCATTAGCGTTGAAAACGCCTTGGGGACAGACCGCATCGGTGAAATGGTGGAAGTCTCAATGGAAGACATCTCCACCCGACTGAATCTGCCTGACACGGCACAGCTTGTGATAGTTGACGCCGAATCGCAAGAAGTACCTTACCAAATTACACACGATGGCAACCTGATATTTCCTGCATCGGTAAGTGCCAATGCCACTTCTACTTATACCATCACACAAGGCGTGCCCGCTACTATAACAGTACGTGCCTGCGGACGTCAATATCCCGAACGCATGGACGACATGGCTTGGGAAAACGACCTCGTGGCTTTCCGCGCTTACGGCCCTAGCCTGCAAGCTACAGGCGAGCGTGGCTTCGGCTATGACCTTTTCTTGAAACGCGGCACTACGGAACCTGTTCTTGAGGATTTGTATGCCCAAGAATTAGATCCGGCCAATTGGCAAAAAGTAAACGAGTTGCGTAAGACAGATCCTAAGGCAGCCAATGAATTAGTAAGCACATTCTCGTATCATGTAGACCATGGCTACGGTATGGACTGCTATGCTGTAGGTCCAACGCTTGGAGCAGGCGTAGCCGCTTTGATGGCCGATGAAGATATTATTTACCCTTGGTGTTACAAGGATTATGAGATTCTAGACAACGGTCCGTTGCGCTTCAGTGTGAAACTGACGTTCAACCCGCTGACTGTAAAAAACGACACCAATGTGGTAGAGACCCGCATCATTACGCTGGATGCCGGTTCGCACTTCAACCGTACCGTTGTTTCTTACCAAAATCTGAGCGAGGCATCACCCATTGTAGCAGGCATTGTATTACACGATGATACGCCAGCCACAACAGCCCCGGAAAAAGGATATATCACTTATAAAGACCCCACAACCGGAGCAGACAACGGTGAGTTATACTTAGGACTTGCCTTCCCTACTGCTGTACAAGACATGAAGACAGTTCTTTTCTCTCCTGATGAAAAGAAGCAGCGCAACAATGCCGAAGGCCATGTACTGGCTTACAAAAACTATGAACCTGGTTCCGAATACGTTTACTATTGGGGATATGGCTGGAACCGTTCCGATATGGAAAGTATTAACGTATGGAACCAATACGTCGCAGATTTTGCCGACAGGATACAACACCCGTTAAAGGTCACTGTGAAATAAAGTCCAGACAAATAACAGGTGAGCGAAGACCTCAGAGATTTTACTTAAAAATGCACTTAATGGGAGCAGCATTGACTTGCTTTATGCTCTCATTGAGTGCATTTAATGTATATGGCGTATTACACGCTATTCCTTCACACAAGAGATTTAAGATTTTATTTTACATCCACAGTTAACATACATTATATCTTAAGCCCGCATTTTCTTAATAAATATGTAATCGAGACGTCAAAAATCATTCATTTAATGTAAAGATTCATATATATCACTGATATACAGCTATTTATAGCCGAAAGAAACACTGCACTATTTCCTCTAAATCAGCGCAGTGTTTACCCCCTAAATACTGCGCTATTTTGAGAGAATAAGTTAACTAATTTGGCGCAAATAGTGCAGTGATTTGGAGGCAATGCTGCGCCGATCTTTTCGTAAAAGAAATATGCGGACAAATGAGGCGACATTGCAGAGGCAAATACGCCCCATGAGACACACATAAAATCATTTATAATACAGATTTTGGCGAATGGGAAGCCAACTATGGCACGAACAACGATTGGTGCAACAATCCGGTGGATGGCAAGGTAATCAGACGTTAAGGGCCTTGCAACCGTCATTATAAAGAATTAAGCGGTCTGACATCATAGACCGTATTTAAACAGGGGATGGCTTTGTTTGTAGAGCCATCCCCTGTTAGTTATGACTGCAAAATACTGCATTGCCAGTACGATTACTAATCGTCACGCCGTACAATTAACAATCATCACACTGCACGATTACTAATCGCAGCACGATTACTAATCGCACCGAAGGTGCAGACTTCATAAGCTCTATGATAAAAAGAAAAATGCACTCAACAAAAGCATGATTTGTTTACCTTTTGCTTTTATTGAGTGCATTATTGCATCAGACTAACTTAAAGTTACTACATATTCTTCTATCAGTTTTATTTCTTTGTCATTTCAAAAGTCAAGTCAGTCACAGGGAATGTCGGGAATTCCTGTTCATTCACCCATACTTTCTCGGCTTTCAGCTTCAGGTTAAGGTTTTGGGTCTCAAATTCGTAATTGGCTTTGTCCGCCGCACTGACTTCCACAGACACAGCCATCGTATTCTCCTCATCCACCGGAATGGACAGTTCAAGAGGTTTGGGCGACACTTCCATATACACGCTGTCTTTGGCCGTGGTCATGCTTGCCTTGTAGCCAACCTTGTAGTTCACCGTCCCTATGGCTTCGACAAGAGCATCGGCCGATTCTTCTCCTACAATGGAAGCTACCAAGTCACGCACGGGGAAATCTTCAAAATAAACTGTATCGTTTTTCACGGTGGCAGAAACGGCTATACCTTCAGTTTCCCCACTCTCATTGGCCTCATTGGCAACCTCTTCTTCGGCCTTGAACGTCATCGTTCCGGTGTAATTGCCATACACGTCTTCCGTTTTCGGTTCGTCCGGTGTCGGCTCATCGTCATCACTACATGCGGTAAAAGTTAAGGCGGTTCCTGCTATCATACACGCCATCCACAGGCGGTTGAATTTAAAATCTCTTTCCATATTTGCTTTCTTTTGTTTAGGTTTAAGTTAGTCCTTTGCTTTAATAAAGGCTGAAGGGCGGGAAATACTGCACACGGTGTAGCTTAATAAACGTTAATGAAGATATTCACATACGTTCCCTTAGATTTGCGCAATGAAAGAAAATACGGCTGGAATGTTTACTTTTGTTGTGTGAAAGAAACAGGCCA
>CALUOR010000030.1 GCA_944322285.1 uncultured Bacteroides sp.
AATCCCTATTTGGGAAATTTGTATGTTACTTTGTAGCCTGAAATGTGCCCGAGAGGCATGTGTAGATGAGGTTTTTGAGGATATGGGCAAATCGGGTTTTACACCATATTATATATAGCGCACGGAGATTGGACGGACGAGCCATGCTGCTATAGAAAACTAACAAGGAAAACGAGAAATCAATTTATTAACAATTAACAACTAAATTATTAAAGATTATGGAAATGGAAAAGTTTTATGTGGCTCCGGAGATTGAAATCCTGGAGGTGGCTGTAGAGAAAGGATTCGCCGGAAGTATGGAAGGCTTCGGAGAAAATGATCCTATTGAGGGGTAAAAAGAAAATTTAGTAATACAGATTATTAATTAATTAATGATTCAAACAATGAAATTAAAGTATGTTTTATTGAGCGGTTTGTTCATGTCTGTAGGCTTTGCAGCATGTACAAACGACGATTTTACCGAGGTGCAAACACCTGCGGTGAATACTGAAGACGCTATTTCGCTGGGTGAGGGCTACACCATCACCGTGGCAAATGGCGATGCGGATACCCGCGCCTACATGGAAGACCTGCAGACTCCTGTGTGGGAAGAGACGGACCAACTCGGTGCTGCATGGTATAACATGATTCCTACCACTGCGGTAAAAGCTGATGGAACGATTGATAATACGAAAGTTCAAGCTTTCACCGAAAGTAGCAATAACATCTATTCTACTGTCCGTCTGTTCAGCTTGGATAGTTATGTAGGCGATAGCAAGAAGGCCGCCAACTTCAAGACTACTGAGCAGATTGGTGCAGGTGCTTACGTATTGTATTATCCGTATGAAAGCGGTCAACTGAATACGGCAGGTGCCCTGACTGTATCTATGCTGGACGAAGAAGGTGATCTTCCCGCTCAGACAATGGACTGCAATGACGTATATGCCGGCATCAGCAGCAACATCTTCGCATATTCTCCCGTGGCTTTCCTGAACGGTGGCGCTCAATCTACTACGGAGAACTTTACGCTGAAGCAGTTGACGAACGTGTTCGCCATCAAGTTCCAAGTAACCGCATCTGATATCTTCAAACTGGTTAAGGATGTGAAGATTGCCAAGGTTATCATCAGCGCAAAGGATGCTAACGGTTCTGTAATCCCGGCTGAAGGTACTATCGAAGTTCCCACAGTGAACGACTATAACACAGGCAAGATTGGTGAGGCTAAATTCGAAGCTGGCACGGAAACTGCCGATATGTTGATTGCTGACGTGGCCAACGCTACAGACGCTTACAGCATCCAAGTGATTGACGAGCCGACAGAAGCTTACTACATCTCTACGCTGCCGTTCAGCGGTGACGCTACTTCTTTCACCGTACAGATGCTGACTGAGGAAGGCGAAGTATTCGAAAAGACTTACACGGCAGGTGATGTTTTGAATGCTATCAACAAGCTGGCTCAGAAAGAAGGACAGCTGATTCAGTTGACCGTAACATTGGAAGACCTCGTTGATACAAAGACTATCTTCACTGCCGACCAATTCAAGGCTCAATGGGAAGACGCTCTGACTGCAAAGGATGGTGCTACGTTGAATGTTGCTCAGCCGCTCGACTTGTCTGATATGGATTTGACTATCGACAACGAAGTTGCTGACATCACTATCAAGGGTGAGGCTGTTACTGTTAAGTCTGTCAATATCACGAAGGGTGCGCTGACTATCGACAACGAGCTGACTGTAGCTGAAGATGTAACTGTTGGTTCTGACATCGATGGCTTGGCAACCGGCACGAACGGTAAACTGAACGTAGAAGGCGAGATGAACGTAGAGGGAACAACCGGTGAATTGACTATCGGTGAAATCGCAACTCTGACTACTACTACTTCCGGTGAAGTTACGCTGAAGGGTGCTGATGATAAGGCCGCTCTGGGTACTGTTGCCAACCGTGGTATTATCACACTGAGCGGTGAAGTAGCCATCGCTGAAGAGTTGACTAACGATGGTACGCTGACTATCAACAGTGGTGCAACCGTTAAAAACAACGGCGTTGTAAATCAGAACAAGACTGTCAGCGGCAATGGTACGTTCAATAACAACGCAGGTGCCGAGTTGAACATCAACGCTACTACTAAAGTGAAGTTCGTCAATGCCGCTAAGACAACAAAGGCTGATGCTGCTGTTATTAACGTGGCTAAAGGCGCAACATTGACTGCAAGCACTGGTTCTTCTAACGCAGGTGTTATCAACGTAGAAGGTACTTTGACAGAAGGTGCAGCAAGCGCATTGACTCAGACTTCAGGTCGTATCAATGTAGCCGGTACTTTCAACTTCCATAAAACTTCTACTGGTGTAAGTGGTGGTAATGTCTTTGTAAGTGGTGAGGATGCTAAGGTTAATAATACTCCTACCGGTTCTCAAGTTGTTGCTCGCGAAATTACTTCTGGCAAGGCTGAAGATATCACTTCTGCTACAGAAACAAACCTCTATATCAGCGGTGATTATGAGATTACTTCTTTGCCTGCAAGCAAAAACTTCTATTTGATGGGTGGTACTATCACATTGAAGAGCGATGTTACCGTTAGTGGCGGTTCTATCTTGATTGCTGGCAATGTAACTATCAATCAGAGCGCAACAGGAGGAAAGGCTACGTTGACATTGTACAACTGGAGTGGAAACAATAGCAATAACAAAATTCTTGCGGGTGGTAAACTGACCCTCGGTAAAGGCGTGACGCTGGATGCAGACAATGCTACAACTTTCGTTATTGAGAAGGGTGGTGATATTGACTACGCCAACGGAACTATCGGAAACAATGTAACCGTAAATCTTGCAAAGTAAAATTGTTGCTGAAATAAATGAGAAAAGGGTGTCCCTCTACGGGATGCCCTTTCTTTATATATAAAGGCAGAAACATCTTCAACATCCCTTCAAGTTGACGCCTGATATTATAACGCCACCCTTTTTCCCCTCTGAAAACAAAAATTATCCCGCGCCCCGGAAAAAATAATTTTCCCCACGGAGAAAAAAATTCCCTTCTCCCGAACATTTGCACAACTCACGGAAAGACACTACCTTTGTCGTCAGTTATGATAAAGGAAATCTTCACACTATTGCCCGCCAAGGCCCGCCGCAGGAGCGGATGGGTGGCATTGGCTGTGCTGGTACGTGCTGTGCTGGACTTTGCCGGTGTGGCTGCACTCATCCCCCTGCTGCTGGCCGTACTTAAGCCGGGCGGTTCGCGGAGCGAGATGTTGCTGCTCTGCCTGGGTGTCATGGGCTTTGTGGTGGTGAAGAACGGATTGGTGGTGTTGCTGGCACGGGTGGAGAGTCGCTTCCAGCTGGAGGTGTATCGCGACTTCAGCCGGCGCATGTTCGTCAACTACTACCATCGGGGCTTGCTTTTCCTGCGCTCGAAGAGCAGCGTGCAGTTGGGACACGAGGTAAACTACGTGTGCTACACCTTCTGCCTCTCGGTGCTGGCTCCACTTTTCCGCATCGCGGGCGACGGAATACTGATTCTCTTTATGATGACCGCTCTCGTGGTGTGGGAGCCAATGGCCGGCCTGCTGCTTTGCGCCGCTTTCCTGCCTCTCTCTTTATTATATAGTATGGTGGTGCGCCGCCGCTTGCGCCTCTATGGACAAGAAGAGCTGGATGCCCGTCGCAAGCAGAGCCGCACGGTGGTGGAAGCCTTCCGTGGCTATGCCGAACTGGAGATAGCGCAGGCCTTCGGGGCATCGCTCGCCTCGTTCGACCAAGGCATGCGCTCCATCGTGCACAGTCGCTTGCGCATGGAGCGTTATCATCTGTTTCCGCAATTTCTGTCCGAAGCCGCCATCGTGGTGGGCATCGGCTTGCTGATAGGCGTGGGCCAAGGAGACTTGGGCGTGGTGAGTGGTGTGTTTGCCGTGGCCGCTTTCCGTCTGATACCCGCCATGCGCAGCATCCTAAACAGTTGGGTGATGTTGCAAAACGCCGCTCACTCGGTGCAGGTGGTAGCCGAAGGGTTGAAAGAGCCGGAGGAGGACAATGAGAAGGATAGACAACCCTTTTCTTTCGCGGAGAGCATCACTTTGCGGAACATAGGCTTCGCCTTTCCGGACGGGAGTCCGCTGTTCAAAGGCATCAATCTGACCATCCGCCGGGGCGAACGCATCGGCGTGCGTGGGCCGAGCGGCTCGGGCAAGTCGACCTTGTTCAACCTCTTGTTGGGCTTTCTGACGCCTTCGGAAGGCGAAATCCGAATAGACGGACGCCTGCTGACGCCAGCCAATCGGACCGGTTGGCACAAGCTGGTGGGCTACGTGCCGCAGGAAATCTTCATAGTAGAAGGCTCGTTGGCGGACAATGTGGCTTTAGGACACACGCAGCCCGACCGCGTAAAGGTGATGCAGGTGCTGGAGCAAGTCAGCCTGAAGGATTGGGCCAAGACCTTGCCTCAAGGGCTGGATACCCCGTTGGGTGAATACGGAAGCCGCCTTTCCGGCGGGCAGAAGCAACGCATCGGCATAGCCCGTGCCTTGTACAAGGAAGCCGAAGTGCTGTTCTTCGATGAGGCCACATCGGCCTTGGACAACCGTACGGAGGACGAAATAAACCGTGCGTTGGAGGAGCTGTCCGAACAATGCAGGGAGCTGACAATGATTATCATCGCCCATCGGGAGACCTCGCTGCGGGTTTGCGACCGAGTGTTTGATTTGGAAACAAACAGATATAAAGATAATATATAAAAACTTTTGCGTATATTTGCCGCAATAATACCCCAAAGACATTGGTGAGAAAGTTATGAGATATTAATTAGAATGGGAAATTGGGAAAAACAACAAGAAGCGAAAAAAGCAGCGAATGAAAAAGATAAGACGAGACGTGAGAAACTTGCTTCTTATTTTTTATGATGCCTCAAAAGTAATTCTTGCTGGCGTTGTTATAGGTGGAATAACCCCCTTATACACTGAGCCGACTATTGATTTGAATTTGTATGTCGTTGTGGCAGGAGTCATTGTGACAGTACTTTTGGCTTGGATTGGAAATAAAATATTAAAATAAATATAATATGACACAATTAGGTCTGACTTTCACGGTAATAGGAATTGTAGCTGCGATTTTCTTGATTTGGTTGTACACGAAATCCGGAAAGAAGTGGTTGGCTAATTTGTGAGAATCGTTATATGGAACAAGATTACATGATAGCGGGCTTTCGCCTGCGAGTAGAAGGAGAGCCGCTGGTGGCGGCCGTAGCCGGGATAGCCGGTTTTCGTGTGTTTGCTGTAGAGACATCGGGCGAAGCGCACTTCCGCTTTGCGTATGCCACAGAAGGCGCGCCCGAGATGCAGAAGCAGTTGTATCACACGGCAATGGAGCAGACGCGCAACAGCTTTGGACGTTATGCAGGCGGCTACCTGTTCGAATCCTCGTATATAGACGGCCCCTTGCTGAAGGCATGGATAGAAGACGGCAAGCGGACGGCTCATTTTACCGGCAACCTCAACCGGGATTTGCTACGTTTTGCCTGCTGGATAGCCTTGGGCGTGCTGATGGCTCCGGAGAAAGCTGTTGCCATACACACCAGCACCATCGTTTACCGGGACAAGGCCGTGCTCTTCTTGGGCGAGAGCGGCACGGGCAAAAGCACTCATACCCGCCTGTGGCGCGAGAATATTGAGGGGGCCACGTTGCTGAATGACGACAGCCCCATCGTACGTATCCACAACGGACGTCCCTTTGTATACGGCAGTCCGTGGAGCGGCAAGACTCCCTGCTACAAGACCGAATGCTACGAGCTGGTAGGCTGCGTGCGTCTGTCGCAAGCGCCCTACAATGAGATAAGAAAACTTCGTGTGATGGAGGCTTATGGCGCGCTTCATCCTTCGTGTCCGCCCGACTTTGCCTACGATGACCATCTGTACGACTGCATCAGCGAAGTGCTGAATGATGTGTTGACCTGCGTGCCCGTCTACCATCTGGCTTGTTTGCCCAATGCCGATGCCGCCCGCCTGTCGTGCAAAACCATCTTTGGCGCATGAGGAAGCTGGTTGTAGGCAACGAGTTTTTGGCCGAAGCCGCCAAGGCGTTGCGACAAGGCCAGGCCGTGAAAGTGCGCATTGACGGGTGGAGTATGTACCCTTTCATCCGTGGAGGAAAAGACTTGGTGGAGCTGGTTCCCTGCGATGACCATAGCGAGCTGCCTGCCTGGTGCTGTCCTTTCTATTATTGGGAAGGTCACTACATGGTGCACCGTTACATAGGTCGCGAGGGTGATGACTGCCTGATGCTGGGCGATGGCAATCTGGCCCGTATAGAGCGGGTGAAGCGAAGCGAGATTATCGGCCTGCTCCGCTACATCTACCGTCCAGACGGTCGTGTGCAAGATTGCACTGATGCCCGATGGTTGAGACGCGGAGCGTTGTGGTATAAATTGCGTCCGTTGCGCAGGTTCCTGCTGCCGGTGATGAAGCGATTGCTATGAAAACTCTTTTATTAATGGCAGAAATAAAGATTTTTTCAGAAATATTTTGCCGCTAATAAAAACAACGCTATCTTTGCAAAAATCCGAATATTTATGCCTCAGTATGGTATTCGGATGAACTAAAATCACTAAACCTACTTGACGTGAATCTATTATTTGTAATATTGACATTTCTGATAGCAGTAGGAATCGCTCGGATGATTATCCCGCGAATCTTGTTGATATCAGTGCGCAAACGCCTATACGACATACCCGATGCACGTAAAGTTCATACACGTGCCATTCCCCGTCTGGGTGGTGTTTCTTTCTATCCTGCCGCATTGGTAGCCTATTGTCTGGTGTATGCGGTGCGTTTGCTGGTGGGCAGTTCTATTGCCCCGGTTTATGCTTCCTATCTGCTTGTAGAAATGCTGCTCTACGTATGCGGCATGATGATGCTCTACCTGACCGGCATTGCCGATGACCTGGTAGGCGTTCGCTACCGGCAAAAATTTGTCATACAGATACTTTGTGGCTGTCTTTTCCCCCTGTCCAATCTATGGATAAACGATTTGTACGGGTTGTTCGGCATTCACGAGCTTCCGGCCTATATCGGTATGCCGCTTACGGTGTTTGTCGTAGTGTTTATTACCAACGCCATCAATCTGATAGACGGCATCGACGGATTGGCTTCCGGACTTAGCAGCATGGCTTTAGCGGTCATGGCACTTTTGTTCATGGTGAAAGGTATGTGCAGCTATTCTATGCTGGCAGTAGCGATGCTGGGTGTGTTGGTGCCATTCTTCTATTACAACGTATTTGGAAGTGCCGACCGGGCGCGTAAGATATTCATGGGAGACACCGGTAGCCTGACGTTGGGTTACACCATCTGTTTCTTGGCCATTAAGTATTGTCAGAACAATCCTGAAGTAGCCCCTTATACGCGTCATGCGTTCTTTATAATCTTCAGCACACTGATTATCCCGGCTTTCGATGTAGTGCGTGTTGTGCTGGTGCGTTTCCGCCATCATCAGCCCTTGTTCGAGCCGGACAGGAATCATATCCATCACAAACTGTTGGCCATTGGCTATACGCCCAAACAAGCCATGATCATACTTCTTGCCTTGGCTCTGCTGTTCAGTGCTTCGAATATTCTTTTAGTCCGTTGGGGGATTAATAGCACGCTGTTACTGATAGCCGATGTTATCCTGTGGGTAGGACTGCATTTGTGGTGGAACTTCCTGATACAGAAGAGGCGAAGACTTGCAACTCAGTAAGCGGAATTATCTGTTCCTTTTTGTTCTCTTTTTCCATTGGGCGTGCATCGAATGCAGTGTCAGCGCAATAGGATACCAAAACGCCTCATTAGGCGAAAGCCGCCTCATCTCTATGCAACGGTTCATGGCTCGCATCAAAGTGTACCATTTGCTTCGCCAGTATCCTTTGGGACGCTTCTTCCGTTTTGCGTCATAGCGTCCGAAGTTGCCTTCCTGCAAGATGGTGCCCAACAACCATTGCGCGTCGGGCAAGTCCTGTGGTCGGTATGTCACAGGTAAGTCTTCTGTCGGCAAGCCCCAATATTCCACGGCAATCGCCCCGAAGAGGCGCGCGGCACGAATTAACCCGAATTCTTTCAGTAAAGCTTCCGTCTGAGATTTGTCCAATTGTCCGGCATAAGCGTGGAGCAGGCACATCCAGTCGCAGACATGACGTGCCCCGATGCCTTCGTTCAGGAAATGAAGAACTGCATGCAGCAACACGTACACCACGTCAAACTCCACCGGCGGCATGTACACCGAGCAGCCTTCTACGCTGACTGTCCGCAGCAGAGCCGGATTGTCATGCCATTCCTTAATACGCCGTTGCAACTTGCGGTTCATAAGCGGAGAGCTGAGGCTGATAAGTACATGATGATTTTCAATGGTGACATCGTGCCACGTCAGGGTCGTGTGCTTATACGTTTCCTCTTCTTCAAAAGTAGCTTCCGTCCGCAAGAGTTTATTCAGCTCCTCAAACTTCTCACCTCCAATGTATAAGTCAATATCGCCCGATTGTCGGTGCAACGGTTCCCGGTAACATTGCGCAATGCCTTGTCCCTTTACCAATACCGGCCGCACGCCTATTTGGCCTGCCAGTTTTATCACGTTGGTCAGTTCTTTGTTGAGCTTATGATTTTTCTCCTCTATCACCATCAAGTCACTACACCATTGCAGGTATAGTCCGCGTGGCGGGCGGCATTCGGCCGGCAACGTCTGGATACCATCCAACAGAATAGCGGTCACGGTTTGAGCCTTGGCCAACCGATACAGCTCCATCCAATCCGTATCCGTACCAAACAAAGACGCGTCTACAGGTGTGCCCCATAAGCCGGCACGAAGCAACATATTGAATTTTTGGTGCATATTTTCCTTAAATTTGCGGCAAAGGTACGACTATTTCTTTAAGTCCATGCAAAACGAACGGACTTTTACATTTTAAATTACTATCTTTGCGGACTAATTAGGAACTTATACTAAAGAGAGATTATACATGCAAGCAATTATATTGGCGGCCGGCATGGGCAAACGTTTGGGCGACCTGACACGGAACAACACCAAATGTATGGTAAAGGTGAACGGTGTGCCCTTGATTGACCGGGCCTTGACACAACTTTCGCGTCTGGACCTGTCGCGGGTCATTCTGGTGATAGGCTACGAAGGGGAAAAACTTCGTGCTCACGTAGGCGAAAGCTACAAAGGACTGAAGATAACCTACATCGAAAATCCCGTTTACGACAAAACCAACAACATCTATTCGCTCTCGCTGGCCAAAAAGGAATTGCAGGAAGACGATACGCTGCTCATCGAGTCGGACCTGATATTCGAAGGGCAGTTGCTGGATAAGCTGGTGAACAATCCCTATCCCAATTTGGCTTTGGTAGACAAGTACGAAACGTGGATGGACGGCACGATGGTGAAACTGGACGATGACAACAACATCGTGAACTTTGTGCCCAAGAAAGCTTTCCGTTACGATGAGGTGGACAGCTACTACAAGACGGTAAACATCTATAAATTCAGCCGCGACTTCCTGAAAAACAGCTATGTGCCTTTTTTGGAAGCCTACACCAAGGCGTTGGGCAACAACGAATATTACGAGCAAGTGTTGCGCGTCATTACGTTGCTGGACAAGTGTGACCTGAAAGCCTTGCCTTTGGAAGGTGAAAAATGGTACGAGATAGACGACATTCAGGATTTGGACATCGCCGAAACCATCTTCGCTTCGGAGGATAACCAATTACCCCTCTACCAAAAACGCTATGGAGGCTATTGGCGTTTTCCCAATCTGCTGGACTTCTGCTATTTAGTCAATCCCTTCTTTCCGCCCCAAAAGCTGAAGGACGAGATACGTGCCAACTTCGATGTATTGCTTAGCGAATACCCGTCAGGGATGCGCATCAATTCCTTGCTGATAGCCAAATATTTCCATATTGACCGCAAGTATGCTGTGGCAGGTAATGGCGCGGCGGAGCTGATAAAGTCGTTGATGCAATATTTGCAAGGCCGTACGGGAGTTATTCTTCCTACGTTCGAAGAATATCCCAATCGTTATGACGCAGACCGCTTAGAAGTATTTGTCCCTCAAAATCCCGATTTTACTTATACGGCAGATGACCTGATGGTTTACTTTGCCGACAAGGACATCCGGTCTTTGTTGCTTATAAATCCTGACAATCCTTCGGGAAACTTCATCCTCCTCCAAGATGTGTTGCGCCTGCTGGCATGGGCGGAAGACCGGGGCATCCGTTTGGTGGTGGACGAGTCGTTTGTAGACTTCAGCGAAGGATATGAAAAAAACACATTGCTACGTAACGACATCTTGGCCAACCATCCGCAACTGGTGGTGATGAAAAGCATCTCCAAGTCGTATGGCGTGCCCGGATTGCGCCTCGGCATCTTGGCTTCGGGCGATGAGGCATTGATTGAATGGATGAAGAAAGACGTAGCCATCTGGAACATCAATTCCTTTGCGGAATTCTACATGCAGATATTCGGAAAGTACGAGAATGACTATCGAAGGGCATGCGAAAAGTTCATCCAGGAGCGCAACCGCTTCTTTGCCGCCTTACAGGCCATTCCCTTCCTGCGGGTCATTCCTTCGCAGGCCAATTATTTTTTGTGCGAAGTAAAAGCGCCTTATACCTCCGCTGAATTGACGCGTTGCCTGTTGCGGAAAAATATTTTGATAAAAGACTGTAGCACTAAGAAGGTATTTGGCGGGAAGAATTATATCCGAATCGCTGTACGCGGCAAGGAAGATAATGATAAACTGGTAGAAGCGATGGCTTCTTTTCTATAAAACCGAGTGACGATGCGATATATTGATTTTAAAACGATTAAAAACCTGAATATAACACCGGACACGTGTGTGGAGTGGGTAAAGGAAGCCTTGCTGCACAAATATGAAAGTGTGCTTCCCGCCAAAATCAGCGTCAAAATGCCCGGTGACATCTTTATCAACACCATGCCGGCCTATTTACCCAATGTCCAACGCTTTGGTGTAAAAGTAGTGTCCCGTTATCCTGAGCGGAAACCTTCTTTGCAGAGCGATTTGCTGCTCTACGATGCGGGAAGCGGCCATTTATTGGCTTTAATGGACGGCTTGTGGATTACAACCATGCGTACGGGTGCCATGGCGGCTTTGTCCATCTGGCATTTGCAGAAAACGAATGCGCATCGCTATGGGTTTATTGGACTGGGTAATACGGCCCGTGCCACGATGTTATGTTTATTGGCCGTGTTGAATAACGCCCCCATTGAGGTTCATCTGCTCCGTTATAAGGACCAGGCGGAATTGTTCATGGAGCGTTTCAAAGATTATGCCAACATCACGTTCCATGTTTATGACTCCTGCGTGGAGTTAATCAAGGAATCCGATGTAGTAGTGTCTTGTGTGACGGTAGCCAACGAGCTGTTTGCGCCGGATGAGGCTTTTCAGCCAGGTGTGCTGGTAGTGCCGGTTCACACCAGAGGCTTCCAGAATTGTGACCTTTTCTTCGACAAAGTGTTTGCCGATGACCGGAATCACGTGTGCGAATTCAAGTATTTCGACCGCTTTAAGCAGTTCGATGAATTCTCGCACGTTCTGTTAGGGCAGAACAAAGGACGCGAATCCGATGAGGAACGCATATTGGCTTATAACATAGGCATTGCGCTGCACGATGTGGCATTTGCCTCGAAGATTGCTGAAATGATACTGAATGTCCAACCTGAGAGAAAAGGGATGGAAGGACAGAAGTTCTGGGTGTGATGTTTGATATAAGAGCATATAATTAGTGGGAACAAATTTAGGCAACAAAGTCATTTCGGGCACCCTTTGGGCTACAGCCGACCGTTTTATTTCGATGGGCATTCAGTTCTTGACCAATCTGATTTTGGCGAGATTGTTGATGCCTTCAGATTTTGGTTGTATCGGTATGCTTGCTATTTTTATTCTTGTTTCTCAAACCATCATCGATGGTGGCTTCGGAAGCGCATTAATTCAGAAAAAAGAGCCTACCCAGACAGACTATTCCACTATCTTTTATGTGAATCTGCTGTTCGCCATTGTCTTATATGGCGTCTTGTTCTTTTCCTCTCCCCTCATCGCCTCTTTTTATCGGATGCCGATATTGAATGATGTGCTAAGAGTATGGGGAGTTGTTTTGCTTATCAATTCGTTGGTAACCATCCAAAATAATAGGTTGCGAAAGATGCTTGCTTTTAAGCAAATAGCGATAGTAAATGTGTCCTCCTATTTTATAGCGGCTTTCATTGCTGTTATGATGGCTATTGAAGGCTATGGGGTCTGGAGCTTGGTGTTTTTACAATTGATATATAGCTGCCTTTCCGTTGTATTTTATGGGCTTTATACACGCTGGCATCCTTCACTATGCTTTTCTTTTCAGTCGCTGCGAACTTTGTTTGGCTTCGGAAGTTATATTCTTTTTTCTAACATTCTGCAAGAAGTCTGCAAAAACCTACAAGGACTTATTATCGGTCGCCGCTTTTCTTCCACGGAAATGGGGTTGTATTCTCAGGCGAAGAAATTGGGCGATGTCGTTTATTATACATTGCCCAATGTTTTAGTACAGGTCATGTTTCCTGTTTACTCCAAATTTCAGACGGAAACAGCCCGTTTGCGGGAAATGGTAAGAATGAATGTTCGCGTCATCTCTTTTATCACGTTCCCATTGATGATGTTACTCATAGAAACGGCAGCGCCTTTGGTGACTTTCCTGTATGGAGATAAATGGGAAGCGTCAGTTCCCTATTTTCAGCTATTATGTGTAGGCGGCTTATTTGTTTGTTTGCAAAATATTAATTATTACGCGATTGCCGCCTTAGGTAAAAGCCGTGTATTGTTTGGTTGGAGCTTTTATAAATGGGGAACGCTGCTGGTTTTGTTATTAGTCGGCATGCATTGGGGGATGTATGGTATCTTATGCGGTATGGTAATAAGTGAGTTAAACATCTATCTGGTCAACGCCGCTTTAGTCGCCAAATATGTTTCCTATCCGGTATGGAGACAGCTACTCGACATTTTGCCCATTCTTTTAGTTGCATTGGTTACATGTGTTGCAGTATATGTCATGGGCAATGCTTGGCATATTCATTTCTTTTTGCAAATACTCTTGTTTGCAGCTGTCTATATGCTACTTGTATTCCTCTTCAGATTGCAAGTGCGGAAAGATGTCTTTATGATTGTAGGGATGTTACGGAATAAGCGTAACTCCTGAATCCGTATTATTTAGCTTACAGTTTATATAATTCAATACTTTCCTCGCCAACGAAGTATAGGTTCAATGGCCATAGAAGCAAGGATACTTTGGCATAGAAGTATAGGTTCGATTGGGATTTGTGCAATGACGTATATTGTGGATCATTCAATTTTGCTCATTTTATCAAGGTATATTTTATATTTTCCTCATTTCTATTCGTTTTTATCATTCGTGTTTTATATTTTTGCATTAAAATATATCGCTTATGGAAATAATCGAACGCCCGGCTTATCTCAGCCACATCATTTCGCACTTGGGTAAGGGAATGATGATTATCCTTGTCGGCCAACGCCGGGTCGGCAAGAGCTGTATGCTCAAACAGTTGCAGGCCTGGTTGCGCATCAACAGACCCGCAGCCAATATAGCGTATGTTGACAAGGAACTTCATGCCTTCAAGGGTATTGCTACTGCCGATGGCCTATACGGGTATGCCACTGCGAATCTGCCTGAAAGAGGAGACAACTATCTGCTTATCGATGAAGTGCAGGACATCACGGACTATGAGGACGCCCTGCGCAGCCTTTATGCAGAAAATCGCTGTCAGGTCGTTGCTACGGGCAGCAATGCATACATTTTCTCATCGGAGTTGAACACCCGCCTTTCCGGACGTTATGTCGAGATCCCCATTCATAGTCTCACATATAAGGGCTTCTTGCGTTTCCACGGGCTGCAGGATACGGACAAGAGCCTTCAGTTCTATCTTCGCGTGGGTGGTCTTCCCGGCCTTTGCCATTATGAAGTAGAGGACGAGAGTCAGGTCAGGGATTACCTGCAAGGGGTGTATAACACCATTATGTTGCGCGATGTCATCGCACGGGAGGAAATTCGCAACGTGACGTTCATCGAGAACCTAGCCGTATTCATTGCCGACAACATCGGCAAGCTCATTTCCGTGAGGAACATCGCCAATACGATGAAGTCACAAGGAGAGAAAGTGTCCGAGATGCTTACGTCCGCTTACCTCCGACACCTTTGCAAAGCGTTCATCATTACTCCTGTACAGCGTTACGACATCCACGGCAAACGTGTCTTCGAGCAGAACAACAAGTTCTATTTTGCCGACCATGGCCTGCGCAACCTGCTCTGCGGCTTCAACCTGCGCGGCAGCATCGAAAAGGTGATGGAGAACGTCATCTACCACCACTTGGTCACGCAGGACTTCAAAGTCACGGTGGGCATTCTCCGGGATGGGGAGGTGGACTTCGTGGCCGTGCGCGGTGAACGAAGACTCTATGTGCAAGCTGTGTACCTGCTCGGCTCGGAAAACACCATAGCAAGGGAGTTCGGCAATTTGTGTGCCATACGCGATAATTACCCGAAGTACGTTGTCTCAATGGATCCTGTCAGTGGCGGTCTGCCCGAATATCCGGGCATCATACATATTCACCTGCGTGAGTTTCTTATGACCAACTTCTGACTTTATATGAGTGTGCCATATATAATATGGTGTAAACTGCTTGGCAGGAAGCTCAGATTTTCAATTGTTGTACAGAAAATCCGGATGCTATTTGTAGCATATTTTCTTCTTCGAGAAGCACGGCCGCACTATCCCTTCTGAATCAGCGCACTATTTCCGTTCAATCAGCGCACTGTTTTTGTTCAATCAGCGTAGTATTTAGGGGGTAAACACTGCGCTGATTGAGAGCAAATAGCGCAGTATTTTTAGAGTTATTAAATTGCTGAAAATCAGCTGGATAAAAAATGTTAGACTTCTAATAGGATGATTTTTCGTCTTAGAATACACATTCGTTAACAAACCGATAGCCGAAAACAAAATGTATCTTAAAACGAATTGTTGCATATTATTGAAGTCACGTCCTTCTTTGCACCAAAAGTTTGTTTTTTGAATAATATGTGCTATTTTTGTCATAACAAGATTCAGAAGCAACAATTTATGGAGGCAGTAAAAGGTATTCCTTACGGAGTGGCGCGCTTTGAGAGCGTGCGGAATGAAAATAAATATTATGTGGACAAGACGATGTATCTTCCTTTGTTGGAAGAGACGGGTGATTATCTGTCATTGAACCGCCCCCATGGCTTCGGGAAAAGCTTGTTCACTAGTATGATGTGGGCTTATTATGACATGGCACAGGCAGACAAGTTCGACCGATTGTTTGGCGGATTATGGGTACACGAGTATCCAACACCTCTAAAAAATGCTTTCCAAGTGATTTACTTTGACTTTTCTCTGATAGAAGGCAGTGATGAAACATCATTAGCCATCCATTTTAATAGATATTGTGGGCAAGTACTAGATCACTTTGCTGTTACTTATGCCGAATATTATGATAAAGAATTTGTTAAAGTCGTACATTGTGAAACAGAAACGAATGCAAAGTTAAACTACATCAATCTGCAAGCGCGAGCTAAAGGATATCCTCTTTATTTAATTATTAATGAATATGATAATTTTGTAGATACTATCCTCAGTGAAGGAGGAAGTGATGTGTTGCGCAACTTAACCTATGCAAACAGATTCTATTGTAATTATTTTAAGATATTCAAGGCGATGTTCAGACGAGTTTTCCTTACCAGTATATCGCCCGTAACATTGAATGATATTTCCAGCGGTTATAATATCGATTGGAACATTTCACAGGATCCCCGTTTCAACGACATGCTGGGTTTCTCGGAGAACGACGTGCGCACGATGTTCCGCTATTTTCAGGACAACGGCAAGCTACGTGCGGAAGCGGACATTGAGGCGATGCTGGAGGAGATGAAGCCTTGGTACAACAATTATTGCTTTGCGGAAGAATGCCTCGATAACGACCGTATCTATAACTGCGACATGGTGCTTTACTATTTGTGTAACCAAGTCCTCTACAACCATGCCCCAAAGGAGATGGTAGACAAGAACATCCGTACGGACTACAAGAAGCTGAAGATGCTGGCGGACATTGATCGGGGTAACCAACGGGAGAACCGCATGAGTGTTATTGAGGAGATTGCCGCCACGGGTTCCGTGCTGATGAACCTGCGGACGTCTTTCCCCGCCGAGTACGTGACGGATGACGACAACTTCCGAAGCCTGCTTTATTATTATGGATTACTCACCATGGGAACACAGTATGGGGACATGCTGGAAATGGTTATTCCGAACAACTGCGTGAAGGAACAGTATTGGGCATTCATGCGGGATTATTTCAGGCGTAGTTTCGATGTGGACCTTAGTGCCTTGAAAAGAGAAATGATGGTGATGTCCTTAGAAGGAAATTGGCAACCGCTGATTCACCGCATCGCCGAAGCCTATAAAGAAAGTTCTTCTATCCGTGACAGCATCCGCGGCGAACACAACCTGCAAGGCTTCTTCAAGGCTTACCTGGCATTGAACTCCCTCTACCTGGTAGAACCGGAAATCGAATTGAACTACGGTTACAGCGATTTCCTGATGCTGCCGGACAAGGCACGCTATGCGGACATTGCCCACAGTTACATCATGGAGTTGAAGTACGTCAACCACACCGCTACGGATGCCGAAGTGGAGGCGAAAAGCTGGGAAGCGGACGAGCAACTGAAAAAATACAGTACGGACAAAGTGGTGCAACGCCTTTGCTCTGAGACTAAACTGCATTTGCTGAAGGTGGTATTCCGAGGAGCGGAAATGGCGGTGTGTGATGAGATTGTTTAAACAAATCCACATATGATATTGTGCACCCGTTTAATATTCATTACTTTTGTACCATTAATTGTAAAGCAAGCAAGAAAATAGTATGTCAGAATCAATAGACCAACAAGCCTTGCGGAACCGATTCAACCCGGACGGTTCCCCGTTGCGCAACTACCAGCTTCGTATGCTCGAAATGCTGAAGTTCATTGACGAAGTATGCCGCAGGCATCACATTCGCTATTGGTTGTGCTCGGGGACATTGCTGGGAGCCGTACGACATGGCGGATTTATACCGTGGGATGATGACTTGGATATAGAGATGTTGCGGGAAGACTATCGGAAGTTTGTCAAGGCGATGGAAATAGAAAAAAATGATCATTACGACTTGCAGACGCATCAGACCGACCCTAACTATTTTGCCCCTTATGGCAAGGTACGCGACTTGCGCTCTACCATCAAGGAAGACAACACCAATGACTGGTATTATAAATACCACGGGGCGTATATAGATGTCTTCATCATGGAACCGTCTTCTTCAGAATTTTTATGCAAACTGGCCGGATTTATGCAGGATAAGTTGCTGTACGGAGCAAACCGGAAGTTGAAGAACCGTTGGGGGCGTAAAATCTATTTTGGCACAGTCTATCCTTTATTATATAAAGTATTGTTCCCAATCTTCCGTTGCGTGGGAAGAATAGGCGCGCACGAACAATTGAGGCATACGCCGGGAAGCTGTTTTCTGAAACCGCGTGAGGAAAAAGATATTTTCCCGTTGGGAGAATTAGCATTTGAAGATGCTGTTTTCCCCGTTCCCGGTAATTATGATGCCTATTTGACCAAAATATATGGTCGCTACATGTCCTTGCCTGACCTTGATAAAATCATAATGCATACGGTAAATGTAGAACTGAATGAATAAAGGTCATGAAAAACAAGTTGTGTTGCTTAAGTCTGCTGCTCCTGGCGAGCATGTTCGCCACACTTGCCTCTTGTGAAAATCAAGAAGTCTATAAAGCGAAGCCGTTGGCGTTGATTGCGTTGGACGAGAATCCCGATTTGACTTCCGAATATCTGGTGGTTATCGGCGATATACAGGAGTACACGGCTAGTCCCGCGCTGATGCCTTATTATGAGGCTACCGTGCAATGGATTTACTCGCAATACATGCAGGGAATGGACATCAAGTGTGTGTTGCAGGTGGGAGACATCACATCCGGCAATCAGGAATCCAGTTATCAGTTTTTTTACAATGTGACTTCCCAATTGGCCGAAGAAGTTCCCTACATTGCGTGCATCGGCAATCACGATTATGTGTGGGACTCAAACAATAAAATCAAAGACCGCAATGCGACATACTTCTCACGCTATACTACTTTCCCCCTCACAGAATCGATGATCGTGGATCGGTTTGAAGACGGGCGGACGGAGAATGTAGTGGTGGAAAACTATATTGATGGAAAACCTTATTATATATTGGTGTTAGAATTTGGCCCACGTGATGAGGTGTTGGAGTGGGCCAAGCGTTATGTTCAAAACCATAGGCATCAAAAATTCATCTTGATGACTCACGAGTATCTGAGTCGAAATGGAGAGCGCATAGCCGATGGTTCTTATGCGGAGTTGCAATTTATGAATACGACATGGAGCACTCCGGAAAAAATTTGGGAACAATTGATAAAAGACAATGATAACATCGCATGGGTACTGTGCGGGCACAACGGATTTTATACGCACCTGACCACCCCAAACGTACGGGGAAGAGACGTGCTGCAAATGCTGTTCAACCTACAATATCAAAAGAACGGCGGAGACGGTATGATTCAATTGTGGGAGTTCCCGCAAGGGCAGGATTCAGCTACAGTCCGCATTTACAACACTATCAGTCGACAATGGTTTACCCAAGACGGGAAAGTAGTGGAACTTAAATTTAAGTATAAGTATTAAAGTTGATATCAGCAAAAAGACTATCTTTGCAGAAAATTTCAGGAAATGAAGAAAATAATGCTCGTTTTCGGAACCCGCCCCGAAGCCATTAAGATGGCACCGTTGGTGAAGGAATTCCAAAAACATTCGGATAAGTTTGAAACAATCGTCTGTGTGACGGGTCAGCATCGGGAGATGCTCGACCAAGTGCTTCGCATCTTTGAGATAACGCCAAACTTTGACCTAAACATCATGAAGCAAGGGCAAGACCTTTACGATGTAACGGCAAGGGTCTTGACCGGTATGCGGGACGTGCTGAAAGAAACGCATCCCGACTTGGTGCTGGTGCATGGCGATACCACCACTTCTACCTCCGCAGCTTTGGCGGCATTTTATCAGCAGATACCTGTGGGGCATGTGGAAGCCGGACTGCGTACACACAACATCTATAGCCCGTGGCCGGAAGAAATGAACCGCCAACTGACGGGACGCCTCGCGACTTATCACTTTGCGCCGACTCCACTCAGCAAGCAAAACTTATTGGCGGAAGGCGTGGACGAAAAACATATCCTTGTAACCGGAAACACCGTGATAGACGCACTCTACATGGTGGTTGACAAGATAAAGAATGACAAGGCCTTGGACGCGGAACTGGAAGCTACGTTAAGCCGGGCTGGCTATGATATCAACCGCTTGAACGAAGGCAGAAGGCTGGTCTTGATTACCGGACACCGCCGGGAGAACTTTGGGGAAGGCTTCATCCACATATGTAACGCTATTCGGGACTTAGTTCAGAAATATCCAGAAGTAGATTTTGTGTACCCCATGCACCTGAATCCGAATGTACGCAAGCCCATCCACAAGATATTTGCAGGCATGGACTCCCTCTCAATGGGAGAGGGCTGGGGAGAGGCCGCTAATATGTTCTTTATAGAGCCGTTAGAATATTTGTCCTTTGTCTATCTAATGGAGAAATCCACACTTGTGCTGACGGATAGCGGTGGTATTCAGGAAGAAGCACCGGGATTGGGCAAGCCTGTCTTGGTGATGCGTGACACGACCGAACGTCCGGAAGCCTTAGAGGCAGGCACCGTAAAGTTGGTAGGCACGGATTATGACAAGATAGTGCATGAAGTCTCCGTTTTGCTGGATGATGCGGCGCAGTATGAGCACATGAGTAAGGCTGTGAATCCTTATGGGGATGGGAAGGCGTGTGAAAGAATAGTTCATTGCTTAGATAAATAAATCTAAATCTTATGAGAGTCGCTTTTTGTAATCGTCCTACATGGAATGCGCCTTTGGGTGGAGATGGCGTTCAGATGTTGAAAACTAAAGAATATTTAGAAAAGGCATTTGGGCTCGAGGTCGTAGTAGTGACCGATCCGGAAAAACTGGATACATCATTCGACTTGATTCATATCTTTAATTACGTCACTTGCGAGGTAACAGAAGCATTCTTTAAAAAAGCCATAGAGACAGATATACCGATAGTCAGCTCTTCCATTTATTGGGATTATACTTATTCGTATGACCCGCTGACTAATCTGTTTATTCAGACAAGATTATCTATGCGCGCCGCATTCTTTCTGCGGTGTGCTATTGCGTTTGCGGTCAAATTGACAGGACATCCGGGATACTTTTCGAAGAAATTCCGCAGGCAATTGACTTATTTTGTAGACAATAGCCGTCTGATACTTCCCAATTCCATAGAGGAAGGGCGGTTGCTGGAAAAGTTCATCAGGAAAGATCTTGGTGAAAAGATACATGTAGTATATAACGGGGCGGAAATATCACAATCCGGCACATCAATGAATCAGACTGATTTCCTGAAAAAGTATGGCATACCTGAAGGTTACATTTTACAGGTAGGTCGTATAGAACCTATTAAGAATCAGATAAATCTGGTATATGCGCTGAGAAAGCATCCGGAGATTCCTATTGTTTTCGTTGGTAAGGTGAATAATGATAGTTATTACAATAAATTACGAAAATTGGCAGAAAAACGAGGTAATGTGTATTTTATCAATGCTGTTCCTCACGAGGAAATCACCCTATTTTACCGTTATGCCCGCTTACATGTCCTTTTGTCGTTGAGGGAGTCACCAGGATTGGTCTCATTGGAAGCACTCTACAATGATTGTCCGATTGTCATTTCCACGGAACGTTACGCACCGGTTGAAACCTATTTTCCTGATCAACCTTATGTCGTTAACCCGCTGGATTGTGAGAGCATAGAGAAAACGGTCCTACGAGCTTATGTAGAACGAGCACTATGCAATAGTTTGATAACAAAATTCTCGTGGGAAACTGCTGCAAAGCAGACTTATGCGGCGTATCTGAAAGTGCTGAATAAGAAATAAATACCGGTTAGTCACTATGAGCTCAGCTTTAGATAAGATTGTAAATTTCTTGTTATCCATATTTTGCTTTGTGCTGATTGTGGACCCACCCAATACCATCCTCAGAGCCAAAAACCCGGTTTTCATCGTATTGGTAGCACTTCTATTTGTCAGATACCGCACCAAGATGGAAACAAGCAAGTTAGTGATATTCTTATTGACTTATCTGCTGATAGTCGCCACATTTCTACGCGGAGATATGGCTGGCTATCCTTTTGATTATGAATTTACGACAGGCTTCATCAAAGCCTTTGCCCCTATCCTGCTATTGTGCTGGGTCAGTAAATTGGAAATATTCAACAAAATGCTGTTCCCTTTGGTCTGCATCAGTCTGTTCAGCATATTTATAGCTTATGCTATGTACTTCTCTCCGGCCATCGAAACAGCCATTTATGGCTTTTTGCAGGAAGAGAATGATTTTATGAAATTGTCCCGGCGTTCGTTTTTAGGTATCAGCCTGATAAGTGTCTTTTACAAGACAATTCCGCTGGCCATCATGCCTTGCAGTGTTTATTGCTACAAAGCCATCACGGAACGAAAACATCGGATTGGGAATGTACTGCTGTTTCTCATTTTCGCCATGGCCATCTTTTTTAGCGGCACACGTGCCAATATGCTGTCGGTATTCTTCATCTTCTCTTTTCTGTGGATTCGGCAGAAGGGTAATGAGGTATTCGGCAAGGTGCTTACCTATCTACTGATCTTTATTTTCTTGCTATTCGCCTTGTACCTTGTCACGGTATTCCTTTCTGAGAAAGGAGAGCATTCCAATGCAATAAAATTCGGACACTTGATGTCCTATTACGATTTATTTGTCACTCATCCAGACATCTTGCTGTTCGGGCAAGGAATCGGAAGCCTGTTCTATTCAGCGGGATTCGGTGAAATGGTGCCGCAGACTGAATGGACATATGTGGAGTTGGTTCGTTATTTCGGTTTCTTTGGAGCGTTGTTCATCATCGGCATATTCTTTTATCCGTTGTATTATCTCTACAAACATAAGACGGAAGTGCAGTATGCGTTACCGTTCGGATTGGGTTATTTTCTGTATCTATGCATAGCCGGAACCAATCCGTTATTGATTAGCTCTACAGGTATGCTGGCGTTGGTGGTAGGATATTCGTATGTATTGGCTCCCTATCACCGTATAGAAAAGTCGGACAAGAAATGTATACAGCAGAAATGACTATGGAATATGAGGTTTTGAAAAATAAAGTGTGCGTATTAATGTCCACTTACAATGGGGAGCAATTCATAGAAGAGCAGTTGCAATCTCTGAAGAACCAGGAAGGAGTGGACGTACAGATATTGGTGCGTGATGACGGCTCTACGGACCATACTCTCGACATCCTGAACCAATGGCAACAAACGGGTTTCCTGACTTGGTATCAAGGGGAGAATCTGAAACCTGCCCGCAGCTTCCTGAATCTGATACGCAAAGCCCCGGAAACGGAATATTATGCTTTCTGCGACCAGGATGATGTATGGTTTAGCGACAAACTACCCTCAGCCGTTCAGGCATTGATTGGACACGAAGCCACGCCTGCTTTATATTACGGACAAACACAGCTTGTAGATGTTCGTCTGCAACCGTTGCCTACTCCTAACCTCTTACCGGCAGATACGCTGCAGCAAGCCATTATAAATCACACGGCTACCGGTGGAACCATCGTTTTCAATCATAAATTGAGAGAACTGCTACAAACCTATACCCCTCAATACATCAGCATGCACGATTCTTGGGCTCATTTGGTTTGCCTGGCTGTAGACGGATATGTGCATTTTGATTCCACACCCCACATGTACTACAGACAGCACGAGCACAACGTATTAGGCATGCATCAGTCGTTCGCGGAAGAATGGCGTAAAAGATATTCCCGCAATTTTGTGGGGAAAGAGCGGGAACGTTCGAAAACCGTGCATGAACTACTGTGTGGCTACAGACACCTGATACGGAAAGAATACTTGCCTTTGTTGGAAGATGCGGAAGGCTATTTGCATGATTGGCGCAAAAAATGCCGTTTACTCTTTTCTACCAAAGTGCAACCTTTGTCGTTGAAACACAACATTTTGTTCAGACTCTCGGTGCTTTTAGGACGTTTTTAAGTCATTTCTAATGGCATTTAGATCGAAAGCCAATCACAGCATTGCGTATTCGTGATCCAATTCATTCACGATGGCTTTATTAATAAAATCATTGATGGTAGTGCCACTACCACTTACTGCTTCTGCGATGCGTGAATGAAGTTCTGAGGGCATCCTTACAACGAGTTTTCCACTATAGTTTTTTTCCGGTTGCACGCCACGTTCCTTGCATCCGGCTATGTAATCATCAATACCGTTCTCAAAATCCTTGCGAAGCTCATCCACGCTATTTCCTTCATAAATGATGGCCGCTTTATGCAATCCTTGGACTTTGCCGAACAAGCAATTATTTTCCGGATTGAATTCTACAGAACCAGAATAGCCTTTGTATTTAAGAAATCCCATAATTCTATTATTCTTAATGCAAAGATACTAAATATGATACCAAAAAAGAAATGTATTGGAATTAAAATATACCCTTTTTAGCAATCTAACACTAGACTGAATATCATTTATACTATGAAAAAGGACGAAATCTGATTCTTAAATAGAAATAAGAGTTTGCATTACACCGGCTTTTGTGTAATTTTGCAAATTATTTGGTAATTGAATGAAGATATGCCCCGAATATCTGTTTGCATGGCCTCTTATAACGGAGGAAAATACATAAAGGAACAACTGCTGTCGATATTGAAACAAATCGGAAAGGATGATGAAGTTATTGTTTCGGATGATGGCTCGTCTGATGATACCTTGTCGGTTATTGGGAGTTTGCACGATGAGAGAATACGGTTGGTGAAAGGTCCCGGCATGGGTTCGCCTACTATGAACTTTGAACATGCCTTAGGGCTTGCAAAAGGAGAGATTATTTTTTTGGCCGATCAGGACGATGTGTGGACAGAAGATAAAGTCACTGTTTGCTTAAAATATCTGCAAACTTGTGATTGTGTGGTAAGCGATGCCATTGTAACGGATGGAGCACTTCAAACGACTTGTGATTCATTTTTCAGACTGAATCATACGAAACGGGGCTTGTTGCGCAACCTTTTTGGCAAAAACGGTTATCTGGGCTGTTGCATGGCTTTCAAGCGTTGTGTATTGGATAAAGCCTTGCCTTTCCCTCCCAAGACTCCCATGCATGACATCTGGATTGGCAATGTCGCCGCATTCTATTTTAAGCTTTCGTTTATTCCCGAAAAACTGATTCGTTTCCGCAGACATGACCATAACAGTTCGTCTACGGCTCGGGAAAGTATCTACGGAGTTCGGGAAAAACTGATGTTCCGATGGCGTATTTGCCGGGGACTGATAAAAATCTTAGGTAAACACTAAACGTCTTTTTATGAAGGTATCCATCATTACGGCGTCTTTCAACAGCGCCTCCACCATAGCTGACACTATCCGCTCCGTGTTAAATCAGACGTATCCCGACATTGAATATTGGGTCATAGACGGTGGCTCTTCCGACCGTACTATGGAGATTGTGCGTGAATATGAGCCGCAATTCAAAGGTCGGCTTCATTATGTATCCGAAAAAGACAAAGGTATCTACGATGCCATGAATAAAGGTATCAGGATGTCGACCGGTGAAGTGGTAGGCATACTCAACTCGGATGACTATTTTACAGATATGCATGTGGTGGAGAACGTTGTCAAAGCACTGAATGACAATCGAGCACTCGATGCCGTTTACGGCGACATTCACTTTATCCGCGATGGTAAGCCAGATAAGGTGGTCCGGTACTATTCTTCGGCCTCTTTCCGTCCTTGGAAACTTCGCTTCGGCTTCATGCCCGCCCATCCGTCTTTCTATGCTCGGCGGAAGGTTTATGAAGAAAATGGATTGTATGCGCTTGATTACAAGATTGCCGCCGATTATGACATGATGGTCCGCCTTTTCTACAAAGCACGTATAAAAGCCCGTTATCTGAAACAAGACTTTGTCACGATGCGCACCGGTGGCATGAGCACCAAAAACGTACAGAATCGCCTGCTGATAAACCGAGAAGATGTGAAAGCATGCCGCCGCTATGGACTTTACACCAATCTATTTTTTATTTCGCTGAAGTATCTTTTTAAGGTGTTTGAGTTTCGGCGTATCGGATAGAGAATACAGAAAAAAGGCACGTATTCATGTAGGATGATAGTAGGCATCATGTGGGATGATTCCTTGTCTATTCTGTATGTAAAAACAAGGAGCCGCACCTTGCGATGCGGCTCCTCAATTTTATATTCCGGCTTTATACAACCAAAATTCTCACTTATTACTCGAACATGTTTTTATAGTCCTGAGTAAACTCGCCTTTCTTTGTACCTTGGTTGTCGCGGATAACACCGTAAGTTACAGCATCTTCATGCTGCATGTCTACAATACCCTTGTTGACAGTTACGTCCAGATAGTTGTGCAAGTTCCAATCATTTGCAAACTCATCCTTTTCTACTTCACGAGTGTAAGTGCTCCAAATGTTGGTATACTTGTTATTAGCTGTAGTTGAACCGCCATTATAGTTAGCAATCTTTCCAGTTTCAGCATCAGTTGTTGTATCGAAAGAATAGTACAAACTAGAAGATCTCCAAATGTAATAAGTTTTTCCTTCTATTTCAATGCCATTGCTTTCTGTAGATGCTCCATTCTTTTCACTAATCCATTTATTGATAATTTCCAAACGGAGGTCACGGTCTTCAACATTATCAGTCCAAGTATTGGTTGTAATGTAATATCCAGCAACTCCTGAATTAACTGTCGGTTCTACATTGTTTACCAAATTAATCAAGATATTAAGAGCTTCGATGTTGTCATCAGTGTAATCCCATCCTTTGGCTTCAGCTTCTGTACCGATAACACCTTGGTTAATCAACGAACCGGTTGCTTTCACGTTAGTAGTGATAGGTGCGGCTGCAGTTACAGTGTTGGTATTTACCTTACCATTGTTAGTCAGCTTACCATCCAAAGTGATTGCTTTAACACCGTTTACAGTCACGCTTTCACCTATAGTCAGGTCAGCATCCTTAGCGGTAACGATAGCACCTGCGGTAATGGTAGATGCGTCTTTCTTCGGGTTAGCTACGGTCACGGCTGTGTTGGCACCTATTGCATGGATTGAACCGATCTGCTTGCCGCTAACGTTCGTTACGTCCAAGCTGGCATCCTTGTTCAGGAAGAAGGTAACGCCATCGAAGTTAGAATCGGTGTCTGTACCCAGAGTCTTGTCAGCGGACAAATCCAAAGCAAAGCCATCTACTCTGATCAGGTTCAGGACTTGCAATGCGCTCTGTTGCTTCGGCGTAGTAGTCACTTTTACAACATAGTCATTGTGATCCTTTATAATCTTATCATAAGCGGCCTGTGAGGTCAATGTTGTTTCGATAACACCTGTCACATTTGTCAAGTCGATATTGCTCCAGTTGGTGTAGTACGTGTCGTACATCTCATAGTTAGTAGCGTCAGCCAAAATCAGACTACCGAGATCGTCCGCATCGGTCAGCGTACCCTTAGCCAGTTGAATCATAGCGTACGGATCGGTGCCCAAAGTGATGGTACCATTGCTGATGATCTCAGTTGTTACCTTGAATTCACCGTTATCGTTGATAATACCCTTCTGGCTACCATTGATATTGTAGTTGTTCTCCAAAGTAGCTACATCCAACATACCACCGTAAGTTCCCTTCTTGTCGGCACTTGCCTGGATGTCAATAATACCGTTGTTTACTAAGCTCTTGAAGCTGGCAATACCGCGAGCCTTGTCGTTCATTCCGTTCTCGAAGCCTTCTACAGTGATAACTCCGTCCTTAGCATTCGTGAAGTCTGCAGTCATCGCAAAAGCATCGAAGCGGCCAGCTACGTTAATAGTTCCTTCGTTAGAACCTTCAGCATCTTTCAGCAAGATTGCCTGCGTATATTTTTCATAATCCGGATCCGGATCAGCCTCCACGGTGAATGAGCCTTTGTTTACCAACTGTTCGAACTGAACGGTTGTACCTTCCTTCACTACAACTTGTGCGTCAGAAACCAGCTTGATAGCTGCGGTGATGGTCTTCCCATCTTCAGGAGTCTTTTCATTTTCAGCCTCAACATCCCCGTTGATGTCGTAGTCGAATATTACTTTCGCATTCGGTTGCTCCAGAACCTGCAGCGTCGGACGGTCTGCACCGGTTGCGAAGATAATGTGAGCCGGGTTGAATTTGTATTCGTCTTGACCTACGAGGTTCAGCTTAGCATCACCTGTGTACAGAACCGGGTATGCGGGGAAGTAGTGGTCAGCGTCTACTGTGATGCCTTCTTCTGCGTTGTCCGGATTCAGTTTCACAACAGGAATGTTCCATTCATTAGCGTCACCATAGTCACGCCAGTGAGCGTTGATGTATTCAACAGTGTAGTTCCAGTCGTCCGTTGTCTCAACAGTGAATTCTTCCTCCTGTTCAAACAGAGTAATGTTTGTCTTACCACCCTTGATGATCAAAGTCTGCTCAGGCATGCCATACAACTTGCCGCGTTCCAAAGTACGTTCCGCCACCACGTCACCGTCCTCATCATACGAGTTCAGGTAAGCGTTATAGATACCCTCGCTGGTATATACGTGCAATGCGAACAAACCTTCATTTTCTTGCTTTTCGCCATACTTTTCCGTAAATGTTTCTTTGGTATATTTTCCGGCAGGAACAACTACCAACAGCGTCATTTCATCATCGTTAGAGTTGAACACGAACGGAGTTTCCAGTTGGAACTGCAAGTCCTTGCTGTTGTCAGCCAACTTACCGATTTCTCTCAGCTTACCATCATCTTGTTTTTTAGAGATAGCCTCGTTCACCAACTGCATAGCGGCGATAATTTGCTCGCTGTCTACAGGATTGCCGTTGGCATCCTTTGTAACGATGGCACCGTTACCCTTGAACCAAGTCTTATAAGGCTGCTTGCCATTAACAACTTTGTCACGAATCTCAGCCTGAATTTCAGCGATTGCCTGCGGGTTGATAGTCAGCGTGCGATAGAACTTCTTATTAGTCTTACCTTCCAAAACGACCTTGTTAATCTCAAAGTTCTTCAGGTATTTGCTTTCCAAGTCAGCCTTGAAGGTGAAACGTAGGATGCTGTGTGCGCTGGACATCTGCAACGGAGTCTCATACAATTCACCGTCAGCGATTTCCAAATCCAGGATAGGAGATACGAAGAAGTTCTGTCCGCCGTTCTCTACCGTACCCACTTGCTTTAAGCCGGCTTCCTCGCCATAGTTCACTGTCTGAATGCGGTCGATGGTAGCGTTAATCTGGCCACGCTTCGTATTGTCGCCATCATAACGGTTGTAGAACAGATAAGCACCTTCCACTACTGTAGTCGGAGTAGAGAAATTTGCACTGGATGCCGGACCGTTGATTTCGGGAGCAAACGGATAATTGGTAATGGTGTAAGCGTCCTTGTCGGTAGCGATGAGATTGATCTTATCCTCACCTTTCGTGTCCTTATAGTCCACCACCGTAGCACCGATCTTGTCGTTGGCATCCTCCCACAACCAGTTAATGCCGGTGCCATTGGCCTCGCCCACGATACGCGTCTGGATGTCAGCTTCGCCTCCGGCCTTAGAAGCGGTCACGACCAGTTCTCCCTGAGCGCGGTCTTTCAGCGCAGAATTCTGAATCGGGTCAGTCTGCGCCGTTTCAAAGTCATCATTGGTACAAGCCGCGAACAATGCGGGCAGCACCATAAATGCTAAAAAATACTTTGCTTTCATTTGTTAGATTATTTAATTAGTAATTACTATTTTCATGCCGCAGAGGCTATCCTTTAGAAGTCCTCCTCATCGCCTGTAGGCACGAGACTTCCTTCGAACCCTCTCTCCACGCTAACTTCCAGAACTTCCACTTCCGGAGCCACATAAAACTTTTCCATTTCCATAATCTTTAATAATTTAGTTGTTAATTGTTAATAAATTGATTTCTCGTTTTTCCTTGTTAGTTTTCTATAACCGCATGGGTTGTCCGTTCAATCTCCGTGCGCTATATATACAATATGGTGTAAAACCCGATTTGCCCATATCCCCAAAAACCTCATCTACACATACCTCTCGGGCACATTTCAGGCTACAAAGTAACATACAAATTTCCCAAATAGGTTTTGATGTGAAATAGGCGGTAAAGGAAACGGACATCTTACCAAGGCTTGTATTTAAAATTCGGGAAGGAGAGGTTATTATCTCGCGTAAAATCTATATTTTTGCGTGTTGTTGTTAGAATACGGCTTATGAGTGAATCAAATAGAAGGGTATTGGTAGGTATGAGCGGAGGCATAGACAGCACCGCCACCTGCTTGATGTTGCGCGAGCAAGGATATGACATCGTGGGGCTGACTATGTGGGTGTGGGGTGATGAGCCTGCGGATGCGTACCAACTGGCCGGCAGCATGGGTATTGAGCATCATGTGGTAGACGTACGTGAGGAGTTCCGCAGAACGATTGTGCGATATTTTATTGATGAATACCGTTCAGGACGCACACCGAATCCTTGCGTAATGTGCAATCCTTTGTTCAAGTTTCGCTTGCTAATGGAATGGGCGGACAAGCTGGGGTGTCAATTCATCGCTACGGGACATTACGTCCGGTTGGAAAAGAGAAATGGTATCCTTTATATTGTGGCAGGGGATGATGACCGTAAGGACCAGTCATACTTCCTTTGGCGGTTAGGACAGGACGTATTGCGGCGTTGCCTTTTTCCGTTAGGAGAATATACCAAGATGCAGGTACGCGACTATTTACGGGGTAAAGGTTATACGCTGAAAGCCGAGGAAGGAGAAAGCATGGAGGTGTGTTTCATCAAAGGGGACTATAGAGACTTCCTTCGCGAGCATTCGCCGGAGATTGAGCGAGAGATTGGTCCCGGCTGGTTTGTCAACTCCGAAGGGGTGAAGTTGGGACAACACAAAGGCTTTCCTTACTACACCATCGGGCAGCGCAAGGGGTTGGAGATTGCATTGGGCAAACCTGCTTATGTATTGAAAATCAATCCACAGAAAAATACCGTGATGCTGGGCGATGCCGAACAACTGAAGACACGCTACATGTTAGTGGAGCAGGAAATTTTTCCCAACGAGGAAGAAATTTTTTGCTCGCCGGACCTGACTGTGCGCATCCGATACCGTAGCCGTCCGATACCTTGCGAGGTCAGACGATTGGAAGACGGACGCTTGTTGGTGCATTTCCAGGAAGAGGCTTCGGCTATTGCGCCCGGACAATCTGCCGTATTTTACATTGGCCGTCGAGTGGTAGGCGGCGCTTTTATAGCTTCACAACGAGGAATAGGAATGTTTATAAATGAAGAATAGAAAATAATATGAAACGAGTTATTATTATAGGATGTTTGTGTGCGTTGGGTATACTAAACGCCCAAGCGCGACAGGATACGCTGAAGTATCGCATCTGTCTGAAAGACAAGGCGGCTACAGAGTATCGCATAGATAAACCGGAAGCCTATCTTTCGCCCAAAGCCATCGCACGCCGTGTGCGGCAAGGGTTGCCCATAGACTCTACGGACTTGCCTGTATGCGCTAAGTATGTGGACGAAATACGCCGGGCGGGAGTTCGTGTCTTGCTGACCGGCAAGTGGGAGAATTTTGTAACCGTATCGTGCAATGACACAACGGTTCTCGAACGCATTGCCTCCTTGCCTTTTGTGCGTTCAGTAGAGAAAGTTTGGACACGTCCTGCCAGAGGCAAGCGCGGAGACGGGCAACGCGACACGTTGATTAATCGCCTGGATAGCCTTCCCGGCCGATATTATGGGGCAGGCGAAGCCCAAATCCAATTGAGTCAGGGCAATAAGCTACATGAAGCAGGCTTCCGGGGCGAGGGAATGACCATTGCCGTTATAGACGCCGGTTATCACAACGCCGACCGCATTACGGCTTTGGCTAATGCTAAAGTGTTGGGCACGAATGATTTTGTCAACTCTACGGAAGATATTTACGCCGAGCAGAAACATGGGCTGAGCGTATGGTCGTGTATGGCGATGAATCGTCCGGAGGTGATGGTGGGCACAGCACCGGAAGCTTCCTATTGGCTCTTACGCAGCGAGGACGATTATTCCGAACATTTGGTGGAGCAAGACCAGTGGGCAGCTGCCGTAGAGTTTGCCGACAGTGTAGGCGTGGACGTTATCAACACCTCCTTGGGCTATTATACCTTTGACGATGCATCAAAAAACTATACCTACCGCCAGTTAGACGGTCACTATGCGTTGATGTCCCGTCAGGCTTCGCGCATTGCCGACAAGGGCATGGTGTTGGTGTGCAGCGCGGGCAATTCAGGCGATGACTCATGGAAAAAGATTACTCCGCCTGCCGATGCTGAAAACGTGCTGACCGTAGGTGCCGTAAATAAAGAAGGCGTATTGGCCACATTCTCTTCTGTGGGCAACACGGCAGATAATCGTATTAAACCTGATGTAGTGGCGGTGGGATATAAAGCCGATGTAATAGGCACGGATGGTAACCTGACCACAGCCAACGGAACTTCATTCGCTTCACCTATCCTGTGCGGCATGGTGGCCTGCCTTTGGCAAGCCTGTCCTACGCTGACCGCCAAGCAAGTGATTGAGCTTGTCCGCCATTCGGGCGACCGTGCCGATTGGCCGGACAATATCTACGGATATGGAGTGCCGGACATGTGGAAAGCTTACCAAATGTATTTGAAAGAGAAATGATAATTTAATGTGCTAATATGCTAATGTGCCAATGTGCTAATTGGGCTGCGCTGTGTTTGCGCTGGCGTGTTCTCATGCCGCAGGGCATTAGCACATTGGCACATCAGCACATTGGCACATTGCGGGGCTCCGCCCCGCTAAATTCCCATTTATGAAACCATTATCTTTATACGACCTTAATACTTTGGTGCACCGCAGTTTGGAGCAATGCCTGCCCGATGAATATTGGGTGCAGGCCGAGCTGAGCGAAGTGCGTGCACATCCCGCCACAGGACATTGCTACGTGGAGTTTGTGCAGAAAGACCCGCGAAGCAACAACTTAGTAGCCAAGGCACGCGGTGTCATTTGGAGCAACGTTTTCCATCTGCTTCGCCCCTATTTTGAGGAAAGCACGGGGCAGATGTTCACCGCCGGCATCAAAGTTCTGGTGCAAGTCACGGTCAGTTTCCACGAGCTTTACGGATACAGCCTAACGGTGCAAGACATCGACCCCACTTATACGTTGGGCGACATGGCCCGCCGTCGCCGGGAGATACTGGCGCAACTGAAAGCCGATGGGGTGCTGACGCTGAACAAAGAATTGCCCATGCCTGTATTGCCCCAACGGATAGCGGTTATCTCCTCTGCCTCGGCGGCAGGGTATGGTGACTTTTGCCATCAGTTGGAGCATAATCCACGGGGATATTACTTCCGGGTAGAGTTGTTTCCCTCCATTATGCAGGGCGAACGAACGGAATCCTCCCTGCTTGCTGCGCTCGACCGCATCAACCAACGCTTAGAATACTTCGATGTCGTAGTCATCATCCGGGGAGGAGGTGCCACGTCCGATCTTTCTTGCTTTGACACTTACCTGTTGGCGGCTGCCTGCGCCCAATTCCCCTTGCCTATCATTACAGGTATAGGCCATGAACGGGATGATACGGTGTTGGACAGTGTGGCTCATACTCGCGTGAAGACACCTACCGCCGCCGCCGAATGCCTGATAGCCCGCATGGACGAAGCCGCCGACCGGCTGCAGCAACTAAGCGAACATATATATAATGGTGTATCCGCCCGTCTGCAACGCGAACGCACCCGCTTGCAAGGATGCCGCCAACGCATCCCTGCATCATCCATACGCTGCTTGTCCCAAGCCCGCTTGCAACTGACCGGTGCACGGAAAGACCTGCATCGTGCGGTAGATGCCCTTCTCACCCGCCAACGACATCGGCTGGAGTTGTTGCAACAACGCATCACCGATGCTTCGCCTCAAAAGCAACTGGCACGCGGCTACAGCATCACGCTGAAGGACGGGCGGGCCGTGAAGGACGCTTCATCGTTAAAGCCCGGCGATGTCCTCACCACCCGTGTCTACAAAGGAGAAATCCAATCCATTGTCAAACCTAAAAACTGAAATCACATCATGCCATCAGCCAAGAAGAAAGAAACCTACAGCCAAGCCATCAGCCGCTTGGAGCAGATAGTCAGCCAGATAGACAACAACGAACTGGACATCGACCAGCTGGCCGACAAAATCAAGGAAGCCAACGGCCTCATCGCCTTCTGCCAAAGCAAATTGACGAAAGCCGACACTGAAATTGAAAAAATATTAGCGGAAAGGCGGGAAAGTGAAGAATAAAGGATATATTTGCAAAAAGAAGTTATAATAATTATGGGAGCTTACATGGTATTTGCGGCAATAGGCATTCCTTGCGCCTTGTTTTTAATTTATTGCCTGACACCAAGCGGCAAGCGTTGGCTAAAAGCTAATCATATGATTTGAATATTATCATATAGGAGAACAAATTATGAATGCAATAGGATTAAGACAACAAGTATTACAAGAAGTAGTTTCTTTGATGGATGACGATGTAGCCATGATGAAACTGCAATCTTTTCTCTCTACATTGAAAGAAGAGGAAGAGTATTTTGAACGTATTCCCGGATTGCCTCGTACAGAAGAGGAACTAAACGATGCTATCTTGCGTGCTGAAGAAGATATACGATTAGGAAGAACGTATACACATGATGAGGTTATTGCCCGAATGGATAAATTGATGGAAGAATGGAAATAATTTGGACTGATGAGGCTTTAGAAGATTTGCACGTATTTACTCAATATTATTATCAAGTCGCGGGGATACGTGTAGCTCGTAAAATGCGTAAAATAATAACGGATGCAGTAGAAATCCTATCAGCCTTTCCCTTTATAGGAGCACAGATACCCAATCGAGCAAAAGTCTATCGTGCTTGGGTCGTTCATCCTTATTATAAAGTAGTCTATCGTATAGCAGAAAAAGAAATAAGCATTCTTCTTATTTGGGATTGCCGCCGTAATCCTGCTGATTTATATAAAAGATTAGATGAATAAATAATATAACAACATTATGAAAGAATTAGATTGGGCTAATCTGCCGTTCGGATACATGAAGACAGATTACAACGTGAGAATTTACTATCGTGACGGCAAGTGGGGCGAACTGGAAGTTTGCAGTGAAGAGACTATTCCCATGCACATGGCCGCCACATGTCTGCATTACGGTCAGGAGGCCTTCGAGGGGCTGAAAGCTTTCCGGGGCAAAGACGGGAAGATTCGTGTGTTCCGTCCGGAGGAAAACGCCGCCCGCCTGCAATCTACTTGCCGCGGCATCCTGATGCCGGAGTTGCCTACCGAACGTTTTATGGAAGCTGTGCGGAAAGTGGTGAAACTGAACGAGCGATTCATCCCGCCTTACGAGAGCGGCGCGTCGCTCTACATCCGGCCTCTGCTGGTGGGCACAGGCGCACAAGTGGGCGTACATCCGGCCAACGAATATCTCTTTGTTATTTTCGTGACGCCCGTAGGACCTTACTTCAAAGGAGGTTTCTCTACCAATCCTTATGTCATTATCCGCGAATACGACCGTGCGGCTCCGTTAGGCACCGGTATCTATAAGGTGGGCGGGAACTATGCCGCCAGCCTGCGTGCCAACAAGAAGGCGCACGACCTGGGCTATGCCTGCGAGTTCTACCTCGACGCCAAGGAGAAGAAGTACATCGACGAGTGCGGTGCCGCCAACTTCTTCGGCATTAAGGACAACACGTACATCACACCGTTGTCTACCTCCATCCTCCCCAGCATCACCAACAAGAGCCTGATGCAGTTGGCCGAAGACTTGGGCATGAAGGTGGAACGCCGTCCGGTGCCCGAAGAAGAACTGCTGACCTTCGAGGAAGCGGGAGCCTGCGGCACGGCAGCCGTCATCAGCCCCATCGAGCGCATCGATGATGTGGAGAACGGCAAATCCTACGTCATTGCCAAGGATGGCAAGCCGGGTCCCGTCTGCACCAAACTATACAACAAGCTGCGCGCCATCCAGTATGGCGACGAGCCGGACGTACACAACTGGGTGACCATTATCGAATAACTAACTTTTAATTTTTACCATTATGCACAAAGAAAACAGCGTATTACGCAGAGAGGCCCGAGAAGCCTTGGAGGGCAACTGGCTGATGAGTGCCGTTGCCGCATTGATTTACATGGCCATAGCCGGTGTATGTTCCGCCATTCCCATGGTTGGATGGCTTGTTTCCATTGTCGTATGTTTGCCCATCAGTTGGGGACTATACATCATGTTCTATCAATTGTATCGCGAGCGGAAACTTCCTGCCTTGGAAACGTTGTTCATCGGTTTCCAAGACTTCGGCCGCATCTTGGGCACCATGTTTCTGATGCAGCTCTACATATTCCTGTGGACGCTGTTGCTCGTTGTACCGGGCATCATCAAGACTTGTTCGTATGCCATGACGCCCTACATCTTGCGCGAGCATCCCGAACTGTCGTACAACGCCGCCATTGAGAAGAGCATGGCCATGATGAACGGCCACAAGATGAAATTCTTCCTGCTCTACCTGAGCTTCATCGGCTGGGCCATCCTATGTCTTCTGACACTCGGTATCGGCTATCTGTTCCTTATTCCTTATATGAATACTTCAGTAGCCGCTTTCTACGAGGACCTGAAGGCGAACGCTGCAAACGCTTCTGAAGAAACTGTAGTGGCATGAGCAAAGGCAAGTTGCAGAAATTCGCCGATATGGCACGTTATCCCCACGTATTCGAGTATCCCTACTCCGTGGCGGACAACGTGCCGTTCGACATGAAAGGCCGGTGGGGCGAGTCGTTCTTCAAGAACACGCGCCCCATTGTCTTGGAGTTAGGGTGCGGCAGGGGTGAGTACACCGTAGGCTTGGGTCGCCTCTTCCCGGAGAAGAACTTTATTGGCGTGGACATCAAGGGGGCGCGCATGTGGAGCGGGGCTACCGAGTCGTTGCAGACAGGCATGACGAACGTGGCTTTCCTGCGCACCAACATCGAGATTATCGACCGCTTCTTCGCCCCCGGCGAGGTCAGCGAGATATGGCTCACCTTCAGCGATCCGCAGATGAAGAAGGCTACCAAGCGCCTGACGTCCACTTACTTCCTGGAGCGATACCGCCGCTTCCTCACGGACGGGGGATTGATACACGTGAAGACGGACAGTAACTTCCTCTTCACCTACACCCGTCTGCTGCTGGAAGCCAATCACTTGACGCCCGAAGTCCTCACCGATGACCTCTATCACTCGGGGAAGGCCGATGAGATACTCTCCATCCGCACCTACTATGAGCAGCAATGGCTCGCCCGTGGGCTGAACATCAAGTACATCCGCTTCCGTCTGCCCCACGAAGGCACATTGGTGGAACCGGACGTGGAAATCCCCCTGGACGACTACCGGAGCTACAACCGCAGCAAGCGGAGCGGGTTGGAGGTAAGCAAATAAGTTTAATAAAGAATGAAGAATTAGGAATGAAGAATTTATTTCTCAAAAGTAAGCGGTAACTAAAGAGGGTGTGTCAAAATGTCTAAGCGCAATCTTTCTGTCACCCTGAGCGAAGTCGAAGGGTCTCACGATGTGCTATATGAGATGTTTCGACTACGCTTCGCTCCGCTCAACATGACAGTTTGATGGCAACTTCAGATTTTGAGACACCTCTTCAGTTGCCATTCTTCATTCATCATTCTTCATTCATCATTCTTCATTACTATGACATTATATCCTAAATTAATTCACGACGCACTGGCCACCGTGCGCTATCCCGGCAACGGGAAGAACCTCATCGAGGCGGAAATGGTGGCCGACAACCTCCGCATCGATGGCATGAAGGTCAGCTTCTCCCTCATTTTCGAGAAGCCCACCGACCCCTTTATGAAGTCCATGATTAAAGCCGCCGAGACGGCTATCCATACTTATGTGTCGCCCGATGTCGAAGTGACCATCACCACCGAAAGCCGGCAGGCCGCACGTCCCGAACCGGGCAAGATGCTGCCACGGGTGAGGAACATCATTGCCGTATCCAGCGGCAAGGGCGGTGTAGGCAAGAGTACGGTAGCCGCCAATCTGGCTGTGTCCTTGGTGAAACTGGGCTACAAGGTGGGCTTGCTGGATGCTGACATCTTCGGTCCTTCCGTACCCAAGATGTTCCAAGTGGAAGACGCCCGTCCCTATGCCGAGCGCATTGAAGGACGCGACCTCATCGTTCCCATCGAAAAATACGGCCTCAAGCTGCTCTCCATCGGCTTCTTCGTCAATCCCGACCAGGCTACCCTGTGGCGCGGAGGTATGGCGAGCAACGCCTTGAAGCAACTCGTGGGCGATGCCGATTGGGGTGACCTGGATTATTTCATTCTCGATACCCCGCCGGGTACCAGCGACATTCACCTCACGTTGCTGCAGACCTTGGCCATCACGGGTGCCGTCATTGTCAGCACGCCCCAGCAAGTGGCCTTAGCCGATGCCCGCAAAGGCGTGGATATGTATCGCAACGACAAAGTGAACGTGCCCATCCTCGGTCTGGTAGAAAACATGGCATGGTTCACCCCCGCCGAACTGCCGGAGAACAAGTACTACATCTTTGGCAAGGACGGCTGCAAACAGTTGGCGGAAGAACTGGGTGTGCCTCTGCTGGGACAAATCCCCCTCGTGCAAAGCATCTGCGAGAGTGGCGATGCCGGAGCGCCCGTCGCCCTTGACACGGACACCGTCACCGGTCGTGCCTTCCTCCAGCTGGCCGCCGCCGTGGTACGTCAGGTAGACAAGCGTAACATCGAGATGGCTCCTACACAGGTGGTGCAGGTGAAGAAGTAAAAGAAAACGCAACCTTTTAGAAATAAGACGGGTGTGTCATAATGTAAAGTCATTATCATTTTGACACATCCTCTTATATCTTATACAACTCATTGATTCGTAACGGATTGCCAATAGCGTCTTGCGTACGTAACTCTCCTCCCAAAAGACTTTCCACAGCACTTACCAACGAATAAATATCCTCAAAATCAAAATGCTTATCGATGTTGTCGTTCGGTTTCCAGTAACGTCCATGCGCCATCCAATGCCGGAACTGAAAGGCTTGTTTTACTTCACGAAATAGCTCCCTTTCATCGGCATGCGTCGCTTCCCACGCATCTAATAAATCTTCAAAACGCACAAGTGACAATTTTTCTTTAGATTGTACCATCTTTTTAATAAGAGGAGTCACGTCGCCTTTACATTTGTGCTTGACACGCACAAAGCTATCTATTCGGAACAAGCTCTCCACATAGGCCATGGCATAGAAACTACACGTGTGCGAAAGCTCATTTCTAATCTCATCGGCTTCTTTCCGCACTTCCTCCTTCGTATATCCACAAAACTGTTCTTCGTAATGTAGGTTATCCGTCGGGGAATATTTACAATTGATGGCCTCGTTGCTACGGTTGTAGTAGTATCGAATCTCCTTCAAGGAATATAAATCCGGTGATATTCTGAATCTTTCTATGGCGTTCATTGGGCAATGTCCATAATAAAGTCTTGTACGGATTGCGGTGTCAAATCTACAAACGACATCAGTCCGTTCATGTCCACCAATTTCCATACCAGTTTGCCGTAATCACGTCTGACCGGTTTGTCGCCTTTCATGGTTACGATAATATGATCTTGAGGCGAACGGGCTTTCTCTCCTGTCAGTACAATCCTAGCTCTGCGCACTCCGCATGTCACATCAATGCGTCCTGGCGAACCTATCAGCATGGTACCGATCGGTTTGAAGTCTATTTTTTCATGACCTACGTTCAGGGTCAACATCCGTACGGTATAGGCCCCCAATAACTCCTCGTTAATGGTTATGTCCTTAAAGATCGGATGCATGGTGTCAAAATAGTCTTTCAACCAATCGTCTTTCAGCTGCCTATAGAAATCTTCAATCCGTTGCCTGAACAGACTTATTCTTTCTTCCCGGTCAAAAGCGGATGCTTCGGCTTCCTTCTGCTTCTCTTTCAAAAACTCATCAAATGACATATAGCCTCCTTCTTCTTATGATTAACTTAAAGCAAAGATAAAGTTTTCCGTTCAATATATCAAGTTATCCTGCGTGTTCTTAACCGATGTGCGGCTTCATCTACTAATTTTGCCAATCGAAAAAAGTCATTATATTTGCAACGTTGATTCCCGGTAGCCCCTGATGCTTGCATCAAGCTATCGGGTTTAGTTTTATATATCCTTTCCGCTCGCAAATATACGAAACATTTCCCTTTCTCCCCACTTATTTTTTTCCAAATCAATAACCTACATCTTCACTCCCTCGTAACCAGCCCTAGAATCATCATACATGATAATAGGAATCATCGTACATGATTGTATGAATCATTGCCGATGATTCCCTGTCTTGTCCGTGGGGAACCGTTTTCTAAGTCGGGGCTCAATCACATCTACATTCTTTAAGTTGCCTTTCAGCATTTCTGTCTCGTATTTCTCTGCATACGCTTTCAATGCGCTGAAATCGGCTTCACTTTCCATCAATTTCTCGGCAGTCAAAACAAAATCATAGATGTCTGTCACACAATCGAAAGAGCAACTGAATGTCACTGTTTCACCTTCCGCCAATCTGTCGCACATTCCTTTCAAAATTCCGGTGTAATACTCTATACTTTTATCATGATTAATCTCCACTGCGTCATGGTCTGAAAAATCTCTATCTTCTTCATAATTACATTCCCTTTGATAAAAAAACTCCCGCCTGTGTCGGGCACGGGCGGGAGAATCAATTCTTTCTATACTTAATTACTTTTTAGTCGTAACAGTTACTTGTGTAGCCAAATCCTTGCAAGTAATTTTGCCATAGTAATCGGCATTGCTCATCATGTCTGCTACTACCTTCACATCATTACCTAATGTCAAGCTTCCATTGATAGACATAGGAGCATTATTTGAATTAGATACTTTCAAAGTACCTTTACCATTCAGAGTAATGTCACCTTCAATGTATGCAGGGCAGTTAGTGCTCAACGTAGCACCATCACTCAACGTTTGGTTAACTCTGATATAGAGATAATGATTAACAGGCAGATCCTCTTTAATATTCAAATCACCATCTACAAATACTTTGTGGATATTTTCGAGTACGTCAGCAATATCTTCTGTTTTTGTTACTGAGTATGCGGCTTTTTCAGCATAAGCTCCTGCTGACAACCCTGCCTGATACTTTGTATCTTTATTCTTGAAGATAATCCAACCGCTTATGGCACTTTCATTATTCAATGCCACAAAGCCTGTTTCGTTTACATTAACAACACCCTTGGCACCAACTTTCAACTCTCCAGCGGCATTCTCTGTCAACTGAGCTTTCTTCACATTGATAGTACCATTGTTAGTTCCGTTCAAGGCGAAGCGATCGTCCATATCTTCAGCTTCAATGTTGATTGTTGCACCTTCTTCGTTTTCGAAGTTGATAGCAGGAGCACTCTGAGCACCAGTCGGAACATTGAACGTAGCCGTAGCACCCTTGGCATTCTTGAATACACCGCTTCCTGTTGTAGCAACTGCACCTTCGAATTCACCATAGTTAGTAACAGCACCGGCCAAAGTCAGCTTGCCGCCATTGTTCTCGTAGCCATTGATAGCACCACCGTTCAGAGTCAGCTGACCGCCTTGGTTAATGGTAATCTTACCAACCTTCTTAGCGTCAGCGGGCAAAGTCAAAGCAACCACACCGCTCTGACCGATAGTCAGGCTTGTCATTTCAGTAATCTTGTTGATCTTAGCGTCACCGTCCAGCGTAATGTTCTTAGCGGAAACCTCCACATCAGTGCCATCAATGTTCAGTTCAGAGTTACCGGTTGTCACGATGTCACCACTAACTTTCACACTGCTATTGATGTTCAACGTACCCTTCTGCATGTTGATGCCGGCGATGCTCAGCGTAGCATTGTCTTCGCTCTGGATAGTGATGTTAGCGTTAGCCGTTTCGCTAGTCAGCGTTACGTCCTCCAGCAGGATGGGGTCAGCGATAGTCAGCTTACCCTTACCGGCCTTCAGAGCGGCTTCCCACTGCGTGTTGAATTGGCCTACGGTATAGATGGTGTTGTCCTGAGTCTGAGTGTCAACCATAACGGTTGTCTTAACCAATGCGCCTTCTTCGGTAGCTGCGTTGAACACCTTCAAGTCAGCGGCCTTGGTGTATTCCTTGGACAGAACGATGCCTTGGTCGGTTACAATCTTCACGATAACCAGCTTAGCCTCTTCAGTGAACGGCAGAGCAGAGAAGATGATGGAACCTTCCGTAGCCTTGTTCAGGCCGTCGATTTGGTAGTCAGCGTTGTCACCGCCTTCTACTACGATAGTGTAGTGGCCAACAGTAGAAGCATCATCGCTTTCATATTTAGCCACCGGCAGGGGTTTGCCATCTTCGTCACCGGCAAGGTAAGCCAGGTAGCTGTTATATTCTGCGGCAGTCGGAGCATCGGGAGCAGTTACCGTACCTTTGGTTGCCAATACGGAAGCTGTTGTACGAGTAGCGTCAGTCACAGTAGCTGTGTTGTAAGCCTCCAAGATAACGCGGTCGATAGTCAGCTTCTGACCGGTAACCAGTTGCAGATTCTCGGCACCGAAGTTCAAGCGGAAGATAACGGGCACTTGTCTCAGTGTGAAGTTGCCAGTCTCAACGCCACCCATGAAAGCAACCTCACCGTAAGAGAACATACGGTCGTTGATGCCTTCAAACTCCTTACCTTCAGCGCAGTTATAAGTTACGTTCTCGAAGTTACGTTCAACGGTGATTTCATCGGTCAGCGTTGTGATGCCCTTATCAAACGGATAATACAATACGTATGCACCGGCCATCACGTTGTTTGTAGCCTGGAAGCGTGCGTGATATTTGTCGCCAACTTGTTCCAACCAAGTAAAACCGGTATTGGAAGCGAAGTCATAAGTGGCATTAGGAGCACCAGGAGTACCTGTAATTGTGCCGTCAGCAGCGAAATTGCTTTCTGCCAAAGCACCGTACCAAGCTGCACCAATCACATCGTCAGACTCCCAATAAGGCATCAAAGCGCCGTTGGCAACCTCGAAGATGCTCTTAGTTGCGGGGTCTGCTACACTTGCGGCAGTGATGGTGTAGCCTTCACCCAGAGAAAGCGCGTTTTCAGCGCTCACCGAAGGATTTTGCACTTCGGTGAAGTCGTCGTTTGTACAAGCTGCAAAACCTACAGTCAAGAACAAACCACCAAATAATACATGTTTTAATCTCATTGTTTTGAACATTAATTAATTAATAATTCGATTTTAGTTTTCAGTCAAAATCCATTCAGGCCTTACTTATCCCAGTCGTCATAGCCGCCTTGGCTACCGCCTTCAGCACTGGCAGCAAAACCTTTCTCTACAGCCACTTCCAGAACTTCCACTTCCGGAGCCACATAAAACTTTTCCATTTCCATAATCTTTAATAATTTAGTTGTTAATTGTTAATAAATTGATTTCTCGTTTTCCCTTGTTAGTTTTCTATAACCGCATGGGTTGTCCGTTCAATCTCCGTGCGCTATATATATAATATGGTGTAAAACCCGATTTGCCCGCACCCCTCAAAAACCTCATCTACACATGCCTCTTGGGCATATTTCAGGCTACAAAGTAACATACAAATTTCCCAAATAGGGATT
>CALUOR010000031.1 GCA_944322285.1 uncultured Bacteroides sp.
TGCTAATGTGCTAATATGCTAATGTGCTAATATGCTAATGTGCTAATATGCTAATGTGCTAATATGCTAATGTGCTAATATGGCAATGTGCTAATGGGGCTGCGCTGTGTTTGCGCTGGCGTGTTCTCATGCCGCAGGGCATTAGCACATTGGCATATTAGCACATTGACACATTGCGGGCTCCGCCCGCTAAATTCCCACCAAAGAATTTAGCGATACTTCGTTTTCAATCAAGTCAATGCGTCGCGATACTTGTCAATGGTGCTGCTGTCTTTCTCTATTTGCAGTTTGATGACAAACGGCTCGCCCGGGTCACGCGAAGGCATGCTGACGTTGTATTCGTTACGCGTCGTTTCCACAACATCCACTTCATTGCCATTCAGCACCGTGGCCTTCACCACCTTGGTGCCTTTGGGCACTTTTACGGTCAGCTTCTTGGAATAAGGAGCGTTGAATACCACCATATAGACATCATCGCCCTTGCGGGTGTAGTAGCCCCACGCCTGCTTGTCCCAGCCGGCATAGTCGCAACCATAGATGCATTCTCCATATTTATCCATCCACTTGCCAATGAACTTAGCCAGTTCCTTTTCTTCCGGACGGAAATCACCGTCTGCCTGCGGACCGAAATTCACCACCATGTTTCCGCCCATTGATACAGCGTGTACAATGCGTTCCAGCACTTCCAGCGGTGTTTTCACATAGCTCAGCGACCAGTCTTTGTGATAGCCCCACTGGTTTTCGGGCACCGTCATGCAGGCTTCCCAGTCCCAACGGGTCACCTTCAGGTCTTTCACCGGATCGGGCAAACGGCGTTCGTAACCGGATTCATAGTCGCCCATCAGATGGCCGTTGCTGTCGAAGTGACGCTTGCCATAATCATCGGCACGCAGACGGCTGTTGATGGTCACGCCCGGAATCAGTTCTTTTAGCATCTTCTCTACATGAGCAGTCCACCAACCGTTTTTATAGATGCTGGCATCCCATGTACCATCAAACCAAAAGTCCTTCACGGTCGGATAGCGTGTGGCAAGCTCTTTCAACTGGTTGTCCGTAAATTCAAAGAAACGGGCCATGGCTTCCTCGTCTTCTTTCGTCTTGATGCTGTACCGATAATCGGGATGGCTCCAGTCCATCACCGAGAAGTAGAAGTGCACGTCAATGCCCTCATCGTTATAAGCTTTCACCATTTCGCCCAAAAGATCTTTTTTATAAGGAGTCTGCGCCACCGTGTATGGACTGTACTTGCTGGGCCACAAGCAGAAGCCTTCATGATGCTTGGTCGTAATCTTCACATACTTCACGCCCATCTGCTTGGCCATCTTGGCCCATGCCTTGGCGTCAAACTTCTCCGGGTTCCATTGGTCCATCAACGCCAGCCACTCATCGGCAGGCACTTTGGCCCACGACTTCAGCCACTCGGCTGCACCGTTGTACACCTTTCCGTTCCACTCACCGCCGGGGATGGCATACAGTCCCCAGTGAATGAAAGCGCCCAGACGATTGTCCCGGAACTTTTTCATGTCCGCATCCTGGCGTTTGCCCAGACGTTCCGCACCATACTTCAAAGGAATCTCCTGATCGGCTGGCAATACCTTCGGACGATCTTGCGCCACCGCCACTCCGCTTGTCAACAGCAAGAGTAAGATTGTTGCTTTAAAAATTCTATTCATATTATGATTCATTTAAAAGATTTGCTGCAAAGAACGTCTTTTTCATCCGAAAACCTTTGCTCAAATCATCATTTCTTTTGCTCAAAAACACAAACTTGCATTTTTTAGGGGTAAAATGATACATTTTTTGTGGGGGGGAGCGTAAATGGGAATTTAGCGCGCTTAAGGAGTTAAGGAGTTAAAGGAGTTATCACTCCGCTTCGCTCCGTTAGGAGTTAAGCCAATAGCTTCTTTGCGTATATGATAAACCAACTATCGGCTTAACTACTTAACTTCTTAACTCCTTAACTCCTAAAAGATAAATTATCATCTATGCGCCCCGGCGAATGTGTCATCCGCCGGCCAACCATAAACAAAGGACGCCCCTTCCTGAACAAAAGGAAGGAGCGTCCCCGACACATATTATTATGAATGCTAACTATTAACGGTTGTATTCATAAATCTGCAGGTCGCCTACGAAACCGGTACCAGATTCCTGAGAAGCAGGATCGTCCCAAGAAGCGCCATCTCTCAAGTGTCCCTTGATGAAGTTGATGCGCAGGTACTGGATTTCCATCGGAGTCTCAATCTGGAACAACTGATAGTCATCGGCCTGCAACGCTTTGGTCTCGAACGTACCCAGATCGGTCCACTCGTCACCAGCCTCCAGCTTGCCTTGCAATGTGAAGGTGTGAACTTGCAACCATTGGTAGTTCAGGCTACGATGTCTCCAACCAATCTGACCGAACTTGATCACCTTTCCGAAGTCAATATCCAAGTAAGCTTGCGGATCGTACGTCGGACGCTGGCTGATATTCGGAGCATAATACGTTGAATTATCATCATCGAACATGTTTTCAGGCACGCATTCCTTGCTGCCATCCATGTAGTTAGCCAAGTTCGACTCGAACGACCAAGTTGAAGCGTCGTAAGGTACGCCTACATACAGCGGAGCCTCATCAGCTACCTTCACCGTACAAGTAGCGGTGGCCTTGCCACGGTCGTTGGCCGTAACGTGGATATAGGTAGACTGGCCTACTTCACCGGTGATGGTGATGACACCGTTCTGATCTACCGTAGCAACGCTTTCGTCATCGGACGTATAAGTCACGGAAGAATCGGTTGCGTCGCTCGGATTAACCGTCACATACTGAGCCAGGTTGAAGGTCATGTCCTTCTCTGCCTCTACGGTCTGACCGGCCGACTGAATCGTGATACTGCTTACCACTACAATGTTACTGATGACGCGAACGGGATAAACCACATACGTGCCAGAGCCGTCTTCCACCGTGATGACAATGGTGTCGCTTCCCAACGGTTCGGGAATGGGTTCCGGAGCCGGAGGCGTAGTAAGCAACGGAGTAATCACACCGTCTTCCGACAAGTCGATGGCACCCGTAGGTTCGCCGGCAAAGCGATAGCTCACTTTGCTTTCGCGGGCGCTTTCCGGCATGATGAACGGCTTCAGCTGCAAAGGCTCGCCTTCCGTCACATCAATACCAAAGATATCACTCTCTATGTTGTATGCTTCTTCCACCGTGATGTTTACAGCGCCCAGATTGTCATCGTCACTGCAAGCCGTAAACAAGGCACCGCAGGAAAGCAGCATTCCTATACCTAAGTAATTGATCTTTTTCATATCTTAGAACTGTTTTTAGCTGTTTCGTTTATCTTGTAATGTCTTTCCAACCCGGGTTCTGCGTCAACTGCGGATTCAGCAGCATTTCGTTCAGCGGTATCGGATAGTAGTAACGCTTGTCGTCCCACGGACGTACACCGTCGATTACGGTGGTGGAAGTAGGCCAAGGAATGATGAAGCCGTCGTTGTCCACACGTACCGTGTTGCCTACTTCGGCAATGGGCACTGTTATCTTGTCCCAGCTGTTGCCCCACTCGTCGCTGTATTTCTCGTCGGAGCGGTTCTTGCTATAGAGAGCCACCTTGGCGTCCGTCATCTTCATACCTCTCAGCTTGATGGTGAAGAACTTACCGGCTTTCCAGCGCATCAGGTCTTCATAGCGTTCGCCTTCCAGCATCATTTCCACGCGGCGTTCGCGACGGATTTCACGCAGGATAGGAGATACAGAGTAGTCCAGATACTGGGCATTGATAGCGTCCAAGCGCGGGTCGGCAGGAATGTTCTGCAACGTCAGGCGGGCGTTGGGATACTTGTCGAAGTCGAATCCGGCACGCTCGCGCAGGGCGTTCACGGTCTCATCCAGGTCTTCGTTGGTGATTTCGTTCAGCTCGGCACGGGCCTCGGCATAAATCAGCAGCAATTCACCGTAGCGGAACATGTGCGCGGTCTGCTTGCCATCGGCATTGGCGGTCCACTCACCGTCCATGTCGCTCATCCAGTGCTTGATGAAGCGGTAGCCGGTTACGGTAGAGTTGTATTGCTTCACCGGGGAAGCGCCACCGGTATCGTAAGTCACCATCGGGAAGATGATGCCGCTCTCTTCAATCGTATACGTATAGTCATCGGCATCGTAGATGGAAGCGTATTCACCGGGCTTGCAGATGGTTTGGCGCAGACGCGGGTCGCGGTTGTCCAGCTCTTCCCACATGCCGTCGTAGCCTTTAAACAAGGGGTTTACTTCCCAATTGCCTTCCGTGCCGCCAATGTAGATGGGACGTCCGTCCTCGCAGAGGTATTCCTCGATGGCGCAGAGGGGAGCACCCATGGCGTAGCGGGTGTGGTTGTTCTTACCCATGTAGCGCGGGTTGTCGTTACCCAGCTTCACACCGTCGTAAGCGCGTGCCAGGATGGTTTCCTCGTTGCCGTCGCTCTCCGGCGTGTTTTTCTGTACAAACAACTGATAGTAAGAGTCCGTACCGCCGTTGTCGAAGAGTTTGTAGCGGCCCTTGTCCATAATGGTGCGGGCGGCATCGCGTGCCTGGCGCAGGAACTCATCAGCCGTAGACTGCAGGTTCAGCTCCGTGTGATACTTACGGAAAGTACCTTCGAAGAGGCAGAAACGGGCTTTCAGGAACAAAGCCATATCCTGATTGATGCGGCCGCAAGAGTTGTCGTTGTCCTCCAAGTTCTCTACGGCAAAGTTCATACACGTCAGGATGCTGTCCACCAGCTGCGTACGGGGCATACGGGGACCGTACATTTCTTCCGAAGACGTATCCAGCTCCTTGGTCAGCCAGGGCACCTCACCAATGGCAAGCAACTTGATGTAATAGTCCCACGCCTTGAAGAAGTAAGCCTGTGCGGCGTAACCCTTCAAATCTTCGGGATCGGCATCCTCCACTTGTTTGTAGTGGTTCAGGAAGTAGTTCACCTTGCGCAGTTTTTCCCAATTCCAAGCCGTGTCGAAGTTCTTGGAAGCGCTGGTCGGCGTGTCATACGTACCGCCCAGTTTGGAGTCAATGCCGCCGGCGTACACCACGTTGTCGCTGAACGCGTCGGCAAAGATAATCTGGCTACCGGCTTTCACGGGCAGGAAGCCTTTGTCGTGAGACGTGTTGTTGGTGCCGCCAATGCCGTGGCCGGTGACAAAGTAACGGTAGATACCGTCCAGGTACAATTGCAAGTCGGCTTCTTTCGTGAAGAAGTTGCCGTCGGCCATCTGGTCGATGGGGTCGCGCTGCATAAAGTCATCGTTGCACGACGAGAACAGGGCCAGAAGCATGCATAAAGATGTTATAATCGAATATTTTTTCATTTTTCTGATCGTTTAAAAGTTTAGAAACCTACTTGAACACCGAAGCTGATGGTACGCTTGGGAGGATATGCGTCAGAGATGTACTCTGAATCGTAGTACTTAGGCACCTTGGAGATGGTGAACAGGTTGTAGCCAGATACGCTCAGTCTCACTTTCTCCAGACCAATCTTCTCTACCCACTTCTTGGGGAAGGTGTAGCCCAGCACTGCTTGTTTCAGCTTGAAGTAAGCAGCGTTCAGCAGATAACCCGTTTGCGTGTAACTGCCCAACCCATAACCGTACATCGGGAACTTAGCGTCCGTACGTTCGGGTGTCCATGACTGGTTGTACGTCTCCCACGAACCGGCACCGTTGCCCCAGTAGCTGGAAGAGGAAGAAATCCAATAGTCGCGCTTGCCCAAACCTTGGAACATCAAGTCGAGGTCGAAGCCTTTGTACTGGAAGTTGGCGGTCAGGTTGTAGCGGTAACGCGGTGTCTTGTTACCAATCACTTTCATATCACCGGGATCACCAATGGTAGATTCACCAGTATTGATGACACCGTCATGATTAAGATCCTGATACCAAATATAGCCCGGATAAGCTTGGCCACCCTTAAAATAGGTACCGTGATAGATAGGCTTGCCGTTGGCTCCCATCACGAGGTTGCCGTTGGCGTCCAATTCGAAGTCTTCTTTTTGCAGGATACCGCCCGTTACGTAACCCCAAATTTCACCAACTTCCATACCGGCATACAACTGGCCGTCGGCAATCTTTCCGGTAGGGTTGGACGGATAGCTGATGACCTTGGCATGGTCGTCGGACAAAGCAACGCCTACGCTGTAGGAGAAGCCGTTCTCCAGACGGTCAGACCACTTGGCCTGGATTTCGAAACCGGTTGTCTTCAACTCACCGGCATTTTCGTACGGCAGGTCATCGTCACCAATCAAGGCGGGATAATCCTTACCACCGGGAATCAAGATGTCGGTTACACGTCTTTCGAAGATATCGGCCGTCAACGTCAAACGGTTGTTCAGGAAGGCGAAGTCGAAACCGAGGTTCTTCGTCGTAGACTTCTCCCATGTCAGGTACGGATTAATCAAAGACGGCGTAGAAATACCGGTCGGATAGCGGGAACCATCGAACAGGAAATAACCGTCTACCAGGTTGAACACAGACTGATAGGGATATTGATCAGTGGGCTGGCTACCCAAACGACCCCATGAGAGACGAATCTTGAAGTTATCCAACCAGCTCCGGGACCAATCCATGAATCTTTCTTCCGAAACTCTCCAACCCAACGAGAAGGTGGGGAAAGTCTGGTAACGAGAATCCTTCGGGAATCGGGAGCTACCATCGTAGCGCACGTCGAATTCGAACAGATATTTGCCCATGTAGTTGTACATCAAACGGCCGAACAAGGCACGAGCGGCTACTACATAGTGTGTATTATAAGAAGTATTAGCAGTTACGTCTTCTACCAACTCCGGATTGATAATTTCCGGGTCGAGCAAACGAGTCAGTGTTAATTGCGTATTGGCATACGTTTCACGTTCTTGGTTAAAACCAATCAAAGCGGATACATTATGCTTTTCTGCGAAAGTTTGATTATAGTCCGCATAGATATTGAACGAATAACGATCCAAATTATAACGACGTACCGTAGCATCATTGGTAGTTGCCCAGCGGTTTTCCAACGCTGTCCACGAGTTGAACACACGCGACTGTGCCGGATGGGTTCTCTCCTGCTGATAAGTGGTCGGAGTGAATGAGAAGTCACCTTTCACCTTCAAAATCTTCGGCAGGATAGTAAACTCCGGAGTGATAGACAGAATCAACTTACGGCGCGAAGTCTTGTTGCGGCCGCCTGCATACAGGTAGCTCACGGGGTTCTCGGTAGGATAATTAGGCATCGGATCGTCCGGACCGGTCAATACCGGCTGGTAGATAAAGTTTTCCGGATAGTACGACTTAGCATATTGCCACAAGTTCATACCATCGGTCTGCTGTGTAGGCGACTCATTGTCCAGCACGTTGTACGAAGTCTTGGCACCCAATGTAAACCAGTCAGTTACCTTGGCGTTGATACCCATCATAGCGTTGTAACGCTTGTAACGGTCCGTACGGATCTCGTACATACCTTTCTGGTCCTGATAGCCCAACGAAACGTAGTAGCTGATGCGGTCGCCACCACCCTGGATGGAGACGTTGTGCTTCTGCGTGGTGGTCCAGTCCTTCACCAGTTCTTCATACGGATTGGTATTACCTACCCATTGAATGGCATCACCGCGCATAAAGTAAGGCTTGTTGTTCTTGGGGTCTTGCATGTACGCCCACATGTGGTCCAATATCTCTTGGTCATCCTGCGAGTATTGGGTAGACTCGTATGTCCACAAGTCGCGGTCCATAGCAGACTTATAAATATAGTAGGAGTCCAGGATGTCCGGCAAGGCATACGGCTGGTCGAGGGCGATTTCGTACGAATAGTTCACCTTCGCCTTCTGCTGGTAATGACCGGACTTGGTCGTTACCAAGATGACACCGAACGTGGCGCGCGTACCGTAAATAGCGGCGGCCGAGGCGTCTTTCAGGAACGACATGTTGTCGATGTCGTTGGGATTCAACTGGTTCAAGTCGTCCTGCGTGATTTCCACACCGTCCAACAAAATCAGTGGAGAACCGGAAACGACATCGAACTTGTTCTTGTCATCGTTCGATGTACCGCGTTGGCGGAACGTTGTGGCACCACGGATGTTCATTTGAGGCACGTTGGTCGGGTCGCCACCATTAATGGTTACGTTCAAACCCGGCACCATACCCTGCAATGCCTGACCTACGCTGGACACAGGGCGAGCCTCCAAGGCATCCGCGCTGACAGAGGCAACGGAAGCGGTCAGGTTTTCCTTCTTCTGCGACTGGAAACCGATAACGACCACCTCGTCAATCATCTCCGAGTCTTCCTTCAGCACGACGTCAATCGTACTCTTACTACCTACGGTAATCTCCTGCGACTGGTATCCCACGAAGGAGAATATCAATACGCTGTTATTACCCGACACGTTCAACGTGTACTTACCATCGATGTCGGTAATCGTACCATCGCCGGTGCCTTTCACCTGGATGGTCACACCAATCATCGGTTCACCTGTGGCATCCTTTACCACACCCGTCACCGTACGATTTTGCTGTACAGCCTCAGATGCGAATACGCCCCCCCCTCAGCGGGAAGAGCCTTCGAATAACCATTCCCTATCGCACAGGATAGGAGCAAGAAGAAAAGCGCACTTCGGTTAGCCTTTCTCAACGTGAATAGCTCTTTCACATTTTTCATAATAATTTTAAGTAAACATTATAAAACAACTATATTAAAAGCACACAAGATTCAGCACTACAACTGCTAAAATCTCTGCCGCAAAACTAATAATTTCTAAAAAAAAACCTTTGCTCAAATCAACAAATCTTTTGCTCAAATCAACAGCCCCTCATAAATCGCTAATAATCAATAAAATAAAAATGCATTTTTTCTAAAAAAATTTTTCAAGAAGGAGAAATTGGCCCAAAATCCGCCCTAAAGCGGGCCTTTTTTTGTGCGGCGAGACAAAAAAAGACGCCTCTTCTCCCCCACCCCCACACACATTTTACCCCCTAAAACCGGCATTTTTCCTCCCCTAAATAGCCATTTTCCCCTCATGAAAAAAATTACCATCCCTCACCGGGGAAATAGTTTTTTCCCACGGGAGAAAATTGGGGGATGATAATTTAGCGGGGCGGAGCCCCGCTTAAATGAAGAATTAAGAATGATGAATGAAGAATTAGGCCGCGCTGTTATAGCACATTCTTATACCGCATGGTATTCTTCATTCTTAATTCATCATTCTTCATTTAACAGATAAATTACGATTTTGTTAAATGGGAATTTATTTTTAGGCACGGATTACACGGATTTCACAGAGATTTTAGTTTTTTGCTATGTCTCTGTCACCCCGAGCGTAGTCGAGGGGTCTCACATCATGCTTTCCCATGCGCTACGTGAGATGTCTCGACAAGCTCGACATGGCAGGGATACCTTGAGTAAATCCGTGACTAATCCGTGCAATCCGTGCCTAAAAATAACCCGCCTATATATAATATAATATGGTAAGTAAGTGTACAGAATTAACTTATACTATAGCACACAGATAACACTGATTTAACAGATGACCACAGATATTATTAAAAAAATAATCTGTGCAAATCAGTCTCATCTGTGTCATCTGTGTGCTATAAGATAATTTTGATTAGTTACTTAAAAAGTCGGCTCAATCTGCCCGTTGTTTGCAGAATAATGCGTATCTTTGTGTGAACCATGATAAAAAGATGTCCGATGTTGCAGTCCGCCCGTAAGAAATACCCGATAGGCCTTCAGACTTTCTCCGAACTTCGTCTGAAGAATTACCTTTATATCGACAAGACGGAATATGTGTATCGCATGACGCACGCCGATGCGAAGTATGTATTCCTAAGCCGTCCGCGCCGATTTGGCAAGTCGTTGCTGACCAGTACCTTGCTGGCCTATTTTGAAGGACGGAGCGAGCTGTTCAAGGATTTGGCCATGGAACAACTGGAGACAGATTGGGTGGAATATCCCGTGCTGCACTTTGATATGAGTTTGGGCAAGCACCTGGACAAGGAGGCTCTTCAGCGTTACCTCCACCATCTCCTTCGAAAGAACGAAGAGCGTTTGGGGATTGTTTCCAAACAGGCGGAGGACGTGAACGTGCGTCTGACTGACTTAATTATGGACGCCTATGCGCAGACAGGCAAACAAGTTGTGGTGCTCATTGACGAGTATGACGCGCCTTTGCTGGACGTGGTGCACGAAGACGAGAATCTGCCCATCCTCCGTAACGTGATGCGCAACTTCTACAGCCCGCTGAAAGCCTGCGATCCTTATCTCCGCTTTGTGTTCCTGACGGGCATCACCAAATTCTCGCAACTCAGCATCTTCAGCGAGCTGAACAACATATTGAATATCAGTATGCAGAAAGAGTATGCCGCTATTTGCGGCATTACGGAAGAAGAGATGCGTACGCAAATGGATGCGGGGCTGGACGCTTTCGCACAAGAATGTCAGCTCAGCAAAGAACAACTTTTAAAGCAGTTGAAGAGTCATTATGACGGTTATCACTTCACTTGGCCGTCTCCCGATGTTTATAACCCGTTCAGTTTGATGAACGCTTTCAGTGAGAAGGAGATGAATTCCTACTGGTTTGGCAGCGGCACGCCGACCTACCTCGTTGAGATGTTGCGCAAATACCACGTTCTTCCTTCGGAAATAGGCGGAAGAGAGGTGTTGGCGACAGATTTTGACGCGCCTACCGAACGAATGACAACCATCACTCCGCTGCTTTACCAAAGCGGGTATCTCACCATTAAACACTACGACAACGAGACCCGGCTTTACACGCTGGACATACCCAATACCGAGATTCGCATCGGTCTGTATCACAGCTTGTTGCCAAACTACCTGCAAAGTTACGCCGTGGAGGGCAACACCACGGTCGCCAAGATGTCGGCAGCTATCCGGAGGGGACAGATGGACGCCGCCCTGCGCCTGCTGCAAACATTCTTGTCGACCATACCTTATACGAATACTCCGCTTGCCGAGGAGCATTATCAGCAAATGTTCTACCTCATCTTCAGCCTGCTGGGCAACTATGTGGACATAGAGGTACGCACTCCCCGTGGCCGGGTGGATGTCGTGTTGCGCACCGCTACGACCCTTTATGTCATCGAACTGAAACTGGACAAGAGCGCCGATGCCGCCTTGAAGCAAATAGAGTTGAAAAACTATCCCGAACGGTTCGCCCTCTGCGGGTTGCCTGTCGTGGAGGTAGGCATTAACTTCGATAGCGGAAAGCGCACATTGGCGGATTGGACCATTCATCCGTCTTAAATCTTCATTCAAAAGTTACTTATATACAAGAAATTTCGTACCTTTGCTCCCTCAAAAAGCAACGAGCAACAATTAAAAAAACACCTTATATAATATGTTCGACAACCTAAGCGAACGGCTCGAACGGTCGTTCAAGATACTGAAAGGTGAAGGGAAAATCACCGAAATCAATGTGGCGGAAACCTTGAAAGATGTGCGCAAGGCACTGCTGGAGGCCGACGTCAATTACAAAGTGGCCAAGCAATTCACCGACAGCGTAAAGGAGAAAGCCATGGGACAAAACGTGCTGACCGCCGTGAAGCCCGGCCAACTGATGGTGAAGATAGTGCACGACGAACTGGCACGGCTGATGGGAGGCGAAACCTCCGAGATAGGCCTCAGCGCCCGCCCCACGGTCATTCTGATGTCCGGCTTGCAAGGTTCCGGTAAGACCACCTTCAGCGGCAAACTGGCCCGTATGCTGAAGGCGAAGAAAAACCGCCGGCCGTTGTTGGTGGCCTGCGACGTGTATCGCCCCGCCGCCATTGAGCAGCTGCGCGTGCTGGCCGAGCAGATAAACGTGCCCATGTATAGCGAGCCCGACTCGAAAGACCCCGTACGCATCGCGCAAAACGCCATACAGGAGGCTAAAGCCAAGGCGCTGGACACGGTCATCATCGATACCGCCGGCCGCCTGGCCATCGACGAGCAGATGATGGACGAGATAGCCCGCATCAAAGCGGCGGTCAACCCCAACGAAATTCTCTTCGTGGTAGACTCCATGACCGGACAAGACGCCGTGAACACCGCCAAGGAATTCAACGACCGCTTGGACTTCACGGGCGTCGTATTGACCAAACTCGATGGTGACACCCGAGGCGGAGCCGCCTTGTCCATCCGCACGGTAGTGACCAAGCCCATCAAGTTCATCGGTACGGGCGAGAAGCTGGATGCCATCGACCAATTCCACCCCGAACGTATGGCCGACCGTATCCTCGGCATGGGTGATATTGTCAGCCTGGTAGAGCGTGCCCAAGAGCAATATGACGCCGAAGAGGCTAAACGCTTGGAGCGCCGCATCCGCCGCGACCAATTCGACTTCAACGACTTCATGGCGCAAATACAGCAAATCAAGAAAATGGGTAACCTCAAGGAGCTGGCGTCCATGATACCCGGTGTGGGCAAAGCCATCAAGGACATCGACATTGACGACAATGCCTTCAAGAGCATCGAGGCCATCATCAATTCCATGACACCGTTGGAGCGCACTACCCCCTCCGTGCTGAACGGCTCACGCAAGATGCGTATCGCCAAGGGCAGCGGCACCAACATACAGGAAGTGAACCGCCTGGTGAAGCAATTCGACCAGACGCGCAAGATGATGAAGATGGTGACGGGAAGCAAGGCCGGCAAGCTGGCGATGAAAATGAAACGATAAGACGCGATACACCATATTATATATAAGTAGGTGTACAAAAATTTATCGGGTTGTTTTTAGGCACGGATTACACGGATTAGACTCATTTACAATTTAGCAATTTACAATTTACGATTTTGTACTTGGTAAATGGTAAACGAATGGTGTCTGTCATGTCGAGCTTGTCGAGACATCTCATGTTATACTGAGTATGTGCTACGCGAGACCCCTCGACTACGCTCGGGGTGACAGGGCAAGCCCTTTAAAGAATCCATGTAATCCGTGTAATCCGTGCCTAAAAATAAATTCCCATTTATCTGATTAGTTACTTATAAACCCATAAAAACAAGAGGACCTATGACATTGATAGACGGAAAGGCCGTCTCCGAACAAGTGAAGAAGGAGATAGCCGAAGAAGTGGAAAAGATGGTGGCCGCAGGCGGTAAATGCCCCCACTTGGCCGCTGTGCTGGTGGGTCACGACGGAGGAAGCGAAACTTACGTGGCCAACAAGGTAAAAGCCTGCGAAGTGTGCGGATTCAAGAGTACCCTTATCCGCTATGAGGAAGACGTGACGGAAGAAGAGCTTTTAGCCTGCGTGCGCCGCCTGAACGAGGATGCGGACGTAGACGGATTCATCGTGCAACTGCCCCTGCCAAAGCACATCTCCGAACAGAAAGTAATAGAAACCATTGATTATCGTAAAGACGTGGACGGATTCCACCCCATCAACGTGGGACGTATGTCCATCGGCCTGCCTTGCTACATCTCCGCCACACCCAACGGCATTATGGAACTGTTGCGCCGCTACAACATTGAGACGCAAGGTAAAAAATGCGTCATCTTGGGCCGTAGCAACATTGTAGGCAAGCCCATGGCGATGCTGATGATGCAAAAGAGTTATCCCGGAGACGCCACGGTGACCGTATGCCACAGCCGCAGCAAAACGTTGCGCGAAGAGTGCCGCGAAGCGGACATCATTATTGCCGCCATGGGACAGCCGGAGTTTGTAACGGCCGACATGGTGAAGGAAGGCGCCGTAGTGATTGATGTAGGCACTACCCGCGTGCCGGACGCCACCCGCAAGAGCGGTTTCCGCCTGAAAGGTGATGTGAAGTTTGACGAAGTGGCTCCCAAATGCTCGTACATCACGCCCGTGCCCGGCGGTGTAGGCCCGATGACCATCGTATCGCTGATGAAGAACACCTTGCTGGCAGGCAAACATGCGGTGTACGGCGATTAAACGATTGCTATTTCTCGTTGTGCTCGGATGGGGATTGACAATCACATCCCTATCCGCGCAACAACGTGTGACGCTACTCTTTGCAGGCGACCTGATGCAGCACAAGGCGCAGATAGACGCCGCCCGCACGAAGAGCGGCACGTATGACTATACACCTTGCTTTGCCCACGTAAAGCAGCAAATTGAAGCAGCCGACCTTGCCATCGGCAACCTGGAGGTCACCTTAGGAGGACGCCCCTACACTGGCTATCCCGCCTTCAGCGCTCCCGATGAATACTTGACAGCCATTCGTGACGCAGGCTTCGACGTATTGCTCACCGCCAACAACCATTGCTTAGACCGCGGAAGCCCCGGACTTATCCGCACACTGAACAAGCTCGACTCGCTCTATATTCCTTCATTAGGCACGTATCGAGACTCCTTAGACCGTGCACACCGCCATCCGTTGCTGTTCACCCTGAAAGGCATTCGCATCGCGTTGCTGAACTATACATATGGAACCAACGGGTTGCGTCCCCGCTCTCCCGCCCTTGTGAATTACATTGACCGCAAGCAGATGCAACAGGACATTCACACGGCTCAGGCTTGGCGTCCGGATGTGCTGATAGCGTGCATCCATTGGGGGCAAGAATATCAGTCACTTCCCAACCATGCCCAACGCGAATTGGCAGACTGGCTATTCGAACAAGGCGTAGACCATATCATCGGAAGCCATCCGCACGTGTTGCAGCCCATGGAATTGCGCACAGACACTTTACGGGGTAGTCAGCACGTATTGGCCTACTCTTTAGGCAACTTTATTTCGAACATGAGTGCCCGTGGCACAGACGGCGGCGCCTTGCTAACACTCACCTTGGAAAAAGTACAGCCCATGCGCACACTCCGCCCAAGCACACGTACGGTAAACTGCACCTATCATTTAGTATGGACAGGCCGCCCTTCCCTGACAGGCAAACAAAACTTCGAGCTATACCCCGTCACCCTTCCCGCTGACAGCATTCCTACTTCAGCCCGTAACCGGCTGAAAATCTTCACGGAAGATGCCCGCCGACTATTCTCCCGCCATAACAAAGGCATCTATGAACAAGCCCCAACCTATGAAAAATAAAAAAATATCCGCCAAAGAGTTTGCAGTTTCAAATATAATCCCTATCTTTGCACCGCATTTGAGAAATGCACTAACATGGTGGCTGTAGTTCAGTTGGTTAGAGCGTCAGATTGTGGTTCTGAATGTCGTGGGTTCGAGTCCCATCTGCCACCCGCAAGCAAAGAGGAATTTCAGGCAATGAAGTTCCTCTTTCTTGTTGCATATCAGAGGATTAGAAGATATGAAGGACTGAATGATGAGAAAGATGTCGATGAAGAATGCGCTACAAGTAGCGTTTTTTGCCTACAAGTAGCATGATTTTGTTTACCCAATGTTTACCCTACGAAGATATGGCGACTTTTAAGGCTACGATAAAGAAAGAGAAGATTCGCGCGGACAAGACGTGGAACGTGCTCATCCGTTTCACGCACAACAGGCAGGTGCGTTACCTGTCCACGACCATGTATGTCACGAAGAAAGACCTCACTTCCGGCTTCAAGATAAAGAACCAACTGATAATAGACCGATGCGAGGACTTGATAAGGGAATACCGGAAGCGGATAAACGGATATGGCTAATTCATTGATTATTATTTCTCTTTCATTCCGATGATAGCTTCGCCAATGGCGTGCATCACGGGAAACTTGTCAGCCGTTGAAATCAAGTGGATGAAGATGTCCCTGTCTTCCAAATGAATCTCCACGGGACAATTCTGAACGCTTTCTACATGATTGGCCGAAATATATCTCTCAAACATGCGGGAGAACAATCGGCTTCGATAGGCTTGCGGAGGCATGTTTTTCTTTCCCGACATACAAGGGACCTCGTGCATGTCGTCACAATAGAAATAAAGGATGGAGTTCGGGTTGTCGAAGAACACGCTTGCTATGAAGGCGGATATGTCGTTCAATACACGGGTGGAAGCATTGCCCTCGCCGTTGCTCCTCTCAAGCGTTATGTCGAGTATTTCTATCCCGTTCAGAATATCTTCAAGCTCGTCCGGCAACACGCTTTTCGGGAAAGGCTCAATGCTGACAAGGAAAATATTCCCTTCACCGCCGTCTACTGAACAACAAAGCTTCATGCGATTTTTATTTTAAGGCAAGAGTCTTTTTTTTCTTTCAGTTCTTCGAGTTTCTCAATCTTTCTTTCCCTAAGCTTGTTCACCAAGTCTACCAAAGCTTTCGAGGGCTTGTCTATAACAAAAGTCTTAGCTGTCATAATATAAAACATCAATAGGTTTATCAACAAGTTTGGTAACATCCATGGCGCAAAGTTAGTGATTTTACCATGATTAGCAATAATTTCCACGCTTTTTCTTTGCCGCTGCAAATAATAAATCCCCGCCGGACTGGGGGGTATGGACTGATGAATATCGAAACAATTCACGCTTTGTTCCTTACTGGGCATGGTATATTGTTGCCGATTCCCTTGCGGGGCATTATCTTTGCCGCCCTTTTCGCGAAAAGTAAACGAACCCTATTGTTTCACCATTAAAAGACAGAAAGGAGGTAAAGAGTATGAGCGTGAACTATTCGCTTTCGCACATGAGCAGCGAGCCGGGCAATCCGGACGCTCCCAAGAAGTGGTACGCCAAGGCGCAGGCCAACGGGGAGGTGACGCTTGACGAGATGGCCGAGGACATCGCCTACGCCACCACGCTGACCGACGCCGACGTGCTGGCCGCCATCCGCGCGTTCATCAAGCAGCTGAACAAGCACCTTGCAAACGGCAAGATTGTGCGCGCCGAGAACCTGGGCAGCTTCCAGCTACAGATACAGAGCACGGGGGCTGACACCGAGGAGGACTTCACCACGGCCAACATCACGGGCGTCAGCATCCAGTTCCGTCCGGGCAAGACCGTGGCCGGAGCCACCACCCGTGGGCTGGGAAGCCTGACGTTCCACCGTGTGGCACGGTTGAAGGACGCCGCAACGTCCGCACCGGATGATGAGGAGCAAGACGGAAGCACGCCGGGCGAGGAAGACACAGACGATCCGCTGGCATAAACGCCCTCTTATAGGTGGTTTACCAACTACCTATAGGTAAATGCCCGACTACTTATAGGTAGTTTGCCAACTACTTATAGGTAGTTTTTTCATGCCTTTGGGTAAAATGAAGCCCCGCAACGCGCTCGAACGTCCGGGGCTTCGGTGTCAAATAAAAGTAATCCACCGGCTAAGCAATGGAAAACGAGCGGATTTGGTTGGCTATGTCTTGCAGCGCTTCGTCAAACTTGCGGCGGTCTTCCGTGCTCAATGTATAGACACGCCCGCGCACCTTGTAGCCGTACAGCCGTTGTTGCAACCACGCCGCACTCTTCCCGAAGTAGTGGCGGGCGATGTAGCTCACGGGGATAATCTCCTTCATCTTGCGCAGTTCCTTGGCTCTTTCCACCTGGCACAGCAGGTCGTCGGCTTCGGTGTTCATTCCCTTGTAGCTGTCCAGCAGAAAGTCGCCTATGGCTTCCCGGTCGGCTTCGGTAGTGTAGTGGGCGTTGATGTAGTCAAACTTTGCCTTGTATGCCTGCTCCATGTCCGGCGCGTTCCCGTTGAGGATGGCGCGGAGTTCTTTCAATTCTTCTTGTATGGTCTTCATATCTATGTTTTTTATGCCCTCCGCCAAGGGATGGCGTTTTTTATTTCATCGGTTTAGTTCTTCCAGCCTTTTTTCAATCGCCTCTATGGCCCTTTCCAATCTTCCTTTTTCGTCCAAGATGGCGTCAGCTTGCCTTTCGGTGAGTTTTTGGGCGTTGTAGAACGACCATTCGGTGATTCTCTGCCTTAGCTTCAGTTCTGTCAGCTTCTGGCTGAGGATTAAAATCTCATCTTTCTTTTCCATTGCATTTCCTTCTTTTATTTGACACCGCAAAGATACATAATAGATTTGATATGTACAAATGTCATAGCAAGAATATTACGTACCTCCGTTTTCTTTATGTCCTTTCCGGCAAATACGGAACATCCGCCCGGTTGTTTCCTTTCAGAATAGCGTTTGAAGGCGACATGCCTGTTTTTCCATCTATATTTGCCACTGATATGAAACTGACGATTAAACAGGAAAAGTTCTGCAATTACTACCTCGAAACCGGCAACGCTTCCGAGGCTTACCGCCGTGCGTTTTCATGCGGGAAGATGAAGTCCGGCACTGTAAACCGGAAAGCGATAGAACTTTTTGAGAACGGCAAGATTACGGCAAGGGTGGAAGAGCTTAGAAGGGAGCTGAAAAAGAAATCGGACATTACCAAGGAGGAAGCCATAGGCATACTGGCCGACATCGCCAGGGCAAACATATCCGACATGCTCGACGTCAAGGCAACAGGCGAATTTGTTTCAGTCTCCGTAAAGGACATTTCGAGGCTTCCGGCAAGCTTGCAGAGGTGCATACTCTCCATCAAATCCACGGACAAAGGAGGGTATGAACTGAAACTGTACAACAAGATAGACGCTATAGACCGGTTGTCGAAGCTGCTTGGATGGGACGAACCTGCGCGGCAGGAAGTGACAAACCAAGACGGACAATCATTCACGATACGGGTCGTAAACAACAGGGAGGAGCTTCCGGATGGAGATATTGACGACTAAAATATACACAAGGGTGGAACGGGCAATCGCTGACGGTTACAAAGTGGTCTCGGCACAAGGCAGTTCGAGGAGCAGCAAAACTTACAACATACTTATCTTCCTCATCGCCTACGTGCTGGAACACCCAAAGACATCGCTGTCCGTTGTCCGCAAGACACTTCCGGCATTGAAGGGTTCTGTGTTCCGTGACTTCAAGGAAATCGTTCAAGACAGATTTAAACTGTGGGACAGCCGCGCGATGAACAAGTCCGACATGGTGTACACTTTTCCGAACGGCTCGTTTGTAGAGTTTTTTTCGACAGACAACGAGCAGAAGATAAGGGGACGTAAGCGCAACATCCTGTACGCAAACGAGGCAAACGAAATATCCTATCTTGAATGGCAACAGCTTGTCATGCGCACGACAATGTTCTCAATAGTGGACTACAACCCTTCCTTCACGGACGAGCACTGGCTGTGCGGGCTGAACAAAGACCCGCGCACCTGCCACTTCATATCTACCTACAAGGACAACCCTTTCTTGGAACAGACCATTATAGACGAAATAGAGTCTCTTCGTGACAAGAACAAGACGCTTTGGACGGTGTACGGGCTTGGTCAGCAGGCAATGGCAGAAGGATTGGTATTCCCTGAGTTTGACATCGTGGAAAGTTTCCCCCCTAATGCCATGAGAGTAGCCGCAGGGCTTGACTTCGGATACAGCTTAGACCCTACGGCGATAGTCAAGTGCGGTGTAATAGATGGTAAAATGTATCTGGACGAGATATGCTACAGGACGCATATGTTAGCAAGTGACATCATAAAGGTCTTGAAAGAGTTAAGCCTTCATGTCTATGCGGACAGTGCAGACCCGCGGCTCATTCAGGAGATAGCCAATGCGGGCATTGTCATTTATCCGGCTGACAAGTACAAAGGCTCCATCATGGGCGGATTGACGAAGATGATGGAATACCGCCTGTGTGTGACAAGAAGGTCTGCCAACCTAATCAAAGAGTTAAAGAATTACGTATATGACCAGGACAAGGACGGGCGTTACATCAACGAACCGATAGATGCGTATAACCATTGCGTGGACAGCATCCGCTACTATACGCTCGGGCGCATTCTCGGAAAAGTGCTTGTCAGAAAGAACTACAGCAAAGAGGATTTGGGCTTATGAACCTGATAGAAGAGATATTCAACGCCATCCGCAACAAGACGCTCAACTCGCTGGGCGCGGAGCGTGACCTGATGAAGCTGATTCAGGACAAGGACATCAGCCGCGCGGAGTCGCTGATGCAGAACCGTGACAAGGAAGTGTGCGAGGCCATACGGGAGTACAACCCGGAGACGCACAGAGTGAAGAACCGCCGCGACAAGCTGCGCAAGAACCGCGAGCCGTACAGGGTGGAGAAGCTGCCCCGCACGCGCCAACGCTACATCAACGAGGTGGAGCTATTCTTCCTGCTGGCCAACAACATCCAGTGGAAGAATACGGACGAGGCATCTGACAACGCTTTCGAGGCGTTCAACCAATTTTTGAAGGACACCCGCTTCAACGCCACCATGCGACAGGCAAAACGCCTTGCCGGAGCGGAGACGGAGAGCGCGAAGGTGTACCACATCTACCGGGAGGACGGCGTGGCTCGTGTAAAGGTGCTGGTCATTTCCAAGTCGAAGGGCTACACCCTCCGCCCGCTGTTCGACCAGTACGAGAACCTCATCGCCTTCGGCTACGGCTACTACCTGAAAGAGGGAGACCGGAGCATCGAGCACTTCGACATCCACACACCGGAATACATCTACCGCTGCCGGCACGGTCTGATAGGCTGGGAAGTGAACGCCGTGCCAAACCCGACGGGAAAGATAAACGTCATCTACTACCGGCAGCAGAAGGCGTGGGACGGATTGCAGCCCCGCATCGACCGCGAGGAGCACATAGACAGCAAGGCGGCGGACACCAACAACTACTTTGCCGACCCCAAGGTGAAGGCCACGGCGGACGTGATACAGAATCTGGCAGACCCCGCCACCGTCGGGGAGGTCATACAACTTACGGGGGAAGGCAGCACCATCGAATACCTTGCCCCGCCCGAATACTCCAGCATGAAGGACAGCGAGAAGAAGGACTTGCACGATTCCATCCTGTTCGACACCTTCACGCCCGATTTCAGCTACGAGAACATGAAGGGCATGGGCACGCTCAGCGGCGAGGCGTTGCGGCGCGCCCTCATCCTTGGCTACATCAAGCGGGACAACCTGAAAGAGGTGTACGATGAGATGGTGGACCGGGAAAAGAACCTTATCATCGCCATCATGGCCAACGTGACGCACCCGGAGCTTGCCGCCGAGCTTTCGCGGATGCAGGTGGAGCACTCCTTTTCCGAACCGTTCAACGAGGACAAGGACAAGCAGTGGACGGCCATCACGAGCCTCTATCGTGGCGGACTGCTCTCGCTCGACACCGCCGTCACCCTGCTTGCCGTCACGGACGCTCCGCAGGAGGAGATAGAGAAGATAAAGGCGGATAAGCAGGAAGACATGGAGAATACTATCAAAATGCAACAAAAATCACGGCAAAATGAGGGTGGCTCCAGCGAAGAGTAAGAGCAAAGTGTCAGATGTACGCAAATAACAAGGGCGGGAACACACCCGCCCTTATCCGTGCCTCCGCCTTCACAGGTTACGGCATCGTGGTATTTATGCTCTTTGAAATAAATCCTACATTTCGACAGACTGCAATTCGGCTCCCATCTTTTTCACCGTGCAAACAATCTTCCTCATGGTGGCTTCCGAAGCCGAAGCAATGCCGGACTTGTATTGGCGCATCTGGCTCTCGTTGATGCCCGCACGCTTGGCGAACTGGCTTGCGTTTATCCAATCGAAGCAGTTGAAGAAAGAAGGGATGTCGTATTTGAACTCAACCGTTATCTCTTCCGCTTCCTCAGGCCATTCTTCTCCCCTTTCCGCAACGATTTCCTTTGCCTCTTCAATGCTCCTGTAGAAGTCCTTTTTGGCTTCATCCACAGAATATCCGTATCCTCCGAAGCAACAATCCATTATCTCGTCTTCCGAACTTATCTGATAATAGTTGTTGTCATTCCTTTCAATGATGGCAGTAATCTTCTTCATAACAGTACCTTTTTAATAAAAGCTCTTGAAACAATCCGATGCAGAAGAAGGAGCGGGGAATTAAATCCCCGCCTTGCTTCTGATGCTCTCCAAAGTCTTCGGCTTCAAATCCTCTGTCTTATGGCATGACACCGGAAACGTCTTTCCCGTTTTCGGGCTGTACCATATGTCGTGGTTTGCGCCTCTTCGGTAAACCGAGCATCCGGCCGCTTTCAGCAGCCTTACCACTTCTGATACCTTCATATTTCAAAGAGCTTTTAAATACATTGCAAAGATAACGTTTTCGTTAGTGTAAAACAAGCAAACGAGCAGATAAGACTAACGTTTTTGTTATTATTAACTTTCATTCCCACATAAGACGAAACAATCGCCCCGTTGTTCCGTATCACATACCGGAATATTTCCCGCCCGAAGGCATGTGTAGTAACTTAGCCGTATCAATTTTCAACACGACAAGACATGAAAGAAAAAATCTACAACCAGCTGAAACAGGAGTATGCGCGCCTGGGTCTGTCTGACGAGTTATTGCAATCCGTGGCGGCGTCTCTCGAAGCCACCGGATTAGTTACCGACGAAAATCTTGCAACTGTAGTCAAGGGGCAGGAAAGCATGCTGAAATCCTACCAGAGCAATTTCGACAAGCTGCGCACCGAGGGTGCAGGCTACAAGAAGGAACTGGAGGAGCTGAAAGCGAAAGGAGGCCAAGGGGGCGGCCAACAAAAGCAACCGAAAGATGAACTGCTCGAATTGTTCAACAAGTACAAGGAAGAGAATGACAAGAAACTGAACGCGCTCATCGAGGAGAACACCAAGTTCAAGGCCGAGAAAGCGCGTGGCGAGCGGAACGCCCTGATTCTTGCCAAGGCAAAGGAACTCAAGATTTCCAAATCGCGGATTGAAGAGGGATTTGCCATCCCTGATGACATGGACGAGGCGGGCATCGCCACCTATCTATCCAAAGTGAAGAAGAACGAGGTGGCCAAGGGCTTGGAGGACAGAAGTTCGGCGTTCTCCCTGTCCACGTCCGAAGACCAGGGCAAGGAACTGGCCAAAGATTGGGCGAAAAACCTGCCGGACGCATAACACAACGTAAAACACGACAAAACTATGGGTATTAAAAGAAACACGACAAAAATCAAGGGGAATTTCCCCGTTTTTTGGAGCCGATGCGCCACCCTGCCCGGTGACTTCAAGGTCACCAACGTGCCCGAGGGGAGCATCATTCAAAAGAGTACGCCCATCAAGCTGGACTTCTCCAAGATGGAGTGCAAGGTATGCCGTGCGATTGAGGTCACCGGTGGCACCACCACCAAGCCACAAATCAAGAAAGGCAGCTTCGTCACGACCAGCGACACCGTGGGCGAACAGACCATCTCTGCCATTGACACCAGCAATCCCGACTATGACGAACTGACGCTTGCCGCTGCGGAGACTTCCGCAACCGTGGGAGCCATCATCGCCCTGGACGAGGACTTGCCCGATGCCGTGGTGGAGCGCACTGTAGAGCATGAGAAAGACATGACTTTCCAAACCGTATCAGCGGGCTATGACGTGGTTATCCTGAAGGATGTGGCCTACCCCATCCCCGCCGCATCGCTGACCGGCTACTGCATGAAGAACAACCCAAGCATCAAGTACATCAGACAATAAGGAGGACGTGAACTATGGCAGATATTTTCTATTCATCCATTTTCGGCGAACTCACCAAGCAGGTGCAGGTTCGCATCGACGCGGCTTCCGAGTTGCGCAAACGGCTGTTCGACCAGAACATCTATGAGAGATACCTGACGTGGGATGTTCCCACCATCGGCCTGAACTTCGAGGAGCTTGTCGGCCAGTACAACCTGAGCGTGGCGGCCGCCACCCTGGACAGCAGCGGCAAATCGCCGTTGATGGGCACCGAAGGGCTGGAGACCTTGAAGGACAAGGTGCTGAAACATCAGATGACCTACTCTATGCCCATTGAGGACTACCGCAAGATTTTGCAAATCCTCGACTCGCGCATGTTGACCGACCGTCAGAAAACGCAGCAACTCATCGAACTAATGTTGGGCAACGTGACGAAGGTGGTCAACTCCGTGCAGTCCAAGCTGGACATGATTTTCCTCGGCGCGTTGTCGAACGGGGGCGTGTTCACCTTCGATGCGACCAACAACCCCGAAGGCGGCGTGCGCGACACCATCGACTACAAGATGCCGGAGGAGAACAAGGCCGAAGTGACGCTGGATTGGAACGACGACAACAAGGGCACGGTGGACTGCTTCGAAGACATTCAGGCAGTAGTGGACTCCGCGCAGGACAAGGTGACGTTCAGCAAGATGCTGATGTCTCCGGCGCGCCTGTCCTACATGCTGAAGAACAAGAAGCTGAAACAAGCCGTGTTCGGCACGGACAAGTCAGGCACGCCGCTGCTGATGAACAACTTGAACGAGTTCCTGCGCGCCAACGACATGCCCGCCGTGGAAGTGGTGAGACGCATCACCCGCATACAGGACAACGGCAAGCTGACGGAGTACAAGCCGTGGAACGACAAGAACATCGTGTTCATCCCCGAAGGCAACCTGGGCGTCATCAAGAACGCATACGCGGACAACGAACTGCGCCAGGAACCGGGCGTCACCTACTCCAACTACGGACGCATCCGCATCTCGCAGTGGGGTGTGGGCGAGACGCAGAACGCCAACGGCGTGGAGTTCACCAAGGCCCAGTCGTTGTCACTCCCGGTTATCACGGAGATTAACGGTATCTACTCATTAACCGTGGAGACTGAATAAATGAACACGCTGGACTACATAAAGCAGAGGTTCGCCTTCATCGGGACTATCACCGATGAGGGTGCCTCCGACTTCGCGCTGGATTTCGGCATCGAACTGAAGGACGAGGTGTTCGAGGACGACATGAAGGCCATTGCCGGAGCGGTGGATTCTTTCGTGGACAAGAACATCCTTCACCCTACATCGGTGAACGAAAACGGCTTCTCGGTGTCGTGGAGCGCGGATGCCGCCAAGGCGTTCGTGAAGATGGCACTACGGAAGTACGGGATAGAGCCGAACGGAGAAACTTCCGCTTTGGTAGGACTGAGTGTAATCAAGGACGCGTCAAATCTCTGGTAAGCCATGCTGTACGCTCCCCACATATTGCAGGTAAAGGTTATCACCCCTCCCGACAAGGACGAGTACAACCAATCCATACCGGGAACAGGCGGTGAAAGCTGGCAGGACGTGTGCCGCTGCCGTTGCGATGACAACACCACCAAGGAGTTCACATCAGACAACGGGCATGCGTACCGTCCGGACTTCCATGTCGTGTGCGAGCGGAATACCGGCATCCGTGCCGGCGATTTCGTCCGCTGCATGGACGGCGGCAACGTGAGGGGACAAGGCAAGGTCTACATGGTGAAGAACACCAACTACTTAGGTTATTCGGAATTGTGGATGTAGGACATGATAGTGACAGGCGACATATACAAGATACTCTTCGACCGGTTGAAGGACTTCGGGATAAAGGACGTTTATGACAGTTGGAACCCCATCAAGTCGCACCTGAAGGAAGAGGCCATTGTCATAGTGACCTCCACGCCGGTAGAGCCTGATACCTATTGGGAGAAGGCTTTCGCGCATGTAAACATTTGCGTGCCGGACTATCTCGGAGAGGTGAACAAGCAAAGGCTTACCGCGCTGGAGCGGATGGCCCAAGAATGGATAGGCAAAGGCTTCACCGATGTATACGACGGCACCCGCTACCGTGTAGGGAAGGACAGCCTGGGCATAGAGAGGGACGACGCCCTGAAATGCAGCTACGTGAATTTGGTATTATTGTTTGAAATCATAAACACATTATAATTATGGCAGGAAGAAAAGTTTCGGCGATCAAGATTAAGGACCTGCGCTATGCGGAAGTATTGTCAGCGGCTCCTACCTTGACGAACGTGGTAACCAGCTTCAAGGCGGCCACGAAGATTGACAACTCCCACCAAGAGACGTTTACCTACGAGGAGGACGAACCCACGGTGACCCAGTATAAGAACGAGCTTACGAACAAGACTTACCGTTCGGACGTGGAGGCGGGCGAGAAACGCATCAACTTCACCATCGGGCAGTACGACTTCGACCTGAAAGCGGCCTTGCAGGGCGGCACTTCGGGCGACTCGGGCAAGTCTTACGTGTCGGGAGAAGGCACCGAACTGCGCTACAAGGCGTTCTACGCGCTGACGCAGGACAACGTGCTGATTGTGTTCCCGCGCGCCAACATCGTGGCCAGCAACGCTTCCACGGACAACGCAATCGGCATCGCCGTGTCGGCCATTCCCGAAGAGGTGTCCGGCGTGACGGCTGACGAGTACTGGTTTGACGCGGAAGGCTTGGAGTTGTACGATGAAGACGCGTGATTGCTTTAAAGTTTGATTGTTTTCAGGAGGCGGTTGGGTGGCATTCCCGCCGCCTTTTCAATTCATTTCAGTATGAACAAAGGAGCGAAAGTTATATCGGAAGCGATATTGGGGCGTGACTTCCGCACGGTTGTCGTTGCGGGGAAGGCTTATACTATCCATCCCCCTACGATTGAGCGCATGGCGGGAGCCATATCGCACTTGTCCGGAGTGAAGGAGGCGCAGACCATCCGTGAAGTGCTCTTGTCGTTGGGCGACATGGACAAGCTGGCCAAGGCGTTGTCATGGTTCATTGCAGGCGATGAGTCGCTGGCCGCAGAGCTTGGAAAGGGCACGCTGGACGAGGCGGTCGAAGCCTTGGAAGCGGTGGCCGACATGATAGAGATAAAGGTTTTTCTGAACGCTGTCAGCTTGGCGAAGAGCGTAAGCCTGCTGGCAGCAAAACCGAGGTAGCGGGAAACGACACGCTTCTTGGGCAGATAGCCTCGTTCATGGAAAGTCTGCACTTGACGTATGACGAGGTGGTGCGCAAGGTTCCCTACCGCAACCTGGTAATGATGCAGAAGGACAAGCTGCACGTGGTATATGGCGACAAGGTGGAAAACGTGACGGCACGCAGCATGGGCGGGCGCAAAAACATAATCAGATGAGGGTGAAGGGTGACGCATCGGGGCTGGACGAGCTTCAGCAGCAGATAGAGGACGCCTATTTCAACAAGCTCATAGAAATAGGTAGGGACGCCATACGCTATGCGCAACAAAACGGTGAGTATAAGAACCACACGTGGAACCTGCGCAACGCCCCCGGCTTCTGCGTGGTACGCAACGGCAAAATCGTGCATCTCGAAGTGGGCGACGATGGAGGCCACCCCGAAGCGAAGACCAACACGGAGAACCTCCTCATCTACTCTGAACACCCGCAGGACGGTCTTTACCTGGCCGATGGCATGTTCTACGCATCTTTTGTGGAGAGCAAGGGGTATGACGTGCTGAGGAACGCGATACTATATGCTAAAAAGATGGTCAACAAGTAGATATTCAAGTGAAAGCCCTGCCATTCTGGCGGGGCTTGCTATTTCACATGACAGGCTTCACGATGTCGAACTTCAGACCGAGCGCGTCGATGATGCGCAGGAACAAGCCCACGCCCGGTTCGATAAGCCCGTGTTCTATTTTCGAGATATAAGATTTGTTCGTGCCTACCCTCTTGGCAAGCTCGCTTTGGGTCATTTTTGCTTCTTTCCTTGCTTCTAAAAGGATTTGGCTGGTATAAAAAGCGTATGCCTCCTCATCGAACTTTGCCCGTTCCGGCGTGCCCGGCGCCCCGTATTTCCGGTCAAGCGCTGCACTGTAATCATTTATTTGATAATTGTTTGTACCCATAATATTCCTCCTTTATTTTTAATGCCTTTTCTATTTCTGATGGTGGAGTTTTCTGTGTTTTCTTTTGGAAACCGTTGAATAAGACCACAATCTTATCTTCATCAAATATGAAGAACACACGATAGATGTTGCTGTCGTACTCCATCCGCAGTTCATATAGCTCATCCCGCAAAAATTTGATGAACTTGACTGGCAACCGGTCTTGCGTTTCGAGCAAAGAGAGGATGTAATCCAATTTCTTCAACTCCTTCTCCGTCAAGGTGGCAATGAACCGTTCAAAATAACCTCCGAATGTGATGATTCTCCGTTTCATACCGCAAAGATAGAAAAAGTTTCTTTATTTGGCAACTATTATCTATATTATTCCTTGCTTCAATGATGTTGGCAGCAAATACGGAACATCCCGCCTATTGTTCGGCATCCGCAAGTATAAGAGTCTGATTATTCCCCTTCAAGAGAGTAATTTAGCGGAGAATATTCAGACTTTTTTGTATGGCAGGCATATTTGCGAACGTAGAAAGCGACATAACCAAGCTCAAGCAGCTGAAAGCACAGATTGAGGAAGTGAAAAAGGCGTTGAAGTCCATCGACGTCAAGGTAGACATTGACATCGCCAAGGGGATGGAGGCGCAGCTGAAAAACCTCACCACACAATACGACGCCTTGGTTCAGAAGGTGAGCCAGGCGGAGGGAAAGATTATCGCGTCCACCCAGCGCATTAACCAGGCGGCGGAGAAGATAGTCAAGGCACAGGAACAGCTTGCCAAGGCTACGGGCGCACAGCAGCAGACCGGAAACGCTGCGGGAAGCACCACGGCGGAAAATCAAGCAGAGACAGCAAGCGTGCAGGCGCCAGAGGCACAGGAAGCATGTGAAAGCATTATATCCCAAAATGGGTGGTGTTTGGAAATCGTTGAAATTTTATTTCCGTAAAACAACAAAAGTAGGAATATACAATAATATGGATTTAAAAGAATTTGTAAGTGAAACCTTAAAAGAGATAATCGCAGGGATAAAGGAAGCGCAAGAGTACGCTCGTGAGAGCGGGGCTGTTATTAATCCCACAAAGTTTGGTATTGTAAAGCCCAACGCCATAATGAGTAAGGACAACGATGAAATCACTTCTGTGCAACGGGTGGATTTCTCCTTATTCCTTAAACAAGGATTCTCGGCGGATGGGAAAATCAATATCGGAGTCTTGGACATAGGAAAATTGGGTGGAGACTATAAAAACCAGCACACGAATACGGTACATTTCAGCGTTCTTATTGTGTTGCCGACCGATAACCGTTAGGAAGCGTGTTCGCCTTACATTCTCCGGTATCGATAAATCGTTGGATGTCGCAAGCCATCCGAATGGCCGTATAGGATTCGGTGTCACCCGAAACAATACGGCTGTTCAGCAATCTGTAAATCAGCTTTTCTCTCCTTTTGCGAAGGAAATAGCTTTTAATTGAATTTACTAACATCATAGTTTATAATAATTATGGTGCAAATATAATAAAAAATAGGAATTGTTTTAGCAATGTTTTAGCAAAACAAGAAAAGAAAACATGTAAATATCAGATTGCCAAATGATTAGAAGTGTATTCCTCAAAAATTGTGGTTCTGAATGTCGTGGGTTCGAGTCCCATCTGCCACCCGCAAGCAAAGAGGAATTTCAGGCAATGAAGTTCCTCTTTTTTGTTGCATATCAGATAGCGAATGATGAGAAATATGCGTAGTTAAATGATAATTTAGCGGGTTGTTTTTAGGCACGGATTACACGGATTGGTCACGGATTTACTCAAGGTATCCTTGTCATGTCGAGCTTGTCGAGACATCTCACGTAGCGCATGGGAAAGCATGGTGTGAGACCCCTCGACTACGCTCGGGATGACAGAGACATAGCAAAAAACTAAAATCTCTGTGAAATCCGTGTAATCCGTGCCTAAAAATAAATTCCCATTTAACAAAATCGTAAATTGTAAATTGTAAATTACTAAATCGTAAATGAGCTAAATTCCCATTTATCACTCACGGGAACCATCCTTCACAATAATGCGTTGATTCTTAGTGGGATGCTGTGAAACTGTTCATACCGTTGGTTTCACCGCATGAGGTCCTTCCTGCTTGAACGCACGGAATTGCTGATACAGCATCACGCCCGCTATGACGCTGGCTAACAAGTCGCTCAGAGGCATGCTATACCATACGCCGTCCGCTCCCCAGAAACGGGGCAGGATGAGCAGGCAGGGGATGAGGATGAGCAGCTGGCGGGTCAACGAAAGGAAGATGGCCTTGCCCGCCATACCGATGCTTTGAAAGAAATTGGACGTAACCATCTGGAAACCAATGACAGGGAAGAACATTACCACGATACGCAGACCGTAGGCCGAAATCTCCACCAACTCGGTATCGGTCGTGAAGATGCTGACTACCAAATGCGGGAAAGCCATGCACACGGCAAAGCCTGCGGTGGTCACAACGGTGGCGTAGATGATGGTTTTCTTCAGCACCATAGTCACGCGGTCGTAGAGTTGCGCCCCGAAGTTATAGCCTGCGATGGGCTGCATGCCCTGGTTGAGACCCATGACAATCATGACGATGATGAACGAAAGGCGGTTGGCGATGCCGAATGCGCCGATGGCCAAGTCGCCTCCATACTTCTTCAGCCCTTGGTTGATTAGGATGACGATAAAGCAGGCGGCCACGTTCATCAGGAAAGGAGAGAGGCCGATGGCTAATGAACTGTTGACAATGTTTCGCTTTAACCGGTAGATTCCTTTGCGGAAGTGAAGCAATTCCTTGGGATTACTGAAAAGGCGCAACTGCCACACTAAGGAGATGGTTTGCGCCAGCACGGTGGCCGTGGCCGCTCCGCGTATGCCCCAATCGAATACGAAGATAAAGAGAGGAGCCAGGATGACGTTGACCACCACCGTGGCGATGGTGGCATACATGGCTTCCTTGGGGTGGCCCGAGGCGCGCAGCACGGCGTTCAGTCCCAAATACATGTGGGTCACCACGTTACCCAACAGGATAATCTGCATGAAGTCGCGGGCATAAGGCACCGTCTCCTCACTGCCCCCGAAGAAGTAGAGGATAGGGTCGAGAAAGGGCAAGACGAGCACCGTGAAACCCAATCCGAACAAAACGTTCAGCACGAGCACATTACCTAACACCGTCTGAGCCGTGTCGTAATCCCGTTGGCCGAGCTTCACCGAAATCAAGGTAGAGGCGCCTACGCCCACTAATGAGCCGAATGCTGCCGCAAGATTCATCAACGGGAAAGTCAACGCCAATCCGGACAATGCCATCGCCCCTACGCCGTGGCCGATAAAGATACTGTCTACCATATTATATAAGGAGGAAGCGGTCATGGCAATAATGGCCGGTACGGCATACTGCATCAGAAGTTTCCCGATTTCTTCCGTTCCTAACGCTGTAGGTGTTCGTTGTTGGGTCATAGTTTTTATGCTTAAGTTGATTTTCGGGTGCAAAAGTAGTGATTTCTCACGAGAAATACGCTCGTTTAAAAAATGTTTCGTATTTTTGTCCCCAAATAGAGTGAAATAGACTGATATGAACGTTTTAGAACTAAGTGAACAGGAAATTATCCGCCGCAACAGCCTGAATGAGTTGCGCGCGATGGGTATCGACCCTTATCCCGCTGCCGAGTATGTAACCAATGCATTCTCAACCGACATAAAAGCCGAATTTAACGATGACGCCGAGCCGCGCCAGGTGTCTATCGCCGGACGCATGATGAGCCGCCGTGTCATGGGGAAAGCCTCGTTCATCGAGCTGCAAGACTCCAAAGGACGCATCCAGGTGTACATCACCCGTGATGACATCTGTCCGGACGAGAATAAAGATATGTATAACACCGTGTTCAAACGTCTGCTCGATTTGGGCGATTTTGTGGGCGTCGAAGGCTTCGTATTCCGCACCCAGACGGGCGAAATCAGCGTACACGCCAAGAAACTGACCGTACTGGCCAAGAGCATCCGCCCACTGCCTATCGTGAAGTATAAAGACGGTGTGGCTTACGACTCGTTTGAGGACCCCGAATTGCGCTATCGTCAACGTTACGTAGACCTCATCGTGAACGACGGGGTGAAAGATACGTTCCTGAAGCGCGCCAAGGTCATCAGCACCATGCGTGCTATCCTGGACGAAGCCGGATATACCGAGGTGGAGACGCCCATCCTGCAATCCATCCCCGGAGGAGCCAGTGCGCGTCCCTTCATCACGCACCATAACTCACTGGATATCGACCTTTACCTGCGCATCGCTACCGAGCTTTACCTGAAGCGTCTCATTGTGGGCGGCTTCGAGGGAGTCTACGAGATAGGCAAGAATTTCCGCAACGAGGGTATGGACAAGAATCACAACCCCGAGTTCACTTGCATGGAACTGTACGTGCAATACAAGGATTACAACTGGATGATGGGCTTCACCGAGAAGTTGTTGGAGCGCATCTGCATCGCTGTAAACGGCTCTACCGAGACGACCATAGACGGAAAAACCATCAGCTTCAAGGCTCCTTACCGCCGACTGCCCATCCTGGAAGCTATCAAGGAGAAGACGGGCTACGACCTGGAGGGCAAGACGGAAGAAGAAATCCGCCAGATTTGCAAGGAACTGAAGATGGAGATAGACGATACCATGGGCAAAGGCAAGCTAATAGACGAAATCTTCGGCGAGTTCTGCGAAGGCACCTTTATACAGCCCACGTTCATCACGGATTATCCCGTGGAGATGTCGCCCCTGACGAAAATGCACCGCAGCAAGCCGGGACTGACCGAACGCTTCGAACTGATGGTGAACGGCAAGGAGCTGGCCAACGCCTATAGCGAACTGAACGACCCCATCGACCAGGAAGAACGCTTCAAGGAGCAACTTCGACTGAGCGAAAAGGGAGACGACGAGGCCATGTTCATCGATCAGGATTTCCTCAAAGCCCTGCAATACGGCATGCCTCCTACATCGGGCATCGGCATCGGCATCGACCGTCTGACCATGCTCATGACAGGCAAAGCCTTCATCCAGGAGGTGCTCTTCTTCCCGCAGATGCGTCCGGAGAAAGTAGCCCCGAAAGACGTTCCCGCCAAATACATGGAGTTGGGCATTCCCGAAGAATGGGTGCCTGTCATTCAGAAAGCCGGATACAACTTAGTGGCCGACATGGCGGAAGTCAACCCGCAGAAGCTGCACATGGACATCTGCGGCATCAATAAGAAATATAAATTGGAACTGACTAATCCGACGGTGAACGATGTGGCCGCTTGGATTGAAAAACTGAAGAATTAAAACGACTTGCAGCATGAAAGTTCCCGGAAAGATAGCCATCATGGGCGGAGGAAGTTGGGCGACGGCCATTGCCAAAATGGTGCTCAACCAGGCGGAGACCATCAATTGGTACATGCGGCGCGATGACCGCATTGCCGATTTTAAAAGGCTCGGCCACAATCCTGCTTACCTGACGGGCGTCAAGTTCGATACGAAACGGATAAACTTCAGCTCCAACATCAACGATGTAGTAAAAGAATCGGATACGCTGATTTTTGTGACGCCTTCGCCTTATCTGAAGTCTCACTTGAAGAAGCTAAAGACCAAGATAAGGGACAAGTTCATCATCACGGCCATCAAGGGTATCGTGCCGGATGACAACATGATTGTGTCGGAGTACTTTACCAAGGAGTATGGCGTGCCTGCCCAAAACATAGCCGTAGTGGCAGGTCCCTGCCATGCCGAGGAAGTGGCTCTCGAACGTTTGTCATATCTCACTATCGCGTGTCCGGACATCGACAAGGCGTCTGTGATAGCCCAGCACCTTAGTTGTTCATACATCAAGACTTCAGTGAGCAACGACGTGGCGGGCATCGAATATGGCTCGGTACTGAAGAATGTCTACGCCATAGCGGCGGGCATCTGCAACGGACTGAAGTATGGCGACAATTTTCAGGCGGTACTGATGTCCAACGCCGTGCAGGAGATGAGCCGCTTCCTCCAGACGGTGCATCCGTTGGATCGAAATGTAACTGACTCAGCCTATTTAGGGGACTTGCTGGTGACCGGTTATTCCAACTTCAGCCGCAACCGCACGTTTGGCGCCATGATAGGCAAAGGCTACTCGGTGAAGAGTGCGCAGATAGAAATGGAGATGATAGCCGAGGGCTACTATGGGACGAAGTGCATTAAGGAGATTAACAGGCACTATCATGTCAATATGCCTATATTGGATGCCGTGTATAACATCCTCTATGAGCGCATATCTCCCTTGATGGAAATAAAACTGCTGACGGATTCTTTCCGCTGATATAGTTTGAGAAATGTTGTTTAAAATGAAATAGCCATGATTACATTAAACATTGAAAAGACTTTTGGATTCATTTCCAAAGAGAACGTTTTCGCTTATGAGGCCGCTGTAAAGGCGGCTCAGGAAGCATTGGAAAACGGAACGGGTAAGGGTAATGATTTCTTGGGATGGTTGCATCTTCCTTCTTCCATTACCCGTGAACATTTGGACGACCTGAAGGCTACGGCACAGACTTTGCGCGAGAACTGCGAGGCCGTTGTAGTGGCTGGTATCGGTGGTAGCTACTTAGGCGCTCGTGCCGTCATCGAAGCTCTCAGCAATAGTTTCGCTTGGTTGCAGGATAAGAAAGACGGTCCTGTTATCTTGTTCGCCGGACATAACATCGGTGAAGACTATCTGTATGAATTAACTGAATACCTGAAAGATAAGAAATTCGGTGTCATCAATATCTCCAAATCGGGCACAACGACAGAGACTGCCCTCGCTTTTCGCCTCCTGCGCGCCCAGTGCGAGCAACAACGCGGCAAGGAAATGGCCCGCAAGGTCATTGTAGCCATCACGGATGCCAAGAAAGGCGCAGCCCGTGTAACGGCTGATAAAGAAGGCTATAAGACGTTTGTTATCCCCGACAACGTGGGCGGACGTTTCTCCGTGCTGACTCCCGTAGGTTTGCTGCCCATCGCCGTGGCCGGATACGACATCGACAAGTTAGTGGCAGGCGCCGTAGCCATGGAGAAGGCTTGCGGTAACGACGTGCCTTTTGCCGAGAATCCAGCAGCTCTCTACGCCGCCACACGCAACGAACTGTATAAGAACGGGAAGAAGATTGAAATCCTCGTCAACTTCAATCCTAAATTGCACTACGTCAGCGAGTGGTGGAAGCAACTCTATGGTGAAAGTGAAGGTAAGGAACACAAAGGTATCTTCCCCGCAGCCGTAGACTTCAGCACCGACCTCCACAGCATGGGACAATGGATTCAGGAAGGCGAACGCACCATCTACGAAACGGTAATCTCTGTAGACAAGGTGAACCACAGCCTGACCGTGCCTACCGACGAGGAAAACTTGGATGGCTTAAACTTCCTGGCAGGCAAGCATGTGGACGAAGTGAACAAGATGGCCGAACTGGGTACACAGTTGGCTCACGTGGACGGCGGTGTGCCCAACATGCGCATCTGCATTCCCGCCCTGAACGAAGAGAGCATCGGCGGCTTGCTGTACTTCTTCGAGAAAGCTTGCGGCATCAGCGGCTACCTGTTAGGTGTCAATCCTTTCAACCAGCCGGGTGTAGAGGCTTATAAGAAGAACATGTTCGCCCTGCTGAACAAACCGGGATATGAGGAAGAGTCTAAGGCTATTCAGGCGAGACTCTGATTTTAGTATAGATAAACATTTTTTTCATAAGACGGATTTTGAAGATTAAACGTGTGGGGAGCTTAGTCGTGAGACTCGGCTCCTTTTCTTATTTGAGGCGAGCGAAAAATGGATATTCCACAACGGTGAAATGTCTTTTTAAAAAAGCCAGGTGTGTAAGTGCCGGATTTTTCGTATCTTTGCATTTGTATTTTTAGAAAGAAAAGTATGCAAGAAATGATGTATAAAGAAGCCGTGGCACGTTATCTCGGTCGTAGTCACAATACAAATATTTATCCAAAAGCTATATTGTTTGACATGGATGGAGTCTTATTCGACTCTATGCCCTATCATGCCGATTCTTGGCACACGGTAATGGAACGCTACGGGCTTCACCTGAGTCGCGAAGAAGCGTTTCTGCACGAGGGACGCACCGGGGCGGCTACGATTAATATCGTCTATCGTCGTCAGTATGGGCGGGATGCCGACCCGGAACTCATCAAACAGATTTATGCGGAGAAAAGCGAGGAGTTTGCTCGCCATCCTGAACCGGAGCGTATGCCGGGCGCTTGGGAACTGATACGGAAGGTAAAAGCGTGTGGACTGACACCTGTACTTGTAACCGGTTCAGGACAAACCACGCTGTTAGAGCGCCTGGCACACAGCTATCCGGACACTTTTGACCGCGCGCACATGGTCACGGCTTTTGACGTGAAGTACGGCAAGCCCAATCCTGAACCTTATCTCATGGGGCTGGCCAAAGCGGGGGTAGCGGCTTATGAGGCTATGGTGGTGGAGAATGCTCCCATCGGCGTTCAAGCCGGAGTGGCTGCGGGCATCTTTACCGTAGCCGTCAATACCGGCCCTTTGGACGGACAAGTTTTGCTTGATGCTGGAGCCAATCTTTTGTTCCCTTCCATGCAGGCCTTTTGCGACCAGTGGGAACAGGTGTTTCAGGCACTGACGGAATAAACCACAAAAAAGCCGGTATTCTCTTTTGCGTTCCACAGAGAGAAACCGGCTTTTTCTTTTGATTACGGTAAGCGCTATCTCATTTAGCAGCTTCCAACGATGCCTTACGAAAAGCCTTCATAGCTTTCTCAAGTTCCAACGACGCTTTACGAGCACGAGTCCCGGCGGCTTTGTTTCCATTCTCCAACTGTGCAGTGGCATCTTTCTCGAATGCTGCATACAATTCAGCAACTTTCTCAATTAACTCTTTCATAATCCTTTCTAATTCTTTTGATGTTAGTAAATAAGATTACGCAAATATACATTCTTTCGGGAAATAAATGCATAAAAAAGCGTTTTTTTTCTTCTGCAAGAGTGAAAAACTGCAATTCTGGGGATATTTGGCATTTTTTCTCTACTTTTGCAGCCATGAAACAGCATACTGATACGGACTATATACATGCGCTCATCAGTGAAGGTGAGCACCAACAACAAGACTTCAAGTTTGAGATTTCGGATGCGCGCAAGATTGCAAAGACGCTTTCCGCTTTCGCCAATACGGACGGAGGACGCCTGCTTATAGGGGTGAAGGACAACGGAAAGATTGCCGGAGTACGCTCGTCCGAAGAGCAATACATGATAGAAGCTGCCGCGCAACTGTATTGTCAGCCTGTGCTTGAGGTCGTTATGCAGGCCTATGTGGCGGAAGGCAAGACTGTACTGGTGGCACAGGTAGACGAAAGCAGACAAAAACCGGTGTATGCCAAGGACGAAAACGGCAAACGGTTGGCCTATCTGCGCATCAAGGACGAAAACATACTGGCCACTCCTGTGCATCTTCGCGTATGGCAACAAGAAAGCGGACCGGATGGCGAACTGACAGAATTTACTGCTCGCGAGAGGCGGCTTCTCAGTCTGTTAGAGCAGGGAGGACCGCTGTCGTTAAGTAAATGTTGCCGCCTGACGCGTATTCCGCGGCGTCTGACTGAATATTTGTTGGCAAAGTTTGTCCGATACGGTCTGGTGGAGCCGGTGTTTGAGGATCATGCTTTCCGTTTCCGGTTGAAATGAACCTTTTTTATTCGGCATATAGGTATTTATGAATCGAATTTTTTCTTACTTTTGCAGACGGAAATCTTTATCCTATACATATATATACTATAACAGAAAGAAAATATGAGTCTATTGGGCAATTTATTCAAGAAAAACAGCGGGGAGGTGTCTTCTAAGAATGTAGAAGATTTTGCGTCGCTTATCCGTGTATATTTCCAGTCGGTCATAGCCGCCAACCTAGGTATTACCAATATCCGTTTTGTCCCCGATGTGGCAAACTTCAAACGGTTGTTTAAGGTTCCCACCCAAGGCGGACGCCTGGGACAGGGCGAAAAGATGGTCGCCCGCAAGATGCTGATGCAAGACTATGGTCTTAGTGAGGGCTTTTTCAAGGAGATAGATAGCTCAGTCAAGAAGCACTGCCGCACACAGAACGATGTGCAGTCTTATCTTTTCTTGTATCAGGGTTTCACCAACGACCTGATGATGTTGATGGGCAACCTGATGCAATGGAAATTCCGCATGCCGTCTATATTCAAGAATACGCTTCGCACCATGACCGAAAAGACCGTGCACGATGTCTGCACCAAACTGGTATGGAAGAAGGATGATGTGCATAAGACAGCCGCCGCCGTGCGTCAATACAAAGAACGTTTGGGCTTTTCGGAGCAATGGATGACGGAATATGTTTTCAACATCATCATGCTGGCCAAGAAAGAGCCGAAGCCGAAAAATGAAGATACCAAGAAGTAAAAATGGAGATCGAACTACATCCGCTTTCTCCTTTCCTGCCTGCAAACGCCCGTCTGCTGATGTTGGGCAGTTTTCCACCCCAACGCAAGCGCTGGTGCATGGAGTTTTATTACCCCAATTGGGGGAACGACATGTGGCGAATTATTGGGTTGCTTTTCTTTGCCGACCGCAATCATTTTGCCGATAACGAGCAGAAGCAGTTTCACAAGGAAGCCATTATTGACTTTTTGTTGAAAGTGGGCATTGCCTTGTTCGATACCGCTTCGGCCATACGCCGCTTGCAGGACAATGCTTCGGACAAATACTTGGAAGTAGTGCAGCCCACGGATGTTTCTTTCCTGCTCGGGCAGTTACCCCAATGTCAAGCTATTGTTACTACCGGCGAGAAGGCTACTGATACGCTTTGCCAAACATTTGCCATTGCTCCTCCAAAGATAGGCAGTTTTACCGAGTTCGTGGCAGATAAACGAGTGTTACGCCTCTACCGAATGCCCTCATCCTCCCGTGCCTATCCGCTTGCGCTCGAAAAGAAAGCGGCTGCCTATCGCATAATGTTTCAGGATTTAGAAATGATATAGCAATTTTTATGCGAATTTTAGCACCTTAGGATTTGCGAAATTCAAACTTTCCACTTACCTTTGCAGCCGCAAACACGGGAATAGCTCAGTTGGTAGAGCATCGGTCTCCAAAACCGAGTGTCGGGAGTTCGAGCCTCTCTTCCCGTGCGAAGATAATGAAGGTGTATCAAAATTCCGATACACCTTTTTTCATATCCAGCCACAAAGGTTGTACATTTCCGCTGACCCTATATCTTCGGACAATTCAAAAAAAGAAATCCTGAAAGTCGACTATCTGACTTTCAGGATTCTCGTAAGAGCGGAAGACGGGACTCAAACCCGCGACCCTCAGCTTGGAAGGCTAATGCTCTATCAACTGAGCTACTTCCGCAATTTTAAGTGGGCAAAGATGGATTCGAACCACCGAAGGCATAAGCCAGCAGATTTACAGTCTGCCCCATTTGGCCACTCTGGTATTTGCCCAATTGCGTTTGAAATTCATCGGTTCATAACCTTTGTTTCTCAATTGCGGTGCAAAGATACGACTATTTTTGTAAACTCCAAGCGAAATCCACCATTTTTATTGCACAAATTGCACTTTCATCGCCTTTATTGCCCAATTTACCCCCTGCACGCTCCTCAGCTTGCTCCATTGTGTTGGTCGTAATCAGTCCGTAGATGACTGGAACGTCACCGCTTGCGTTCAGTTGAGAGATGCCTTGGGTAGCTCCCATGCAGACGTAATCGAAGTGGGGCGTGTCTCCGCGTACTACGCATCCTAAAGCAATAACTGCGTCTACTTCGGTGTATTCTATCAGTTGGTTGGCACCGAAGGTCAGTTCAAAACTGCCGGGAACGGTTTTTACGAGAATATTCTCATCTTTGACGCCATGTTTCTTCAGAGTAGCCAATGCTCCTTGCAGCAATGCACCCGTAATGTTGTAGTTCCACTCGGAAACCACAATGCCAAACTTCATATCCTCCGCATTGGGGACACTGTTAAAATCGTAATCGGAAAGGTTGTGATAAGCTGTTGCCATAATAATATATATAAGATATGGTTTAGAATCTGAATACAACAAGCGGATTGCTGGAACTTCCTACGGTAAACGACCGAAAAAACCTTCTGCAATCCGCATGTCTTATGTACGCCTTATCGCGTGCATATATTATAATATGGTATATTCTTTTTTATCCGTTATTTCTTCAACTGCTTGGCCTGCTCGATGTATTTGTCGATGTTCATGGCCTGATAAGAGCGGAAATACTTCTCCTTGATGGTGGTATAAGCCATGATAGCTTCGTCATATTTGCCTTGCTTTACCAAAATCTCACCGGCTTGTTGCAGGAAGATGGGGCTGAGGGTGTTGTTGTCTGCCTCGTTGGCCGCGCTTTGTAACAGACTTACAGCTTTATCTAGTTGGCCAAGCTGTGCATAGCAGTTGCCCATAGCGCCTTTCAGGGCAGGGGTTACCATTTGGTCGTTACCGCTGAAACTGTCCAATGCTTTGATGGCTTCGTCATACTTGCCTAAGCGCGCGTAGCAGATACCTGCGTAAGCGTTGGCGAGATTACCCGCATCTGTGCCACTATACTCATCAGCAACTTTCAAAAAGCCTGCATAGCCGATGCTGTCGCCGTTCAACGCCTGTTCGTATTCGTTCGCTTCAAAATATTCTTGTCCTTTAAACAAGGCTGCTTGCGCCTTCGCTTCTCTCGGGTCGGCATATAGATGTTTGTACATCACTACGCCCACTACAATAACCACGATTGCCACGATAACGCCAATGATTGATTTCTTGTTTTTGATGAGAAAATCCTCCGATTGAGTCAATGCCTCTTCCATGTTCAAGGCTTCATTGTTCTTTTTTTGTTCTGCCATTTTTTTATCTTATTTTTCGTTATTATTCGTACATTGCTATTTTGACTCGCAAAAGTAAGGCTTTTATAGTTTACTGCGAAATTTAGCGGCATATTTTTTTGTTTTATGCCCGAAAACCACGAAAAACTTCCTACTTTTGCACTCGAAACCGGGAAATAAATATGATACTGAAACGCATATCTGTATTAAATTATAAGAATCTGGAGCAGGTGGAGCTTGCGCTTTCGCCCAAACTGAATTGTTTCTTCGGGCAGAACGGCATGGGAAAGACCAATCTGCTGGATGCGGTGTACTATCTGTCTTTTTGTAAGAGTGCGGGCAATCCTATCGACTCTCAGAACATGCGGCACGAAGCTGACTTCTTTGTGATACAAGGATTTTATGAAAGCGAGGACGGAACGCCGGAAGAGGTGTATTGCGGAATGAAGCGTCGCCAGAAAAAAGTGTTCAAACGGAATAAAAAGGAATATACGCGTCTGTCCGACCACATTGGCTTCCTACCTTTAGTCATGGTGTCACCGGCCGATACCGAACTGATAGCAGGCGGAAGCGACGGACGGCGCCGATTCATGGACGTAGTAATTTCCCAGTATGACAAATCCTATCTGGATGCGCTTATCCGTTACAACAAAGCATTGGAACAACGTAATGCCTTGCTGAAAAGCGAACAGCCGGTGGAAGAAGGTCTTTTCCAAGTGTGGGAAGAGATGATGGCACAGACGGGTGAAGTGGTTTTTCAGAAGCGGGAAGCTTTTATTGAAGAGTTTATCCCCATCTTCCAATCGTTTTATGCTTTTGTTTCTCAGGGTCATGAGGAGGTAGGGCTGTCTTACCGCTCGCATGCGCGGGGCACTTCCTTGCTGGAGGTGTTGCGGGAAAGTCGTGTGCGCGACCAAATTATGGGCTATTCCCTGCACGGGGTTCATAAAGACGACCTGGAGATGCAGTTGGGCGGATTTCCTATCAAACGGGAAGGTTCGCAAGGGCAGAACAAAACCTATTTGATAGCCTTGAAACTGGCGCAGTTCGATTTTCTGAAGCGCACGGGGACAACGACCCCTTTATTATTATTGGACGACATTTTCGACAAGCTGGATGCCACGCGCGTAGAGCAGATTGTCAAGTTGGTGTCAGGCGACCGCTTCGGGCAGATATTCATAACGGATACGAACCGCGAGCATTTGGACCGCATTTTGCATCACATCGGGAGCGACTACAAGATGTTTAGTGTGGAGAATGGCAATGTGGCGGAAATAGAAGAGGGGAGTGATTTATGAAACGGAACAATGCCGAGCCGATAGGCAAGTTGATACGGATATACTTGCGCCAAGAGAGCCTGGAGTCGCCCTTGAATGAACATCGCCTGATTCACGCCTGGGCCGAGGTGTTGGGGCCTGCCATTGCTTCCTACACGCGCGACCTCTTCATCAAGAATCAGGTGCTGTATGTCCACCTCACTTCGGCCGCTCTCCGTCAGGAATTGATGATGGGGCGCGAATTGCTGGTGCGCAATCTGAACGCGCATGTCGGGGCGCAGGTCATTACGAATATTGTATTCCGTTGAAGAACTATGTCGTTGTTTGGCGAAGCCAAGCACAAAGTTGCGCCTTGGTCAAAGCTATGCGAAACTTTGTGCCAACGCCTTAATCCGGCAAGGCAATGCATAGATTGGAATAGCACCCTTCGCTCAATTGGATAGATAATTTCTTAGTCGGCTTCGATATATTATAATGATTTATGCGAATCAGGAGTTGGCGTTCTGATTCAAGAATTAAAAATTGACATAGGTAAGTAGAGCAATCGCCAACTT